>NZ_JBIBIC010000006.1:0-391056 GCF_042957385.1 Streptomyces sp. NPDC008079
GGCCCCGTCGGGGCGCCCCCCCGTTTTTTGTGTTTTGGGGGGGGGGGCGCCCCCGGGGGGGGGGGGGGGGGGGGGGGGGGCCCCCCCCCCCCCCCCCCGCCCGCCGCGGCTGTTCCCCAGCCCGCACCCCAGCCCGTACCTGAGCCTGTTCTGTTCCTGAAGAAAGACACACTCAGTTGAGCAACACGAGCAAGCAGTCCGGGTCGCTGCGCCGCTACGTCCTCACCAGGATCGCGCTCGCCGTGCCCATGGTCCTCATCCTGCTGGTCCTGGTCTTCGTCATGATGCGGGTGGCGCCGGGCGACCCCATCTCGGCCTCGCAGGGCGGCAAGCTGAGCGCGGCCGAACTCGCCGCCAGACGCCACGCGGCGGGCTTCGACGCCCCCATCTACCAGCAGTTCTGGGACTACCTGAAGTCCGTCGGCACCCTGAACTTCGGCACCACGTTCTCCGATCGCCGCAGCGTGCGGGACATCATCGTCGAGAACGGCGGCGCCACCCTCACCCTCACCGCGGGCGGCCTGGTCTTCGCCGCCGTCATCGGCATCCCCGTCGGCCTGCTCGCCGGCCGCTACCGGGACCGCGCGGTCGACGTCACCAGCCGGCTCTTCAGCACCGTCAGCTACGCCGCGCCCGTCTTCGTCACCGCGCCGCTGCTGATGCTCGCCTTCGGCTCCACCTCCGGCCAGGCCTCCCCGCTGGTGCAGCTCAACGTGCCCACCCAGACGCACATCCTCATCGTGGACGCGGTACTGGCCGGCGACTGGGACGCGGTCGGCGACATCACCCAGCACCTGATCCTGCCGTCGGTCTGCCTCGGCCTGCTCGTGGTCGGCGTCTTCATCCGGATGATCAGGATCAACCTCATTCAGTCGCTCCAGGGCGACTACATCGAGGCCGCCCGCGCCCGCGGCGTCAAGGAACGCCACGTCGTGGCGCGGCACGGCTTCCGCAACGCCCTGGTGCCGGTGATCACGGTCCTCGGCCTCCAGGTCGCCATGCTGCTCGGCGGCGCGGTGCTCACCGAACAGATCTTCAACTGGCCCGGCATCGGCCGCCAGTTGATCGACTACATCAACCAGCGCGACTACGTCGCCGTCCAGGGCATCGTCACCGTCTTCGCCCTGGTCGTCGTCGTGATCAGCATGCTGATCGACTTCGTGAACGCGCTGATCGACCCGAGGGTGCGGTACTGATGGCCCAGACAACCCCCATGCCCCCCGGCCCGGCCACCGAGGCCCCGCAGGCACAGCTGCCCGCCCCCAGGTCGACCCGCTTCGGCGGCCTGCGGCGGATCTGGGCGGCGATCCGCGAGGCCCGCGGCGTACCGCGGTTCATGCTCTGGACCGGCGCCCTGATCTCCGCGCTCTTCGTGATCATGGCCGTCTTCGGCCCGCTGATCGCGCCGTACGACTTCGACACGTACCAGTCCGGCGGCACCCGCTTCCCCAAGCAGGGCGCGCCCGACGGCGACCACTGGTTCGGCACCACCGTGCAGAGCCTCGACGTGCTCTCGCGCACCATCTACGGCGCCCGCACCGCGCTGGAGGTGATGGTGCTCGCCGTGGTGTTCTCGCTGATCATCGGCGTCCTGCTGGGCCTGCTCTCCGGCTACTTCGGCGGCTGGCTCGACCGCATCCTGGTGCTCGTGATGGACGCGCTCTTCGCGTTCCCCTACCTGCTGCTGGCGATCGTCGCCGGATTCGTCTTCGCCGGGATCGCGGGCGGCAGCATCATCACCGCCGCCCTGTCGATCACCGTGGTCTACATCCCGCAGTACTTCCGGGTGGTCCGCGCCTCCGCGCTCTCCGCCCGCGAGGCGACCTTCGTCGAGGCCGCCCGCGCGATGGGCGCCAAACCGTCCGTCGTCATCCGCAAGTACCTCTTCGGCAACGTCATCCAGTCGGTGCCCGTCATCACCACGATGAACGCCGCCGACGCCATCGCCACCCTGGCCGGCCTCGGCTTCCTGGGCCTGGGCATCCAGCCCACCGACGCCGCCGAGTGGGGCTACGACCTCTCCCGCGCCATCGACGACGTCAACGCGGGCATGTGGTGGACCTGCCTCTACCCGGGCCTGGCCATGGTCATCGCGATCCTCGGCTTCACCCTGCTCGGCGAGGGACTCAACGACGTCCTCAACCCGACCATGCGCCGCCGCCGGATCTCCAAGGTGCTGCTCCCGCCGCACACCCGCCGCCGCACCGTCATCACCCCCGAAGGGACGGCCGCCAAGTGACCACCGTGACCGAACCCGTCCCCGCCGGGCCCGCACCGGCCGGACCCGTCCTGTCCGTACGCGACCTGCGCGTCTGGTACGGCACCGACCGCGGCCCGGTCCGCGCCGTGGACGGCGTCAGCTTCGACGTACGCCCCGGCGAGACCCTCGGCCTGGTCGGCGAGTCCGGCTGCGGCAAGTCCACCCTCGGCCGCGGCGTCCTCGGCCTCACCCCGGCCGCCGCCGCGGTCGACGGCGAGGTCGTGCTGAACAGCGAGGGCGGCGCGGGCCGCAACCTCACCGAACTGTCCGACCGCGAGATCCAGAAGCTGCGCGGCCCGGAACTCGGCCTGATCTTCCAGGAGCCGATGACCCGGCTCAACCCCCTCATGCGGATCTCCCAGCACTTCGAGGAGGCCCTGCGCACCCACCACAAGGACCTCCCCAAGCGCGAGGTGAAGGCGCGCGCCCTGGAGGCGCTGCGCGGCATGGGCATCCCCGAGAGCCGCTACGAGAACTACCCGCACGAGTTCTCCGGCGGCATGCGGCAGCGCATCATGATCGCGCTCGCGCTGGTGCTGCGGCCCGCGTTCATCGTCGCCGACGAGCCCACCACGGCCCTCGACGTCCTGGTCGAGGCGCAGATCATCAAGATCCTCGCCGACCTCAGGAAGAACTTCGACACCTCACTGGTGCTGATCACGCACAATCTCGGTATCGTCGCCGAAGCGTGCGACCGCGTCGCGGTGATGTACGCCGGCCACATCGTCGAACAGGGCGATGCCCGCGCGGTGTTCGCCGACCCGCAGCACCCGTACACCAAGGAACTGCTCCGCTCGACCATCTCCCTGTCCACCACGGGACTGCACTACATCCCCGGCAGTCCGCCGGATCTGGTGCGACCGCCGGATGGCTGCCGGTTCCATCCGCGCTGTCCGGTGGCGATGGCGGGATGCGCGACGGCGGAGCCGCCCGAGGTGACGCTGCCCTCCGGCGTGCGCAGCGCCTGCTGGCACCAGGCCATCGAGGCCGATCCCTCGCTGGCCGACGAGTTGGGAACGGGCGGGCGCGAGCCGCTCGCCGCGGTGAAGGAGATCAGCGTTGCTGACGAAGCCTGATGTGATGCCCTCCGGCGGCGCCGCCGGGGACGGCGCGGAGGCGCTCGTCGAGGTCGACGACCTCGAAGTCCACTTCGGCCTGCGCGGCAGCCTGCTGGGACGCTTCGGCGGCCGGGCGGCCGGCGCGGTCAAGGCCGTCGACGGCGTGAGCCTCACCCTGCGCAAGGGCGAGGTGCTCGGCCTGGTCGGCGAGTCCGGCTCGGGCAAGACCACCCTCGGCCGCACCCTGATCGGCCTGAACAAGGCCACCGGCGGCTCCATCCGCTACCGCGGCCAGGAGATGGGCGGCCTCGGCGAACGCGCGCTGCGCCCCCTGCGCCGCAAGCTCCAGATGGTCTTCCAGGACCCGCACGCCTCCCTCAACCCGGCGATGGACATCCGCACGGCTGTCGGCCACCCGCTGCGCATCCACCGACTCGTCGACAGCGAGCAGGAGTACGACGCCAGGGTCACCGACGCGCTGGAGCGCGTCGGCCTCACCCCGCCCGAGCGCTACCTCTCCAAGTTCCCCGCCGACCTGTCCGGCGGCCAGAAGCAGCGCGCCGTACTGGCCCGCGCGATCATCGCCGAGCCGGAACTGCTGGTCGCCGACGAACCCATCTCGATGCTCGACATGAGCGTCCGCGCCAAGATCCTCCAGCTCATGCTGGACCTCAAGCGCGACCTGGACCTCACGTACGTCTACGTCACCCACGACCTGGCGAGCGCGAAGTTCTTCTGTGACACCATCGCCATCATGTATCTCGGCCGGATAGTCGAGTACGGCCCGACCGCACAGGTCTTCGCCGACCCGCAGCACCCCTACACCAAGGCCCTGCTCGCGGCCATCCCGGAGCCCGACCCGCGGCTGGCCGTGGAGCGCGAACTGCCGCGCGGCGAGATCCCGGACGCCGCCGCACCGCCCCTGGGCTGCGCCTTTCACCCGCGCTGCCCGGTCGCGGTCGCCGAGTGCGGCTGGGAGGCCCGCGACCTGCGCGCCCTGCTGGAACGCCGCTGGCTGGAGCTGCCCCCGCAGGACAGCACCGCGGAGAAGGCGCTGTTCGCGGACCTCGAATCACTGTCCGCTCCAGGGCTCGGCCGCGTATCGATCGCCCCCGGAAGAAGCCACACGGCCGAGGATGTGCTGGAATACCTCCGGCGTCTGCGCGAGGAAGCATCGGCGGCCGAACCGCGTGAGCCCTTCTGGCGCGGAGTGGTCACGATGCGTGCCGAAAGCGGCCGGGTCGTGGTGGAGTTCGCCCCGCCACGCGATCCGCGCCTCAACCTGATTCCGAAGACCGGCGTGCAAGTCGCCTGCCACCTGCACCAGCACGCCGCGAGCGCCCAGGGAACATGAGCGGGAACAAGAGGAGAACGACGACGATGAACCGCAAGCTTCTGGTGCTGCCCGCCCTGCTGGGCGTCATGACACCCCTGATCGCTGGGTGCGGCGGTACCGGCGGGGGGAGCGGCGACAGCGGCAAAGCCATCGTCGTCGGCACCACGGACAGTATCGAGCTGACCAAGGACAACCCGGCCCCCCTCGACCCGGCGACCTCCTACGACAGCGCGACCTGGAACATCTTCTACAACACGTTCCAGATGCTGCTCACCTACCCGCGCGGCAGCACCACCCCGACCCCGGACGCGGCGAAGGAGTGCCACTACAACGACACGTCCGGGCTGACGTACACCTGCACGATGCGCGACGGCCAGAAGTTCTCCAACGGCCACGACCTCACGGCGGAGGACGTCAAGTTCTCCATCGAGCGCATGCAGAAGATCAACTACAAGGTCGGCCCGGCGTCCCTCATATCGGACGTGAAGTCCGTCGAGGCGCCCGACTCCAAGACCGTGATCTTCCACCTGAAGGCCGCCGACGCCACCTTCCCGGCCAAGCTCGCCACCCCGGCCGCCGCGATCGTCGACAGCCGGGTCTACGAGATGGACAAGCCGTACACCGGCTTCAAGCTGGTCGGCTCGGGACCGTACACGCTGGACTCCTTCGTCCAGGCCAAGCAGGGCGTGTTCTCCAAGAACTCGCACTACGGCGGCATCCTCAAGCTCAACAACAGCAAGGTCGACCTGAAGCTGTTCGCCGACTCCAAGAAGATGGAGGCGGCGCTCAAGGCCGGCAGCATCGACGTGATGTCGCGCACGCTGAACCCGGACCAGATCAACAACCTGCTCCAGAGCACCGACCCGAACGTGAAGCTGACCGAGGCCCCCGGCGGCGAGGCGCGCTACCTGTTCCTCAACACCGACTCGCCGAACCTCAAGGACGTCGCGGTCCGGCAGGCCATGGCATGGGTCCTGGACCGCCAGGCGATCACCCGTGACGTCTACAAGCGCACCGCCGAGCCGCTGTACTCGGTCGTGCCGCAGGGCATCACCGGTCACATCAACTCGTTCTTCAACAAGTACCAGGTGCCGAGCGTCAGCAACGCCAAGTCGCTGCTGCACCACGCGGGCATCGACGACAAGGTCGAGCTGACCATCAACTACCGCCGTGACACCGGCGGCACGATGAACCAGCCGGAGGCCGAGGAGATCGCCCGGCAGCTCAACGCCAGCGGCCTGTTCACCGTCACGGCCAAGAGCGAGCAGTGGAACGCCTTCCTGTCCAAGGCGTCCTCCCGCGCCTACCAGATCTTCGCGATCAGTTGGCTCCCGGACTTCCCGGACCCCGACAACTACATCGCGCCGTTCTTCGACAAGGACAACTTCCTGAACCTGCCGTACAAGAACAAGCAGATCCAGGACCAGATCCTGCCCGCCACCCGCAAGCAGGCCGAACGGTCCACCGCCAGCGCCGACTTCGCGACCGCGCAGAACCTCATCGCGCAGGACGTGCCGATGCTGCCGCTGTGGCAGGGCAAGCAGTACATCGCGTCGCGCCCCGACATCACCGGTGTCGAGTGGGCGCTCAACTCCTCGACCACCACGCAGTTCTGGGAGCTGGGCCGCGGCGTCTCCGGCTGACCCGGAGACCGGCCGTCCGGTGACGGCGCGACGACGAAAGCGGCCGGCCGCGGTCCCGAACCTCAGGGACCGCGGCCGGCCGCTTCGCGCGTGTCGTGCGCCCGCGGGGGACGTCAGCCCGCGCCGGGGCGCACCAGCCCGCTCTCGTACGCGTAGACCGCCGCCTGGACGCGGTCGCGCAGCGCCAGCTTGGTCAGCACATGGCCGACATGGGTCTTGACGGTCGTCTCGCTGACGAACAGCTCGGCGGCGATCTCCGCGTTCGACAACCCGCGGGCCACCAGCTTCAGCACCTCGACCTCGCGCTCGGTCAGCGAGTGCAGCGGCTGCGGCACCGCGTCCTCACCGGACGGCAGCCGGCCCGCGTACTTGTCCAGCAGCCGCCGCGTGATGCTCGGCGCGAGCATCGCCTCACCGGCCGCGACCACCCGGATCGCCTGCACCAGCTCGGCGGCGGGCGCGTCCTTGAGCAGAAAGCCGCTGGCCCCGGCCCGCAGCGCCTCCACCACGTACTCGTCGAGGTCGAAGGTGGTCAGCACCAGCACCTTGGCCGGGCCCGACCGGTCGGGCCCGGTGATCTGCCGGGTCGCCTCCACCCCGTCCATCCGGGGCATCCGGATGTCCATCAGGACCACATCGGGCTGCAACGCCCGCACCTGGTCCAGGGCCTGCTGGCCGTCCCCGGCCTCGCCGACCACGACGAGATCGCCCTCGGCCTCCAGGATCATCCGGAAACCGGTACGCAACAGGGGCTGATCGTCCACCAGCAGGACGCGAATAGCCACGGGTTCTCCTTCGCCTTCGCTAGATCGGGCCATTCTCGCCCACGAGAGGCAGCGCACCCGCTATTTCCGCCAGGGGATAGGGCGGGGGAGTCCCCCCGAACTCGGGACAGAACGCCTGGTGGTCGCACCAGCCGCACAGCGGCGTACGGCGCGGGCGCCAGTCCCCGCTGGCCGTCGCCTCCCTGATCGCCTCCCACAGGGCCTGCAACTTGCGCTCGGTGGCCCGCAGATCGCCCTCGGTCGGGTCGTACGTCAGCACGTCCCCGCTGCCCAGGTAGACGAGCTGGAGGCGGCGCGGCACCACACCGCGCAGCCGCCACAGCACCAGCGCGTAGAACTTCATCTGGAACAGCGGCTCGTCCGCGTACTCCGGGCGCGGCGCCTTGCCCGTCTTGTAATCCACCACCCGCAGGTCGCCGCTGGCCGGTGCCACGTCCAGCCGGTCCACGTATCCGCGCAGCGTCAGCCCGGACTCCAGCACCGTCTCCACGTACAGCTCGCGCTCGGCGGGCTCCAGACGCGTCGGGTCCTCCAGGGTGAACCAGCGGTCCACCAGCCGCTCGGCGCTCTCCAGCCACTGCGCCAGCGCCCCCGCGTCCACCGCGTCGTCCGCCGCCCGGAACAGCGACGCCAGCTCGGGGCGGGCCGCCAGCAGCTTCCGCCACTCGCCCGGCACCATCGCCCGGGCCCGCTCGGCCGTACGCTCGGCGGCAGGGGCGTCGAAGAGCCGTTCGAGCACGGCGTGCACCACGGTGCCCCGGGTGGCCGCCTCGCTCGGCTGCTCGGGCAGCCGGTCGATCACCCGCAGCCGGTACAGCAGCGGGCAGCGCATGAAGTCCGCCGCGCGCGACGGGGACAGCGACGACGGAGGTCGCGGCGGGATGCTCTCGGTGCTGGTGCCCATGGCAGACGACCCTACGGCCTGCCACCGACAGTGCGGGTGTCCCGCCCGGAACAGCGGGGCAATAGCATGGCTGCGGAGCCCGTCGTCCCGCATGATCGACTCAGGGTCCGTATCCGAACGAGGGGAACCAGTGAGCGAGAGCGGCCGGCCGCCGTCCAAGAACACCAACATCCCGGGCCGGGACGGCGGCAGCGACAAGCCGCCGCGCGAGCCCGGAGGCGGCATCCTCATGGGCCGCTTCTACGGTGTCCCGATCTACGTCGCCCCGAGCTGGTTCCTGGTCGCCGCCCTGATCACCTGGGTCTTCGGCGGCCAGCTGGAAACCGTGCTGCCCGAGCTGGGCCGCATCCGCTACCTGGTCTCGCTCTTCTTCGCGGTCGCCTTCTACGCCTCCGTGCTCATCCACGAACTGGCCCACACCGTCGCCGCGCTCCGCTTCCGGCTCCCCGTACGGCGGATCCAGCTCCAGTTCTTCGGCGGCGTCTCCGAGATCGAGAAGGAGTCGGAGACACCGGGCCGCGAATTCGTGCTCGCCTTCGTCGGCCCGCTGCTCTCGCTGGTCCTGGCCGGGGTCTTCTTCGGCGGCATGCAGTTCGTGGAGTCCGGCACCGTCCCCGGAGTGCTGCTCGCCGGACTCATGGTCAGCAATCTGATCGTGGCCATCTTCAACTTCCTGCCCGGCCTGCCGCTGGACGGCGGCCGGATGCTGCGCGCCGTGGTCTGGAAGATCAGCGGCAAGCCGATGACCGGCACCGTCGCCGCCGCCTGGGTCGGCCGGGGCCTGGCCATCGCCGTACTGATCGGCCTGCCCCTGCTGTCGTACGCGGGCGGCCTGCGCGACAACGGCGACGGCAGCGGCGCGGACTCGCTCACCGACGCCCTGCTCGCCGCGATCCTGGCCGCCATCATCTGGACCGGCGCGGGCAACAGCCTGCGCATGGCCAGGCTGCGCGAGCGGCTGCCGGGACTGCGTGCCCGCACCCTCACCCGCAGGGCCGTGCCCGTCGCCTCCGACACCCCGCTGTCCGAGGCGCTGCGCCGGGCCAACGAGGCGGGAGCGCGCGCCCTGGTCGTCGTGGACGGCGCGGGAGCCGCGACCGCGCTGGTCCGCGAGTCCGCGATCGTCAACATCCCCGAGCACCGCCGCCCCTGGGTCGCCGTCAGCGGCCTCGCCCAGGACCTCACCCCCGGCATGCGCGTCTCGGCCGAGCTGTCGGGCGAGGAGCTGCTCGACGCCCTGCGGGCCGCCCCCTCCACGGAGTACCTGGTGGTCGAGCCCACCGGCGAGATCTACGGCGTCCTGTCCACCGTGGACGTCGAACGCGCCTTCCTCTCGGCGATGTCCCGGCCCGACGCGTGAACAGGCGGCCGTATAACAGCCGGTAGGGTGGTCTTATGTCCGAACCGACCGGTGCCGCCCGCCGACGCGGGCCCTTCAAAGTCGGGGACCAGGTCCAGCTCACCGACCCCAAGGGACGCCACTACACCTTCACGCTCGAAGCCGGAAAGCAGTTCCACACCCACAAGGGCGCTTTCCCGCACGACGAGCTGATCGGTGCTCCCGAGGGCAGTGTTGTCCGAACCACGGGAAACGTCGCCTACCTCGCGCTGCGCCCCCTGCTCCCCGACTACGTCCTGTCCATGCCCCGCGGCGCCGCCGTGGTCTACCCCAAGGACGCGGGGCAGATCCTGGCGATGGCCGACATCTTCGCCGGCGCCCGGGTCGTCGAGGCGGGCGTGGGCTCCGGCTCGCTGAGCAGCTTCCTGCTGCGGGCGATCGGCGACCACGGCATGCTGCACAGCTACGAGCGCCGCGCCGACTTCGCCGAGATCGCCACCCAGAACGTGGAGCGCTACTTCGGCGGACCGCACCCCGCCTGGCAGCTCACCGTCGGCGACCTCCAGGACCACCTCTCGGACACCGACGTGGACCGGGTCATCCTGGACATGCTGGCGCCCTGGGAGTGCCTGGAGCCGGTCGCCAAGGCCCTGGTCCCCGGCGGCATCCTGTGCGCGTACGTGGCCACCACCACGCAGCTCGCCCGTACTGTGGAGGCCATCCGCGAGCACGGCACCTTCAACGAGCCCGCGGCCTGGGAGACCATGGTCCGCACCTGGCACGTCGAGGGACTGGCCGTCCGCCCCGACCACCGGATGATCGGACACACCGGCTTCCTGCTCACCGCCCGCCGCCTCGCGGACGGCGTGGAGCCCCCGCTGCGCCGCCGCAGGCCCGCCAAGGGCGCCTACGGCGAGGACTACACCGGACCCGGCAGCGCGAGCGGCGGCTCCGCCCCGGCCGACGCCGCCCCGTAGCGCCACCCGGTCAACAGCGCCGTTTCGGCCAACTTCACCCGGCCGCCGCCGGTTTGCCCTCCGATGGGCACCGGCGGCGGCTTTTTCGCGGTCCGATTCTCCGGGTCCGTGGGCCTTTCCCCGCACCGCACGCGCGGTACCACGGGCAACTGCCGCCCCGCCGTTCCCCCCTGGTGTGACGTATGGCACCATGCTGGCCACCCCCGCCGTTCGACCCCAGGAGACAGGCGAGTGCAGCCGTCCGCAGGCCCGGCCCTCCCGCACACCCGCACCCGCACGGTGCACTGGATCACCACGGCCGCCGCGCTCGGCGCCATCGTGGCCGCGGGGGCCCTCGTACAGCCCGCGGACGCCTCATCGGGCGGCGCCGAGGCGCCCGCCACCCCGGTGGCCGCGCCGGACCCCCAGGCGGTCACGTACCCGCTGGACTGCGCGGGCGCCCCGGTGGAGGTCCTGAACCACGTGTCCGGCGACCTGGACGGCGACGGGCGGCCCGAGACGGTCGTCGTGGTGCGCTGCCGGACCGACACCGGCACCCCGCCCAGCGGCGTCTTCGTCCTCGCCGCGCCCGCCACCGCGGGCGGGCGTCCGACGATCGCCGAGACCCTGGTCAGGCCCGCCGACAAGCGGTCCGTCACCGGCTTCCGGCTCCAGGGCCGCACCGTACGGGCCACCGTGCTCGGCTATTCGAGCGACACCACGCCGCGCTGCTGCCCCGACCTGAAGCGGGACTACTCCTGGGAGTGGCGCGACGGCCGCTACGTGGCGCTGCCCGGCCCGGCGAACAACAGCATCTGACCGCGGGCGGCCGTCCGGCCGCACGGGCCCGGCGCCCGCCCCCGGCCGCCCGTCCGGCTCAGTCGGCGTCCGGGCCGTACACCTCGACCCGGTCCGCCGCGCGCCGCACGTGAATGCAGTCGCCCGGGCACTCCTTGGCCGAGTCCACCACATCCCGCAACAGCGGCAGCGGTACGGGTACGGTGGCACCAGGTGTCTGGAGCAGCTCGGCTTCCTCACCCTCCGGAGCCGGACCCTTCACATAGGCCAGCCCGTCGATGTCCAGCTCGAAAATCTCGGGCGCGTACTGCACGCAGATCCCGTCACCGGTGCAGAGGTCCTGGTCGATCCAGACCTCGAGTGCTTCGGCCGTCTCGTTGCCCACGGAAACCCTCGCCTGCCGTTCGTCGTTCAGGAAGCATCGGAAACTCATCAGCAACACCATCAGGAAGCAACAGCCTTCGCAGGGTGTTGACCGGATCGACGATACAACCGGCGGCTTTCCGATGGTGATCGGCGGGTCTCGGTGGGTATCTCACTGGCGGAGGGACGTACGCAAGGGTGAAGATCGGACACACCGCGATCGTCTTTTTGATCTAGGGGTTTACACCCCTACCGGCCCAGGTAGGGTCTGGAAACGTCCAGCTCCCCTTGGAGGAGGTGAGGACCGTGGCGGCCCACGACGACGACTACAACCGTGGCGGCCGACCCGCTCGTGGTTCGGAAGACCCCATGAGCCAGGTCGCCTTTCTTGAGCAGGAGATCGCCGTCCTGCGACGCAAGCTCGCCGATTCTCCGCGGCACACGAGGATTCTCGAGGAGCGGATCGTCGAGCTGCAGACCAACCTGGCAGGTGTGTCCGCGCAGAACGAACGGCTGGCGAACACCCTCCGGGAGGCCCGCGACCAGATCGTGGCCCTCAAGGAGGAAGTCGACCGGCTCGCGCAGCCACCTGCCGGCTTCGGCGTATTCCTTCAGGCGAATGACGACGGCACGGCCGACATCTTCACCGGCGGGCGCAAGCTCCGGGTGAACGTCAGCCCGGCCGTCGACCTCGAAGACCTCAGGCGCGGACAGGAGCTGATGCTCAACGAAGCGCTCAATGTGGTCGAGGCGATGGAGTTCGAGCGCGTCGGCGACATCGTCACCCTCAAGGAGGTCCTGGAGGACGGCGAGCGCGCCCTGGTGATCGGACACACCGACGAGGAGCGGGTGGTACGGCTCGCCGAACCTCTCCTCGACGGCGCCCTGCGGACCGGCGACGCCCTGCTGCTGGAACCGCGCTCCGGCTATGTCTACGAACGGGTCCCCAAGAGCGAGGTCGAAGAGCTCGTCCTCGAAGAGGTGCCCGACATCGACTACCGCCAGATCGGCGGACTCGGCGGCCAGATCGAGCAGATCCGCGACGCGGTGGAGCTGCCCTATCTGCACGCCGAACTCTTCAAGGAGTACGAACTGCGCCCGCCCAAGGGCGTGCTGCTCTACGGCCCTCCCGGCTGCGGAAAGACCCTCATCGCGAAGGCGGTCGCCAACTCGCTGGCGAAGAAGGTCGCCGAGGTCACCGGGCAGCCGCAGGGCAAGAGCTACTTCCTCAACATCAAGGGTCCCGAGCTGCTGAACAAGTACGTCGGCGAGACCGAGCGGCAGATCCGCCTGGTCTTCCAGCGTGCGCGGGAGAAGGCGAGCGAGGGCACCCCCGTCATCGTCTTCTTCGACGAGATGGAATCCCTCTTCCGCACCCGCGGATCCGGTGTCAGCTCGGACGTGGAGAACACCATCGTCCCGCAGCTCCTCGCCGAGATCGACGGTGTGGAGGGCCTGGAGAACGTCATCGTCATCGGCGCGTCCAACCGTGAGGACATGATCGACCCCGCGATCCTGCGGCCCGGCCGCCTGGACGTGAAGATCAAGATCGAGCGTCCCGACGCCGAAGCGGCCAAGGACATCTTCTCGAAGTACCTGGTCGACACCCTGCCGCTGCACACCGAGGACCTCTCGGAGCACGGCGGATCCAAGGCGGGCACCGTGGACGCCATGATCCAGTCGGTGGTCGAGCGGATGTACTCCGAGACGGAGGAGAACCGCTTCCTGGAGGTCACCTACGCCAACGGGGACAAGGAAGTCCTCTACTTCAAGGACTTCAACTCCGGAGCGATGATCCAGAACATCGTCGACCGGGCCAAGAAGATGGCGATCAAGGACTTCCTCGACCACGACCAGCGCGGCCTGCGCGTCTCCCACCTGCTCGCCGCCTGTGTGGACGAGTTCAAGGAGAACGAGGACCTGCCCAATACCACCAACCCCGACGACTGGGCCCGTATCTCCGGCAAGAAGGGCGAGCGGATCGTCTTCATCCGCACCCTGGTGACCGGAAAGCAGGGCGCGGACACCGGACGCTCCATCGACACCGTGGCGAACACGGGACAGTATCTGTAAGCACTACCCTCCGGCTGCGGGTCCCCACAGCGGGTACCCGCAGCCGGTGTGTTTCCGGCTCAGCACGGGCCGGAGCCGGGCAAGGAGGGCCGCATGACCGTACGGCGAGTAATGGGCATCGAGACGGAGTACGGCATCTCGGTCCCCGGCCACCCCAACGCCAATGCCATGCTCACCTCGTCCCAGATCGTCAACGCCTACGCGGCGGCGATGCACCGGGCCAGGCGGGCCCGCTGGGATTTCGAGGAGGAGAACCCGCTGCGGGACGCCCGGGGCTTCGACCTCGCCCGGGACTCGGCCGACTCCACGCAGCTCACCGACGAGGACATCGGCCTGGCCAATGTGATCCTCACCAATGGCGCGCGGCTGTACGTCGACCACGCGCACCCCGAGTACTCCTCGCCCGAGATCACCAATCCGCGGGACGCGGTGCTGTGGGACAAGGCGGGCGAGCGCATCATGGCCGAGGCGGCGCTGCGGGCGGCGCAGCTCCCCGGCGCGCAGCCGATCCACCTCTACAAGAACAACACCGACAACAAGGGCGCGTCCTACGGCACGCACGAGAACTACCTGATGAAGCGGGAGACCCCGTTCTCGGACATCGTGCGGCACCTGACGCCCTTCTTCGTCTCGCGCCAGGTCGTGACCGGCGCGGGCCGGGTCGGCATCGGCCAGGACGGCCGTGAGGACGGCTTCCAGATCAGCCAGCGCGCCGACTACTTCGAGGTCGAGGTGGGCCTGGAGACCACCCTCAAGCGCCCGATCATCAACACCCGCGACGAACCGCACTCCGACGCCGAGAAGTACCGCAGGCTCCATGTGATCATCGGCGACGCGAACCTCTCCGAGATCTCGACCTACCTCAAGCTGGGCACCACCGCGCTGGTGCTCTCCATGATCGAGGACTCCTTCATCAAGGTGGACCTGGCCGTCGACCAGCCGGTCCGCACCCTGCACGAGGTCTCCCACGACCCCACACTGCGACAGCTCGTCACGCTGCGTAATGGCCGGACGCTGACCGCGGTACAGCTCCAGATGGAGTATTTCGAGCTGGCCCGCAAATACGTCGAGGAGCGCTACGGCGTCGACGCGGACCCGCAGACCCGCGATGTGCTGGCCCGCTGGGAGGACGTGCTCAACCGGCTGGAGAACGACCCGATGAGCCTGTCGGGCGAGCTGGACTGGATCGCCAAGCGCGAGCTGCTGGAGGGCTACCGGCGCCGCGACAACCTGGGCTGGGACGCCGCCAGGCTGCACCTGGTCGACCTCCAGTACGCCGACGTACGCCCCGACAAGGGCCTCTACAACCGGCTGGTGGAGCGCGGCCGCATGCGGCGGCTGCTGGACGAGCCCGATGTCGTCAGGGCCGCCACCAAGCCGCCCGAGGACACTAGGGCGTACTTCCGCGGGCGCTGTCTCGAACAGTACGCGGACGACGTCGCCGCCGCCTCCTGGGACTCGGTGATCTTCGATCTGCCCGGCCGGGACTCGCTCCAGCGGGTTCCCACGCTGGAGCCGCTGCGGGGCACCCGCAAGCACGTGAAGGAGCTGCTGGACCGCTGTCGCACGGCGGAGGACCTGGTACGGATCCTTTCCGGCGGCTGATCCGCGGCTGAAACGGTCCAGAACCGGGAAACAACCCAGTGGCACTCGTACGTTGACGTAATCGAGCGCTGATGTCGGGCCCTGCTTGTAGGGTCTGATCTTGTAGGCAGTCAACCGAGCGCACGGAATAGCGGGGTGAGGGACATGGCTACCAAGGACACCGACGGCGGACAGCAGAAGGCGACGCGTTCCACGGAGGAGGTCGAGGAGGTCCAGCAGGACGCCCAGGCGGCCGACGACCTCAAGGAGCGCCAGGAGAAGCTCTCCGACGACGTGGACTCGGTGCTGGACGAGATCGACGACGTACTCGAGGAGAACGCCGAGGACTTCGTGCGTTCCTTCGTGCAGAAGGGCGGCGAGTAGGTGGCAGCCGGCACGTATGGCACCGGACGGCTCCCGGCGGCGTTCCTGACGCCGGGATCCTCCTCCTTCCTGGACTTCCTGGGCGACCACTCGCCGGAGCTGCTGCCGGGCAACCGGTCGCTCCCGCCGGTCAAGGGCGCCGTCGAACTCCCGCACGGCACCACCATCGTGGCCGCCACCTTCAGCGGCGGGGTCATCCTCGCCGGTGACCGGCGGGCCACGATGGGCAATGTCATCGCCCAGCGCGACATCGAGAAGGTCTTCCCCGCCGACGAGTTCTCGGCGGTCGGCATCGCGGGCACCGCGGGCCTCGCGGTGGAGATGGTCAAGCTCTTCCAACTGGAGCTGGAGCACTACGAGAAGATCGAAGGGGCGACGCTGTCCCTGGAGGGCAAGGCCAACCGGCTGTCCACCATGATCCGCGGCAACCTCGGCATGGCGCTCCAAGGGCTGGCCGTCGTCCCGCTCTTCGCCGGATACGACACCGAGCGCGAGAAGGGCCGCATCTTCTCGTACGACGTGACCGGCGGCCGCAGCGAGGACGTGGGCTTCACCGCGACCGGCTCCGGCTCGGTCTACGCCCGCAGCTCGCTGAAGAAGCTCTACCGCAGCGACCTCACCGAGCGTCAGTTGGCCACCGCCGTCATCCAGGCGCTCTACGACGCCGCGGACGACGACTCGGCCACCGGCGGCCCCGACATCACCCGGCGGATCTACCCGATCGTCGCGGTGATCACCGAAGAGGGCTTCCGCAGGCTCAGCGAGGCCGAGGTCTCCGAGATCGCCCGCGCCGTGCTGGACGGACGTCTGGAGCACCCCGACGGCCCGCGGGCCGAAGTGCTCTGAGAGCCGGTCAGTTGAGAACCGGTCAAGCGACGCATCCCTCAGAGCCGACAGCAGAAAGGCACGGTTAGCCGGTGTCCACGCCCTTTTACGTTTCACCTCAGCAGGCCATGGCCGACCGCGCCGAGTACGCCCGCAAGGGCATCGCGCGTGGCCGCAGCGTCGTCGTGCTCCAGTACACCGACGGCATCGTCTTCGTCGCCGAGAACCCGTCCCGCGCACTCCACAAGGTCAGCGAGATCTACGACCGGATCGCCTTCGCGGCGGTCGGCAAGTACAACGAGTTCGAGAATCTGCGGATCGGCGGCGTGCGCTACGCCGATCTGCGCGGATACACCTACGACCGCGAGGACGTGACGGCCCGTGGGCTGGCCAACGTCTACGCGCAGACCCTGGGCACCATCTTCTCCAGCGTGGGGGAGAAGCCCTACGAGGTCGAGCTGATCGTCGCGGAGGTCGGCTCGGCGCCCGAGGACGACCAGATCTACCGGCTGCCGCACGACGGGTCGATCGTCGACGAGCACGGCGCGGTCGCGGTCGGCGGCAACTCCGACCAGATCGGCAGCTACCTCGACCAGCGGCACCGCGACGGCATGACGCTCGCCGAGGCGCTGGCGCTGGCCGTCGAATCCCTCGGCCGCGACAACAACGGCAGCGACCGCCAGCTCACCGCCGAGCAGTTGGAGGTCGCCGTCCTCGACCGCACCCGCCCCCAGCAGCGCAAGTTCAAGCGCATCCTCGGCCGCCAGCTCTCCCGCCTGCTGGAGACCGAGTCCGCCTCGACGGCCACCACGGACGACCCCTCGGACGAGGAGGAGTAGCGCCCCGCACGGGCGCCGCCCGCCCCCCCGCGGGGGGGGCGGGCGGCGACCTGGCGAGGGGTCAGGCCGGCGGCGGGGCCGAGGAGCCGCGGACGACGAGTTCGACGGGGAGTTCCACCGGCCCGACGGAGCCCCCGTCGAGAAGGCTGAGCAGCGCGGTCATACCGCGGTCCCCGACCGCCTCGGCGGGCAGCCGCACGCTGGTCAGCTCGGGATCGAGCGCGGTGGCCAACGCCAGATCGTCGAAGCCGGTGACGGACAGGTCCGCGGGCACCCGGAGCCCCAGGCTCCTGGCGGCCTTGCACGCCCCCGCGGCCAGGATGTCGTCGTCGCACAGCAGGGCGGTGGGCCGGGGGCCCGGCCCGCGCAGAGCGCGCAGGGCGGCGGAGCGACCGGAGTCCACGTCCAGGGAGCAGCGCTCGGAGGTGAGTTCCGCTCCGGGAACCGCGGCCAGCTCGGCCGCGACCGTCCGCGTGCGCTCGTGGAACGTCCAACTGTCGATGTCGGCCGCGACATGGGCGATCCGCCGGTGCCCGAGCGCGACGAGGTGGCGCACCACCTGCCGGAATCCGTCGCCGACCGCCAGGTCGACCGTGGGGGGACCGCCCGGCGCCGCCGGACCGCTGTCCAGCATCACCAGCGGCAGTTCACCGCCGCCGATGCCGGTCAGGGCGTCCGCGGCCATCGAGGAGGCGATGACCCCGTCGATGGCCGCCCGGGCGGAGCCGAAGGGGTCGCGGGCCGGTCCGACGCCGTCGGGTGACGGGTAGAGCACCACGCCGAAGCCGTGCTCGGCGGCGACCAGCGCCGCCCCCGTGTAGACGCGGGCGAAGTACTCGTTGGTGAGCGCGGGCACCACCATCAGGGCCGTCCGGGTGCGGCCGAGCCGCAGATTGCGGGCGGCGAGATTCGGCCGGTAGCCGAGCCGCCCCGCCGCGTCCCGTACGGCGTGCGCCGTCCGCTCCGACACCCGGCCGTGCCACTTCCCGCCGAGCACGAGCGAGACCGTCGCCTGCGACACTCCGGCCGCCCGCGCGACGTCACGAGAGGTCGGCCGCGTACTCCCCGTCAACCTTCCGCACCCTTCCCGTTCGCTCCTGCGGGTGGACCCGCCGACTGCCGACATGGTACGTATGACCGTAGACGTTATACGTAACACGTGAGCGGTCGCGGCCTTCGGGTCGCGGTGCGGGTCGCGGCCGTGACCCGCCGGTCACGGCGGCGAGGCACCGGGGACCGCCGGGGGAGAGGGGCCGGGATGGCTGGGCAGACCGCGGGATACGGGGACCTGCTGCGTACACGGCACGCCGCACGGCTGCTCGGCGGGACCCTCCTCGGACGGCTGCCCAACGCCATGGCGGCGCTCGCCATCGTGCTCTTCGCGCGCTCCGAGGGCGCCGGATACGGCCTCGCGGGCACCCTGTCCGCGATCTACGGCGCCGCCGTCGCCATCGGGCAGCCGCTGCTCGGCCGGGCCGTCGACCGGCGCGGCCAGCCGCGGGTGATGACCGCCGCCGCGCTGCTGGCCGCGGCGGGCTTCGGACTGCTCGCGGCCGTCGGCCCCGACCCGCTGCCGCTGGCCGTCGCCGCCGTCGTCCTGGCCGGGGTCGCCACACCGCCGCTGGAGGGCGGCCTGCGGGCCCTGTGGGCCTCCGTGCTGCGCGACGAGGAGCGGGTGCAGAAGGCGTACGCGCTGGACGCCGCCGCGCAGGAGGTGCTGTTCACCCTCGGGCCGCTGCTGGTGACCGTCATCGTCTCGGCCGCCTCGCAGGCCGTCGCCCTGATCGTCACCGGCGCGCTCGGCGTCGCGGGCACCCTCGTCGTGGTGACCTCCCGCCCCTCCCGGCAGTGGCGGGCCGTCCCGCACGAGGCCCACTGGCTCGGCGCGCTGCGCTCACCGGGCCTCGCCGTCCTGCTCGGCGCCTTCTTCTTCGTCGGCATCGCCCTCGGCGCCGTCTCGCTGGCCGCCGTGGCCTACGGCGACGCGCACGGCGGCGGCCCGGTCGCCGCGTACGTCCTGGCCGCCAACGGCGCGGGCGCCCTCGTCGGCGGCCTCACCTACGGCGCCCGCGTCTGGTCCGGCGTGCCCGAGCGCCGCCTGCGGCTGCTCTCGGTCGGCCTCGCCCTCTGCTACCCGCCGCTGGCGCTGGTGCCGGGCCTGCCCTGGATGCTGCCGCTGGCCGCGCTCGCCGGACTCTTCCTCGCCCCCGCCCTGGCCTGCGGCTTCCTCGTGGTCGACCGACACGCCCCGGCCGGCACCGTCACCGAGGCGTTCTCCTGGGTGGTGACCTCCGCCGGGGTCGGCGCGGCGCTCGGCACGGCCGCCGCCGGAGTCGCCGCCCAACACGGCGGAACGGCCGCCGGATTCGGGGTCGCGGGCGCGGGCGGCGCGGTCGCGATGCTCGTCCTGCTGTGCACCGGCCGAATCCTGACGCCGCCAAACCTCCGGAGCCCCTCCGAAAAAGATCGAAACGGAGCGGTCGAACCTCGTTTCAGCACCACGCATCAGGCGTAATGTTCAGACATGGACCGCCGCATTTTCGGGCTGGAGAACGAGTACGGCGTCACATGCACGTTCAGGGGACAGCGGCGTCTGTCCCCTGACGAGGTGGCGCGGTACCTCTTCCGCCGTGTCGTGTCATGGGGCCGGAGCAGCAATGTTTTCCTCCGCAACGGTGCCCGCCTCTATCTCGACGTCGGTTCGCACCCGGAGTACGCCACTCCCGAGTGCGACAACGTCACCGAACTCGTCACGCACGACAAGGCCGGCGAACGCATCCTTGAGGGCCTTCTCGTGGACGCCGAACGACGCCTTCACGAAGAGGGCATCGCAGGCGATGTGTACCTCTTCAAGAACAACACCGACTCGGCCGGCAACTCCTACGGATGTCACGAGAATTACCTGGTCGCCAGGCACGGAGAATTCTCCCGGCTCGCCGACATCCTCATTCCGTTCCTCGTCACCCGGCAGCTTCTGTGCGGCGCGGGGAAGGTGCTCCAGACCCCGCGCGGCGCCGTTTTCTGCGTGAGCCAGCGGGCCGAGCACATCTGGGAGGGTGTCAGCTCCGCCACCACCCGCTCCCGTCCGATCATCAACACCCGCGACGAGCCGCACGCCGACGCCGAGCGCTACCGGCGCCTGCACGTCATCGTCGGCGACTCCAACATGTCCGAGACCACGATGCTGCTCAAGGTCGGCGCCACCGACCTCGTCCTGCGGATGATCGAGGCGGGCACCGTGATGCGCGACCTGACCCTGGAGAACCCGATCCGGGCCATCCGCGAGGTCAGCCACGACATCACCGGCCGCCGCAAGGTCCGGCTCGCCTCGGGCCGCGAGGCGTCCGCCCTGGACATCCAGCAGGAGTACTACTCCAAGGCCGTCGAGTTCTGCGAGCGCCGCGGCATCCGCAGCGGTGTCATCGAGCAGGTCCTGGAGCTGTGGGGCCGCACCCTGGACTCCATCGGCAGCGGCGACCTCGCCCGGATCGGCACCGAGATCGACTGGGTGATGAAGTACCAGCTCATCGAGCGCTACCGGAACCGGGACAACATCACGATGTCCCACCCCCGGGTCGCCCAGATCGACCTCGCCTACCACGACATCCACCGCCGCCGCGGCCTGTACTACCTGCTGGAACGCAAGGGCCAGGCCAAGCGGATCTGCACCGACCTGAAGATCTTCGAGGCCAAGTCGGTGCCCCCGCAGACCACCAGGGCGCGGCTGCGCGGCGACTTCATCCGCCGTGCGCAGGAACAGCGCCGCGACTTCACCGTCGACTGGGTGCACCTGAAGCTCAACGACCAGGCGCAGCGCACCGTGCTGTGCAAGGACCCCTTCCGGTCGGTCGACGACCGGGTGGAGAAGCTCATCGCCGGCATGTAGGCCGGTACGCGAGCCGATATGTCCTACCGGCGGCGTGACATCCCGGTACGACCTGTCGGTTAGACGTACCGGCGCACGCCATGACCCGGCGTCACAGACGGCACACAGGCCCCGTGCAGAACTCGTACGGGGCCTGTGGCACGCCGTAGGGTGTGGGACGGCATCCAGCCGCCGTTCCCGAACCCGATCCGAACCGAGGACATCCGTGCGCCGACGCTCCGTACTGCTCGCCGTGCCCGCGCTCATGCTCACCGCCGCCGGTTGTGGCAGCGACGACAGCAAGAGCAAGAGCGACCCGGCGGCATCCGAATCCCCCTCGACCTCGGGCTCGCCGTCCGCGTCCGCCACGCCCAGCACGAAGATCGTGGCGGGCCCCGTACCGGACATCACCGGCGGCACCAAGTTCGGCGAGAAGCCCACCGTCGCCAAGGGCACCGGCACCCCGTCCACCGACCTGGCCGTCAAGACCGTCATCCAGGGCGACGGCGCCGCCATCGTCGCGGGCGACTACGTCACGACCAACTACCTCGGCCAGATCTGGGACACCGCCAAGGTCTTCGACACCTCCTACGGCCGCGCGCCGTACACCAACGTCATCGGCCAGGGGAAGGTCATCCCCGGCTGGGACAAGGGCCTGGTCGGCCAGAAGGTCAACAGCCGCGTCGAGATGGCGATCCCGCCGGCCCTGGGCTACGGCACCTCGGGCAACTCCCAGGCGGGCATCAAGGGCACCGACACGCTGGTCTTCGTGATCGACGTGCTGGCGACCTACAACGCCAAGAGCTCCGCCAAGGGCAAGGCCGTCCCGCAGAACGACGCGAATCTGCCGAAGGTCGGCACCAACACCGACGGCAAGGCGCCCAGCATCACGGTGCCCAAGGTCAAGGCGCCGACCAAGCTGGTCTCCGAGTACATCCTGGAGGGCGACGGCACCGCGGTGAAGGCCACCGACACGCTGCTGCTCCAGTACAAGGGCGTGCTGTGGGACGGCGGCAAGGAGTTCGACGCCAGCTACACCGCCGGTCAGCTCGCCGCCTTCCCGCTCGCGCAGCTCATCAAGGGCTGGCAGGAGGGCCTGGTCGGCAAGAAGGCGGGCAGCCGCGTCATGCTGGTGACCCCCGGAGACCTGGCCTACGGCGCCACGCCGCCCAGCGGCAGCAACATCCCGGCCAACGCCACCCTGGTCTTCTCCTTGGACATCCTGGCGATTCTGTAAGACTGTCCAGGTTGCCCGCAACGCACAAGGAGCATTGAAGTGAGCATCGAGAAGCCCGAGATCGACTTCCCGGGCGGCGAGCCGCCGGCCGACCTGGAGATCAAGGACATCTGGGAGGGCGACGGCCCGGTCGCCAAGGCCGGGGACACGGTCTCCGTCCACTACGTCGGCGTGGCCTTCTCCTCCGGCGAGGAGTTCGACGCGAGCTGGAACCGCGGCTCCGCGCTCCAGTTCAAGCTCGGCGTCGGACAGGTCATCGCCGGCTGGGACCAGGGCGTGCAGGGCATGAAGGTCGGCGGTCGCCGCCAGCTCATCATCCCCGCGCACCTCGCCTACGGCGACCGCGGCGCCGGCGCCGCGATCAAGCCCGGCGAGACCCTGATCTTCGTCTGCGACCTCGTCGCCGTCTGATCGGGCCCGTCCGCACAGCCGTCACAGGAGCCCCGGCCTGCCAGGCCGGGGCTCCTCGGCTTTTGTCGCGGGACCTCGGGGCGGTACGGTCGGCGACGAGAGCCGAACGAAGGGTGCGGGATGGCGATTGCCAAGGCTGAGCGGTTGATGAATCTCGCACTGTGCCTGATGAACACCCGGCGGCCGGTCAGCAAACGCGAGCTGCGCAGCTCCATCGAGGCGTACCACGAGGTCACCTCCGACGACTCCTTCAACCGGATGTTCGAACGGGACAAGGACGACCTGCGCGAGCTGGGTCTGGTCATCGACACGGTGGAGAGCATCGACGGCGAGTTCGGCTACCTGGCGCGGCGCGACCGCAACCGGCTGCCCGACATCGCCCTCGACCCCGAGGAGGCCGCCGCGCTCGCGCTGGCCGCCAAGGTCTGGCAGCAGGCCAGATTCGCCGAGGCCGCCAGCGGCGCGCTCCAGAAGCTGCGCGCGGCGGGCGTCCCGTACGAGGACACCCACAGCGCCCTCGAACCGCGCATCCCCACGCCGGAACCCGCCTTCGAGGCCCTGATGCTCGCCACCCGCGAGCGGCGCGCCGTCTCCTTCGAGTACCGCAAGGCCAACGCCGCACGGCCGGAGCCGCGGCAGATCGAGCCGTGGGCGCTGGAGTGCTGGCGCGGCCACTGGTACGTGGCGGGCTGGGACCGCGACCGCGGCGCCGTCCGCGTCTTCCGGCTCTCCCGGATCAGCGGCAAGGTCCGCGCCCGCGGCGCCTTCACCACCGAGGTGCCCGCGCACGTCGACGTCCGCGAGGCGGTGGCCCGCTGGGCGGGCGAGGGCGCCACCGCCACCGCCCGCATCCGGCTGCGCCGCGACAGCGGCTACCCGCTGCGCTCCCGCGCCGTGACGACCACCCCGGTGGACGCCGACTGGGACGAGCTGGAGATCCCGTACGGGCACGGACTCGACGCCTGGCTGGCCGAGTTCGGCCCCGACGTACTCGTCCTGGCGCCCGAGGAGCTGCGCACGGACGTACTGGACCGGCTGCGCGCCGTGGCGAAGGGCTGACGTGGCCGACGTGAGCGACGCACGCGGGGCCGCCGGGCGGCGGACCAGAACGACGGCCGCGGCCTTGCGCCGGGCGGGCACGGAAGCGAAGAACAGGCGGGGGACGGCGGCGTGAGCAACGCGATCGACCAGACGCGCAGGATGCTGTCCCTGGTGACGTATCTGCGGGAGCGGCCCGGAGCACGGGTCAGCGAGGTGGCACGGGCCTTCGGGGTGACCGAGGCCGAGCTGATCGGCGACCTCAATGTGCTGCCGCTGTGCGGCACCAGCTTCCGCGGCGGCGACCTGCTGGACATCGACACCGACGGCGAACGGATCTGGTGGCACAACCCCGGCACCGCGGACGACGTGGCGCAGCCGCTGCGGCTGGCCGCGGACGAGGCCACCGCGCTGCTGGTGGCCGCCCGCGCGGTGGCCAATCTGCCGGGCCTGCGGGACAGCGACCGGCAGGCGCTGCTGCGCGCCGGGGCGAAGCTGGAGGCCGCCGCGGGCGAGGCGGCCGGGGCCAGCGCGCAGCTCTCGGTGACCTTCGAGTCCGAGGGCAGCGTGTTCGCCACCGTGGACCGGGCGATCACCGAGCGGCAGCGGCTGTGGATGCGCTACTACTCGCCCGCCAGGGACGCGCTGACCGAGCGCGAGGTCGACCCGATCCGGCTGTTCGCCGTCGGCCACACCTACTTCGAGGGCTGGTGCCGCCTCTCGGAGGACCGGCGCACCTTCCGGCTGGACCGGGTCGAGGAGATCCGGCTGCTGGACGAGCCGTCCGACCCGCCGCGGCTCCAGCCGCGCGACCTGTCGCAGGGCCTGGTCCAGCCCGCGGGCGACGACCCCGAGGTAGTGATCGAAGTGGGCCCCGGCGGGCGCTGGGTCGCGGAATACTATCCGCACGACAGTGCCGAGGAGCAGCCCGACGGCGGCCTGCGCATCACCTTGCGCACCCCCGACCCCGGGTCGCTGCGGCGGCTCGCGCTGCGGCTCGGCAAGGACGGCCGGATCGTGTCGCCCCCCGAACTGGCGGGGGACGCGCGCGACGCCGCCGTGCTGGCGCTCGCCGCCTACGGGGAGTGAGAGGACATCACGATGACGGCCACGGCGTCCGGCTGCGCGCCCATGACCATGCCCGTGCTCTTCCGCGCGGGCTGCCCGCACTGCCGCACCAGCTTCGAACTGTCCGCGGGAGCGCTGCTGCTGGCGATCGGCGGCTCGGCGCGTACGACCTTCTACTCCTTCACCTGCCCCGAGTGCGACACCGCCGTCCGCAAACCGGCGGGGGAGCGGATCGTCGAACTGCTCACGGTCGGCGGGGTCCGCACGATGCGGCTCCACGCCCACTGACGGGTGTTCACGTCGGGCGGCCGCGGACAGGGCCGGTGCGCACGGGGGGCGGTACGGAACAGGCCGGTACGGAACAGGCCGGTACCGGTGGCGTCGGCGCGGAAACGGAACCGGTAGGCTCGCGGCCCATGTGGTGGCTCTATCTCTGCGTCGGCCTGGCGACCGCGGGACTCCTGGTGCTCGGGGTGCTGGCGGTCCGGGTCTTCGCCGCCGTCCAGGAACTGGCCCGGCAGGTGGCCGCGGCCACCGACGCGCTGGCCGCCGCGGGCGACCGTCTGCAGCGCGCCGCCCGCCCGTTGAGCGAGCGTGCCGGGCAGATCTCCAGAAGCTGAGCCTGCCGCGAGGCCGCGAACGCGGGGTACGCTGACCGGGCGGCCCGTACTCACGAGCGCGGCGAGGGTCGCAATCCGGCGGATTCCGGGGCATTCCCCGGTGTTCACCGGTGCACGATACGATCACAGCCAGCGCGGCGGCCGGGCACCTGCCCGAATCGTCGTGCACCTGCGGAAGCGGACGCGCGAGCGCCACGCCCTCGCAGTCACGGAACACGCCGCCCACCGGTGAGAAGGTAGACATTTTATGCTCGGCAATCTCAAGCCCCTAGAGATCGTCCTGATCCTTCTCGTCGTCGTCCTGCTCTTCGGCGCGAAGAAGCTGCCCGACATGGCCCGGTCGCTCGGCAAGTCGGCGCGCATCCTCAAGAGCGAGGCCAAGGCGATGAAGAACGACGACTCCGGCACCGCGGAGTCCACCGCCGCCCCGGCTCCCCAGGAGCAGGCCGCACCCCGCACCATCCAGGCCGCGCCCGGCGACACCACGAGCGCCCGTCCGGTCTCCGAGCCGGCGGACCGCACGCCCCAGGCCTGACCTGACCCTCTGCTGAAGGACGAAGCCGACCGCGAGCCGGGCGGCTGCCGCACGAGACGAGGACGTGGGTGCTCAAGACTGCCCGCAAGCAGGAGAAGGACCCCGAGGGGCGGATGCCCCTCGCGGACCACCTGCGTGAGCTGCGCAACAGGCTGGCCAAGTCCGTCCTGGCGATCCTGGCCGTCACGATCGTGGCTGCGTTCGTCTACAAGGACATCATTCACTTCTTCCAGCACCCGATCCTCAAGTCGGTCGGCTGTGTGGACGGTGCGACGCACCAGAAGAACGGCCAGCCCTGCGCCCAGATGACCGTCAACGGTCTGCTCGGCGGTTTCTCCATCGCGCTGAAGGTCTCGCTGATGGCGGGCATCCTCTGCGCCTCGCCGGTCTGGCTCTACCAGCTCTGGGCATTCCTCGCGCCCGGTCTGCACCGCAGCGAGAAGCGGTACACCCTCGGCTTCGTCGGCGCGGGCGTCCCGCTCTTCTTCGCCGGTGCCTGGCTGGCCTACGCGATCCTGCCGCAGACCGCCAGGATCATGATCGGCTTCGTGCCGGACGACACCACCAACCTGCTGGCCCTGGACGACTTCCTCGACCTCGTCGTCCGCATGGTGATCGTCTTCGGTCTCGCCTTCGAACTGCCCCTGGTGCTGGTGCTGCTCAACTTCACCGGCATGGTCAGCGGCCGTCGCATGCTCGGCTGGTGGCGCGGCATGGTGATCGGCATCACCGTCTTCGCCGCGGTCGCCACGCCCACCGGCGACCCGCTCACCATGTGCCTGCTGGCCGCGCCGATCGTCTTCCTGTACTTCGTCGCCATGGGCATCTGCTTCTTCAACGACAGCCGCCGCAAGCGCCGACTCGAAGCGAACCCGGACTACGCCCTCGACCCGGACGAGGCGTCCACCCTGGACCACGTCCCGGAGCAGATCGCCGCCGAGCCGTACGAGGACCGGACCGGCGAGCGCGTCGACGACGGCTACGACGACGCGACCTGAGCGCCCGGCCGCCCGGCCGACCCCTGACACCGCCGCCCCCCACCGCTACTGGTGGGGGGCGGCTGTCCGGTAGGGTCCGCGCGTGACCAGCGAGATCACCCTCTTCGTCAATCCCGTCGCCGGACGCGGCCGGGGCGCCCGCGCCGCCCAGCCCGCCGCCCACGCGCTCCGCGAAGCCGGTTACGGCGTCCGTACCGTCGTGGGCGAGGACGCGGCCGACGCGCTGGCCCGCGCCCGGCAGGCCGTCGACAGCGGTACGGGGGCGCTGGTCGCGGTCGGCGGTGACGGCATGGTCTCGCTGGCCCTCCAGGCGGTCGCCGGGACCGACACGCCGCTCGGCGTGGTCGCCGTCGGCACCGGCAACGACTTCGCGCGGGTCAACGGCCTGCCGGTCCGGGACGCCGCGGCGGCCGGTAGGGGCATCGCCGAGGCGCTGCGGGACGGCCGCAGCCGGGCGCTGGACCTGGGCAGGACCGGGGAGCGCTGGTTCGGCACCGTCCTCGCCTCCGGCTTCGACTCGCGGGTCAACGACCGCGGCAACCGTATGCGCTGGCCCGTGGGCCGCTTCCGCTACGACCTGGCGATGCTCGCGGAGCTGGCGGCGCTGCGGCCGATCCCGTACCGGGTGACCTTCGACGACGCGCCGGAACGGCAGATCGAGGCCACGCTCATAGCCGTCGGCAACGGCTCGTCGTACGGCGGCGGCATGCGGATCTGCGCGGACGCGGTGATGGACGACGGGCTCTTCGACGTGTGCGTGGTCGGCCCGTGCAGCCGCACCACCCTGCTGCGGGTCTTCCCCCGCGTCTACCGGGGCACCCACCCGAGCCACCCGGTCGTCACCGTGCACCGCGCGGCCCGCGTCCGGCTGGACGTCGACCCGGCGCAGGGCGTGACCGGCTACGCGGACGGCGAGCGGATCGGGCCGCTGCCACTGGTCGCCGAGACGGTGCCGAAGGCCGTACGGCTGCTGGTCTGAGCCGGTTGCCGCGCGGGTGCGCGGTGCCCCATGGGGGACCTGATCCGGTCGGCGTGGCGGGCCTGATCCGGGCGGCGCGGCGGGCCTGATCCGGCCGCTCGACGGGTATAGCGGCAATAAAGATCACGTGCCGTGTCAGTGGTGGCGGGTAGGCTCGGAGCCAAGATGACCGATGAGAAGTCCGCAGATGAGATGGCGCTCGATGAGATGTCGCCCGCCGAGCGCTTCGCCGCCAGCCGTCGCCGCGCAGCGGAGAACGCAACGGCCCTCGCCCAGTTCCGTGAGATGTACGAGTTCGGCCTCGACCCCTTCCAGGTCGAGGCGTGCCAGGCGCTGGAGGCGGGCAGCGGCGTCCTCGTCGCCGCCCCGACCGGCTCGGGCAAGACCATCGTCGGCGAGTTCGCCGTCCACCTCGCCCTCGCCGAGGGCCGCAAGTGCTTCTACACCACGCCCATCAAGGCCCTGTCCAACCAGAAGTACAGCGACCTCGCCAAGCGCTACGGCGCAGAGAAGGTCGGCCTGCTGACCGGTGACAACAGCGTCAACGGCGACGCGCCGGTGATCGTCATGACCACCGAGGTCCTGCGGAACATGCTGTACGCCGGCTCCGCCGCCCTCGACGGCCTCGGCTACGTGGTGATGGACGAGGTGCACTACCTCTCCGACCGCTTCCGCGGCGCCGTCTGGGAAGAGGTGATCATCCACCTCCCGCAGTCCGTCACCCTCGTGTCGCTCTCCGCGACCGTCTCCAACGCCGAGGAGTTCGGCGACTGGCTCGACACCGTCCGCGGCGACACCGAGGTCATCGTCTCCGAGCACCGCCCGGTCCCGCTGTGGCAGCACGTGCTGGCCGGCCGCCGGATGTACGACCTCTTCGAGGAGAAGGCCGGCGCCACCGACGGCAAGGGCCGCCGCGAGGTCAACGCCGATCTGGAACGGCTCGCGCGGATGGAGAACCAGCGCAGCTACCACCCGCGGGCCAAGCGCGGCCGCGAGGCCGACCGCGAGCGGGAGCGGCGCGCCCGCAGCCGGGTGTGGACGCCCAGCCGCGCCGAGGTCATCGACCGGCTGGACAACGAAGGACTGCTGCCCGCCATCACCTTCATCTTCAGCCGCGCGGGCTGCGAGGCCGCCGTCCAGCAGTGCCTCTACGCGGGCCTGCGGCTGAACACCGAGGACAAGCGCGCCCAGGTGCGCGCCATCGTGGAGGAGCGCACCCGCGCCATCCCCGACGAGGATCTGCACGTCCTGGGCTACTTCGAATGGCTCGAGGGCCTGGAGCGCGGCATCGCCGCCCACCACGCGGGCATGCTCCCGACCTTCAAGGAGGTCGTCGAGGAGCTCTTCGTCAAGGGCCTGGTCAAGGCGGTCTTCGCCACCGAGACGCTGGCGCTCGGCATCAACATGCCCGCCCGCTCCGTGGTGCTGGAAAAGCTCGTCAAGTGGAACGGCGAGACCCACGCCGACATCACCCCCGGCGAGTACACCCAGCTCACCGGCCGCGCGGGCCGCCGGGGCATCGACGTCGAGGGCCACGCCGTGGTGCTCTGGCAGCGCGGTTTCGACCCGGGCGCGGTCGCCGGACTCGCGGGTACCCGTACGTATCCGCTGCGGTCGTCCTTCAAGCCGTCGTACAACATGGCGGTCAACCTCGTGGGGCAGTTCGGGCGGCACCGCTCGCGCGAGCTGCTGGAGACGTCCTTCGCGCAGTTCCAGGCCGACCGCTCGGTGGTCGGCATCTCCAAGCAGGTGCAGCGCAACGAGGAAGGGCTCGACGGCTACAAGCAGTCGATGACCTGCCACCTCGGCGACTTCGACGCCTACATGCGGCTGCGGCGGGAGCTGAAGAAACGCGAGTCGGAACTGTCGAGGCAGGGCGCGATGCAGCGCCGCGCCGCGGCCTCCGACGCGCTGGAGAAGCTGAAGCCGGGCGACATCATCCACGTGCCCGCGGGCAAGTACGCCGGGCTCGCGCTGGTCCTGGAACCCGGTGTCCCCGCGGGCCGTTCCAACGGCCACCCGCATCGCAACGAGGAATTCGCCGACGGCCCGCGCCCGTTGGTGCTCACCGCGGAGCGCCAGGTCAAGCGGCTCGGGCAGATAGACTTCCCCGTTCCCGTCGAGGCGCTGGACCGGATGCGGATCCCCAAGTCCTTCAACCCGCGCAGCCCGCAGTCCCGGCGCGACCTCGCCTCCGCGATGCGCTCCAAGGCGGGCACCGCGGGCTGGGCCGCACCCTCACGGCACCGCAAGCAGCGGGCCGCCGCGGCCGACGACACCGAGATCTCCCGGCTGCGTACCGCGATCCGCGCGCACCCCTGCCACGGCTGCGAGGAACGCGAGGACCACGCCCGCTGGGCCGAGCGCTACCACCGACTGCGGCGCGACACCCAGCAGTTGGAGCGGCGCATCGAGGGCCGCACCAACACCATCGCCCGCACCTTCGACCGGATCTGCGCGCTGCTCACCGAACTGGGCTATCTCCAGGCCGAGAAGGTCACTCCCGAGGGGCGGCGGCTCGCCCGGCTCTACGGCGAGTTGGACCTGCTCGCCAGCGAATGCCTGCGCGAGGGCGTCTGGGACGGCCTCGGCCCGGCCGAACTGGCGGCCTGCGCCTCGGCGCTGGTCTACGAGACCCGGCAGGCCGACGACGCCGTCGCGCCCAAGCTGCCGACCGGCAACGCGAAGGAAGCCCTCGGCGAGATGGTCCGTATCTGGGGCCGTCTCGACGCGCTGGAGGAGTCCCACCACATCAACCAGGCCGAGGGCGTCGGCCAGCGCGAGCCCGACCTCGGCTTCGCCTGGCCCGCCTACCGCTGGGCCTCGGGCCACGGCCTGGACGCGGTCCTCTCCGACGCCGACATGCCCGCCGGTGACTTCGTCCGCTGGTGCAAGCAGCTCATCGACGTCCTGGGCCAGATCAGCGACGCCGCTCCGGAGGGCAGCCCGGTCCGCCGCAACGCCCGCCGGGCGGTCGACGGGCTGCGACGCGGGGTCGTCGCGTACTCCTCGGTGGGGTGAGCCGCCCCTGCGGCGTGCACCTGTGCGGCCCGGTCCCGGAGGATGACGGGCCGCACGGGCGGCCCGCGCATTGACTCACGGCATCACGGCCTTACGGCCGCACCGGCGGACCGGCGGACCGGCGCACCGGCGCACCGGCGCCCCGACACACCGCCGCACCGACTCACTGACCGGTGAGCTTGGTGCAGGTCAGAGAGCCGTTGACGGTGATCGACTTCCTGTCGTCGCCGTGGTTGCCCGCGATGACGAGGTCCTTCACCGTCACCTTCCAGGTCCCGGCGCTCTTGGCGGCCGTCACGCTGCCGGACGACCGCTGGGAGTACGAGTCGGTGGCCGTCGGCTGGAGCATGGCCAGCTTCTGGAGGCCGCCGGTCGTCGCGATGAACGACGGGGACTTCGGCGCCGACGCGTCCGTCCTGTCGGGGGCGGTCACCCCGACCAGCTTTCCCGCCACGATCTCGCAGGAGATCGCCGAGGTGAACAGGGCGGTCCCGGTGGTGTCCCCGGTGTAGTCCAGCCTGCCGTTGGCGTTCTTCGTCGGTACCGCCGAGGTCGTCGGCGTGGCCGACGGTGTCCCGGCCGACGCGGACGGTTTGGCGCTGTCGTCGGACGAGTCCGACGACGAACAGCCCGCCAGGGCCGTCCCGGTGAGCGTGGCGGTCAGCAGAGCGGTGGTGATTGCGGTGACGCGGCGCATACGGCCGTGGTCCTCCCCGTCGGTGAACAATCCGCACAGTGTACGGAGGGTGCCGCTGGGTGGCGGGGGACGGGTGGGGCGACTTCTCCGCGTTCGCCGTCGAGGTTCATGCCCCGGACCGGTCGGCGAGGTACGCGCGCCAGCCGCCGTAGGCCGTGATGTCCTCGGCGCTGTCGAGCGCCGACGGCTCGCACAGGAAGCCGGGGCAACTGGTGCCGTCGGACAACTCGACGCTGCCCAGGGCCATCGGGCGCGGCAGGGCGGCGGTCAGCGTGCCGAGACCGGCGGCGGGCAGTTCCCAGACCTCGGCCTCGACGGCGGCGCCGCCCTTCTCGGTCCGCACCAGACCGGGCTTGGCGGGTTCGGTGTCCAGGGCGTAGAGCCGGTACGCGGGGGCGGTGGTGGTCATGGCCGTCAACCGGCCTCCGAGCGCGACGAGTTGGTGGTTGAGGGGCTGGCCGCTGAGGTGGGCGCCGACCACGGCGACGCGGAGAGGCGGCTCCAGCAGGGCGGCGACGTCCGCGATCCGGTCGTCGGTGTGCGCGGGGCCGAGCAGCATCACGCCGAAGGGCCGGCCCTCGACGGTGCCCGCCGGGACCGCGACCGCGCAAAGGTCCAGCAGGTTGGCCGAGTTGGTGAAGCGGCCGAGGCGCGCGTTGGCGCCGAGCGGGTCGGCGGCGACCTCGGCGAGTGTCGGGTGCCCTGGTGCGGTCGGCAGCAACAGGGCGTCGGCGTCGCCGAGTCGCGCCATGGCCTCGGTGCGCAGCGCGGCCAGCCGCCGCTGATCGGTGAAGAGGCGGTGCGCGGGCAGGTCGCGGGCCGCCGTGATGACGGCCGCGACGGTCGGGTCCAGGTCGGGGGCGTCCCGGTGCGCCTCGATGAACTCGCCCACGGCTGACCAGCGTTCCGCGACGAAAGCGCCCTCGTAGAGCAGCGCCGCCGCCCGCGTGAACGGCGTGAGGTCCAGTGTCCGCAGCTCGGCCCCGGCGGCGGCCAGCCGGTCCGCCGCCGCCTCGTAGGCCGCCGCCCATCCGGCGTCCATCTCGCCGAGTTGCGCTCGCGCCGCCACCGCGACCCGCCACGGTTCAGGGCGGCGCGGCGGTGCCTCGCAGCTCGCGAGGAGCGCCATCGCGCGGCGGGCCTCGGGCAGTGTCCTGGCGAAGACGGACACGCAGTCCAGGCTCGCGCACGCCGGTACGACGCCCCGCGTCGACACCAGGCCGCGGGTCGGCTTCACCCCGACGATGCCGTTGAACGCCGCCGGGACGCGGCCGGAGCCGGCCGTGTCCGTACCGAGCGCCACGTCCACGAGGCCGAGTGCTACCGCGACGGCCGAGCCCGAGCTGGAGCCGCCGCTCACCCGCTCCGGGGTGACGGCGTTGCGCACCGCGCCGTAGGGGCTTCGCGTGCCGACCAGGCCCGTCGCGAACTGGTCCATGTTCGTGCTGCCCAGCACGATCGCGCCCGCCGCGCGCAGGGCCCGCACCGCCGGGGCGTCCTCCCGCGGCGCGTACGCGTACGACGGGCAGCCCGCCGTCGTCTCCAGGCCCGCCACGTCGATGTTCCCCTTCACCGCCAGCAGCCGCCCCGCCAGTGGCAGCGCCTCCCCGGCCGCCCTTCTCTCGTCCACCTCCGCTGCCTCTGTCCGCACCTCCTCCTCCGCGCGCAGCGCGATCCACACCTCCGGGCGGTCCACCTCCGCGATCCGCCGATACGCGGCCCGCACGCGGTCCTGAGCGCTCTCCATGGGCTTCCTCCGTCTGATGTGCGGGTGCGGGTGCGGTGGCAGGGGCCGCTCATTGCCGCTGGGGCTAGTCCTCAATCGCCGGACGGGCTGATTTTTTGCTTCTGGCATGTCGCACACGCCTGGCCGCATGCGGGGTGAGTTGCGATCGGCGGTGGCGGCACAAATCAGCCCCGCCGGCGATTGAGGCGGCGTGAGCCGGAAGGGGGTGGGTTAGGGGGAGAGGGTCAGGAGGGGGGTGCCGGGGGTGACTTGGTCGCCGGGGGAGACGAGGACTTGGGCGACGGTCCCGCCGGTGGGGGCGGTGACGGGGGACTCCATCTTCATGGCCTCCAGGGTCAGGAGGTGCTGCCCGGCCGCGACGCAGTCGCCGGGGCGGACGGCGATGTGCCAGACGGCGGCGGCGAATTCGGCGTCGACCGTACGGCCGCCGGGCGGCACGGTGACGGCGGCGGGGGCCGGGACGGCGGCGGCCGAGTCGTCGGTGCGGGCGAACTCACCGGCGGCTTCCCACGCGTCGCGCTCCGCGGCGAACGCGGCCCCCTGCCGGGCGCGGAAGGCCGCGATGGACTCCGCGTTGTCGGCGAGGAACCGCTGATGGTCCGCGAGAGCGAAACTCCCGTCCTCCACCCGCAGCGGCAGCCGCCCGGCCGCCATGTCGGCCCGGAGGTCGAGGAGTTCGTCGGCGGAGACCGGATACCACTTGATGCGGTCGAAGAAGCGCAGCAGCCACGGCTGTCGGCGGGCGCGGCTGGACCAGACCTGGATCGTACGGCCGACGAACTGGTAGCCGCCGGGCCCTTCCATGCCGTAGATACAGAGGTAGGCCCCGCCGATGCCGACGGAGTTCTCCGCCGTCCAGGTGCGCGCCGGGTTGTACTTGGTGGTGACGAGCCGGTGGCGCGGATCGAGCGGCGTGGCGACGGGCGCGCCGAGGTAGACGTCGCCGAGCCCGAGCACGAGGTATTCGGCGTCGAAGACGGTCCGGTACACGTCGTCCACGGAGTCGAGACCGTTGACGCGGCGGATGAACTCGATGTTCCACGGGCACCACGGCGCGTCGTCGCGGACGCCCGCCATGTAGCGCTCGATGGCCTCACGCGTGGCGGGGTCGTCCCAGGACAGCGGCAGGTGCACGGTCCGGCTGGGCACCACGAGCCGGTCGGTGGGCGGCAGTTGCTCCTCCGCCTCGCGCACGGCGTCGAGCAGTTTGGCGGTGGGCAGCGCGCCCGGGTCGGCGTGGATCTGGAGGGAGCGGATGCCGGGTGTGAGGTCGACGACGCCGGGCAGGCGTTGGGCGGCGAGGTGTTCCGCCAGGGCGTGCACCCGCATCCGCAGCGCCAAGTCGAGCTGCATGGGCCCGTATTCGACGAGCAGATTGTCGTCGCCGCTGCGGCGGTACGTCACGGCCGGGCGTGTCGCGGTCGCTTCGGCGCGCCCGAGGACACCCCCGTCGGCGATGACGGGCCGCGACGGCGTCGGCAGGGTCGCGGGCGCGCGCCGCAGCCCGGCGGCGGCGTCCTCGCTGACCGGCACGAATCGTACGGTGTCGCCCGGCCGGAGCTGCCCGAGCTTCCAGCGCTGACCGGTCACGACGGTCGCGGGGCACACGAATCCGCCGAGCGAGGGGCCGTCGGGACCGAGCAGTACGGGCATGTCGCCCGTGTAGTCGACGGCGCCGACCGCGTACGGCGTGTCGTGGATGTTGGACGGGTGCAGTCCCGCCTCGCCGCCGTCGGAGCGCGCCCAGCGCGGCTTCGGGCCGACGAGCCGTACGCCGGTGCGCGCGGAGTTGAAGTGCACGCTCCACTCGGCGGCGTAGAAGTCGCGGATGTCGTCCTCGGTGAAGAACTCCGGCGCGGCGTGCGGGCCCTCGACGGCGCCGATCAGCCACCGCGTCCCCCACTCCGGCCGCAGCGAGGCCGGTACGGGGCCGCTCGCCTCCGTCGTCGTACCGCCGTGCAGGACGTCACCGACGCGCAGCGCCCGGCCGCCGTGGCCGCCGAATCCGCCGAGCGTGAAGGTGGCCGCGCTGCCGAGGAAGCGGGGGACGTCGAGGCCGCCCGCGACCAGCAGATATGTGCGCAGCCCTGCCGCCTCCGGCGCGCCGATGTCGAGCAGCGCGCCCGCCGGTACGGTGACCGGCTCCCAGCGCGGCACCGGGTGTCCGTCGACCGTGACGGTCGCGGGGGCGCCGGTCACACAGACGGTGGTGGGGTGGCTGAAGCGCAACGCCGGTCCCTGGAGGGTGCATTCGAGGCCGGGCGCGCCCTCGTCGTTGCCGAGCGCTTCGTTGCCGAGCCGGAAGGACAGGTCGTCCATCGGGCCGCACGGCGGAACGCCGACGTGCCACAGGCCGGTGCGGCCCGGCCAGTCCTGGACGCTGGTCAGGGTGCCCGCGCGGACCACGTCGATCCGGCGGGTGGGGTCGGTGACCGCGTCGAGGGTCGCGGTGCTGTGCGTCGCGGCGTGCAGCGCCGGATCGGCGACGGCGGCCCGCAGCAGCCCCAGATTGGTCTCGATGCCGTCGATCCTGGTCGCGGCGAGGGCGTCCGCGAGCCGGGAGAGGGCCTGCGCCCGGTCGGCGCCGTGCGCGATCACCTTGGCGAGCATCGGATCGTAGGAGGTGGTGACCTCGGTGCCGGTCTCGATCCAGGCGTCGACGCGGACCCCCGGCGGGAAGACCACCTCGGTGAGCCGTCCCGCGCTCGGCAGGTGGCCGCGCGTGGGGTCCTCGGCGTAGATCCGGGCCTCCACGGCGTGTCCCACTCGCTTTGTCGACAGGTCAATCGGCGTGTCGTCGCCGGTGCTCAGCGGTGTGTCGCCCTGCGCGAGCCGCAGCATCCACTCCACGAGGTCGACACCGTACGTCTCCTCGGTCACCGGATGCTCCACCTGGAGACGGGTGTTGACCTCCAGGAAGTACGCCTGGCCGCGCGCCGCGTCGTACACGAATTCCACGGTGCCCGCCGAGCGGTAGTCGACCGAGGCGCACAACGCCCGCGCGCTGAGCGCCAGTCGCTCCCGCAGGGCGTCGGGCAGGCCGGGCGCGGGGGCCTCCTCCAGGACCTTCTGGTGGCGGCGCTGGAGGGAGCAGTCGCGGTCGCCGAGGGTCAGGACGCGGCCGTGGCCGTCGCCGAAGACCTGCACCTCGACGTGCCGGGCGCTCTCCACCAGCCGTTCCAGGAAGACGCCCGCCGAGGAGAAGCTGGCCGCCGCTACACGCTGCACCGAGCCCCAGGCGTCGGTGAGTTCGGCGGGGGAGTGGCAGGCGCGCATGCCGATGCCGCCACCGCCGCCGGTCGCCTTGAGCATCACCGGGTAGCCGAGCGACGCGGCGGCCGTCAACGCGCTGTCCACGTCGGGCAGCAGTCCGGTGCCGGGCAGCAGCGGCACCCCGGCCGCCTCCGCCGCGGCGCGCGCGGTGTGCTTGGCGCCGAAGAGTTCGAGCTGGTCCGGCGTCGGACCGACGAAGGCGAGCCCCGCCGTTTCGCAGCGGCGCGCGAAGTCCGCGTCCTCCGACAGGAATCCGTAGCCGGGGTGGACGGCGCCCGCGCCGGTCTCGCGGGCCGCCGCGAGCACCGCGTCCACGTCCAGATAGCTGGACTTGGCCGGTGCGGGGCCCAGCCGTACGGCGGCGTCGGCCAGGTGCACGTGCGGCGCGGCGCGGTCGGGGTCGGAGAAGACCGCGACCGTGCGCAGCCCCATCCGGCGGGCGGTGCGGATGATCCGGGCGGCGATCTCGCCGCGGTTGGCGACCAGCAGGGTGTCGAAGCGCGCGGGGGCGCGCTTCACGGGCTCGTCGGTCATCGGACCGCCTCTCCGGACGGCGCGCCGACCGTGTCCCCGGCCCGGCCCGGCGTCCTGACCGTCATCAGGACCGGGGTCGGATCGAAGCCGTTGCAGGGGTTGTTGATCTGCGGGCAGTTGGAGACCAGGACCAACACGTCGGTCTCGGCGCGCAGTTCGACCTCAAGGCCGGGCGCGGAGATGCCGTCCACGATGCCGAGGGTGCCGTCCTCCTCGACAGGCACGTTCATGTACCAGTTGACGTTGCTCACCAGGTCGCGCTTGCCGAGGCCGTAACGCGCGCCCTCGGACAGGAAGTTGTCCACGCAGGCGTGCTGCGACCACGTGTGGTGGCCGTAGCGCAGGGTGTTGGACTCCTTGGAGCACGCGCCGCCGATCGTGTCGTGCCGGCCGCAGGTGTCGGCGACCACGGTCATCAGCGGGGTGTGCTCGTTGGACAGCAGCACGCTGCCGGTGGTCAGGAAGAGGTTGCCCTGGGCCTGTACGGTGTCGGGCGCGCTGTAGCGGACGGCGGTGTCGTGGGCGTCGTAGACCAGGAAGTCCACGGCCTGGTTGCCGTGCAGGTCGGTGATGGTGAGGTGGCCGCCCGCCGGGATCACCGCGGACCAGGGTGCCCGCGCCGGTACGGTCACGGAGGTCGCGCCGCCCCGGGGGGACGGGCACTCGATACGGTCCTGGCCGCCGGTCCGGTCCGCGCCGTCCGCGTCGTCCGTACGGCCCCGGTCGTCCGTCACATTCTGGCCGTTCATACGATCCCCCTGGCGGTGAGGTGTTCCGCGGTGTTGAGGAAGGCGCGGCGGCCCTCGGGTGTCGCGTCCCACAGCGGGTCGCCGGGCGCGGTGGCGGCGCCGGGCCGTGCGCGTACCTCCAACGGGCCGCAGGTGTAGGCCGGTCGGGGGTCCAGCGGGTGCGGCACATTGGCCAGCAGTACGGTCAGCGGCTGCTCGGCGCGCAGGGTCACGCTCGTGCCGGGCCCCGCGGAACCGATGAACTCCAGTGCCCCGTCGGGCTCCACGCGCAGTCCCTGGAAGAAGGAGAGCGACGGCGGGAGGTCGCGGGCCCCCAGCCCGTTCTTGGCGGCGGCCAGCAGGAACAGCTCGCGGCCCGCGGGAGAGCGGCCCTGCGCCGAACCGTCCCCGTACCGCGCGGTGTTGCGCGCCGCCGACGACGTACCGCACAGCGTGTCGTGCCGCCCGCTGGTGTCCGAGACCAGGGAGGCCAGGACGCGGCCCTGGTCGGACAGCAGGAGGCGGCCCGCGCCGAGATACGCGTTCCACTGGACCTTGACGGTGTCGGCCGCGTTCAGCCGCTCCCAGGGGCGGCCGTCCACGAAGAGCAGGACGTGCGCGCACGCGTCGCCGGTCGGGTCGGCGAGCCGCAGTTCGCTGCCGCGGGCCAGCACCTTGTGGGTGTAGCCGCCGCCCGCCACGGTCTCCGACCACAACAGGCCCTCGGGCGCGGGCACTTGGGGCATCGCGGCGGCGCGGGCCCCTTCCTGGGCGCGGGCGTGCTCCCTGGCCTCGTACGTGGTCCCGGTCGGGCGCGGGGCCCTGCGGGATGTCCTGCGGGCCGTGCTCTGGCCGGTCTTCCTTCCACCGGTCGTCCCTGTCGCCACGGGGCTGCACCTCCGTCGTCTCACGGCTCCTGCTCCACACGAATTTCTGTCGCTCGACAGAAATTAGGCGGCGGTGGCTTCACGGCGATTGCCCGGTTGTTGCCGCCCGGTTACCGGCCCCTCACCGGACTGCCCGCCGTCGTCGTCGCGTCGCCGCGTGCGACGATCGGCGGGTGAGCACGAGCGGAAAACGGGTCGGCAGGCCGCGCGCCCAGCAGCGGCCGGACAGCGGCATGAGCGTGCGCGAGGAACTGCTCGCGGCGGCGGCCGAACTCTTCACCACCCGCGGCTACACCGCCACCACCACGCGGGCGGTCGCCGAGCGGGCCGGGATGCGGCAGGCGTCGATCTACCACTACGTCGGCGGCAAGGAGGATCTGCTCGCCGAACTCCTCGAAGGCACGGTCACCCCGTCCCTCGACCTGGCCCGCGCGCTGCTCGCCGACGACACCCGCTCCGCCGAGGCCCGGCTCTGGGACCTGTGCCGCTACGACGCCGAACTCCTCTGCGCGGGGCCGCACAATCTCGGCGCCCTCTACCTCCTGCCCGAGGTCGCCGCCGAGCGCTTCACCGCCTTCCGCCGCGCCCGCGCCGACCTCAAGGCCGCCTACGCCCGCCTGCTGGCCGCCACCGCCCCGGGGCGCGCGCTGCCCGCCCCCGAACTGGCCCTCCGCACCGACCTGATCTTCGCCCTCATCGAGGGCGTCATCCTCGTGCACCGCTCCACCCCGGCCCGCCCCGTCCCCGCCTTCGCCCGCGCCGCCGCCGACGCGGCCCTGCGCATCGCGGACATCCCCGCTCCCTGAGCCGGGGGACCGCCGAGGAGGTGGCCGAACCGGGCTGTCCGCTCAGCTCAGTTGCTCGGCCAGCCCGACGATGATGCCCTCCGGGCCCCGGACGTAGCAGAGCAGGAAGCTGTCCTCGAACCGGGCGATCTCGCCGAGGACTTCGGCGCCGTGCGGGCGCAGGCGGGCGACGGTGTCCTCGATGTCGTCGACGGCGAACATGACGCGGTGGGTGCCCAGGATGTTGTGGGGCCGGTCGCGCGGTCCGCCGCTGATCGCCTCGGGGCTGCGGTACTTGGCCAGTTCGAGCCGGCTGTGACCGTCCGGGGTCCTGACCATCGCGATGTCGCAGTGGACGCCGTCGAGTCCGGTGCATTGGTCGGCGAAGCGGCCCTTGACCTCGGCCCTGCCCTCCAGCTCCATACCGAGGTCCACGAAGAACGCGATGGCGGCGTCCATGTCCTCGACGACGATGCCGACGTTGTCCATCCGCTGAATGGCCATGCTGGTCTCTCCTTCGTCCTCGCGCGGCCGGTGGCGGCCGCCGCTGCCCCTGGGACGGAGCCGATGGCTCGTTCTCGGCATCGCTCGCCCTCGGCATCGCTCGCCCTCGGCATCGCTCGCCCTCGGCATCGCTCGTCCTCAACATCTCTCGTCCTCGGCATTTTCGGGCAGGGGCCGCGCCGCCGCGCGCCCTGAGCGCACCGGCGTCTCCTGCCGGTACACCGCCGGGAACCGGCAGGTCATGATGGACTCCCGGGTGGATTCGGCGCGGGTGGTCGGAAAGGCGATCGCCGCCGCCGCGCGGTCACCGCGCCTCTGGCTCCAGATGAGTACGGCGACGGTCTACGCCCACCGCTTCGACGCGGCACACGACGAGGCGACCGGAGTGATCGGCGGCTCGGAGGACGGAGTGCCGGACTACTGGGCGTACAGCGTCGCGATCGCCGAGAACTGGGAGCGCGCGCAGACCGAGGCGCCGACCCCCGCGACCCGCAAGGTGGCGCTGCGCTCGGCGATGGTCATGAGCCCGGACCGGGGCGGTGTGTTCGACGTGCTGTCACGACTGGCGCGCCTCGGGCTCGGCGGCCCGGTCGCCGGTGGCGCGCAGTACGTCTCCTGGATCCAGGACGAGGACTTCGTGCGGGCGGTGGAGTTCCTGATCGCGCGCGACGACATCGAGGGGCCGGTGAACCTCGCCTCGCCCGGCCCCCTTCCCCCGCGCGACTTCATGCGGGCGCTGCGCGCGGCCTGGGGCGTCCCGCTGGGGCTGCCCGCGACGCGCTGGATGGCCGAGCTGGGGGCGTTCGCGCTGCGCTCGGACACGGAGCTGCTGCTCAAGAGCCGTCGGGTGGTGCCGGGGCGGCTGCTCGCGGCCGGGTTCACTTTCGCCTGTCCCGAGTGGGGGAGCGCCGCCACGTCCCTCGTGGAGCGGGCCAGGCCGCGGCGCGTTGCCACGAAGCGGGTCCGTGAATCGGGCGATGCCGCGTAACCGGCCACGGGCCTGCGGCTGACCTGGTCGTTGTCGCCGCGGGCCCGCCGTTTAGGATCCGGGCATGACGTCACAGACCTACCTCTCCGAACTGTTCTCGCTGGAGGGACGGGTCGCCGTGGTGACCGGCGGCAGTTCCGGCATCGGCCGCGCTGTCGCCGGGGCCCTCGCGCACGCGGGGGCGAGCGTCGTGGTCGTGGCGCGCCGGGAGGCGGAGCTGGCCGCGACGGTCGGCGAGCTGGCGGCCGACGGCTGCCGGGCGGCCTGGGTGAGCGCCGACCTGAGTACGCGCGACGGCATGCGCGTGGCCGCCGAGGAGGCGGCCGAGGCGTTCGGCGAACCCGACATTCTCGTCAACTCCGCCGGGATCAACCTGCGGCCCCCGATGGGCGAGTTGGGCGAGGACGTGTGGGACACCACGATGGCGGTCAACCTGGAGGCGCCTTACCTGCTGGGGCAGCGCTTCGGGCCCGGCATGGCGGAACGCGGCTTCGGGCGGATCATCCACGTCACCTCCCAGCAGGCGCACCGGGCCTTCGTCCAGAGCGGCGCCTACGGCGTTTCCAAGGGGGCGCTGGAGTCACTGGCCCGCTCGCAGGCCGAGGCGTGGTCGCCGTACGGCGTCACGTGCAACACCCTGGTGCCCGGATTCGTCATGACCCCCCTCAATGTGCGCCTGTCGTCCGACCCCGAGAAGGTGGCGGCCCTGGCCGCCCGCACGATGGTCGGGCGCAACGGCCTGCCCGAGGACTTCGCGGGCGCGGCGGTCTTCCTCGCGAGCCGCGCCTCCGGCTACGTCACCGGCCAGGCGGTCTTCGTCGACGGCGGATTCTCCGTTCACTGACGGGGCGGGACGGGGTGGGCCCCGGCAGGACGCGGTAGGCCCCGGTGCGAGCGGGTGCGATCGCTCAATCGCCGGGAGGCCGCATGGGCGGCCACTCTTCGCTGCTCTCCTGCCGGAACAGCCTCCCGGACACATGAAGGGCCTGTTCCGGCAGCCACCCCTCGCAATAGTCCGGGTCGCCACGGAACGCCAGCGCCAGGCGCCGGACATGCAGGCAGGGCCACTGCTCCACGTCGATGCGGAAGAAGCTTGTGAACAGCGAGCCCGGCTCGATGCGCGAGCATGCGACGCAGCCCGTGAACATCACCATCCTCGACGCGAAAGCCGCGTCAAGGCGTCGGCGGAGTTGGGGAGTTGAGCCATTGGCCGCCCAGGGTATCCGGGACGTTCGCCGGAAGAGCCCGGTAACCGGCCCCCTGTCGGCGCCGCCCCATAGGCTTTCGCCATGAGCGACGACACGCGTGTGATACGGATCAGGCCGGGCAGCCCGGCAGACGCACCAGCCGTGTTGGACATGCTCGACTCCGCGGTGGTCTGGATGAACGATCGCGGCAATACCGAGCAGTGGGGCACGACACCGTATTCGAAGAAGCCCGGTGGTGCGGAGCGGGTCGAGCGGTACATGACCGAAGGTGCCCCACATATAGCGGAGTTGGGCGGAGCGCCGGTCGGGGCCATGGTGCTGGACTCCGGGCCCAGTCCCCAGATGCCGATCGCCCCGGCCGGAGAACCCGAGCGGTATGTACGGCTGTTGGTCTCCGACCGACGGCACGCCGGTCTCGGCATCGGGGCGACGCTGCTGGCCCATGCCGTGCGGGAGACCCGGCGGGCAGGCGTCGACCTGCTGCGGGTCGACTGCTGGGCGGGCGGCGGCGGCGAACTCGTCGCGTTCTACGAGCGCAACGGCTTCGTTCCCACCGATCCTTTCCTGTTCGGGACCTGGCCGGGACAAGTGCTGGCCCGACGGGTCGGCGCGCATCGCTGACCGGGAGAGACACCGGAATCCACGTCAAAGGCCGGGCCCGCCCGGCGTTGACGGGCGCTCACGTCCGGGCGCATCGGCGCCCACCAGCAGCATGACCCCTGCGGGACACGCACCACGTCACCCATCGGACGCGACCGATCCAGTTCGCTCCCGATCCCGTCCCGCAGTACGTCATGCTGCGGCCCCAGCCTGAAGCCCTCGTCGGTCCACCGGTCGCCCGGATACAGCCACACAGGCTTGCCCACCAGATCGGCCGGCTCCCACCCGAACGCGGCCAGACGTGGGCATGCAAGTGAGCTCACGCCCGCGCGGGACCGCGGCTGCTCCTCAGGTGGCGCTGAGGGCCTGAGTCGGCGTCAGCCGGGAGGCCCGTACCGACGGGTAGGCGCCGGCGATCATGCCGATCAGGACCGCGCCCAGCAGGCCCGCGGCGAGGGCCGCAGGCGGGATGACCGTCGGCCAGCCCTGGTAGGCGCAGTAGGCGAAGCTCGCCGCGACCCCGATCAGCGTGCCCGCCGCGCCACCGATGCCGGACAGCACGGCCGACTCGGTGAGGAACTGGGCGCGGATCTGGCCGCGGTTGGCGCCGAGGGCCCGGCGCAGGCCGATCTCGCGGCGGCGCTCCAGGATGGAGATGTACATGGTGTTGGCCACGCCTATACCGCCGACCAGCAGGGCGACGGCCGCGAGGCCGAGGAAGAGCGCGGAGAAGGTGGTCCGGGTCGCCTGCTTGGCGGCGAGCACCGACGAGGGGTTGCTGACCCGGACGACGCCCGGCAGCCGCGGGTTGACGGTGGCGGGCAGGACGGCGTGCACCGCGTCGATCTCGTCGTCCGGGGCCTTGACGTAGATCACGGTGGGGCTGCGGTGGAAACCGAGCTCGGTCGCCGCGATGTCCCAGCCGACCAGCACCGACGTGTCGAGGTCCGGATGCAGCGGCACCGGCTTGAGGATGCCCGCCACGCTGAACCACGTCTTCCCGACGAAGATCAGCGGCGGTGTCCGGCCGGTGAGGACCTCGGGGAAGCCGAGCCGATTGGCTGCCGTCGCACCGAGGACGGCCACCGGGAACCGCTCCGTCGCCGCGGTGAGGAACGTGCCGGACGCCATGCTGCCGTTGACGGCGGGCAACAGGTTGAGCTGGGTGGCGAGGGTGGTCAGCCCGGTGGCGTAGGTGGCCGGGATCTTGTCGGAGCGTTCGACGGGCAGATTGAGGTTGGCCACCGCGCTGGCGATGGTGACCGGGCCGATCCGGGAGACCATCGCCACCGACTCCGGCGGCAGGACCACGGCGGGTTTCGCGTTCGGGTCGTAGCTGACCTGGAGCATGTTGGTCCCCAGCGCGGTGAGCTGGTTGAAGAGGGATCGCTGGCTGGACGCCGGGATGCTGGTCACGACGATGAGCGTGGCGATGCCGATGGATATACCCAGCGCGGACAGCGCGGCGCGCAGCTTGCGGGTGCGGATGCCGAGAAGGCCGAGCCCGAGCAGGTCGAAGGGCGCCAATCGGACCGGCGCCGTGCGCAGGGGCGGTCGTGCGGCCCGCGCGGGGGCGGGCCCGGCCCCCGTACGAGCGGGTGGACCCGCGGCTGAATCCGAGTCAGAACCGAGGCCGGGACCGGAACCATGGCGGGGCGGCTGTCGGCGGGCCGCGTCGGGACCGCTCATACCGGCTCCCCCTGCCGGATGTCGGCGACCAGGCGGCCGTCGAGGATTTGGAGCCGGCGAGGCAGCCGGGCGGCGATGCCCAGGTCGTGTGTGATGACGGCGATGGTCGTGCCTTCCTCGTTGAGCCGGCCCAGCAGGTCCAGGACCGCCGTCCCGTTGGCCGTGTCCAGCGCGCCGGTCGGTTCGTCGGCCAGCACCAGCGCGGGATCGTTGACCAGCGCCCTGGCGATGGCGACGCGCTGCTTCTCGCCGCCTGAGAGCTGGTGCGGCAGATGCGCGGTCCGCCGGGCCAGGCCGACCCGCGCCAGGGCCTCCAGTGCCAGCCGCCGCCGGTTGCGCCTGGGGACCCCCGCGTACAACAGGCCGGTGGCGACGTTCTCGGCGGCGCTGAGCCCCTCGGTGAGGTGGAACTGCTGGAAGACGAAACCGAGCCATCGCCCGCGCAGCGCCGACAGGCGCCGGTCGGAGAGCAGCGCCGCGTCCTGCCCGGCGATCTCCACCACGCCGCTGGTGGGACGGTCCAGGGTGCCCATGATGTTGAGGAGCGTGGACTTGCCGGAGCCGGAGGGACCGACGATGCCCAGCAGTTCGCCTTCCTCGATGGTCAGCGAGACCCGGTCGAGGGCGAGAACGCCGCCGGGGTAGGCCATGCTGGCGCCGCGTACGGCCAGGACCGGGTTCACGCGGCCGTCACCACCCGGGTGCCGGCGGTGATACCCGTCCCGGTGATCTCGACGAGACCCTTGGCGAACATCCCGAGGCGCACCGCGACCAGGGTGCCGCTCCTCAGCTGCACCGCGTAGCCGCCGCCGCTGAGCGCCAGCAGCGCGCCGACCGGCACCGCCAGCACCCCCTTCTCGACCTTGCCGGTGAACTCGACCTGCACGGGGGCGGAGTCCAGGTTCCGTACGTCGGCCGGCCGGTCCAGCGCCACCGAGACGTTCTGCTGGGGCGCGTTGCCGGAGTCGTCCCCCGAGCCGCCGCCCGCCGAACCCTGCTCCTGGACGGTGGCGCTCACCGTGGCGACGTGGCCGGGCGTGGTGGAGCTGTCCGGCAGGGTGACGACGACACGGTCGTTCTCCTTGATGCTGCTCACGGCGTCCGGGTCGGCGGGCACGGTGACGGTCTTGTCGGCCAGGGTGACGGACATCAGCGGCTCGGCGGCGGGGTCCCCGAGGGCCGCCTGCACTCCGCTGACCCGGACCCTGCCGGGCAGCACCACCACGTCACCTGGGCTGAGGGTGCCGGTGGCCGGAATGCCGAACGTCCGCTGAAAGCGCTTCAGCGCCGCCATGAGGGACGAGGTGAGCACACCGTCCCCGCGCCGCACGACGACCGTCGTCGGCGACGCCGGGGGCGCCGCGGGCGGGCCGTCGCCGGGCGGGGCCGTCGTACCGGCGGTCGCGGATGCCGGCCCGGAGCCCGAGCCGGCGCCGGGAGCCGAGCTCGCACCCGATCCGGAGCCGGAGCCGTGGCCCGGTCCTGAGCCGTCCGTGCCGGAGGTCGCGGACCCGCTGCCCGCCGCGGGCGCGTCGCCCTGCCGGATCGTGCTGCCGACGGACGGCTGCGCGCCGATGTCGTAGCCGAGCGCCTTCAAGTTCGCCGCGACCATCGCCACGTCCCGGCCCACCAGCCCCCGCCGGTCCAGCGGCCGGAACAGCGGGGTGCTGCCGTAGAAGAGCATGACGGGGTGGTCGTCCACCCGCAGCAGCGGACGGCCGCGGGACACGTTCTCCCCCTGCGCGGGGAGCTGGGTCACCGTGCCGGTGCCCGCGCCCTTGACCGTCACCGGTTTTCCGAAGCCCAGCGTCCCGCTGAGGCTCTGCGAGCTGGACAGGTCGGTACGCACCACGGCGACGGTCTGCACCGGCGTCGACGCCGTCCCCCGGCCGGGGGACCTGCTGTCGTGGTGCATGACGACCGCCCCCACGGCCGCCGCCGCGACGGCTGCCGCCACCCCGAGGCTGACGAGCGCCCGCCCGCCCGGCCGCCGGGACGGCGCGGGCGACTCCTCGTCCCCGCGGCCGGCGTCGCCCGGCGGTCCGCCCCCGTCCCCGGCCCCGGCCCCGAGCAGATCACCGCCGGGCGACGCACCGCCGCCGGCCGCCCGGTGTCTGGGGCTCTTGCTGTCGGCCATGACCCGGCCCCTCTGTTTCATCATCGGTCGCACACGTACTTTCCGAGCTCCTGTTCACCACGGCCGCTGCCCGGCCCGATCGGCGGCGGCCGTCACGGCACCGCCCCCGCGCACCCGCTCCCGTTTCCCTACGGGTACACGTGCGAGTACACCTGGATGTGGCAGGCCCGCTCCGCCGCCATGGCCTTCTCGCCCTGCTCCTGGGTGCGGGGCGCCCGCACGTAGGTCCAGCTCAAGCCGCCCTCGTAGGCTCTGACCGTCTCGTAGCCCTTGCGGTTGATGCAGTTCACCTCGTCCCGCACGTAGTCCCTGGCGTGCGGGTTGTCCGGGTCCTCGCTGGTCGGCATGAGCGGCTCCTTCGACTCGCAGGCGATGATCGCGGCCCGCGGGGCACCGTCCTTCACGCCGATTGCCTGGATTCCGCCCTGCTCCTTGCCCGCACCCCCGGTCTCGCGGGTGGCACCGTGCTGGATCAGGCAGGACGCGTAGGCGTTGGTGAGGCGCATCTGGGTCGCGGGGGAGTCGTCGAGCCGTATCTGGGGACGACCGGAGGCGGTGTTGGACGGGTCGGGTGCCGGTGCCGCCGGGTTTTCGCCCGCCGCTGACGTCGAGGACCCCGACGACGGCCCCGAGCCCGGTGCGGGTGGCGAGGTGGCGGCGAGCGATGCCACACCGCTGCCGCGGGCACCCTCGGAGGAGTGGGAACCGCCGCACGCGGTCAGGGAGGCCAGCGCGGTGACCGCGGCCAGACCGGCGGCGGTCAACGCCGCGTGACGGGACAGGCTGCGGCGGCGGAAGGGCGTGGCTGGGGTCGTGATCGGCATGACCACATCGTGGACAAGGGGTGTGGGCACCTGGTCAGAGACTTGTCAGAATTCTGTTTTTCGTATTTCCGGTCTCTTCGGATCGCACCTGTACGGCTCTACAGTCGTCGCATGAGCGCACGTGTCCTGGTCGCGGAGGACGACGAGACGCACGCCGAACTCCTCCAGCGGTATCTGGAGCATGAGGGCCACGGCGTGGTCGTCGCCCGCGACGGCCGTGAAGCCCTCGACCAGGCCCGCAGATTCCGGCCCGACCTGCTCATCCTCGACGTGATGATGCCCGAGGTGGACGGCATGGACGTGTGCCGGATCCTGCGCCGGGAGTGCGACGTGCCGATGCTGATGCTGACCGCGCGGACGGACGAGGAGGATCTGCTGCTCGGCCTCGGCCTGGGCGCCGACGACTACGTCACCAAGCCGTACAGCCCGCGGGAGTTGATGGCCCGGGTACGCACGCTCCTGCTCCGCTCCCAACGGTCCGGCGGGTGGTCGCGGCTCACCCTGCACGTGGGCGGCCTCACCGTCGATCCGGCCCGGCACCAGGTGTGGATCGACTCCGATGTCGTGGACTGCACACGCGGCGAGTTCGAGATCCTGGCGGCGATGGCCGCGAAGCCCGACCGGGTCTTCACCCGCGCCCAACTGCTGCGGGAGGTCTCCGGCACGGACGCGTACACCTCCGAGCGCACCATCGACATGCACGTCATGAACCTGCGCCGGAAGACCGAGGCCGATCCGCGCCGCCCGGCGCGCCTGGTCACCGTCTTCGGGGTGGGCTACAAGTTGACGGACGGTGCGAACGGCCGGGACCGCACGGATCGCGGCCACCGTGCCCCGTAGCGACAGCCGCACCCGTAGGAGCCGTACCCGTAGCAGACGCGGCGTCCCGTTGCGCAAGAGCCTGATGGTGCGGCTGCTCGCCACCTCCGTGCTGATCGCGGTCTGCTCCATCGCCGCGACCGCCTGGCTGGCCGCGACGACCACGTCCCACGCGCTGCGGCAGGAGCAGGGGCAGGTACTGGCCCGGGACGCCCAGGTCTACGACGCGCTGCTCGGCTACGCGGCCACCCACCGCAGCTGGGACGCGGTGGCCCCCGACGTGGCGTCGCTGGCCAAGCGCACCGGGCGCCGTATCGTCCTGACCACCCCGCAGCGCCGGACGCTGGCCGACTCCGCGGCGGCCGACCACGCCGCACTGCCCGCCGCGGTGTCCGCGGTCGTCAACCCGCTCGCGGTGGACTCCTCACTGACCGGTGGCACCGGCGCCACCCCGATCGACCCGCGGGCTGTCGGCCCCTATCGCCTCACCGCCGCGGAGCGGACGGCACTCGCGGCCTCGGCGCGGAGCATCACCGGGTGCCTGCTCAAGCTGGGCGAGCCGTCGCAGATCAGCTACGCCCCCAGCGGCCGGCCCCGGGTCACCACCGAGTCCCTCACCGCCGCCGCCCCCGTGATCCCCGACGTGTGCGGCGGCCAGAGCAGGATCCTGACCCGCCCCACCCCGACCGAGGCCGCCGCCCTCCACCAACTGGAGGGCCTGGTCAACCCGTGTCTGCGCCGCCAGGGGATGTCGCCCATCCGGATCGGTCTCGACTACATCGGCCCGCAGTCGATCGAGACGCTCTACGCGCCCATGGACGCAGGCCGGATCACCGAGGGCTGTGTCGAGGACGGGCGCCGCGAACAGCTCGCTCCCTACGTGGCGCCCAGTGCCCTGCTCTTCGTCACCGGCGTTCCGGGCGCCGACACCACCGGCTTCGCCCTGACCGGTGCGAACGCCGTCCGCATCGTCGAGGTCGCCGCCCTGGTGCTCACGGTCACCGTCGCCGCCGCTGTGCTGATGTCGACCCGGCTGATCAGGCCGCTGCGCACCCTGACCGAGGCCGCCCAGCGGCCCGACCAGGCGCGCAACCGGGTCCCGGTCTCCACCGACGACGAGATCGGCTCGCTCGCGGTCGCCTTCAACGACCTGTCCGCGCGCCGCGAACGCCTGGAGGACCAGCGCAAGGCGATGGTCCGGGACGTCGCCCATGAGCTGCGCACCCCGCTGAGCAACATCAGGGGCTGGCTGGAGGCGGTCGAGGACGGTGTGGCGGTCGCCGACCGGCCCCTGACCTCGCGGCTGCTGCGTGAGGCGCTGCTGCTCCAGCACATCATCGACGACCTGCGTGACGTGGCCGCCGACGACGCGCACACCTTCCGGCTGCACACCGAGCGGGTCCGGGCCGCGGAGGTCGTGGAGTGGGTCTGCGCCGCCCACCGTGACGCCGCCCGCACCGCGCGGGTCGCGCTGACCTGGTCCGCGGAAGGCGATCCGGAGCTGACTGCCGACGCGCTGCGGCTGCGGCAGGCCGTCGGAAACCTGCTGTCCAACGCGGTCCGGCACACCCCGCCGGGCGGCAGCGTCGAGGTCCGGACGTCCGTTCGGGACCGGTCGGTGCTGATCGAGGTCGCCGACACCGGCAGCGGCATCAGCGATGAGGAGCTGCCGCACGTCTTCGACCTCTTCTGGCGGTCGGAGAAGTCCCGCAGTCGGCTGACGGGCGGCAGCGGCCTCGGCCTTGCGATCGTTCGCCAGTTGACTGAGGCGCACGGCGGCCGGGTCACGGTGTCCAGCACTTTGGGCGCGGGGTCGCTCTTCACCCTCCACCTGCCGTCCGCCGCCGCACCGCCTCTGCGGCGCGACCCCGCCGGGGCGGCGAAGGACCGCCGGGAGCGCTGAGCTCGACACCTCAGGTGAACACGACGGCCTCGCCGCCCAGGATCACGCCGGGCGCCAGCGCCGTTCCGGCCGCTTTGAGGTCGGGCCAGGATGTGGTGCTGTCCCGGCCGGAGCGAGAGACGTCTCGCTGCTCCGTCACCCCAGGTATCACCCGTCGGCGCCAAGGGTGGCCAGGGCGGCCTCGTAGGCGTGCAGGGCGGTGATGACCGCGGCGCGGTCCGCGGGATCGAGACCGCGCATGACGCGTTCCCGGGCAGAGGCGCTGCCAGAGAGCCATTCGCCGATCGGTGCGGCGTAGGCGGGGGCGATGGCGACGATGCGGCGGCGGCCGATCCGCCGGTCGACGTGGGCACGAATTGGGAAGCGGATGCGCGAGGACGCGAACCGCGTCCTGATCGCTGTCGGATCGGTGGCGCGGGTGCCCGAGAAGCTGACGCTCCACGGGCTCCGCGACTGGTACGCCGTCGTGTCCGATCAAGAACAACGAGAAACGTGAAGACCGTTCAGGTGCGACTCGGCCACAGCAAGCCGTCGATCACGCTCGACGAGTACACAGGCTTGTGGCCGGTGGTCGACGACACCACGGCGGCTGTCATGGAGTCGGCGCTGGAACCGGTGCCCCTTCGGGGGCCACGCGCCCCCGATGTGCCCTCAGGATCCGCCAGAGGAAGCCCACCAGCAGCACGGCCAGCAGAAATAGCAGGGTGAACCACTGGAAGTACCAGTGGCCGCCGGAGGGGTCGTAGACGGTGGCGCGGGGCCAGGCGAGGTTGACGGTCATGGCGAGGCCGTAGAGGAGGGCGAGGGCGTTGACGGGGAGGCCCCAACGGCCCAGGGAGAAAAGGGGGTTGCCGGAGGGGTCGGTGGCCGGGGGGAGGGGGGAGCGCAGGCGGCGCAGGAGTTGGGGGCCTGTGACCATCGCGTAGGCGAGGTAGAGCATGACGATGCAGGTGGTGCCGATGGCGAGAAAGGCGTCGGGGGAGCCGAAGTTGAGCAGCAGGAGGGCCGCGGCGAGGACTCCGACGACGAGGGCGGGGGCGGCGGGCTGGCCGGTGCGGGGGGAGACGCGGGCGAGGGGCCCGGAGAAGGGCAGTGCCCGGTCGCGGGCCATCGAGAAGAGCATCCGGGTGGCCGACGTCTGGATGGCGAGGGTCGCCACGGTGACGGCCACCGCGACGTCACAGAGCAATGCGCGCCCGACACCGTCGCCCAGCCGGCTGGTGAGCACGTAGGACAGGCCCTCGGTGCCGAGCCGCCCGTCGGTGAGGCTGGGCGCGGCCAGCAGGGCGGCGAGGACGAGGAGCGTGGCCAGAGCGCCGGCCGCGGCGAGCGCGGACAGGATCGTACGGGGCGCGACGCGCTGCGGATCGCGGGTCTCCTCGCTCATCTCGCCCGCGCTGTCGAAGCCGATCATCACGTACGCGGCGGCGATCGAGCTGACGAGCAGCGCCGACGAGCCGCCCCCGCCGTGCACGGTCACCGACGGCGTGCGGTCGGCGTGCGTGAAGAGCAGCGTGACGATGAGCACGGCGCCGATGATCTCGGCGGTCACGCCGACCCGGTTGACCAGCGACATCACCGTGTTGTCGAGGAGGTTGACGACGGTGGTCAGGACGAGCAGCGCGATCCCGAGCAGCGCCGCGTTGGCCGCGCCGTCCGACGAGACCGGTGACGTATCGGTCCCGATGAACTGGAAGCCGGACCAGACGGCGGGCAGGACGACCTGGAGGGCGAGCGCGGCGGCGGCCACCACCACGACCTGGCCGATGACCATGATCCAGCCCGCGTACCAGCCGAAGACGGCGTTGCTCAGCCGGGTCGACCACTGGTAGACGGCGCCGGAGATCGGGTAGCGGGCGGCGAGTTCGGCGAAGCAGGCGGCGACGAGGAGTTGGCCGATCAGGACGGCGGGCCAGGTCCAGAAGAACCGCGGGCCGCCGAAGGAGTAGCCGAAGGCGAAGAACTGGAAGACGGTGGTCAGCACCGAGATGAAGGAGAAACCGGCGGCGAAGGACGCGTACCGGCCGAGGCTGCGGTGCAGTTCCTGGCGGTAGCCGAAGCCCGCGAGCCCCGCGGTGTCGGTGCCTGCGGTGTCGGTGCTCGGCGCGTCGGTGGCCGCCGCGTCGGCGGCGGTGCCGTGGTCCGGCGGGTCTGAGCGGACCTCGGAAGGTGCGGTGGCGGTCATGGGCCTGGCCCCCTGTCACGAATTCCTGTCGGGCGACAGAAATTAGGGACCCGGTGTTTCGCCGGAATGACACGGCCGTGTCGCGCGCGGGCCGAAGTCCTCACCCCGCCTCGCGCGCGGACGCCTCACGGTGCGGGAGCACCCATGGTTTGCGGAGAAGCACGGCTTCGTGGAGGTCGCGGGCGTCCAGCGGCAGGGCAACCGGCCGGAGCGCACGCTCTACGGGCTCACCGCCGAGGGCCGTTCCGCGATGTCCGCCGACCCCGGCCGGGGCGACGTCCTCAGCCGCGGCGGCGGCCTGCTCGCCCTGGTCCTGGTCGCGGTGCGGCTGTCGACCCGCACCTTCCGCTCGTACCAGAAGTCGGTCCAGCCCTCCGGCCCGAGCGGCATCAACGGCCCGAGTGGCATCAACGGCCCGAGTGGCGAAGGCGGCTCCCGGCGGCAGCGGTTCGCCCCGCGCGGCGGACGGCCCGCCCCCCCCGGTCACCCACTCGGGCCGAACGGGCGGCGGGCCGCCGCCGCGCGTGTCCACGGCCGGAAGACGCTCCATCCACGGCCGGGGGACGTTCCGTCCACGGCCGGGCGGGCAACGGGTCGGCCCCGCTCCCCGTCCGTCAGGGACGCCCGCCGCGCGCTCACGCCCGCCGCGCGCTCACGCCCGCCGCGCGCTCACGCCCGCCGCGCGCTCACGCCCGCCGCGCGCTCACGCCCGCCGCGCGCTCAGCGCCCGGCGCCGCTCTCCTGCTCGCGCTCCACCTGCTCGTTCCACTCCCGCTTGGACGCCTGCCAGCCGTCCTCGTCGGCGCCGCGGCGCCAGTAGCCGGAGATCGACAGGCGCTCGCGGGGGATCGAGCGGTCGAGGCGGAGGTGGCGGCGGAGGTCCTTGACGAAACCGGCCTCGCCGTGGACGAAGACCTGGACGTCACCCGGCGGGAACTCCAGACCGGTGACGGCCTCGACCAGCGCCTCGCCGACCGGCCGGGCACCGCGGTGCAGCCAGACGAGCTCGGCGTCGCCCGAGGTGGCCAGCTTCTGCTCCTCCGCCGGGCCCTCGACCTCCACGAAGACCTTCGCCCGTGCCCCCGGCGGCAGTTGCTCGACCGCCGCGGCGACGGCGGGCAGCGCGCTCTCGTCGCCCGCGAGCAGGTGCCAGTCGGCGGCGGGGTCGGGCGCGTAGGCACCGCCGGGGCCCATGAAGTAGATGCCGTCGCCCGGCCGGACACCGGCCGCCCAGGGCCCGGCCAGCCCTTCGTCGCCGTGGTGGACGAAGTCGATCGTCATCTCGGGCGCGACCGGGTCCCAGGCGCGCACGGTGTACGTACGGGTGGTCGGCCACTGCTCGCGCGGCAGGTCGCGGCGGACGGCCTCCATGTCCAGCGGCTCGGGGTACGTGACCCCGGGAGGCGCGAAGACCAGCTTGACGTAATGGTCGGTGTAGTCGCCCACGGGAAGCCCGGCGAGCCCGTCGCCGCCGAGCACCACCCGGATCATGTGCGGGGTGACGCGCTCGGAACGGATCACGCGGGCGTGGTTCAGCCGCGGGGCCCGGCGCGCGGGGCGCTCGGCGGCGGCGGGTGCCGCCCGCTCCTCGGCCCGCGGGTCCTGCGTCGCCGCGCCCGTCTGCTGGTCCGTCGCCCGTCCCACCGGTCGGTCTGCCATGGGCGTGCTCCGCTCTCTCGGTGCTGTGCCGTACTGCGTGGTTCGCGCTGCGCCCGGACTGTTCCCCCAGGCTTAGTTAGGTAAGCCTAACTGATTACGGGCCAGGTGTCGGCGACCCCGCTCGTATGACTCCCAGACCCCACTCCGACACCTCTTCAGTGCGGCCCCCGGCCCCGCCCCCACTCGGCTTCACTACTTGAAGCCTGTGTTTCCTCTTGACGCCACTCGCGTGTCCTCGCTTCCATACGGTTACGAATGGGAGCGCTCCCACCAGGCTTCCGCCGTCCACCCCCACCACGAACTGAAGCGTTCCGTCCCCCCACCGAGAGGAATCGCCACCGTGGTCCCCTTTCCGGGCTCGCTGAGCCCCCTGAGAAAAACGAATAGGCTGCGGGTCTTTCTGGCCGCCGCCGTCGCGGCGGCGCTGCTCGCGCTGCTCTCCCTCGCCGGACAGACGCACGCCACGGCGGCGGGCGCGCCCGCGGCTCCGGCGGCGGCCGAGGCCGCCACCGGCTACTGGCACACCAGCGGACGCCAGATCCTGGACTCCACGGGCAAGTCGGTCCGCATCGCGGGCGTCAACTGGTTCGGCTTCGAGACCAGCAACTACGTGGCCCACGGCATCTGGTCGCGCGACTACAAGAGCATGATCGACCAGATGAAGCAGCTCGGCTACAACACGATCCGACTGCCGTACAGCGACGACATCTTCAAGGGCACGATGCCCTCCAGCATCAACTACTCCGGCGGCATGAACGCCGACCTCCAGGGCCTCAACTCCCTCGGCGTAATGGACAAGATCGTCAACTACGCCGGTTCCATAGGGCTGCGGGTCATCCTGGACCGGCACCGTCCGGACTCCGGCGGCCAGTCCGCGCTCTGGTACACCGCCGCCGTCCCCGAGTCGACCTGGATCACCAACCTCAAGGCGATGGCGACCCGTTACCTGAACAACCCGGCGGTCGTCGGCATCGACCTGCACAACGAGCCGCACGACCCGGCCTGCTGGGGCTGCGGCGACACCACGATCGACTGGCGTCTGGCGGCCGAGCGCGGCGGCAACGCCGTCCTCGGCGTCAACCCCAATCTGCTGATCTTCGTGGAGGGCGTCCAGACCTTCAACGGGACGTCCGGCTGGTGGGGCGGCAACCTGATGGGCGCGGGGCAGTACCCGGTCGAGCTGAACGTGGCGAACCGGGTGGTCTACTCGGCGCACGACTACGCGACCAGCGTCGCCCAGCAGCCGTGGTTCAGCGACCCGAGCTTCCCGGCGAACATGTCGGCGATCTGGGACAAGTACTGGGGCTATCTGTTCAAGCAGAACATCGCCCCGGTCTGGGTCGGCGAGTTCGGCACCACCCTCCAGTCGACCGTCGACCAGACCTGGCTGCGGACGCTGGTGGACTACCTGCGGCCGACCAGCACCTACGGCGGCGACAGCTTCAGTTGGACCTTCTGGTCGTGGAATCCCAACTCCGGGGACACCGGCGGCATCCTCAACGACGACTGGACGACGGTGAACACCGTCAAGGACGGCTACCTGGCCAGCATCAAGGCGCCCGGCTTCGGCGACTCGGGCGGCACGACCGGCGGCACCACCAACGGCGGTACGTCGACCGGCACGTCGTCGGGCACGTCGAGCGGCACGTCCTCCGGCACCTCGTCGGGCACCTCCTCCGGTACGACGACCGGCACGTCGACCGGTACGACCTCCGGCTCCACCGGCGGTCCGACCGGCGGCAGTTCCGGCTGCACGGCCACCTGGCACACCGACAACCAGTGGAGCGGCGGCTTCACCGCCACCGTGACCGTGGCCAACTCCGGTACGGCCGCGACCAAGAGCTGGAAGGTCACCTGGACGTGGCCGGGCGGGCAGCAGGAGACCAGCGGCTGGAACGCGGACATCCACCAGGCCGGAGCGGCGGTGACCGCGGGCAGCCTCGCCTACAACGCCGCGCTCGCCCCGGCCGCCACGACCACCTTCGGCCTCCAGGGCACCTCCAGCGGCACCCTCGGCGCACCCGCGCTGACCTGCACCGCCACCTGACGCACCACTGATGTGCCGGCGCTCCCCGCGGGGCGCCACCGACCGGCGGGTCCCGTTCAGGGGCCCGCCGGTCCCCGTTGCGCGCGGGGCCGGCGCGGCCCGCCCCGGCCTTGATGCGACGCGGAATTGACCCCGTGCAGACCCCTAGGCATACCGACCAGTCGGTACTAGCCTCTGGCCACACCTTCGGGGCCGGCCGCACCGCACCCCCGAGGGGCCGCAGCAGTGCCGTCCCCGTGCCACTCCACCCGGTCTCCAAGCATCTCCAGGAGGAGCCGTATGTCCGCCACCCCGACGCCGCTCGACGCCGACAGACCCGGGCCCGACGCCCGGTCCGCAGGCGCCCGTACCGCGCTCAGTCGGCTCTACCGCCGTGACCTGGCCGAATATCCGGCCACCGGGCGTCGTATGGCGTATCTGGCGATCGTGGTGATCACGACGGTCGTGCTGTACTACATGCTCTACATCCAGTACGCGGTCGCCACGTCGATCATCACGCACTTCGACATGACCTACCGCTACTTCGTGTGGGTCTCGGTGATCGGCAACGCGGTGGGCGCCTTCGCCTCGCTGGTGGCCGGGCTCGCCGACCGCTGGGGGCGGGCGAATCTGGTGGTCTACGGGCTGCTCGTCGCGTCGCTGCTGGTCTTCCTCGGACTGCCGAACGCGGGCGGCAAGACCATGTATCTGGTGCTGTTCGCGCTGGTCAGCTTTATCGAGGGCATCGTGCTCGTGGCCACGCCCGCGCTGATCCGCGACTTCTCGCCGCAGGTCGGGCGGGCCACCGCGATGGGCGCCTGGACGATGGGGCCGGTGATCGGCAGCCTCGTCGTCACCACCGTCACCAGCAACACCCTGGACACGTCGAGCTGGCAGGACGAGCTGCGCTACTCCGGCGTCTCCGGTCTGGTGGTCTTCGTGATCGCGATCTTCGCGCTGCGCGAGCTGTCCCCCGGACTGCGCGACCAGATCATGGTGACGCTGCGGGACCGGGCGCTGGTCGAGGCGCGCGCCAAGGGCATCGACCCGCAGGCCGCGAGGCGCGGTGAGTGGCGGCAGATGCTCCGGCTCGACGTGGCGGGCTCCGCGCTGGCGATCTCGCTCTTCCTGCTGCTGTACTTCGCGGCCGTCGGCAACTTCGTCGTCTACTTCGCGACCACCTACGGCTACACCGAGCAGCGGGCCAACGCGGTCGCGAACTGGTACTGGGCGGCGAACGCCATCGCCCTGGTGGTGATCGGCGTGATCTCCGACCGGCTCAAGGTGCGCAAGCCGTTCATGATCGTGGGCGCGGTCGGTTCCATCGTGGTGACCGCGATCTTCGCCTCCCGCGCCACCCACCCCACCACCGGCTACTACACCTTCGCGTGGCTGTTCATCGGGATCGGCGTCTTCAGCGGCATCGCCTACGGGCCGTGGATGGCGAGCTTCACCGAGACCGTCGAGAAGCACAATCCGGCGGCCACCGCGACGGGCCTGGCGGTGTGGGGCTGGACGATCAGGATCGTGGTCGCGGTCTCGGCCGCCTTCATCCCGGTGCTGGTCACCTCCGTCACCCCGCTGGTCGACCACGGCACCGAGGTCACCGTCGCGCAGCGGCAGGCGGCGCCCGCGCTCGCCGTCGTCAACGCCCATCCCCAACTCTTCGCGGAACTGGGCAAGTACCCGCCGGGCAAGGCGCCCGCGGCCCTCACCCAGCAGGCGGTCCAGGAGGTCGGCCCCGCCGACCTCGCCGTGGTCCAGAAGGCGCAGCCGCAGTTGGCGGTGCTCACCACGTACGGCGCCAAGGTGCAGAAGGCCGCGCACGACGGCCCCGGCCAGTGGCGTACCTGGTGGTGGATCTGTGTCGGCGGCCAGGTCCTCTTCCTGCCGTTCGTGTTCGTGATGGCCGGTCGCTGGAGTCCCAAGCGGGCCAAGCAGGACGCCGATGAGCACCAGGCGGCGGTGGACCGCGAAATGGCGGCGCTCGCGGCGGAACCCGCCTGAGGCACACGGCACACCCGCGAAATCGCCCGCCGTGCTCAAGAAATGACACAGCGTCAGTCATGCGGGGGTAATGGCCCGGTCATGGGCCCGTCAGGTGCCTCGGCGCCCGGCGGGCCCATGAATGATGTGCGACGGCCATGGCGCGCCTGTGTGAATCGCCGGTCACGGCGGCCCGTGAGGGCTACAGTCCCGATCATGAGCGAACGTCCGTTTGAGGCTCTGGGGTTGAGTGCCGACGCGGACCGGGCCTACCCGTTGCTGGTGGCCACGCGGGGAGTGGCCGATGCGGAACTGGCTCGGCAGATGGGGGTGTCGAGGGCGCGGGCGGAGGAAGCCTGCGGGGAGTTGGCCGGGCGCGGCCTGGCGAAGCTCGGGCGCGACGGGCGCTGGTATCCGGTGCCGCCGCAGAGCACGCTGCTGCCGCTGGTGTCCCGCGCCCAGGAGCAGTTGCGGCGCGGCCGGGAACTGCTCGACCGGCTGGGAGTGGAGTACCAGCGGGTGCACGAGGGCCACCGGGCGGAGGAGATCGTCCGGGTGGTCGAGGGCCAGGCCGCCATCGGCCGCTGGGCGGAACAGCTCCACGCCTCGGCCGTCTCGGAGTTGATGGCCTTCGTCCGTACCGACAAGGACACGGCGGACGACGCCGTCCCCGACCCGCTGGCCTGCGGCTCGGCCGCCGTGCCGGGGATACGCCGCCGGGTGGTCTTCGAGCGGGCGGGCCTGGAGTCGATGGGCCTGGACCCGCTGGCCGCGCTCGACCCGCCGGGCACCCGGCAGCAGGCGTTCGTCCGGGTCACCGACCGGCTGCCGGTGCGGCTGTGCGTCGCCGACCACTCGCTGGCGCTGCTGCCGCTGCCCGCCGACGCGCGGCCACCGGACCCGGTGATGCTGGTGATCCGGCCGAGCGGACTGCTCGACGCGCTGGTCACGCTCTTCGAGTCGGTGTGGGCGGACGCCGTGCCGCTCGGCCGCCCCGACGCCGGACCCTCGCCGGCCCGCGCCGACGCGGGACCGGCCCGCAGCGCCGTCCAACTGCGCATCCTGGCCATGCTGGTGAGCGGCAGCACGGACGCGGCGATGGCCCGCGCCCTGGGTGTCGCGGTGCGGACCGTGCAGCGGCACATCGCGGCGATGCAGCGGGACGCCGGAGTCGACAACCGTATACGGCTGGTCTGGCACGCGGCCCGGCACGGCTGGCTGGACGACGGATACGGACGCGGTGAGGTTGTGCCGTCTGGTTGACGTGAACGCGACGTGCAGTTCCGGTGTGGGTGATGTCAGGTATCCGACAATCACTTCGGGTTCCAGTGGTGCGTGTGAGGCACAGGTATACGCCAGCGGTTCGATCGGACCGCAACCGGCCACGACCTCGTCATGGCACGGTCCCCTCCGGCATCACGGAGTCCCGCCTTGCGCATATTTCCCAGACGGAGCGGAGGTCGGCGCGCCGCTACCGCGGTAGCCGCCCTCGCGTCGGCCACCATCGCCCTGCTCGGCCTTCAACTGCCCGCCGCGGCAACGGCGTCCGCCGCACCCTCCTCCCGGCCCGACGTCGTACGGCAGTGCGGCGACGCCCAGCCGGGTCAATTCCGCTGCTTCGCGCTGCGCCGCACCGACGTGGCCGCGCACAAGGGCATCCAGCCGCTCGCCGCCACCCCGGCCGGCTTCGGTGCCACTGACCTCCAGGACGCGTACAACCTGCCCGCCGACGGCGGCGCGGGCCAGACCATCGCCATCGTCGACGCCTACGACGACCCCACCGCCGAGGCGGACCTGGCGATCTACCGGGCGCAGTACGGCCTGCCCGAGTGCACCACCGCCAACGGCTGCTTCAAGAAGGTCAGCCAGCGCGGCGGCACCGACTACCCGTCACCCGACCCCGACTGGGCGGGCGAGATCTCGCTCGACGTCGACATGGTCTCGGCAGCCGCCCCCAACGCCCACATCCTGCTCGTCGAGGCCGACTCGGCGAACTTCGCGGACCTGGGCGCCGCGGTGGACGAGGCGGTCGCGCTCGGCGCGAAGTACGTCTCCAACTCCTACGGGACCGGCTACAGCAGCACGCCCGGCAGCGGCGAGGACCCGTCCGAGACCACGGACATGGACCCGTACTACAACCACCCGGGTGTCGCGGTGGTCGCCTCCTCCGGCGACGACGGCTTCGGCGTCAGCTACCCGGCGGCCTCGCAATACGTGACCTCCGTCGGCGGCACCGCGCTCGCCAAGGACACCGGCACCAGCCGCGGTTGGACCGAGTCCGTGTGGAACAACACCTACGGCGGCCCCGGTTCAGGATGCTCGCTCTACGAGCCCAAGCCGGCCTTCCAGACCAACGGCTTCTGTGACAAGCGGTCCGTCGCCGACGTCTCCGCGGTCGCCGACCCGGTCACCGGCGTCTCCGTCTACCAGGGCTACGGCGGCAACGGGTGGGCGGTCTACGGCGGCACCAGCGCCTCCTCCCCGCTGATCGCGGGCGTGTACGCGTCGGCCGGCACCCCGGCCGCGGGCACGTACCCGAACTCCTACCCGTACGCGCAGGCCGGCGCCCTCAACGACGTCACCGCGGGCAACAACGGCACCTGCTCGCCCACCCAGCAGTGCACCGCGGGCCCCGGCTACGACGGCCCGACCGGCCTCGGCACCCCGAACGGCCTGGCGGCCTTCCGCAGCGGCCCGCACGGCGTGCTCACCGGCAAGGTCACCGACCACGCCACCGGGGCGGCCATCGCGGGCGCCAAGGTGACCGCGGGCGACTACAGCGCCACCTCCGACGCGACCGGCGGCTACAAGCTGGACGTCCCGCCGGGCAGTTACGACCTGACCGCCGCCGCCTACGGCTACGCGAGCAAGACCGCGTCCGCCGTCGAACTGGCCGACGGCGCCACCGTCACCACCTCCTTCGCCCTGGACGCGGTGGCCAAGCAGACCGTCGCGGGCAAGGTCACCGACGGCTCGGGCCACGGCTGGCCGCTGTACGCGAAGATCACCGTCGACGGTGTCCCCGGCGCGCCGGTCTACACCGACCCCGTCACCGGTGACTACTCGCTGACGCTCCCTCAGGGCAGCGCGTACACCCTGCACGTCAGCGCCAACTACCCCGGCTACAAGACGGTCGACAAGAGCCTCCAGATCGGCACCGCCGACCAGACGCTCAACGTCCCCGTGCCCGTCGACCCGTCGTCCGACCAGGCGCCCGGCTACGCGGTGCACCTGACCGGCAGCAGCGAGGCGTTCACCTCCACCACCGGACCCCCGGCGGGCTGGTCGGTGACCAACGCGGACAGCACCAACGGCGGTTGGGTCTTCAACGACCCGGGCGCCCGCGGCAACAGGACCGGCGGCAGCGGCGGTTTCGCCAACATCGACAGCGACAACATCGGCCAGGGCCTCAGCCAGGACAGCTCGCTGCTGTCCCCGTCCTACGACCTCACCGACGTCGCCGCCCCGGTGCTCGGCTTCGACACCGACTACAAGGCGTTCAGCAACTCCACCGCCGACGTGGACGTCTCGACCGACGCCGGCGCCACCTGGACCACCGTCTGGCACAAGACGACCACCTCGGTGGCCGGTCCCACGCACGTCGAACTCCCGCTGGCCGACTACGCGGGCAAGAGCGACGTACGGCTGCGCTTCCACTACAAGGGCAACTGGGCCTACTGGTGGCAGCTCGACAACGTTTTCGTCGGCAAGCGCACCTACGACCCGGTCAGCGGCGGCCTGATCGTCGGCAACGTGACCGACAGCAACACCAAGGCGGGCGTCAACGGCGCCACCGTCACCAGCACCGACGCGCCCGACGACCACACCACCACCAACGCCACGCCCGACGACCCGAACCTGGGCGACGGCTTCTTCTGGATGTTCTCGCACCTCACCGGCAAGCACCCGATCACGGCCACCGCGTCGAAGTACACCTCGGCGACCGCGACCGTGAACGTCCCCAGGGACGGCGTCGGTTCGCACAACCTCGCCCTCAAGGCGGGCCAGATCAAGGTCACCCCGGCGAGCATCAGCAAGACCGTCGCCTGGGGCAAGAGCGCGAGCCAGGTCGTGACGGTGAAGAACACCGGTAACGCCCCGGCCACCGTCACCCTCGGCGAGACGCCGGGCGGAGTCGTCCTCCAGAAGGCCGGCGGCGCCCCGCTCAACCTCGTCAAGGGCCACTACTCGCCGCTGTCGCTCACCACGCACGGCGCGAGCGCCAAGAAGGGCGCGCTGTCGCCCGGCGGCAAGGCCACCACCGACGCCGCCGCCAACGCGCAGGGCGCGGCGGGCGACGCCTGGCAGACCATCCCCGACCTGCCCGTACCCACCGGTGACAACGCGGTGGCCGTGCACAACGGGACCGTCTACTCGGCGTTCGGCTTCACCGGCGTGGCCGACACCAGCGACCTGTACGCGTACAGCGCGGACAGCGGCGCCTGGACCAAGCTCGCCTCCGCCGCCGACACCCGTGAGGCCCCGGTCCACGGCGTGATCGGCGACAAGTTCTACGCGGCCGGCGGCTGGGGCGCCAGCGGCAACCCGGACGCCAAGCTGGAAATCTACGACATCGCCTCCAACACCTGGAGCACCGGAGCCAATTCGCCCAAGCCGTACGCGGGCGCGGGCAGCGCGGTGCTCAACGGCAAGCTGTACTCGGTCGGCGGCTGCACCGCCACCGCGTGCGGCACCGCCGACGTCACCTCCTACGACCCGGCGACCAACACGTGGGCCAGCGCCGCCGCCTACCCGGAGCCCATCGCCTGGGAGTCCTGCGGCGCGGTCACCGGCAAGCTCTACTGCTCCGGTGGCACCACGGACGCGGGCAGCACCACTCACGCGTACGTCTACGACCCCGCCGCCGACTCCTGGTCGCCGATCGCGGACCAGCCGACCGACGCGTGGGGCGCCACGTACACCTCGGCCAACGGCGTGCTGCTGGTCAAGGGCGGTGCCATCAACGCGGGCGCCGCGCTGACCAACCAGACGTGGGCCTACCAGCCCACCGACAACACCTGGACGGCGCTGCCCAACGCCAACGCCTCGCTCTACCGCGGCAGCGGCGGCGCCGGCTTCTACTCGGTCGGCGGCCTGGCGGGCCAGACCCCGGCCAAGAACGCGGAAGTGCTCCCCGGCTACGACCAGCCCGACGTCACCGACGTCACCTGGCTGTCGGAGAGCGCCACGTCCGTCACCGTCGCACCCGGCGCCAGCACCACGCTGACCGTCACCCTGGACGCGTCCGTCCCCGAGATCACCCAGCCGGGGACGTACTCGGCCTCGATCGGCCTGGCCAGTGACACGCCGTACAGCATCGCCCCGATCCCCGTGTCGCTGACCGTCAAGCCGCCCGCCACCTGGGGCAAGATCACCGGCACCGTCAGCGGCGGCGGATCGCCGCTGGCCGGGGCCACCGTCCAGATCAACACCTGGGCGACGCACTACACGCTGAAGACCGCCCCCGACGGCACGTACGCCCTGTGGCTGGACGTCCGCAACAACCCGCTCCAGCTCATCGTGGCCAAGGACGGCTGGCAGCCGACCGTGGCCACCGTGAAGATCACGAAGGGAGCGACCGTCACCAGCAACTTCACCTTGCTGAAGGACTGATCGGGACTCCTTCGCAGCAGCGCGCCCCCGTCGCCGGTTCCCACCGGCGGCGGGGGCGCCGCCGTGCGAGGGGCGTCAGTCGGTGAGGCCGGTGACGCGCAGCGTCAGATTGAGGCGTCCGCCGCTCAGCCCGACGGCCGGATCGCCGGTGTGCGGAAGGACTTTGGGCACCCCGTGGAAGGCGTAGCGGGACGGCCCGCCGAAGACGAAGAGGTCACCGGAGGCCAACTCCACGTCGGTGTACGGCTTTCCGCGCGTCTCGGTGTTGCCGAAGCGGAAGACGCAGGTGTCGCCGATGCTCAACGACACCACCGGTGCACCGGACTTCTCGTCCTTGTCCTGATGCATGCCCATCGTGGCGCCCTCGCCGTAGAAGTTCACCAGCGCCGTGTCCGGCGCGTACGCCGCCCCCGCGGCCCCGTCCTCGTACGCGTCCGCCACCGCGCGGCGGCCCAACTCGCCCAGGCGCTCGGGGAACGCGGCGACGCGGGCGCCGTTCACGTCGTGCGCGATCCGCGAGTACGCGTACGGGCTCCAGTGCCAGCCCAGACACATCGTGTGCACCGACATGACGCCGCCGCGCGGCAGCCGGGTGCGCCGCATCGGCACCGGGCCGCGCGCCCACGCGCGGCACGCCGCCACCAACTCGGCCTGTTCCTCGGGGGAGAGCCAGCCGGGCACGTGGACGGCGCCGGGCGCGGGCCGCGAGCGCGGCCGGGGGATGAGCGCGTTCACGCCGCGCTCCTGGCCCGCGCCTCGCGCAACAGGCGGGCGATGACGTCGAGTTCGGCCGCGACCAGGCGCTCGGCCGCGTCCGCGTCGCCGTCGAGCACCGCCGCGACCAGCGCCTCGTGACCGCCAGGACCCGCGGTCCCCAGGGCCAACAGGGCCTCGCGCAGCGCGGGTGCGAACTCGGCGAACAGATCGGTGAGTACGGGATTGCCGGCCGCGGCCACCAGCGCCGCGTGCAGCGCGAGGTCGGCGTCCACGCGGGCCGCCGGATCGGCGGCGGCCTCCGGCCGGGCGGCGCGTGCGGTGGCCGTGAGCGCCGAGGCCAGCGCTGCGTCGAGCGCCGCCGCGTCCTCGTCGGTACGGCGCCGCGCCGCCAGCCGTACGGCCCGCGTCTCCAGCAGCGCGCGCACCTCGTGGACGTCCGTCGCCGCCGCCCTGCCGAGCTTGGCCGACCACTCCTCGACCGGTTCGGTGGCGATGACGAACACCCCGGCGCCCTGCCGGGTCCGCAGCTGCCCGGCACCGGCCAGGGCGCGTACCGCCTCGCGGACCGTGGACCGGCCGACACCGAGCGACGCGGCGAGCGCCGTCTCGCCCGGCAGCCTGGCGCCCACCGGCCAGCGTCCCTCGGCGATCTGCTCCCGCAGGCGCTGCGCGGCCTGCTCGACGAGCGGACTGGGGCGCAGTGATCCGACGGTCATCGGCGTCTCACCTCGCAGATCTCAGGTTCTCTGAGGAGTCGTCCCAAGATCAGTTTACTCGGGGCCACCGGGACGGCGACCCGAGCGGGACGGCGGCCGAAAGCGGGGCTCGACGCGCGGGCTCGATGCGCGGGAGGGGCGCACGGGCCCGGTGCGCGGGAGGGGCCTCAAGGCTTGTAGATCTTCCCCGGCTCCGGCTTCGCGGGGGCCATCAGCTCCGGCACGGTCACCAAGGTGTAGCCCTCGGCGCGCAGCGAGTCGATGATCCCCGGCACCGCGGGCACCGTTCCCTTGTAGAGGTCGTGCAGCAGGATGATCCCGTCCCGGTGCGCGTCCTTGAGGATGCGCTTGTGGATCAGCGCGGAGTCGGTGGTCGCGTAGTCGCTCGCCGTGTCGTTCCACAGCACCAGCGACAGGCCCAACTCCTTGGAGATCTTGGCGACTTCCTTGTTGGTACGGCCCTGCGGCGGGCGCATCAGCGTCGGCCGCTTGCCGGTCAGCTTCTCGACCGCCGTGTTGAGCCGGTCCAACTCGGTGCGGATCTCGGCCGGTTTGAGGTCGGTCAGCCTGCGGTGGGTCCAGGTGTGGTTGCCCAGCACATTCCCGTTCCGCCCCATCTGCGCGACCAGGTCCGGGTACTTGTCCACGTGGTTGTGGCCCAGCAGGAAGAAGGTGACCCGCACCTTCTTTTCGTCGAGGACCTTCAGCAGCGCGGGGGTGTGCTCACTGGGACCCGCGTCGAAGGTCAGCGCGATGCACTTGGCCTTGCGGCAGTCGACGGCCCCGGCGGGCAGCGCCGCGTCGGCCCCGGCCTTCTTCGCCGCCGCGTTCCGCGCGCTGCGCGGGGACTGCGTGTCATAGGTGGTGCACCCGCTCAGCGCCGTCGCCAGCGCCACCGCCGCCACCGCGGCTCCGGCGCACCGGCGTCGTATGGCTGAGGGCGTTCCTGGCATGGCGGGTCCTCCGGGTCTGTGCGTGGGCGCGCCGCGCGGTGGCTCGGAACGGCACCGCGCGGCTGCGTACGGCTGCTCGGCACGGGGCTCCGCCCGGCCCGCCGCGCGGGCTCGCCGGGCGACATCCGTGCGAAGTCTGTATGTCCGCTCTGTGTCTGCTGAGCGGACGGAGACTCACCCTACACACCCGCTATGTACGGCATGTATAGCGGGGTGTTTCGGCCACGCCGCAGGTGGGACAGGGGTGCCCCGGTGCATGAATGTCCGTTGTGTCGACACTTCGGGCAGAACCGGTCGCCCTCGGGCCATATCGAAAAGGATCTTCGCGCAAAACAGCGCGCGACCGATCGGTTCCAGTGTGTACTGGGCACGGCCCGCCCCCGGGCGGCCCGCCGTCCCGCCGTTCCCTGATCCTCCGAGGCCGATTCGATGATCGAGATACCGGACCTGGCCGTCGCCGGCCTGGCCGCCGGGACCGTGTCCGCCTTAGTGCTCGGCGGCGGCCTGCTGCGCTCCTTACGGCACAGGACCCGGCAGCGCGCGGAGATCGCCGGGCTGCGGTCCCGGCTCGACGAGGCGCGGCAGGAGACCGAACGGGTCACCACGGCCGTCGCCGCCGAGATCGCCCACCTGGCCGCCGCGCGCATCCCCGCCGAGGCCACCCGCGCCGCCCACCCGCACGTCCGGGTGCCGGGACCGCTGCACCCCGGAACCCTCGGCGGCCGGGCCACGGCGGACGCCGAATCCCCGGACGGCCGACCGCCGCACCCCGACCCCCCGCACCCCGGACCCCCGGACGCTGAACGCCCGGCCCCCGGACCCCCGCCCGCCGACATCGAAGCCGCCCTGGGGGACGTCCTCACCGCCGTCCTCGCCGCGACCGCCCGGGAGCGCAAGCGGGTCGACGCAGCCGCCCGCGCGGGCATGCGCGGCGCCACCCGCGACATCCAGGCCGGGCTCTACCGCCTCCAGGACGTCCTGCGCGGACTCCAACAGCGTTACGACGAGCCCGAGTTGGCCCAGACGCTGTTCGCCCTCGACCACGAGAACGAGCAGTCGCTGCGCCGCGCCCAGGTGACGGCCGTGGTGTGCGGGGCCTGGGTCGGCCTGGCCCGTGAGGAGTCGCACCTGGTCGAGGCGGTGACCGGCGGCCAGTCCCGGCTCGTCGGCTACCACCGCGTCCGGGTCAACAACCACCTCGAACCCGGTACGGCGCTGGTCTCGCACGCGGTCGAGCCCGTCGCCATCATCGTGGCCGAGCTCTTGGACAACGCGCTGCGGCACTCCGCGCCCGACACCGCCGTGGTGGTCAACCTCGAAGCCGTCCACCACGGTGTCTCCGTCACCGTGGACGACTCCGGCGTCGGCATGGCCGCCGACGAGCGGGCGTACGCGCAGAAGATGGTCGCGGGCACCGACCCGATCCTGCTCTCCGACCTCGGCGACCCGCCGCGCATGGGCCTGGCCGCGATCGGCCAGCTCACCCGGCGCTTCGACCTGTCCGTCGACCTCTCCTCGCCGTCGCCCTACGGCGGCGTCCGGGCCGTCCTGCTGGTCAGGAAGCACCTGCTCAGCCATATCGACCCGGTCGAGCAGCCGCCCGCCGCCAGCACGCCGCGCTCCACCCGCCCGGCCGTCGCGGACGACGGCGCGCCCGACCCGGCCCACGCCCGCGCCGGGTCCCCGGCGGACACCGCCGCGGAGGTGCTGCCGCAACGGCGACGCAAGGCCCGCGCCGCCCACGGGAGGGCGGCGGCGAACGGGACCGCCGCCGCGCCCGCGGCACCCGCCCGCACACCGGAGGAGGCCGCCGCGGCCCTCGGCGCCCTCCAGGCCGGAACCGCCGCGGCCAGAAACGCCGTCGACACCGAAGGGAACGACCCGCGATGACCAGCCGCGACACCGGCGACACCGCGTGGGTGCTGGATCCGATCCTGGAGATCCCGCATGTCACCGCAGCCGTCCTGCTCACCAGGGACGGTCTCGTCTCCGGGTACTCGGAGGCGCTGTCCCAGGCCACCGCCGAGCGCACCGCAGCGATCACCAGCACCGTCCAGGGCGCCTGCCGTACGGCCGCCGCCGCCTTCGCGGACCGGACCGACGCGCGAATCCGGCAGGTGGTGATCGAGTCCGACCACGGCTACATCCTGGTCGCGCCCACCGAACACGGCACGTGCGTGGCCGCGTTCGGCGGCCCCGAGGTCCGTCTCGACCTGCTCGCCCACCGGGTCCACTCGCAGGTGGCCAGGCTCGGCGAGAAGGCCATGACCGCCGCGCCCCGCGCGGGCGATGGCGGCACCGCGGAATGACCGGCCGCCGGACCGGCCGCCCGCTGGTCCCCGCCTATCTGTCCACCGGCGGGGTGGCGCGGCCGAGCCGGGACAGCCTGGAGCGGCTGTCGGTGCTGACCAGCACCGACGCCGACGGCGCGATTCCCGCCGAACTCCCCGCCGCCCAGCACGCGTTGCTGGAACTGCTGGACGGCGGATCCCTCACCGTGGTGGAGACGGCGGCCCTGCTGGGGCTGCCCGTCTCCGCCGTCCGGGTACTCGCCGCGGAGCTGACCGACCGGGGGCTGGTCAGCGTCCGTCCGCCCGTACCCGTAGCCGACCTACCGGAACCCGACCTGCTGAAGAGAGTGGCCGATGGCCTCCGCGCCCTCAAGCACTGACCCCCACCGAGGCGACGTACATCTGCCGGACAGCGCCCGCGAGTTGGTGAAGATCCTGGTGGCGGGTCCGTTCGGGGTGGGCAAGACCACGCTGATCGACTCGGTCTCCGAGATCCGCCCGCTGCACACCGAGGAACACCTCAGCGAGGCGTCCGCCGCCGTCGACGACCTCGACGGCGTCCGTGACAAGACCACCACCACCGTCGCCATCGACTTCGGCCGGATCAGCATGGCGGGCGGCGTCGTCCTGTACCTGTTCGGCACCCCGGGGCAGGAACGGTTCCGCTCGCTGTGGGCCGACATCGCGTACGGGGCGCTGGGCGCGCTGGTGCTGGTCGACACCCGCAGGATCAACGACTCCTTCGACGTCCTCGGCCTGGTGGAGGAGACCGGCCTGCCGTACGCCGTCGCGCTCAACACCTTCCCCGACGCGCGGACGTACACCGAGGCCCAGTTGCGGCAGGCGCTCGACCTGGAGCCCGGCACGCCGATGGTGGCGTGCGACGCGCGCGACACCAACTCCTCCGTCGACGCGCTGCTCGCGCTGGTGCAGCACCTGATCGACCGCAAGGACGCCGACCCAACGCCCGGAGCCCTCTGATGAATCACCCTCCCGCAGCGCCCTCTCCCGCGCCCGCCGCGCCGTCTTCCTCCCCATCGTCCTCCTCCGCGCCCGCCACTCCCGCCGACACCTTCGCCCGGTCGGCGCCGGTCCGGCTCTGGGAGGACGGCTTCGCCGCCGACCCGCACCGCTACTACGCGGCGCTCAAGGCGCAGGGTCCGCTCGGCTGGGCCGAACTCGCGCCGGGCGTACCGGCGTACGTCGTCACCGACCGGCGCGCCGCGCTCGACCTGCTGCGTGACGCGGAGACCTGGTCGCACGACCCGCGCCCGTGGGAGTCCACGGTCGCCGAGGACGCGCCGATTCTCGGCATGATGCGCTGGCGGCCCAACACCCTGTTCTCCGACGGCGACGCGCACGTCCGCTACCGCCGCGCCTTCGCCGACGCGGTCGACCTGGTGGAACCCGCCGATCTGCGCGAGCGGGTGCACCGCGCGGTGGACATCCTGATCGGCCGCTTCGGACCCGTCGGCCACGCCGACCTCGTCGCCGACTTCGCCCGCCCGCTGATGTCGCTGATCTTCAACAACCTCTTCGGGCTGCCGGACAGCGAGAGCGGCCGACTGGAGGTCGCGCTCGGCAAGATGATGGAGGGCGGCGTCCAAGCGGCCGAGGGCGAGGCCGAGTTCGGGGCGTACGTGCTCGGACTGATCGCCGCCAAGAGCGAGACCCGCGGCCCCGACCTGACGAGCTGGCTGCTGGACCACCCGGAGGACCTGACGGCCGAAGAGGTGACCTGGCAGGTCTTCCTCACCCTCGGCGCGGGCCACGAGCCGACCGCGAATCTGGTCTCCAACGCGCTGTCGCGCATCCTCGGCAACCCCGACTTCTACACCACGCTGACCAGCGGCTCCCGCCCGGTCATGGACGCCGTCGTCGAGGTCCTGCGGTACGAGACGCCGCTGTCCAACTACGGCATCCACTTCGCGCGCGAGCCGCTGAGCTTCCACGGCGTGTGGGTGCGGGCGGCCGTGCCCGTCGTCATCTCCTACGGCGCGCTGGGCCACTTCGCCGAGCAGGAGTCGGGCGGCGCCCACCACCCGGGCGACGCCTCCCACCTGTCCTGGTCGGCGGGCGAGCACTCCTGCCCGGTCAAGCAGCACACCCTGCTCATCGCCACCGAGGCCATCGAACGCCTCACCCAGTGGCTGCCCGACCTGGAACCGACCACCGACCGCGACCGCCTCACCTGGCGGCCGGGCCCATTCCACCGCTCGCTGACGGCGCTGCCCGTCCGCTTCACCCCGCGCACCCCCGACCAGACCGGAGACCGCGCATGACCGCGCACGCCGCCCGTGTGGCCATCGACCCGTTCGGCACCGACATCCCCCTGGAGAGCGCCGAGTTACGGGCGCTGGGCCCGGTGGTGCCGGTCGAGTTGCCGGGCGGCATCCCGGCCTGGGCGCCCACCGGCTACGACACGCTCAAGTCGCTGATCCTCGACCCGCGGGTCAGCCGCGACCCGCGGCAGCACTGGGCGCTGTGGTCCGAGGTCGGCGACCACCCCGCCTGGGGCTGGGTCCTCGGCTGGGTCGGCGTGGTCAACATGCTCTCCACGTACGGCTCCGACCACGCCCGGCTGCGCAAGCTCGTCGCGCCCAGCTTCACCGCCCGGCGCACCGAGGCGATGCGGGTCCGCGTCGAGACGATCACTCAGGAGCTGCTGAGCGCACCGGAGTTGGCGGCGGCCGACGGCCGGTCGGTCGACCTGCGCGCCGCGTACGCGCACCCGCTGCCGATGCGGATGATCTGCGAACTCTTCGGCGTCCCCGACCACTTGACGGAGGCGACGGGCACGCTGATCGCCGCCATCATGGACACCTCCGACCCGACCCCGGAGCACGGACGGTTCGTTCAGGAGCAGATCGGTGTCGTGCTGCCCGCGCTGATCGGCCACAGGACCGAGCACCCCGGCGACGACATGACCACCGAGCTGATCCGGATGCGCGCCGAGGACGGCGACCGGCTCAGCGACGAGGAGTTGCTCTACACCCTGCTGCTGGTGATCGGCGCCGGGTTCGAGACCACGGTCAACCTCATCGGCAACGCGGTGGTCGCGCTGCTCACACACCCCGGCCAACTCGCCGCCGTACGGGCGGGGGAGATCGGCTGGGACGCGGTCATCGACGAGGTGCTGCGCGTCCACCCCTCGATCGCGGCGCTGCCGCTGCGCTTCGCGGTCAGCGACATCACGGTGGACGGGGTCACCATCCCGGCGGGCGACGCCATCGTCACCACGTACGCCGCCGCCGGCCACGACCCGGCGCACTACGGGCCCACGGCCGCCGAGTTCGACGCGACGCGGGCCGCCGACGACCATCTCGCCTTCGGCATCGGTGTGCACCGCTGCATCGGCGCACCGCTGGCCCGGATGGAGGCGCGCACCGCGCTCCCGGCCCTCTTCGAGCGCTTCCCCGACCTCCGACTCGCCGTCCCGCAGGACGAGTTGCAGCAGGTGCCGTCCTTCATCGCCTACGGCTGGCAGCGAATCCCGGTCCATCTGCACGGCTGACGCCGCTGCCGCACGGCCGCGCGCGAAGGCCCCCAGCACGTAAGGGCAGCACGTCAAGGCCGCACGTGAAGAGGATCAGCGCGCGCCCTTGGCGGCGAGCGTGTCCAGCAGCCGGGTCAGCGAGCCGCCGAGCCCCCAGCGCTCCGCGAGCGACTCCAGCACCTCGGGGTCGGCGGCCTCGCCCGGCAGCGTCGGATCGAAGTCCGGCAGCGGTACGTCGGCGGCGACGGCCACGACCTTGGGCGCCACGTCGAGATAGGCGGCGGCCTCCACGATGTTGCGCCGCCTGGCCGGGGTCAGCTTGGACATCGGGTCGGTCGCGGCGGCCCGCACACCGGCCAGGTCCCCGTACTCGGTGACGAGTTGGGCCGCCGTCTTCTCGCCGATGCCCTTCACGCCGGGCAGCCCGTCGCTCGGGTCGCCGCGCAGCGCCGCGAAGTCCGCGTACTGCCCGGCCCGCACCCCGTACCGGTCCTGGATGGCCGCCTCGTCGATGACGTCGCAGTCGCCGACGCCCTTGCGGGGGTAGAGCACGCGCACGCCCCGCGCGTCGTCCACGAGCTGGAACAGGTCGCGGTCCCCGGTGACGATCGCGACCGGCGTGCGGGAGGCGGTGGCGAGGGTGCCGATGACGTCGTCCGCCTCGTAACCGGCGACGCCCACCCGGGTGACGCCGATCGCGTCGAGCACCGCCTCGATCACCGGCACCTGCGGGGACAGCGTGTCGGGCACCTCCTCGACGCCCTCGGTGTCCTCGACCACGCGGTGCGCTTTGTACGACGGGATCAGGTCCACCCGCCACTGCGGGCGCCAGTCCGCGTCCATGCAGGCGACCAGCGCGGTGGGGGAGTGGTCGGCGACCAGCCTGGCGATGAAGTCCAGCAGCCCGCGCACCGCGTTCACCGGTGTGCCGTCCGGTGCCTTCACCGATTCGGGCACCCCGAAGTAGGCGCGGAAGTACAGGCTCGCGGTGTCGAGCAGGAGCAGTTTGCCGCCGGGCGTGTCGTCAGTCACGGCGCCAGCATCGCACGGGGGTCGGACAGTCCGTCGTACGGTGGGCGGGTGAATCAGCGCCGTTACGCCGTACGCCGGGTGGTCTCGCTGGTGCCGTCGCTGACCGAGGCGGTCGCCGCCACCGCGCCGGAACTGCTGGTCGGCGCCACCGACTGGTGCACCCATCCGGCGGACCTCGACGTGGTGCGGATCGGCGGCACCAAGAACCCCGACGTGCCCGCCGTCGTCGCCCTCGCCCCCGACCTCGTGGTCGCCAACGAGGAGGAGAACCGCGCCCCGGACCTGGCCGCGCTGCGGGCCGCGGGTGTGCGCGTCCTGGTCACCGACGTACGGACGCTGCCCCAGGCGTTCGGCGAGCTGCACCGGATGCTGGTCGACGGCTGCGGGGTGCCGCGCCCGCGGTGGCTGGACGAGGCGGAGGCGGCCTGGCGGGGGATTCCGGCGGCGCCCGCGGTCACGGCGACGGCGGTCGTGCCGATCTGGCGGCGGCCGTGGATGGTGCTCGGCCGCGACACCTTCGCCGGTGACCTGCTGGCCAGGCTCGGCGTGCGCAACGCCTACGCCGGACACGCCGAGCGCTACCCGGCGGTCCCGGTCGAGGAGCTGCGGGCCGTGGGCGCCGACCTCGTCGTGCTCCCCGACGAGCCGTACCGCTTCACCGCCGACGACGGCCCCGAGTCCTTCCCCGGCCTGCCCGCCGCCCTGGTCAGCGGTCGCCATCTCACCTGGTACGGGCCCTCGTTGGTGCGAGCGCCCGCCGTCGTGGGGGCCGCGCTGAGGGCGGCGCGCACGTACTGAGACCGGTCAAGCCGGTCACCCCGTGGGCGCCGCCAGCAGCCGGCCGCTCACCGTCCCCCGCAGCGTGCCCGCGCCCGCCGCCAGCCAGGCCACGACCAGCGCCGCGTACAGCCCGACCGCCAGCCAGCCCAGCGCGTGCAGACCGGTGTGCCGGGCCAGGCTCGCCGCGCCGGTCACGCAGGTGCCGACCGGGAAGGTGAAGGCCCACCAGGTCATCGCGAACGGCATCCCGCGCCGGGCCGCCCGTACCACCAGGGCCGCCGCCACCGCGAGCCACAGCAGCGCGAAGCCCATCACCGGGACGCCGTACAGCACCGCGAAGCCGCGCAGCGCCGTCGCGTACGGGGCGGGGACGGCGCCGGAGGCCACGTCGGCGCCCTGGCCGACCGCCGTCGTGGACTGCCCGAGCGGACCGAGCACCAGGAAGAGCGTCGGGGTCAGGGCGAGCGGCAGCGGCCCGCGGCGCACCAGGCGCGACCACACCAGCGGCAGCATCGTCAGCGTCGCCAGCAGGCTCAGCCCGAACATCGCGTAACAGCCCAGCAGCAGCGCCTCCCTGGCCTGCACGGCGTCGGCGGGCAGACGCGGGATCAGCGCGGGCCCGGTGGCCGCCGCGACCATCGGCGCCACCACCGGCAGCAGCCACACGGGCGACGCGTCGTCGAGGCCGATCCGGTGTCTGGCCACCATCAGATACGGCACGGCCGCCGCGACCACCAGCGACGACGCCGTCCCGACCGCCCACAGCGCCGCGTCGACCGTGACCGCCGTACGCTCCCCGAGCACCGGCGGCCCGAGCAGCAGCGTGCCCGCGCCGACGGCCAGCAGCGCCATCGGCAGACAGCCGTAGAACGGCGCCACGGCCGGGTCGCGCAGATGGCGCCGCGCCTGGTCGGTGTGCCAGGCCCAGTGCGCGCAGCGGGCCGCGAGGACCGCGACGAGCAGGACCGCGGACAGCGCCCACACGCCGGTGCACACGTCCCGCAGCCAGCGCTGCCCGCCCGGCAGCGCCACCCCGGCGTTCGCCACGATCGCCGTCCCCATGACGGTGGCGTACCAGTTGGGACCGACGTGCCGTACCGCGGGGACACGAGTACGGACCTGGGCGAACGGCTGCGCGGCGTGAACAGTGGCCATGCTCCGACCCTCCCCTCCCGCGGGCCGCCCCGGTAGAGCCCGCGAGGCTATGAGGGCATAACGTGGACTTATGGCTCAGCCGTCCACCGCGCCGCCCCCACCAGGCACTCCGCTCGCCCGCCGGGTCCCCGACCTCGCCGCCATGGAGCTGCTGCTGGCCGTCGCGCGGCTCGGCAGCCTCGGGCGGGCCGCGCGGGAGCTGGGCATCAGCCAGCCCGCGGCCAGCGGGCGGCTGCGCGGCCTGGAGCGGCAGCTCGGCGTGGCGCTGGTCCGCCGCTCGCCCGGCGGCTCGCGCCTCACCGACGAGGGGGCGCTGGTCAGCGAGTGGGCGCGCAAGGTGCTGGAGGCCGCCGAGGCGTTCGACGCGGGCGCGCGGGCGCTGCGCGGCAGGCGCGACTCCCGGCTCCGGGTCGCGGCCAGCATGACCGTCGCCGAATACCTGCTGCCCGGCTGGCTGATCGCCCTGCACGGCAGCCACCCGGACACGGCCGTCTCGCTCGCCGCGGGCAACTCCGCGGCCGTCGCCCGGCAGGTGCTCGCGGGCACCGCCGACCTCGGCTTCGTCGAGGGCGTGGACGTCCCCGCGGGTCTGGACGCCGTCGTGATCGCGCACGACCTGCTGCTGGTCGTGGTCGCGCCCGCCCACCCCTGGGCCCGCCGCCGCAAGGCGCTGACCGCGGCCGAACTCGCCGCGACCCCGCTCGTCCTGCGCGAGGAGGGCTCCGGCACCCGGCAGGTGCTCGACGCGGGCCTGGCGGGACACGGCGGCCCGGCCGTACCGCTGCTCGAACTCGCCTCGACCACCGCCGTGAAGGCCGCCACCGTCAGCGGCGCGGGGCCCGCGGTGCTCAGCGAACTCGCCGTCGTGGAGGAGCTGGCCGCCCGCCGCCTCGTCCGCGTCCCCGTCGCCGGTCTCGACCTCGGCCGGTCGCTGCGCGCGGTGTGGACGGCGGGCCACCGCCCGGCGGGCCCGGCGCGCGACCTGCTGACGCTGACCCGAGGCAAGAGCGGCAAGAGCGGCAAGCGGTAAGAGCTGCGAGGGGTGAGAGGGACCGGCAGCACGGGGACGGGCGGCCGGGCGGCCGGAAATCGCGGTGACAGAACGGGTGTAACCGGGCTGTGACCGACGCCCTTACGGGATTCTCATGCAGGGGCCATAGGGTGACGGCCGTGACGACGACGACCCCGCCCGGCTGGTATCCAGAACCCGGGCACACAGGCAACGGCCCGGCCATGGAACGCTGGTGGGACGGGAGTACGTGGACGGAGTACACCAGGACCGCGCCCGTCCCGGTGGACGCGGTCCAGCAGCCCTACGCGGGCTACCCCGGCACGCCGGGCTATCCGGGCGACGTCGTGGCCGGCGGCCCCGGCGGCGGCGGTCGCCGTACCGGTGCGGTGGTCATCGCGATCGTGGCCGCGCTCGTCCTGATCGGTGGCGTGGTCGCCGGAATCCTGGTCCTGGGCAAGGACGACAAGAGCGACAAGAACGCCTCGCCGACGCCCAGCGCCTCGGCGCCGCACCGAGGCGAGTCCCGGACACCGCGGTCGCCGGGCGGCGGGTCGCCCGACCCCGACTCCCCGGACGGCTCGCAGGGTCCCGACGGCGGCAGCGACGGCAAGGCCGTGGACGGCTACGACGGCATCAGGCTCCCCGTGCTCAACGGCTGGACCGGCACCTCGGGCGCCAACGGCATCGGCGCCAGCGTGGTCACCGGCGGCTACCCGTGCCCCGGCGACGCCACCAAGGACTGCGTGCGCGGCGGCGTCTTCGCCCAGCCCGCCGAGGCGCTCAAGCTCACCGCGACCGGAGCGGAGGCCGCCGCCAAGGCGGACATCGCGCAGAACGCGGCCGACGCGTACAGCACCGACATCTACGGCGCCACGACCTCGCACCAGCAGATCGCGTCGCAGCCGGTCACGGTCGCCGGGCAGAAGGGGTACTTCGTCCGCTGGAAGATCGTCACGAAGTCCGGCACCAGCGGGTACGTGGAGTCCCTCGCCTTCCCCTCGCCCCGCGACCCGAAGAACATCGCGGTCGTCCGCTTCGGCTTCGACATCGGCTCCAAAGCCCCGAGCCTGGCCGTCATGGACCAGATCACCCAGGGCATCAAGGCCGACAGCAGCGGCGGCACCGGCGGCACGGGCGGCACCGGCGTCTGACCCGCGGCCCGCGCGAGGCCGTACGCGACAGGGGGCGGCGCCCGGACCCCGGGTGCCGCCCCCTGCCGCCTTCAGCGGCTACAGGAACGTCTTGCCCTCACCGCGGTACGTCGGCACCGTCGCCGTCACCCGGTCGCCCTCGACCAGGTGCAACTCGGCGAAGCGCTCGCACAGTTCACCGGCCTTCGCGTGCCGGAACCAGACCTTGTCGCCGATCAGCAGGTCGTCCGCGGGCGACCCCAGCAGCGGGGTCTGCACCTCGCCGGGACCCTCCTGCGGGTCGTAGCGCAGCCCCTCCGGCAGATACGGCACCGGCAGCCGGTCGGGCCCGGCCGCGCCGGAGGCCGGGTAGCCGCCGCCGAGCACGGTCACCACGCCGACGCCGGGCCTGCGCACCACCGGCTGCGCGAAGAGCGCGGCCGGACGGCCCCGGAAGGACGTGTAGTTGTCGAACAGCCGCGGCACGTAGAGCCCGGAGCCCGCCGCGATCTCGGTCACCGCGTCCTCGGCCGCGGTGGTCTGCACGCTGCCGGTGCCGCCGCCGTTGACGAATTCCAGCTCCGGCGCGACCGCCCGCACCGCGCGGACCGCCTCCGCGCGCCGCGCCGCCAGCTCCTTGCGGGCCGCCGACTGCATCAGCCGTATGGCCCGCGACCGCAACGGACGGCCCGCGACCGCGTCGCCGACCCCCGCGACATGCCCCTCGTACGCCATGATCCCGGCCAGCCGGAAGCCGGGCCGCGCGGTGACGGTACGGGCCAGCGCCGCCATCCGCTCCGGGTCGTGCAGCGGCGAGCGCAGCGCGCCGATCCGCAGCCGCCCGCCCAACTTCCGCAGGCTGGTGTCCATTTCGAGACAGACCCGGACGGTCTCGTCGCCGCCGCCGCGGGCCGCGTCGATCAGGTCGAGGTGCGAGACGTCGTCCACCATCACCGTGACGGCGGCGGCCAGCTTGGGATCGGCGGCCAACTCCGCGAAGCCGTCCCGGTCCGCCGACGGATACGCCAGCAGGATGTCGGTGAAGCCCGCGCGCGCCAGCCACAGCGACTCGGCCAGGGTGAACGACATGATGCCCGCGAAGCCGTCGCGGGCCAGCGCCCGCTCCAGCAGCGCCCTGCACCGCACCGACTTGGACGCCACCCGGATCGGTTTGCCGCCCGCGCGGCGCACCAGGTCGTCGGCGTTGGCGTCGAACGCCTCCAGGTCGACGATCGCCACGGGGGCGTCGAGATGGGCGGTGGCCCGGTCGTACCGGGTGCGGTCGGCAGCGCGTTCTGACATGTCATGAAGCTTGCCAGACAGGGGCTACCGGGCGGTAGGGGCGTACGGGGCACGGCCGCCGCCGTGTCACGCGGACGGATGCCGGACGGCCTGCTGGACCACGACGTCCGGTCGACCCCGTAGAGTGACGCGCAAGCCGTGAGGACATGTCACGAGGGGGCGCCGGTGAGCACTGGAGTGGACAACGGAGGAGGCTCCACGTCCCCGTCGTTCCCCCCGCTCCAACCTCGCCGGGAACAGAGCCCGCAGACTCCGCCGACGGTCCCCCCGCACCCCGAGGGACCTCCGCCGCCCGCGGCCGAACCGCCCCCGGCCGTCCCCCCGCCTCCGGCGCGGCCCCCCGCACCGCCCTACACCCCACCGCCCGCCGCCGCGCCGCGGTTCACGGCGTACGGTCCCGGCGGATACGCGCCCGCCGGATACGACCATGGGCCCGCGCAGGCCGTCGCCCCCGCCGCCCGCGGGGCTTCGGCCCGGATCTGGGCGGCGCTCTGCCTGGTGCTCGGGCTCGGCCTGATCGGCGGGGCGGTCGCCGGGAGCGCGATCAACCACAAGCCGCGGGCGGAGCCGCCGTTGGTGGACGGGAGCGTCAAAGCGTTCGCCGCCGTACGGGAGGTGTGGCGCAGCACACCGGTCGACGCGCTGTTCCCGCGCACGGTGTCCGCGAAGGGCGCGGGTCCCGGCGGGGCCGACCGCGCGTGGACCAGGATCGGCGTCGCCGCGCCCGGCGGCTGCGCCGCCGCCTTCGACCCGCTGCTCCAGCAGGTACTCGCCCCGGTCGGCTGCGCGCGCCTGCTGCGCGCGACCTACGTGGACAGCACGTCGACCTCGGTCACCACGGTGGGCCTGCTGGTCACCACCGCCGAGTCGGCCACCATGCGCGGTTTCAGCGGACGCTGGGCCTCGCAGCACCTCGGCGACCGCGCGGACCTGATACCGCGCCCGGTGGCCTTCCCCGGCACGGCCGCCGACTCCTTCGGCGTGAAGCAGCGCGGCAGCTGGGACGTGCAGGTCTCCGCCGACCTGCCCTTCGTCGTGTACGCGGTCACCGGCTTCGCCGACGGGCGCACCCTCACCCCGCAGTCCGCCGACAAGGCCACCAAGTCCGGCGCCACCAGCGTGGCCGCCCAGGCCGGCCTCGGCTACGACGCGACCGGCCTGGCCTCGGCCGTCGACGACCGCCTGCACAGCGCGGTGACCGCACTGCTCAGGCCGTCCAGCGGCCCCGGCGGTCCGGGCGCCACCGGTACGGAGAAGTCCCGATGAGCCGCCTCTCCCGTCCCCCGGCCCGCCGCCTGCTCGGCGCCCTGACCTCGCTCGCCACGGGCGCCGCGGCCCTCGCCCTGGCCGCCCAGCCCGCCGCCGCCGACGCCGTGCGCAACGCCGACTGGGCGCTGAGCGCCCTGCACGCCGAGAGCGCGTGGCGTACGAGCCAGGGCGCGGGCGTCACGGTCGCGGTGCTCGACACCGGGGTGGACGCGACGCACCCCGACCTGACCGGGCAGGTGCTGACGGGCAAGGACATGGTCGGCTTCGGCGCCGGGCGCGGCGACCGCTCCTGGGCCCGGCACGGCACGGGGATGGCCGCGATCATCGCGGGGCACGGCCACGGTCCCGGCCACGACTCGGGCGTCATGGGCATCGCGCCCAAGGCGAAGGTCCTGCCGGTGCGGGTGATCCTGGAGGACAAGGACCCGCAGCGGTCCAAGGCGCGTACGAGCAAGGGCAACGCGCTGCCCGACGGCATCCGGTGGGCGGTCGACCACGGCGCGGACGTCATCAATCTCTCGCTCGGCGACGACAGCGCCACCGCCGCGCCCGTCGCCGCCGAGGACGAGGCGATCCGGTACGCGCTCGGCAAGGGCGTCGTGGTCGTCGCGTCCGCGGGCAACGGCGGCGAGGAGGCGGACCGTTCCTCCTACCCGGCCGCGTACCCCGGAGTGATCGCGGTCGCGGCCGTCGACAGGAACGGGCAGCACGCCGCCTTCTCCACCCGCCGCTGGTACGCGTCCGTCTCCGCGCCCGGCGTCGACGTCGTGATCGCCGACCCGGACCGCACCTATTACGAGGGCTGGGGCACCAGCGCCGCCTCCGCGTACGTCTCCGGTGCCGCCGCCCTCATCAGGTCCGCCGACCCGAAGCTGAGCCCGGCCCAGGTCAAGCGGGTGCTGGAGGACACGACGCGGGACCGGCCCAAGGACGGGCGCAGCGACGAGATGGGCACCGGTCTGATCGACCCGGCCGCCGCGCTGAAGGCCGCCGCGAAGCTGAAGCCCGCGCCCCCCGTACCGGCCGCAGCCGGCTATCCGCGGACGTACTTCAGCCCCGGCCCCGCGCCGCCGGTCCGCGCGCCCGAGCCCGCCCGCTTCCTCGGCGACGGTGTCGCGACCGTCTTCGCCGTGGCCGGAGCCGCCCTGGTCGTGGTCGCCGCGCTGCTGTGGTTCCGCCCCCGCCGCGCGGGACGGCCCGCCCACGGTCTGTCGGCGGACGGCGGATAGGGTTCCGGGGTGGCGCTGAAGAACATCCCCGACCCCGGTTTCTCCGACGACGACGGCTCGGCCGACGCGGCACTGGCCGACGCTTTGACCGGCTACGCGCGGGACCCCGGGACGGAGGCGGCCGTGGTCGCCGCGCTGCACGGGGGCCGGCTGCTGGTGCCGGTGGTCGCGGTGCTCGGCGAGGCCGAGACCGGCGAGGACGGGCTGCGCCGCGAGAAGAGCAGCGACATGGCGGTGCCGACGATCCAGGCGCCGGACGGGCGGCGGGCGCTGCCCGCCTTCACCTCCGTGGCGGCGCTGGCCCGCTGGCGGCCGGAGGCGCGGCCGGTCGCCGTACCGCTGGCGCAGGCGCTCCAGGCGCTCGCGCACGAGGGGGCCGACACGCTGCTGATCGACCTCGCGGGGCCGGTCACGTACGAACTGACCGGACCCGCCCTGCGGGCCGCCGCCCTCGGGCCCGGCCGCGCGGACCCGACCGCCGACCCCGCCGTACGGGAGGCGCTGCGGGCCGCGGTGGCCGCCGAGCCCGGTGTCGTACGGGCGCACCTGACGGCGGGGACCGACGGCGACGGCACGCTCGGCCTGGTGCTGGCGCCGGACGCCGACGTCCAGGAGACCGGGCGCAGGATCGCCGCCGCGCTGGCCGCCGACGAGGTGCTGCGGGCGGGCCTGGTACGCGGCCTCGACCTGGCACTGCTGCCGCCGGGCGCCGTACTGCCGGGCGAGCCGCTGTTCGCGCGCTGAGACCCGTGAGCTGAGCCTCGCGCGCTGAGACCCGTGAGCTGAGCCTCGCGCGCTGAGACCCATGAACTGAGCCTCGGGCGCTGTGACCCGTGAGCTGAGACCCGCGCGCTGAACCTCGTGCGCTGGACCTCGTGCGTCGAGCCGACGCCCTTCGGGTGGTCGGCACCGCTCCAGAACGCCGTCCGGACCGGTTCATTTGCCCTAAATTACCCGAGATGTGGATTTCATCAGCAAGGCCGAGAATGGCGTGAGCAGGCTGTGCTCGTCACAAGGAGGTCCGATGGACAAGCGAACAGTGACCTGTGAATTCCTCGGCACGCTCCTGCTGGTCTTCTTCGCCGTGGGGGCCGCCGTGCTGTCCGGCGAGTACATCGGCACCCTCGGTATCGCGCTGGCCTTCGGCTTCGTCCTGCTCGCGCTGGCCTACACCTTCGGCCCCATATCCGGCTGCCACGTCAACCCGGCCGTCACGCTGGGCATGCTCGTCGCCCGGCGGATCACGGTGCGCACCGCCGTCGAGTACTGGATCGCGCAGTTCCTCGGCGCCATCGCGGGCGCCGCGCTGCTCCTGCTGGTCGCCAAGCAGGTGCCGGGTCTCAAGACGCACGGCGCCTTCGGCACCAACGGCTACGGCTACCGGTCCGCGGTCGGCATCAACACCGCGGGTGCCTTCATCGCCGAAGTGGTGCTGACCTTCCTGCTGGTCTTCGTGGTGCTCGCGGTGACCCACCGGGTCGCGGTGGTCGGCTTCGACGGCCTGCCCATCGGTATGGCGCTCGCCGTCATCCACCTGGTCGGCATCCCGCTGACCGGCACGTCGGTGAACCCGGCGCGGAGCCTGGGCCCCGCGCTCTTCGCGGGCAGCCCGGCGCTCTCGCAGCTCTGGCTGTTCATCGTGGCCCCGCTGATCGGCGGCGCGCTCGCCGCCCTGGTCCACCAGGTCACCCACCCGGCGCTGGTCGCCGCCAAGGCCGCGCGGGCCGCCGCCGTCGACGAGGCGCTGGCCGACAAGGGGGACGGCGCGACCGAGGCGTCATGAGGTCCCGCGGGCCGCGCCGCCCGGCACCGGCCGCGCCGGTCCCGGACCCCATCGGCGGCAGAGGTCAGACGTAGACGGGCCCGGTGTACTTCTCGCCGGGCCCCTGGCCCGGCTCGTCCGGCACCAGCGACGCCTCGCGGAAGGCGAGCTGGAGCGACTTGAGCCCGTCGCGCAGCGGGGCCGCGTGGAAGGAGCTGATCTCGGTGGCGCTCGCCGTCACCAGACCGGCCAGCGCCTGGATGAGCTTGCGGGCCTCGTCCAGGTCCTTGTGCTGCGGGCCCTCCTCGGCCAGCCCCAGATTCACCGCGGCGGCGCTCATCAGGTGCACCGCGACCGTGGTGATCACCTCGACGGCGGGCACATCCGCGATGTCGCGGGTGAGGCTGTCGAAGTCCGGGATCTGTTGTTCGTCGCTCATGCCGCACACGATATGCCCCGTCCGGCGGATTACGGGCTTCGGTCAGCCTTTGGTATGGTGGGAGAACGACCGGCCGGGCACCCGTGTGTCCCGGCCATCAAGTGGAGGCTCCGATCTCCCACCTGGTTGGCCTTTCGGCCGACGGGTCCCCGGTCAGACGGTTTCCGGTCAGCATGACACCACCGGGCACCGTCCGATGCGCCCCGCGGAATAACGCGGCGGTGCTCCCCGGTTGTGAGGAGCCCCGCCTGTGTACCGTACGGGGCGTTTTTTGCGCCTTGGGTACGGGGTCGGAAGAACCAGACAGACTCATGCGCGGCTGTCGGCCAGTCAGCCGCGTGGTGCAACCGAGGAGGCCCCATCAGCGCCGAGCCCCGCATCAACGACCGGATTCGCGTTCCCGAGGTTCGACTTGTCGGTCCCAGCGGCGAGCAGGTCGGCATCGTGCCGCTTGCGAAGGCCCTGGAGCTTGCGCAGGAGTACGACCTCGACCTGGTCGAGGTCGCGGCGACCGCCCGTCCGCCCGTGTGCAAGCTCATGGACTACGGGAAGTTCAAGTACGAGTCGGCCATGAAGGCCCGTGAGGCGCGCAAGAACCAGGCGCACACGGTCATCAAGGAGATGAAGCTCCGGCCGAAGATCGACCCGCACGACTACGACACCAAAAAGGGTCACGTCGTCCGGTTCCTCAAGCAGGGTGACAAGGTCAAGATCACGATCATGTTCCGTGGTCGCGAGCAGTCCCGGCCGGAGCTGGGTTACCGGCTCCTGCAGCGGCTCGCGGAGGACGTCCAGGACCTCGGCTTCATCGAGTCGAATCCGAAGCAGGACGGCCGGAACATGATCATGGTCCTCGGTCCGCACAAGAAGAAGACCGAGGCAATGGCCGAGGCCCGCGAGGCGCAGGCCGCCCGCAAGGCCAGCCGCCTGGGTGAGGCCCCGGCCGACGACGACGACGTCTCCCACGACGAGGCCGTGTCCCACGACGACGTCGAGGTGCCGGACGAGGCCCAGGCCGACGCCTGAGACGAGACGAACACCCCGGAGCCTCCGGCTCCGGGCCGTAATGCAGGACTGACGCTCTCCGTGCGCCCACCGGCGGACGGGAGGGCCAGCGACGAGGAGACTACGGCGCCATGCCGAAGAACAAGACGCACAGCGGTGCGAGCAAGCGCTTCAAGATCACCGGCTCCGGCAAGGTGCTGCGCGAGCGCGCCGGCAAGCGCCACCTGCTTGAGCACAAGCCGTCCAGCAAGACGCGCGCCCTCACCGGCACCGTCGAGGTCGCCAAGTCGGACGCCAAGAAGATCAAGAAGCTTCTCGGCAAGTGACGGCGGTGCCCCGACGGGGGCACGCCGTTCCGATCCGGGACCTCATTCGCTTTCGGACCGTGTGAGCATCACCGCGGTCCCCTAGAAGGAGTTATCAAGTGGCACGCGTCAAGCGGGCAGTCAACGCCCAGAAGAAGCGCCGGGCAATCCTCGAGCAGGCCAGCGGTTACCGCGGTCAGCGTTCGCGCCTGTACCGCAAGGCCAAGGAGCAGGTCACCCACTCCCTGGTCTACAACTACAACGACCGCAAGAAGCGCAAGGGCGACTTCCGTCAGCTCTGGATCCAGCGGATCAACGCCGCTGCCCGCGCCAACGGCATCACCTACAACCGCTTCATCCAGGGCCTGAAGGCCGCCAACGTCGAGGTGGACCGCAAGATCCTCGCCGAGCTGGCCGTCAACGACGCGAACGCCTTCGCGGCGCTGGTCGAGGTCGCCCAGAAGGCGCTGCCTTCCGACGTGAACGCGCCCAAGGCGGCCTGACGCCGACACGCGCCCTGTTCACGGTACGGTTCCGGGCCCGCGGGTGGTTGTCCCCTGCGGGCCTGTGCCATGCCCGCTTCCCCCGGATCCGGAAGGCGAGTCACCCATGCCAGCCCCCGAGCTGACCTCGTTGCGTTCGACGCGCGTCACCGCCGCGCACCGGCTGGCCAAGCGCAGCTTCCGCGGCAAGGAGCGCCGCTTCCTCGCCGAGGGACCGCAGGCCGTACGGGAGGCCATCGCGCACCCCGGCACCGAGGGCGGCAGGACCCTGGTCGAGCTGTACGCCACACCGGAGGCCGCCGAGCGGCACGCCGACATCGTGGCCGCCGCCCGTACCGTCGGCGCGCCCGTACTGACCGCGACCCCCGAGGTGATGGCGGAGATCTCCGACACCGTCACCCCGCAGGGTCTGGTCGGGGTGTGCCGCTTCCTCGACTCGCCGTTCGAGGAGATCCTGCGCGCCGGGCCCCGGCTGGTCGCCGTGCTCGCCAACGTCCGCGACCCCGGCAACGCCGGTACGGTGCTGCGCTGCGCAGACGCCGCGGGCGCCGACGCGGTGGTGCTCACCGACGCGTCCGTGGACCCGTACAACCCCAAGGCCGTACGCGCCTCCGCGGGCAGCCTGTTCCACCTGCCGGTCGCCGTCGGCGTGCCCGTCGACACCGCCGTGGCAGGACTGCGGGCCGCCGGGGTACGGGTGGTGGCCGCCGACGGCGCGGGCGGGCGGGACCTGGACGCCGAGCTGGACGAGGGCACCATGAACGGCCCCACCGCCTGGATCTTCGGCAACGAGGCGTGGGGCCTGCCCGAGGAGACCCGCGCGCTGGCCGACGAGGTCGTCCGCGTCCCGATCCACGGCCGCGCCGAAAGCCTCAACCTCGCGACGGCCGCCGCCGTCTGCCTCTACGCCTCCGCGCGGGCGCAGCGCGCGCCCGGAGGGTGCCGCAGCGTCACATCCACCTAGTAGGGTGGCGGCCCGGGGGCCCTGAAAGGGGAGTGGCGGGGATGGATGTGACGGTGCCAGAGGACGAGGCGCGCAGCGCCGTCCTGGGCCGGACCGCGCGCTCCGCGGGACCGCGGACACCGGGGCCCGCGGGCCACGAAGCGGAATCGCGGGACACCGCGGCGCGCGCCGCCCGCCCGCTCGGCACGGAACCGTTCGGCGTCGACTCCCTGGGCTTGGACCCGGACGACCTCCCCGACGGCCTGGTGGTCGCCGACGAGCGCGGCCGGGTGATCGCCTTCAACGCCGCCGCCGCCCGGATCACCGCCCTGCACCCGCGCGACGTGCTCGGCAAATCCGTGGAGCGCGCGCTGCCGCTGGAAGACCTCGAAGGCCGCCGCTGGTGGGCGCTCACCGACCCGTACGGCGGCCTGGCCATCAGGGTCGGCCAGCCGGAACGCAATCTGCTGCTGCCCGGCGGACGCGAAGTGCTGGTCGCCGCCCGCTATGTGCGCGAACACCCCACGGGACCGGTGCGCCGTCTGGTGGTCTCGCTGCGCGGCACCGAGGCCCGCCGCCGTACCGAACGCAGCCACGCCGAGCTGATCGCCACCGTCGCGCACGAACTGCGCTCGCCGCTCACCTCGGTCAAGGGCTTCACCGCGACCCTGCTCGCCAAGTGGGAACGCTTCACCGACGACCAGAAGAAGCTCATGCTGGAGACCGTCGACGCCGACGCCAACCGGGTCACCCGGCTGATCGCGGAACTCCTCGACATCTCCCGGATCGACTCCGGCCGCCTGGAAGTGCGCCGCCAGCCGGTGGACATGGCGGCGGCCGTGCAGCGGCACGTGGACGGCCATGTCGCCGCGGGCCAGCGGGCCGACCGCTTCCGGGTGCGGGTCACCCAGCCGCTGCCCGCGCTGTGGGCCGACCCCGACAAGGTCGACCAGGTCCTCGGCAATCTGCTGGAAAACGCGGTGCGGCACGGCGAGGGGACTGTCACCATCGACGTAGAGCCCTCGTTCTCCGCGCAGGAGCGGAGCTGCACCGGCACAGCGGTGACCGTGAGCGACGAGGGCCCCGGCATTCCGGAGGAGTCGATGGGCCGCGTCTTCACCCGCTTCTGGCGGGGCAGCAAGCGCGGCGGCACCGGCCTCGGGCTGTACATCGTCAAGGGCATCGTCGAGGCGCACGGCGGCACCATCTCCGTCGGCAGGGCCCCCGGCGGCGGCGCCCAGTTCCGATTTATTCTGCCCGTCGGGGCACCCGCTTTCATGGCCTGACCGGCCGCGCGGGCAGAGCGTTCGCCGGGGATGTCGTCCCGGCGGACCCCCGACGGGCGTGATCAGGCGGTCCACGCGGCGCCGGTAGAATCGGGCTTCGGTATGTGTCCGGTCGGGCAGAGCCTCCACTCGGAGACTCCGTCCTGGGAGGCGCCCCCACCACCATCCACTGCGGAACGGGAAAAGATGTCGGCACCGAACAAGTCGTACGACCCTGTGGAGGTCGAGGCGTTGAAGCCGGAGGAGATCGAGCGGATGCGCGACGCGGCGCTGGCCGCCGTCGCCGCCGCCACCGACCTCGACGCGCTCGCGCACGCGAAGACCGCGCACACCGGCGGCGCCTCGCCGCTGGCGCTCGCCAACCGCGAGATCGGCGCGCTGCCGCCGCAGGCCAAGGCGGAGGCGGGCAAGCGCGTCGGCCAGGCGCGCGGCGCGGTCAACAAGGCGCTGGCCGCCCGGCAGGCCGAGCTGGAGGCGGAGCGCGACGCCCGCGTGCTGGTCGAGGAGGCCGTGGACGTCACGCTGCCCTACGACCGGCGCCCGGTCGGCGCGCGGCACCCGCTCACCACGCTCTCCGAGCGCATCGAGGACATCTTCGTGGCCATGGGCTACGAGGTCGCCGAGGGTCCCGAGGTCGAGAGCGAGTGGTTCAACTTCGACGCCCTCAACTTCCCGCCCGACCACCCCGCCCGCGAGACCCAGGACACCTTCTTCGTCGAGGGCCCCGAAGGCCCCGGCGGCAGCGGCGAGTCCGGCGTGGTGCTGCGCACCCACACCTCCCCGGTGCAGATCCGCGCCCTGCTGGAGCGCGAGCTGCCCGTCTACGTGATCGCGCCGGGCCGCGTCTACCGCTCCGACGAGCTGGACGCCACCCACACCCCGGTCTTCGCGCAGGTCGAACTGCTCGCCGTGGACGAGGGCCTGACCATGGCCGACCTCAAGGGCACCCTCGACCACATGGTGGTCTCGCTGTTCGGCGAGGGCATGACGACGCGGCTGCGGCCCAACCACTTCCCGTTCACCGAGCCGTCCGCCGAGATGGACATGCTCTGCTACGTCTGCCGCGGCGACTCGGTCGGGAACCCCGACCGCCCCTGCCGCACCTGCTCCTCCGAGGGCTGGATCGAGCTGGGCGGCTGCGGCGTCGTCAACCCCAGGGTGCTCACCGCCTGCGGCGTCGACCCGGAGAAGTACAGCGGTTTCGCGTTCGGCTTCGGCATCGAGCGGATGCTGATGTTCCGCCACAGCGTCGAGGACATGCGAGACATCGTCGAGGGTGATGTGCGCTTCACCCTTCCGTTCGGGATGGAGATCTGATGCGGGTCCCGCTTTCTTGGCTGCGGGAGTACGTCGAACTGCCCGCCGGTGAGACCGGCCGCGACGTCCAGGCCAAGCTCATTTCCGCCGGTCTCGAAGTCGAGACCGTCGAACAGCTCGGCGCCGGGCTCAAGGGCCCGCTGGTCGTCGGCAAGGTGCTGACCATCGAGGAGCTGGAGGGCTTCAAGAAGCCGATCCGCTTCTGCACGGTCGACGTCGGCGACGCCAACGGAACCGGCGAGCCGCAGGAGATCGTCTGCGGCGCCCGCAACTTCGCGGTCGGCGACAAGGTCGTCGTGGTGCTGCCAGGCGCCGTGCTGCCCGGCGACTTCGCGATCGCCGCGCGCAAGACGTACGGCCATGTCTCGCACGGCATGATCTGCTCCGCGCAGGAGCTGGGCATGGGCGACGACCACGAGGGCATCATCGTGCTGCCGCCCGAGCACGAGGTGGGCACCGATGCCGTCGAGCTGCTCGAACTGGTCGACGAGGTCCTGGACATCGCCGTCACGCCGGACCGCGGCTACGCGCTGTCGATGCGCGGCGTCGCCCGCGAGGCGGCCATCGCGTACGGCGTCTCGCTGCGCGACCCGGCGCTGATCGACGTGCCCGCGCCCAACGCGTTCGGCTACCCGGTCAAGGTCGCCGACCCGGTCGGCTGCGACCGCTTCACCGCCCGTACGGTCACCGGTCTCGACCCCGAGGCGCGGTCGCCGATCTGGCTCCAGCGCAGGCTCCAGAAGGTCGGCATGCGGCCGATCTCGCTGGCCGTGGACATCACCAACTACGTGATGTTCGAGCTGGGCCAGCCGCTGCACGCCTACGACCGCTCGCGGATCGAAGGGCCGATCGGGGTGCGCCGCGCGCTGCCCGGCGAGAAGCTGACGACGCTGGACGACGTCGAGCGCACGCTGGACCCCGAGGACCTGGTCATCACGGACGACTCCGGGGCGATCGGCCTCGCGGGCGTGATGGGCGGCGCGAACACCGAGATCGCCGCGCCCGCCACCGACCCGGAGACCGGCGTCGTCACCGGCACCACCGAGATCGTCATCGAGGCCGCGCACTTCGCGCCGGTCACCATCGCCCGCACCGCGCGCCGCCACAAGCTCGGCTCCGAGGCGTCCAAGCGGTTCGAGCGCGGCAGCGACCCGCAGGCCACCTCGGCCGCGGCCCAGCGCGCGGTCGACCTGCTGACGGGCCTGGCGGGCGGCACCGCGGACCCCGGCGTCACCGAGGTCGTCTCGCCGTCGGCCCCGCGCACCGTCGCGATGGCCGCCGACCACCCGGACCGCGTCGCGGGCACCGAGTACGGCCGTGAGACCGTCGTCCGCCGCCTCCAGGAGATCGGCTGCGACGTCTACGGCAGCGACGAGCTGATCGTCACCGTGCCGAGCTGGCGCCCCGACCTGGCCTTCCCCAACGACCTCGCCGAAGAGGTCATCCGGCTCGAAGGCTACGAGAATCTGCCGTCGACGCTGCCCAAGCCGCCCGCCGGACGCGGGCTGACCGAGTCGCAGCTCCTGCGCCGCCGGGTCGGCCGGGCCCTGGCCGGCGCCGGATACGTGGAGGCGCCGAGCTACCCCTTCGTCAGCGCCGAGGTCTTCGACCAGCTCGGGCTCGACGCGGACGACCCGCGCCGTCGCACTGTGACCGTCGCCAACCCGCTCTCGGACACCGAGCCCGGTCTGCGCACGACGCTGCTGCCCGGTCTGCTGGCCACGCTGCGCCGCAATCTGGGCCGCGGCACGCACGACCTGGCGCTCTTCGAGACCGGTCTGGTCTTCCTGCCGACCGGCGCGGAGAAGGCGCCGCCGCGTCTCGCGGTCGACCGCCGTCCGACGGACGCGGAGATCGCGCGGCTCCAAGAGGCGCTGCCGGACCAGCCCCGCCGGGTCGCCGTCGTGCTCTGCGGCGCCCGCGACCGTAATGGCTGGTGGGGCGCCGGACACCCGGCGACCTGGGCCGACGCGGTCGAGGCGGCCCGTACCGTGGCCCGCGAGGCCGGGGTCGAGCTGAGCGTCCGCCAGGACCAGCACGCCCCCTACCACCCGGGCCGCTGCGCCGCGCTGTACGCGGTGGTCGACGGTCAGGAGACGCTGGTGGGCAACGCGGGGGAGCTGCACCCGAGGGTCACCAAGGCGCTCGGCCTGCCCGAGCGGACCTGCGCGATGGAACTGGACATGGACCAGGTCGAGCGCGCGGGCGGCGACCGGCCCACCGGGCCGCGGGTGTCCACCTTCCCGGTGGCGACCCAGGACGTGGCGCTCGTCGTCGACTCCTCGGTCCCGGCCGCCGACGTCGAGCGCGCGCTGCGCGACGGCGCCGGTGAACTCCTCGAATCGCTCCGGCTGTTCGACATCTTCACCGGCGAGCAGATCGGCGAGGGCCGCAAGTCCCTCGCCTACGCGCTGCGCTTCCGGGCCCCCGACCGCACGCTGACGGCCGAGGAGACCACGGCGGCGCGTGACGCGGCGGTCGCCAGCGCCCACGCCCTCACCGGGGCGGTGCTGCGCGGCGCCTGACGGCGCGCAGGACCCGAGAGAGGGGCCGTCCCGGACGCACCGGGGCGGCCCCCCTTCGTCTTTCGGGCAGCGCTCAAGGGTTTCGTCGCTCATTCGAGTGATTACCCCGTTCGGCGGGCCACTTGTGCGCGGGGAATGGCCAGAATCGGTCGGGATGCGGGAGCCGGGCATGCGGGCCGCGGCTCCGACGCTGCCGCGACCGCGGCTTCTGGGGGGAGCCGGGCGGATGATCCGAAACCGGGCAGTCCGTGCGCTGCGAAGGGTGCCGTGGGCGCTGGTACCCGCCGTGTGGGTGGCGGTGATGGGCGTGCTCACCTGGCAGTTGTCCGAAGGCGCGGACGTGCTGCCCGCCCTCGCCGTGACACCCGCGGTGGCCTGCGCGGCGGGCGCCCGGCGGCTCTGGGTGTTCGGCAGCGGGCTGCTGGCGCTCGGCGTGCTGGGCGCGGAACTGGCCGACGACTCCTTCGACGGCTTCGGCCCGGTGCTCGGCGCCGCGGCCACCGTGGTCGCGGTGATAGCCGCGGCGATGTGGACCGCCCGCCGCCGGTCGCTGCTCTGCGACGAACTGGACCGTACGCGGGAGATCGCCGTCGCCGCCCAGCAGGTGCTGCTGCGGCCGTTGCCGCGCAGAGCGGGCGGCTGGACGGTGGCGGGGGAGTACGTGTCGGCCAGCCGGGGCGCTCACGTCGGCGGCGACTTCTACGAGGTGCTGGCCACGCCGTTCGGGGTGCGAGCGGTCATCGGGGACGCGCGCGGCCACGGCCTGCCCGCGATCGGCATGGTCGCCGCGCTGCTCGGCAGCTTCCGCGAGGCGGCCCATCAGGAACCCGAACTGGCGGGCGTGCTGCGGCGGTTGGACGGGGCCCTGCGACGCCATCTGCGGGAGCGGACCCGCGGTGAGCACCCGGCGGCGGCCGGTGTCCCGCCACAGGATCCGGTCGCCGAGGAATTCGCCACCCTCCAACTCGTCGAGCTCGCCGACGACGGCGCCTACCGGATCGTCAACTGCGGCCACCCGCAGCCGTATCTGCTCGACGCCGCGCCCGGTCCGCTGCCGATCGGCGAACCCCTGCCGCCGCTGGGCCTGTTCGACCCGGCGCGGACGGCCGCACCGGCCGCCACCGGCCATGTGCCGCCCGGCGACGGGCTGTTGCTCTGCACCGACGGCATGCAGGACGCGCGGGACGCCGAGGGCGTCTTCTTCCCGCTGGCCGACGCCCTGGCCGACGCGGCCGACGTACGCCCCGGCACCCCGCTGTCCGGCCGCGCCGTCGCCGCGGACCTGCGCGCCGCCGTCCTGCGGCACGCGGCCGACCGCCCCGCCGACGACGTGGCCCTGCTGGTGCTCGTACGGGACGGCGTACGGCCGGCGGCCCGGCCGCGTACGGCGGCGCTCTCCGGAGTGCCGCGCCGCTGAACGCCCCCTTCCTTGGTAGATATGGGCGGATTGCTCGCCTCTACGAAGGAAGGGGACGGCGTGGTGACAGTGACCGGGCACAGCGCCCCCGCACACGGCGTCGCGCCCGCCGCCGTATCGGCCGCGGAACTCCTGGCCGTCATCGGCCCCGCGGGTCCCGAACGCACCGCGATGCTGGTCGCGCTCGGGCGCGGGCTGCGGCCCGGCGGGCGCAGGACCGGCGTGGCGCGGGTGTACGGCCCCGGGGCCCCCGACCCGTACGACCGCGTCGGTGAACTCCTCGACCTGGCGGCCGTCCACGCGGGCCTGCGTGTCGGTGCCCGGCGCATCCACGAAGCCCTGGCCGCCGCCGGGCTCACCTTGGCCGACCACCCGGACCCGGAGCGGCCGGGCGTCGTCCCCCGCCGCGCCCGCTTCGAACACCTGGGGGTCTGCGACCAGCTTCTCCTGGCCGTCGCCCTGGCCCTCATCCCGGCCCCGGACGTCCTCCTGGTCGACCCCGCCGACCTCGCCGTTCCGGCCGAGGGCCGGATCTGGGCCCGCCTCCGCGGGGTCGCCGCCGCGGGCACCCTCGTGATCGCCGCCGCCCCCACGGCGGACGTGGCGGGCGACCACGCCCACCGCACCGTGGTGCTCCCGCACGGGGCCGCCGTTTGACCTGCCGGTCACCACGGGCACGTGGACGCCCTTTGACCTGCCGGTCACTACCGGCCCCGGTGGGGCGGTTGCCGCATCCCCCCGACCACCCGCCGGTGATGGGTTTCCCGCGCAGTTCCCCGCGCCCCTTCGGGCGAGCGCTGTGGGTCTGGCGGGGTGTTTGCCGGGTGCCGGTGCGTTGTGGTTGCTCGCGCAGTTCCCCGCGCCCCTTCGGGGGCGAGGGTGCTCGGCTGGGTGCGGCGGGTTTTTAGGGGCGCGGGGAACTGCGCGGCCAGCCACGGCGGTGGTGCGCTGTGCGGACCGGCCTCAGCGGGGCAGGTCCTGCGGGGGGTCCGGGCCGGAGGCCCGGTGGTCGCGGCCCTTCGGGTGTGTGGGTGCACGGCTGGGTGCGGCGGGTTTTTAGGGGCGCGGGGAACTGCGCGGCCAGCCACGGCGGTGGTGCGCTGTGCGGACCGGCCTCAGCGGGGCAGCTCCTGTGGGGGGTCCGGGCCGGAGGCCCGGTGGTCGCGGCCCTTCGGGTGTGTGGGTGCTCGGCTGGGTGCGGCGGGTTTTTAGGGGCGCGGGGAACTGCGCGGCCGGCCGCGGCGGTGGTGCGCTGTGCGGACCGGCCTCAGTGGGGCAGCTCCTGTGGGGGGTCCGGGCCGGAGGCCCGGTGGTTACGCGGAAGCCGGGAGCGCGGCGGCGGGGTGGGGGCGGACGTACGCGCTACGTGGAAGCCTGGAGCGCAGCGACGACGGCTGAGGTGAGGGCGTCGAGCTGCGCTCGGGAGTAGGCGGCGCGCATGACGGCCAGACGCCAGTAGAGCGGGCCCGCGATGAGGTCGAGGGCGAGCTCGGGATCGGCGCTGGGAGACAGCTCGCCGCGCGCGGCGGCCTGGCGTATGACGGCGACGGTGATCCCGCCCTGGGCCTCGCGCAGCGCGGTGCGCAGCGTGTCGGCCAGCTCGGGACTGCGAGCGGCCTCGGCCAGCAGATCGGGGATGATCTGCGCCGCGACCGGATGCCGCAGGGCCCGCGCGCTGACGTCGAGCAGGGCGCGGACGTCCCCGTACAGCGTGCCGGTGTCGGGCACGGGAAGGCCCTGCGCGGCGAAGTCGGACACCATGTCGAGGACCAGCGGCAGCTTCGAGCGCCACCGGCGGTACACGGCGGCCTTGCCGACCCCCGCGCGCCGGGCGATGCCCTCCATCGACATGCGCCCGTAGCCGCCGGCGGCCAGCTCGGCGAAGACGGCCGCCCGGATCGCCTCGGTGACGTCCTCGCGCAGCACGGCGGCGCCCGCCGGGGCGCGGCGCGGACCGCCGGTCGTCGTGGACGGAGAAGCGGCCTCGGCGGAGTCGGTCATGCGAGCGATCCTAACCCGACGTGACGACGGAACGGTTGCGTTCCATCCCGCGACTGCTCTACCGTCGACCGTGACGACGATACGGGCCCGTTCCGTCGTTGCGCAGGTGTCTCCCCATGCCCGTCACCCGAAGGCAGCCGCCCATGCCCGTCGCCTCTCCCGCCGTGATCACCGCCCCGCGCGCACCCGCGCGGCCGGGCCCCGCGGACCTCGCTCCCGCCGCGCTCGCCGCCGCCCACGGCCTGACCGTCAGCGGCGCCCGCCCCGGAATCGTGGAGTACACCCGGCGGCTCTGGGCCCGCCGCCACTTCGTCACCACCTTCGCCGGTGCCCGGCAGGCCGCCCTCTACAGCGACGCGCGCCTCGGCCAGCTCTGGCAGGTGCTCACCCCGCTGCTCAACGCGGCCGTCTACTTCCTGATCTTCGGACTGCTGCTCGGCGCGGGCCGCGGCGTCACGGACTACATCCCGTTCCTGTGCACCGGGGTCTTCGTCTTCACCTTCACCCAGTCGGCCGTCCTCGGCGGCGCCCGCTCGCTGACCGACAACATCGGACTCGTCCGCGCCCTGCACTTCCCGCGCGCCTGCCTGCCGATCGCCGCCACCCTGCTCCAGCTCCGGCAGCTCCTGCTCTCCCTCGGCGTGCTCTCGGTCATCGTGGTCGCCGAGGGCATCCCGGTCACCACCCGCTGGCTGCTCGCCGTCCCCGCGCTGGCCCTCCAGTCGCTCTTCAACGCGGGGCTGGCCCTGGGCCTGGCCCGCGTCGGCGCCAGGACCACCGACTTCGCCCAGGTGCTGCCCTTCGTGCTGCGGACCTGGATGTACGTCTCCGGGGTCTTCTACGACCTCTCCCGGTTCACCGTCGGCGCGCCGCACGCCGTCGCGGTGATGCTCAACGTCAACCCCGCCCTGGTATATGTCGGTCTGATGCGTTTCGCGCTGATCGACAGCGTCACCCGCGAACAGCTCCCGCCGCACATCTGGCCGCTCGCGGTCGGCTGGGCGGCCGTGGCCGCCTGCGCCGGGTACGCGTTCTTCTGGTCGTCGGAGGAGGAGTACGGCCGTGGCTGAACCAACGGACGAGGCAACGCAGGAGACCGCGCTGAACGCCGTCCCGAACAGCGCCAGGGGCCTGGCCCCCGAGCTGGCTGCCGCCCTGGACCCGAAGATCGCCCCGGAGGTCGCCCCGCGCCTGGTCCAGCCCCTGGTGCCCACCGTCATCGTCGACGGACTGCACGTCGTCTACCGGATCTACGGCGCGGGCACCGGCCGGGGCAACGCGACCTCCGCCCTGCACCGGCTGGTCTCCCGCAGGGCCTCGCCGAACGTCCACACCGTGCACGCGGTCAGGGGCGTCACCTTCACGGCCTACCGCGGTGAGGCGATCGGCATCATCGGCTCCAACGGCTCGGGCAAGTCCACCCTGCTCAAGGCCATCGCGGGCCTGCTCCCCGCCGACCGCGGCCGGGTCTACACCGACGGCCAGCCGTCCCTGCTCGGCGTCAACGCCGCCCTGCTCAACGACCTGACCGGCGAGCGCAACGTCATCCTCGGCGGCCTGGCCATGGGCATGTCCCAGGAGGAGGTGCGCGAGCGGTACGACGGCATCGTCGAGTTCTCCGGGATCAACGAGAAGGACGACTTCATCTCGCTGCCGATGCGGACGTACTCCTCCGGCATGGCCGCCCGGCTGCGGTTCTCGATCGCGGCGGCCAAGAACCACGACGTGCTGATGATCGACGAGGCGCTGGCCACCGGTGACCGCGCCTTCCAGAAGCGCTCGGAGGACCGGATCAGGGAGCTGCGCAAGGAGGCGGGCACCGTCTTCCTCGTCAGTCACAACAACAGCTCCATCCGCGACACCTGCGACCGCGTGATCTGGCTGGAGAAGGGCGAGCTGTTGATGGACGGCCCGACCGAAGAGGTCGTCGCCGCCTACGAGGAGCACAGCGGCGGAGGCTGAACCGCTGGTCGCGGCACATGTCGATGCCGTCGGGGCTTGAAGTACGGAGCCCGCTCCTGCATCGTCTCCAGGGAGATCACCGCGCCGGGGCGGCTTTCGAGCGGCCCGTACCCGGCGCGGGTGCGGGGACACCGGTACCCGGACGGCTCGCGGTCACGAGCCGATGTGGTGCCGGCCACTGTGTTCACAGCACAGTGCGCCACGATTCTCTGCGTCGTCGGCACATTGTCGGGTGTATCCGGGCTTTCTAGCCTCGGACCCAGGGCCTCGGAGTACCCGGGGCCGCCCGGCCCCATCGACCAGGCTCCCGTCCCGCACCGCGTCGAACCAAAGGACGACAGCAATGACCAGGAAGCACCTCAAGCCGTCCGTCGCGGTCGCGGCATGTGCGGTCGCGACCGTAACGCTCGCCGCCTGCGGTTCCGGCTCAGGCTCCGGCGCCAAGGCGAGCGCAGGCCCGACCTCGTACGTCTCCGGCGGCACGTTCAACGTCGGGCTCAACGACGACCCGGGCAGCCTCTCGCCGCTCACCGGGGTCTCGCTCGTGCAGCGCCAGCTCGTGCCGTACGCCTACGAATCGCTCGTCTACACCTCGGGGGACGGCCAGTCCCTGCCGTGGCTCGCGCAGAGCTGGACGCAGACCCCCACCTCCGTGACGTACACCCTCAAGGACGGCGTCACCTGTTCCGACGGCAGCACGTTCACGGCCGCGACGGCCGCGAACAACATCACCTACCAGGCGGACGCCAAGCACGGCACCTTCTGGCACGGCTCCGACGTCACCGCCGACATGAAGGCCACGGCCGAGGGCAACAAGCTCACGATCACCTCGAAGACCAGCAACCCGTTCCTGCTCAGCATGACGGGCGAGGTCGAGATGGTCTGCCAGGGCGGCCTCGACAAGCCCGACTCGCTGAAGAACGCGACCAACGGCACGGCGCTGTTCCACCTGACCACCGCCAAGGCGGGCAACGAGTACGTCTACACCAAGCGCACCGACTACACCTGGGGACCCCAGGGCGTCACCAGCAGCACCAAGGGGCTGCCCGACAAGGTCGTCGGGAAGGTCGTGACCGACGAGTCCACGGCGGCGAACCTGCTGCTGTCCGGCGGACTCAACGCGGCAGGCGTGGCGGGCACCGACCGCGACCGTCTCCAGGCCGCCAAGCTGGCGTCCAAGGGCGTGCCGAACCCGATCGGCGAGATGCTCTTCAACGAGCGCTCCAGCCGGCCGACCTCCGACGAGCGCGTGCGCAAGGCGCTCACACTCGCCCTCGACCGCTCCTCGGTCGGCGACCTCGTCACCAACGGCCACTCCGAGGAGATGAAGTCGCTGGTCGTCCAGGCGCCGTTCCTGTGCGTCAAGGGCGGCCCGAAGTGGACGCTGCCCGCCACCGACAAGGCGAAGGCCGGCGCGCTGCTGGACGAGGCCGGGTACCCGGCAGGCTCCGGCGGCAAGCGCTCCAAGGACGGCAAGCCGCTGACCATCCGCTTCCTGTACGACGCGGGCACGCCCAGCCACTCCGCCGCCGCCGAGGAGATCCAGGCCGAGTGGAAGGAGATCGGCGTCGACACCAAGCTCGTCGCCGAGGACCCGACCGGCTGGTCCACCGACCTCTACCAGTCCTACGACTGGGACACCGGCTTCATCCAGCTCGCCCCCAACAAGCCCTCCACGCTCAGCCTGTTCTTCCTCGGCGCCACCAGCGAGAAGGGCGGCTACAACTTCATGGACGTGCGCAACCCCGCGTACGACGACCTGGCCAAGCAGGCGATGACCGCCAAGGACACCACGGCGGCGTGCGACCTGTGGCAGAGCGCGGAGAAGGAACTGATCGACCGGGCCGACGCCTACCCCCTCGCGCAGACCGCGGCGCCGACCTTCTTCAACAAGGCCACCGCCGACGTGCCCTGGGGCATCGCGCCGACGACCATCCGCATGCTGGGCTGACGGCATGACGATCCCTTCGAACGCGGTCACCACCGCCGCGCCCCCCGAGCAGGCCGAACCGGCCGCCGCTCGGGCCGGGCGCCCCCGGCTCCTGGCCGGATCGCCGAGGCTCGAATTCGTCCTGCAACGACTGCGTCGCGCGGCGATCTCGTTCGCCGTCGTGCTGGTGGCGTCGTTCTTCATGGTCCAGCTCGTGCCGGGCGACCCGGTACGAGCGGCCCTGGGGCCCACCGCCCCGCTGTCGACGGTGAACGCGCTGCGCCAGCAGCTCGGCCTCGACCAGTCGCTGTGGGCCCAGTTCACCCACTACGTCACCGCGCTGCTGCACGGCGACCTCGGTACGTCGATCACCTCGCAGCGACCGGTCTCCCAGATCCTCGGCGAGCGGCTGCCCACCACGCTGCTGCTGGCCGTGATCTCCTTCCTCGTCGCCGTCGTCGGCGCCTTCCCGATCGGCGTCGCCACGGCGGTCTCGGCCCGGAGCGGTCGCCGCCGCTTCCTCGACCTCGGGGTGTCGGGACTGCTCGGCATCCTCATCGCGATCCCGAACTTCCTGCTCGCGGTGCTGCTCATCGCGACCCTCGGCGTCGGCCTGCCGCTCTTCCCGCCCGCGGGATGGGGCACGCCCGGCCAGGCGGTGCTGCCCGTGCTCGCGCTGGCCATCGGGCCGCTGGCCTACCTGGCCCGGATCGTGCACATCGAAATGCTGCGCGTGCTGGACGCCCCGTACCTGACCACCGCGCGCAGCAAGCGGCTGCCCGGCCGGCTGCTGTACCTGCGGCACGCGCTGCCCAACATCGTCACCGCCACCCTCACCGCGGGCGGCGTGGTGCTGGTCGGACTCGTCGCGGGCACCGTGCTCGTGGAGACGGTGTTCACCGTGCCCGGCATCGGGTCCACGATCGTCTCCTCGATCACGGCCAAGGACTACCCGCTGATCCAGGGGATCGTGCTCGTGTACGCGCTGCTCGTCCTCGGGGCGAACCTCGTCGTGGACCTCGCCATCGCGGTCCTGGACCCGCGCTCGACGATCGCGGAGGCATGACCATGCTGCGCCGTACCCTCCTCACCCCGCAGGGCATCGCCGTACTCGCCGGTCTCACGCTCGTCGTGCTCGCCGCGGTCGTCGGCCCCTTCGTGTTCGACCACGCGGCCACCACCCGGAACATCGCGGGCCGCCAGGCACCGGTCAGCCTCTCCCACCCTTTCGGCACCGACGAACTCGGCCGCGACCTGTTCGCCCGCACCGTCGTCGCCACCCGCCTGTCGGTGCTGCTGACCCTGGGCGCCGCGGGCATCTCCGTCGCGGGCGGCGTCGTGCTCGGCATCGTCGCCGCGGTGCTGCCGCGCGCGCCGCGCCGCCTGGTCACCGCCTTCATCGACATCCTGCTGTCGTTCCCGTGGCTGCTGCTCGCGCTGTTCTTCTCCGTCATCTGGGGCGCGACGGCGCGCGGCGCGATGTTCGCGATCGGCTTCGCGGGCGTCCCGGTCTTCGCGCGCCTGGTCTCCACCCTCGCCTCGTCGGTCGCCAACACCGACTACGTGCACGCCGCGCGGCTGGTCGGCAGCCCGCCGCTGCGCACCGCGCGGCGGCACGTCCTGCCGAACATCCTGCCGCCGCTGGTCGTCAACATCGCCGCGCACGCGTCGGCCACGCTGCTCTCCTTCGCCGCGCTGTCCTTCCTCGGCCTGGGCGTGCAACCCACGCAGTACGACTGGGGACGGCTGCTCAACGAGGGCTCCAAGCGCATCTACTCGGCGCCCATGGCGGCGATCGGGCCGGGCATCGCGATCGTGCTCACCGGTGTGCTGTTCTCGCTGCTGGGCGAGGTGCTCAGCCAGTCCCGCGCCCGGACCGTGCACGCCGTACGCCCCCGGTCGGACGGCGCGGGCGTCACCCCGGCCGAGGGCGAGGCCGTCGCCGAGGTGAAGAACCTGCGGGTCTCCTTCCGCGCCGACGACGGCTCCCTGGTCCAGCGGGTGCACGGCGTGGACCTGACGATCGGACCGGGGGAGGTCGTCGGCATCGTCGGCGAGTCGGGCTCCGGCAAGTCGGTCACCGCCATGGCCCTGGCCGGACTGCTCGGCCCCGAGGCGCTGGTGGAGAGCGAACGCCTGGTCTTCCGCGGCATCGACATGGAACGGCGGCCCAGGGCCGCCGAGCGCCGCAGGCTCGGCCTGGAACAGGCGATGATCTTCCAGGACCCGCTGTCCTCGCTCAACCCGGCCCTCACCGTCGGCCGGCAGCTCACCGAGGCCAGCGAGATCCACGCGGGTGTGGCGCGCGGCGCCGCGACGAAGCGGGCCCTGGACGCCCTCGCCCTGGTGCGCATCCCCGACCCGGAACGGCGGATCCGGCAGCTGCCCCACGAGTTCTCCGGCGGCATGCGGCAGCGCGCCATGATCGCGATGGGCCTGATGGGGACGCCCCGGCTGATCATCGCCGACGAGCCCACGACCGCCCTGGACGTGACGGTGCAGCGGCAGGTGATGCGCGCGCTGCGCGACGCCCGCGAGCGGACCGGCACCGCGATCCTGCTGATCTCCCACGACATCGCCCTGGTGAGCGGCTTCTGCGACCGCATCGCCGTCATGCGGGACGGCGTGGTGGTCGAATGGCTGGACGCGCGACGGCTGGACGAGGCGCGGCACCCGTACACGCGCGGTCTGATCGCCTGCGTGCCCGACATGACGACCGACAGGACCCGCGCGCTGCCGGTGGTCGGCGTCGCCACACAGGAGGAGGCGACCGCGTGAGCACGCTCGAATTCGACCACGTCACGGTGCGCTTCGGCCACGGCCGGGCCGCCCAGACGGCCGTCGACGACGCCTCGCTCGTCGTCCGCTCCGGCCGGACGCTCGGGCTCGTCGGCGAGTCGGGGTCGGGCAAGTCGACCATGGCGCGGGTCGCCGTGGGGCTGGCGCGCGCCGACGCGGGCACCGTACGCCTCGACGGTGTCGACCTCACCGCCCGCTCGCGCGAGGCCAGACTGGCCCGCCGCCGGGTGCAGATGGTCTTCCAGGACCCGCTCGCGGCGCTCGACCCGCGGATGCCCGTGGGCGTCTCCGTCGCGGAGGGCCTGCTCGCCACCGGGCGGCGGCTCAACCGGACCGACCGGGAGGCACGGGTCCGCGAACTGCTCGACCTCGTCCACATCGACCCGTCCCGGGCGGGCGACCGACCGGCCCGCTTCTCCGGCGGCCAGCGGCAACGGATCACCATCGCGCGGGCGCTGGCGGCCGAACCCGCCGTACTCGTCGCCGACGAGATCACCTCGGCGCTCGACGTCAGCGTCCAGGGCGTGGTCCTCAATCTGCTGCGCGAGCTCCAGAGCGAACTCCACCTGACCATGCTGTTCATCTCGCACAACCTCGCCGTGGTGCGCTACGTGAGCGACGAGGTCACCGTCATGCGGGCCGGCCGCGTCGTCGAGCACGGGCCCACCGACGCCGTGCTCGCCGACCCCGCCGATCCCTACACCCGCGAACTGCTGCGGTCGATCCCCGTGATGGGAAGGCCGCTCGACCTCGACGACCTCGACGACGCTTCCCTCGACGACACCGCCGACCTCGATGACACCGCCGACCTCGACACCAGCCTCGACCTCGACGGCACCCCTCGACCCTGAAGACCCCTGAGATCCGGAGGAACACCTGAGATGCGGTCGCCCATGAGCCCCGTGCCCGACCTCGTCCTGCGCCGCGCGCGCATCCCGCGCACCCCGGGGCAGTGGGACCTCGTGCTGCGCGACGGCCTGATCGAGAGCGTCGCGCCGACCGGCGGCGACCTCCCGTCGGCGGCGGCCCTCGACCTCGACGGGCGCTTCGTGCGCCCCGGCCTATGGGACGCGCACACCCATTTCGACCAGTGGGTCATCCGTAGCCGCCGGGTCGACCTCGCCCCCGCCACGTCCGCCGCGCACGCTGCCACGATCATGCGCGACGCGCTGGCCGCCACCGCGTCCGACCTCCTGGTCGGCTACGGCTTCCGGGACGCGCTGTGGCCCGACGCCCCGAGCCTGGCCGCCCTCGACGCGATATCGGCCGACCGCGGCCTGGTGCTCGTCTCCGGCGACCTGCACTGCGGCTGGCTCAACTCCGCCGCCGCGCGCCGCCTCGGCGTGCGCCCGCCCGAGGACGGCGTGCTGCGCGAGACCGAGTGGATCGGAACGCTCGACGTCCTCGACCGCGACCACCGGCCCGAGGCCGCCGACCACCGGGCCGCGGCCCAGGCCGCCGCGGCCAGGGGCGTCGTCGGGATCGTGGACTTCGAGAACGCCGACATCACCCGCTTCTGGCCCGAGCGGGTCGCCGCCGGAGTGACCGCGCTGCGCGTGGAGGCGTCGGTGTGGCCCGACCGGCTCGACGACGCGATCGGCCGCGGCCTGCGGACCGGCGACCTCCTCGAACCGAGCGGGCTCATCACCATGGGGCGGCTCAAGATCGTGGTCGACGGCTCCCTCAACACCCGTACGGCGCTGTGCTGGGACCCCTATCCGGGGCTGCCCGCCGACCACCCGCACCCGTGCGGAGTGCAGTCCGTCGCACCCGAGCGCGTCGGGGAACTGCTCGCCCGCGCGGACGCGGCGGGCATCGCGGCGGCCGTCCACGCCATCGGCGACCGCGCCAACACCCAGGTGATCGACGCCTTCGAGCGCCTGGGCATACCGGGCACCGTCGAGCACGCCCAGCTCGTGTCCGCCGCCGACTTCGCCCGCTTCGGCCGGCTCGGCCTGGTCGCGAGCGTGCAGCCCGAGCACGCCATGGACGACCGCGACGTCGCCGACACGCACTGGGCGGGCCGCAGCGACCGGGCGTTCGCGTTCCGCTCGCTGCTGGACGCGGGGGCGACCCTCGCGCTCGGCTCCGACGCGCCCGTCTCGCCGCTCGACCCGTGGGTGGCGATCAGCGCCGCCGTCTCGCGCAGCCGCGACGGCCGCGAGCCGTGGCACCCGGACGAGCGGATCACCCGCGAGGCGGCCCTGTCCGCGAGCGCCCGCGGCCGGATGGACGTGACGGCCGGTGACCCGGCCGACCTCGTCGTCCTCGACGAGGACCCGCTGGAGCTGGACGCCGAAGCGCTGCGCACCCTGCCGGTCGCCGCCACCGTGCTGGGCGGCCGGCCCACCTGGACGAACCTGTAGGAGATCCGATGCCCACCCTCATCACCCCCGCCGGCATCGAGGTCCATTACGAGACCGACGGCGACCCGGCCGGGCGTCCGCTGGTGCTCGTGCACGGCGGCGGCGCCCAACTCATCGGCTGGCACGACGCGTTCGTGGCGCTGTTGGCCGACGCGGGCTTCTACGTCGTACGCCCGGACAACCGGGACGTCGGGCTCTCCCAGCAGACCGGCGGACCCGACGAGTTCGCCGCCACGTACGACCTCTCCGACATGGCCGACGACGTCGTCGCGCTCCTCGACCACCTCGGCATCGGCCGCGCGCACCTGGCCGGTATGTCGATGGGCGGCTACATCGCGCAGTTGGTCGCGATCGAGCACCCCGGACGGGTCGCGAGCCTGGGCCTGATGTCGACCTCGCCGTCGAGCGAGCCGGAGTTCCTGGTCGGGACGCACGGGGACGGTCGGCCGGTGTCGCGGGCGCCCGAACGGCTGGACCGCGCGGCCTACATCGAGATGTTCGTCGGCGGCCAGCGGAACTACCAGTCGCCGGGCTTCCCCTTCGACGCCGAGGAGTCGGCCGCCCTCGGCGCCCGCTACTACGACCGGGTCTACCGCCCCGACGGCCTGGTGCGGCAGTGGAACGCCATGCTGCGCGGCCCGTTGGAGCGCCGCGACGACCTGCGCGAGGTCACGGTGCCGACGCTGGTCATCCACGGGCGCGGCGACCAGTCCCTGCACTGGCGGGCCGCGCTGGCCTTCGCGGAGATCATGCCGCGGGCCGAGGTGCACCTCTACGAGGAGATGGGCCACGACATCCCGCGCGAGCTGTGGCCCGACTTCGTCCGCGCGTTCGCGCGCACGGCGGCGCGAGCGGAGCGGAGCGACCATGCGTGAGACCCCCGAGTACACCGGCGGCGGCCTCGCCTGGGCCGCGGACCTGCTGCGCGGACACCCCTGGGCGACCATGGTGTCCAACGGCGCCGACGGCGCGGGGCCCGTCGTCTCGCACTACCCGTTCCTGATCGAGGAGCCCGAGGAGTCCGGCGCCCCAGAAGACTCCACGGCCCCCGGCGAACTGGTGCTGGTCAGCCATGTCGGCCGCCCCGACGAGGCGCTGCACCGGCTCGGCACCCAGGAGCTGTGCGTGGTCGTCTACGGCCCCAGCGGCTACATCTCGCCGAGCTGGTACGACCTGCCCACTGCCGTACCCACCTGGAACTTCGCCGCCGCCCACCTGTACGGGGTGCCCGACATCCTCTCCGACGAGGAGAATCTGGCCGTCCTCGACCGGCTCGTGGCCCACTTCGAGGCGCCCGTGCCCAACCCGTTCCTGATGCGCGGCACGGCGGAGAACGCCGCCTACGCGCAGCGCATCGTGCACGGCACGGTCGGCTTCCGCATGCGGGTCACCCGCGCGGTCACCAAGGAGAAGATGAGCCAGGACAAGCCAGAACCGGTCGTCGCGCGCATCCTCGCGGCCCTCGACGGGGACGGCCCGTACGCGAACCCCGGCCTTGCCGCGCGGATGCGCGCCGTGCGCGACTGACCGCGCCGTGCCCGGCGCCGTCGCTCAGCGGCGGCTGGCGCCGAGCAGCCGCACCCGGCAGGCGAGTTCGACCGCGAAGCGCGTGTCCGGGTCGTCGAGGTCGAGCTGGAGCGTGTCGCGGACCCGTTTGAGCCGGTAGCCGACGGCGTTGGGGTGCAGATTCAGCTCGCGGCCCGCGTGGGCCAGGGAGTTGCGGTGCGACAGGTAGGCGAGCAGCGTCTGCACCGAGATGTGCGCCCGCTCGGGTCCGAGCGCGTCCAGCGGCAGCAGGATGTCCGCCAGCAGGCTGCGGCTGGTCGGGGAGGCGTACACGTCGAGCAGCACCCGGCGCAGGCCCGTCACGTCCGTCAGCTCGACGCTGCCGAGGCGCCCGGCCGCGATCGCGGAACCGGCGGCGATCCGCGCCTCCGCGGCGGACGAACGCAGCCCCGCCGCGCCCGTCTGCGGGGTGCCGAGGCCGAGCGTGTACTCCCACCCGTGCCCGGTCAGGCCGCGCGCGTACTCCTGGAGCCGGACGGCCACCTCCCGCAGCCGCCGCTGGTGGTCGCCCGCGCCGTGCTCCTCGGTGCTGACCAGGAGCAGGTCGTCCTGGACGAACGCGACGTGCCACATCTCGTCCCGGCCGTCGACCAGTTGGAGCGCGAACAGCTCAAGCGCGGGCTGCACGCTGCGCGGAGCCCGCGCCTCGGGGTTGTCGAGGCCGGTCGGGATCAGCCAGGCCGCGACGTGCGAGAGCTGGAGGGGGAGCCCGAGCATCGCGGCCTGGCCGACGAAGCCCTCGACCCGGTGGGACTCGGCGAGCACCAGCTCGACGATGAGGTCCGACCGCGACTGGGTGGGCGCGAAACGGTCGCTGATCTGGCGCTGTGCGGCCCGCGACAGCAGCGAGGCGACGACGGGCAGGGCGATGGCCATCGCCGGGTCCGACCGGTTCCCGACGAGCCGCCCGATCGGCACCTCGCCGACGCAGACCGCGTCGGCCGCCGACCAGGTCACGGTGGCGTCCTCCACCACGGCGAGCTCCGAGCCGAGCATGCGGTTGGCCTCGGCGAGGATGTGCTCGGGCGTCCCGTCCGGTCCCGCCGCGGCCTCGGTGGCCTTCTCGATGGCGTGCGTCGCCCGCATGATCGCCTCGGACGCGCCGCCCGACAGCAGCCGGTCGACCACGAGGGCCAGATCGGCCGACCGCGCGCCGGGAGCGGCGAAGACCGGCACACCGCCGCGGTCGGCGAGCACCCTGGCGGTGTCGGGCAGGGTCAGCTCGGTCGTGAACACGAGCCCCGCGACCTCGCGCGCGCTCGCCTGACGCAGCGCCACGTCCAGCCGGTACGGCGGCGGGTGCTCGGTGCCGGGCACGATGACGAGGGTTCCGGCGGGCACGGTGCCCAGCAGGTCGAGCGCCGAGACGTCCACCCGTACGACGGCGCGCCCGTCCGCGGGCCCGGCGCGGTGCCGGATGCCGAGGCGGTCGCCCTGGGCGGCGAGGTCGGAGACGGTCAGTTGTGCCATCAGCACAGTATGACGCGATTCTCTGGACTCTCGGGCCATAGGTGCGGTCAGGGCGTCGCCATATCGTGAGGCCCATGGTTCACACACCCCTCGACGCGCCCGCCCCTCACAGGGCCTCCGCCGTCGCGGCCTCAGACGTCGCGGCGCTGGCCGCGGGCACAGCGATCTTCGGCACCGGGGGCGGCGGGGCGGTCTACACCTCGCAGATCGTCGCCGAGGAAGCGCTCCGCGCGAACGGCCCGGTGCCCCTGGTCACCGTCGACGATCTCGGCCCCGACGACCTGGTGATCCTCATGTCGGGCATCGGCGCCCCCACCGTGGGCATCGAGATGCTCTCCTCCAACCGCCAGGTCGACCTCCTCGTCCGCGAGGCAGAGGCCGTCGCCGGCCGCCCCATCACCGCCCTCATGGCCGCGGAGATCGGCGGCAGCAACGGCGTCGGGCCGGTGGGCTGGGCCTCCCGCCTCGGGCTGAAGCTGCTCGACGCCGACGGCATGGGCCGGGCCTTCCCCGACGCGGCGATGGTCGCCATGAACGTCGCCGGAGTCCCGTGCGACTTCTCCGTCCTGAGCGACGTGGTCGGCAACGTCTCGGTGCTCAAGACCGTCGACCTGCACTGGCTGGAGCGGCACGCGCGCGCCCTCACCGTCGCCAGCGGCTCCATCTGCCTCGGCGTGCACTACCCCCTCACGGCCGAGACGGCCAAGGGCGCCGTCGTCGAGGGCACGGTCAGCGCCGCCATCCGCGTCGGCCACGCCCTGCTCTCCTCACCCGAGCCGGTCGCCGCCGTGGCCGCGGAGCTCGGCGGCTCGATCCTGCTCACCGGCAAGATCACCGACCTCGACCGCCGCACCGTCGGCGGTTTCTCCCGCGGCTCCGTGACGATCGCCGGTACGGGCACCGACCGCGGCAGGCTCCAGCGCCTGGAGATCCAGAACGAGAACCTGGTCGTCCTGGAGGACGGCGAAGTGCTCGTGAGCGTCCCCGACAACGTCACCATCATCGACGCCGAGACCGGCCACGCGATCACCACCGAGATGCTGCGGTACGGCCAGCGCGTCTCCGTACTCGCCTGGGCCTGCGACCCGATCTGGCGGACACCGCGCGGCCTGGAACTGGCCGGACCGCGGGCGTTCGGATACGAGCTGACCTACACCCCCTTCGAAGGAAGCACCCGATGACGGCCACGCGCGATCTCTCCATCGGCGTCGACGTCGGCGGCACCAACACCGACGCCGTCGCCATCGACAGCACCGGCACCGTGCTCGCCCACACCAAGCAGGCGACGACCGACGACGTCACCGGCGGCATCAGGGCCGGAATCGCCCATGTGCTCACAGCGCTCGGCGAGGACCGGTCACGGGTCTCACGGGTCATGCTCGGCACCACGCACGCCACCAACGCGATCGTCGCCCGGCGGCAGCTCGACCGGGTGGCGACCATCCGGCTCGGCGCCCCGGCGGCGACCGAGTACCCGCCGCTGCTCGGTTGGCCGGGCGATCTCGCCGGGCTCATCCTGGCCGGGTCCGCGATGGTCGGCGGCGGCCACATGGTCGACGGCACGCCGATCGCGCCACTGGACCGGGACGCCATCCTGCGCTTCCTCGACGGCCTCGACCACTTCGACGCCGTCGCCGTGACCGGCATCTTCAGCCCCTCGATGCCGGACCAGGAACTCGAGGTCGCCGAACTGCTCCGCGCCCACCTCGGCCCCGACGCGCGCGTCTTCCTCAGCCACGACATCGGTCCCACCGGTCTGCTGGAGCGGGAGAACGCCACCGTCCTCAACGCGGCGCTGCACAGCGTGGCCCGCTCGGTCACCGAGGCCCTGGTGACGGTCGTCGACGAGGAAGGGCTCGACGCCGTCACCTTCTTCGCGCAGAACGACGGCACGCTGATGTCGCTGGACTACGCCGCCCGGTACCCGGTGCTCACCATCGGCTCCGGCCCCGCGAACTCCATCCGCGGCGCGGCCTACCTCTCCGGCGCCACCAACGCGATCGTCATCGACGTCGGCGGCACCACCTCGGACCTGGGCGTCGTGGTGAACGGATTCCCCCGCGAGTCCACTCTGCCCCGCGAGATCGGCGGCGTACGGACCAACTTCCGGATGCCCGACATCCTCAGCCTCGGCGTGGGCGGCGGTACGACCATCGACCCGGTGACCGGCGCTGTCGGACCGGGCTCGGTGGGCTACCGGATCGCGACGGAGGGCCTGCTCTTCGGCGGCCGGACGCCGACCCTGACCGACGCGGCGGCCCTCGCGGGCGCCTCGATCGCCGGACGGACCCTCCCCGCCCAGACGGCCGCCAACGAGCAGGCGCTGCGCGCCGCCCTGGAGCGCGCGCACGTGCTGATCGAGGAAGCCGTGGAACGGCTCTCCCTCGGCCGCGCCGACCTGCCGCTCGTGGTGGTCGGCGGCGGCGGCTTCCTCGTACCCGACGACCTGCCGGGCGCCGGTCCCATCGTGCGGCCCGACCACGGCGACGTGGCGAACGCGGTGGGCGCCGCGATCTCGCTCGCCGGAGGCCGCGCCGACCAGATCAGCCCGCTGGAGGACCGGGAGGCGGCCATCGCCCAGGCGTCGGAGGCGGCGATCGCCAAGGCGATCCAGGCGGGCGCCGACCCGCTGGAAGTGGCCGTCGTCGACGTGCTGGAGACCCCCGTCCCCTACAGCGACCGGCCGACCGTGGAAGTGTCGGTCAAGGCCGCGGGACCGCTGGCGCGGCTCGGCGAACGGGCCGCGGTGCGGTGACGGGGTTCACCGCGGGTGACGCGGCGCTCGCCGACCTTGTGGCGCTGCGCCGCGCACTGCACGCCCACCCCGAGGTCGGCCTCGACCTGCCCCGGACGCAGGCGGCGGTCCTCACCGCGCTGGACGGCCTCGGCCTGGAGATCACCACCGGGCACGGTCTGACGTCGGTGACGGCCGTGCTGCGCGGCGGCCGGCCGGGCCCCGTCGTCCTGCTGCGCTCCGACATGGACGCCCTGCCGGTCCTGGAGGCCACCGGCCTGCCGTTCGCGGCGGCCAACGGCGCCATGCACGCCTGCGGCCACGACCTGCACATGGCGGGCCTGGTCGGCGCCGCCCGGCTCCTCGCGGCCCGCCGCGCGCAACTGCCCGGCACCGTCGTGTTCATGTTCCAGCCCGGCGAGGAGGGATACGCGGGCGGTCGGCTGATGATCGAGGAAGGCGTCCTGGACGCGGCGGGCGAGCGCCCGGTCGCCGCGTACGCCGTCCATGTCGACTGCGTGACGCCGAAGGGCCGGGCGGTCACCCGGCCGGGTCCGATGATGTCGAGCGTGAGCGCGCTGCACATCCGGGTGACCGGGACCGGGGGCCACGCCGCCTACCCCCACCACGGGTTCGACCCGGTCCCGGTGGCGGCCGAGATCATCCTCGCGACGCAGTCCTTCGTGGCGCGCCGGATACCGGTCGCCGACCCGGCCGTGGTCTCGGTGACCCGTGTCTCCTCCGACTCCGCCGCGGGCAACGTCCTCGCCGCCTCCGTCAGCCTGGAGGCGAACATCCGCGCCCTGTCACCCGCGACGCTGGCGCTGGTACGTGACGAACTCCCGGCGCTGGCCGTCGCGCTCGGCGAGGCGCACGGCTGCGCGGTCGACACCGAGTACGTCGAGTCGTACCCGGTGACGGTCAACGACCCGGCAGAGACCGAGCGGGTGCTCGCGGTGCTCGACGAGCGCTACGGCGACCGGGTGGTGCGCCTGCCGTTCCCCGGCATGGCCTCGGAGGACTTCGCCTACGTGCTCGAAAAGGTGCCCGGCACGCTGGTCTTCCTCGGCGTACGGCCCGAGGACGGTACGAGCGGTCCGATGCACTCCGATCGGGCGGTCTTCGACGACTCCCGCCTCGACGAACACGCGGCGCTCCTGGCGGAACTGGCATGGCGCCGCCTCGCGGGCCGAGGGGCACCGCGCCCGCGGTGACCGCTCAGCCGAGCGCGCGCTGGAACAGGCGCGAGAGGAGGATCGCGCTCCGGGTCCGGTAGAGCCGGTCGGTGCGGCGGATCTGCTCGATGGTGTCCTCCGACTCCGCGATGGAGCCCGCCAGGACACGGACCAGGGCGTCCGCGTCCCCCGACACGTTCCACACCCCGACACGTTCGCAACAAACGTTCAAGGAGGACATTGTGCACGCAGAAACCACCGTTCCGCGCCGTCGGGTGAGCCGTCTCGCCAACAACTACGCGCCCCTTCCGGTGCGGGCCGAGTCCGCACGGGGCGTCTGGGTCACGGACGCCTCGGGCAGCCGCTTCCTCGACATGCTCAGCGCCTACTCCGCGATGAACTTCGGCCACGGCAACCCCACCCTGCTCGCGGCGGCCCACGACCAGCTCGCGGCCATGACCCTGATCAGCCGCGCCTACGACCACACCGAGATGGAGCGGTACGCCGCGGCCCTCTGCGACCTGGCCGGCAAGGACATGATGGTGCCGATGAACACCGGCGGGGAGGCCGTCGAGACCGCCATCAAGGTCGCCAGGAAGTGGGCCTACGAGGTCAAGGGCGTCCGCGAGAACCGGGCCGAGATCATCGTGGCCTCCGGCAACTTCCACGGCCGGACGACCACCGTCGTCGGCTTCTCCGACGACCCCGACGCCAGGAACGGATTCGGACCGTTCACCCCGGGCTTCGTGACGGTGCCCTACAACGACGCCGCGGCCCTGGAGGCGGCGATCACCCCCGACACCGCCGCCGTGCTGCTGGAGCCGGTGCAGGGCGAGGCCGGTGTGATCATCCCCGACGCGGGCTATCTGCCCGCGGTGCGCCGGATCTGTGACGAGCGGGGCGTCCTGTTCCTCGCCGACGAGATCCAGTCGGGCCTGGGGCGCACGGGGGAGACCTTCGCCTGCGACCACGTCGGAGTGACGCCCGACGTCTACATTCTGGGCAAGGCGCTCGGCGGCGGCATCGTCCCCGCGTCCGCGGTGGTCGCCGACAGCGACATCCTCGGTGTCCTGCGCCCGGGGCAGCACGGCTCGACCTTCGGCGGCAACCCGCTGGCCTGCCGGATCGGGACCGCCGTCGTCGACCTGCTGAGGACCGGGGAGTACCAGGAGCGCGCCCGGACCCTGGGGGCGCGACTGCGCGACGAGCTGACGCCGTTGGTCGGCCAGGGGCTGGTCTCGGTCCGGACCATCGGGCTGTGGGCGGGGATCGACGTCGACCCCGCGCTCGCCACCGGCCGTACCGTCTGCGAGGAGCTGGCCCGGCGCGGTGTCCTCGCGAAGGACACCCACGGCTCCACCGTGCGGCTCTCGCCTCCCCTGGTGATCGAGCCGAGCGAGCTGTCCTGGGGCGTCGCCCAGCTCGCCGACGTCCTGCGGGCGCTGGCGTAAGCGGGTTCCGCCGTCCACGGGACGGCAGTGACGAGGGCCCAGGATCCGGCGGTGGTGATGGACGGTGGGCCCATCGCCGCCGGTCGGCGCCACGGCTATCGTGCGGCGCAGAGGCGGAAACAGACATACGGCACGCGGGCCGAGTCCACGCGGCGGAGCCGACGAGAACGAAGAGGCAGGGGTGCGCGATGCACAGGGACCAGCCGGAGACCGGCGCCGACGGCAGGGCCGCACTGACCGGAGTGGTCGTCGTCGACCTGTCCCACGTCCTGGCGGGACCGTACGCCGCGCAGACGCTGGCCGACCTCGGCGCGACCGTCATCAAGGTCGAGAACCCCGCGAATCCCGATGTCTCGCGCGGCTTCCCGCCGTACCTGCGCTCGGGCGACGAGGAGTTCAGCGGGTACTACGGCCAGTACAACCGCGGCAAGCTCGGTGTCTGCCTCGACCTGGCCCGTGACGAAGGCAAGCAGGCCCTCAAGGACCTGGTCGCCCACGCCGACGTCCTCGTCGAGAACTTCCGGCCCGGCACCATGGACAAGCTCGGCCTGGGCTACGAGGTGCTGGCCGGGATCAACCCCCGGCTGGTGTACACGGCCATCTCCGGCTACGGCCAGACGGGCAGCCGTCGCCGCCGTCCGGCCTTCGACAGCACCGCGCAGGCCGCGGGCGGCCTGTGGTCGATGAACGGCTACCCCGACACCCCGCCGGTGCGGGTGGGCGTCACCATCGGGGACCTGTCGGCCACGATGTTCGCCGTCATCGGCACCCTGGCCGCCCTGCGGCACGCCGAGAGCACCGGCGTCGGCCAACTGGTCGACGTCGCCCAGGTCGACAGCGTCGTCGCCATGACCGAGACGGCCGTCGTCGACTACACCGTCGACCGGAAGGTCGCGGCACCGGCCGGGAACGAGCACGCCTGGGTCAGGCCATACGAGCTGTTCCCGTGCGCCGACGGGCAGGTGTTCTTCGGCGGCTACACCGACAGGCTCTGGGCGGCCAGTTGCGCGCTGTTCGGCACACCGGAGGCGGCCACGGACCCCGAGATCGACACGATGCGCAAACGCTTCGACAAGGAGACGTACGACCGCCGGGTGAAGCCGCTGGTCACCGGCTGGTTCGCCGGGCGGACCCGGCAGGAACTCGAAGACCTCGCGGGCGATGTCATCCCGCTGACGGCCGTCCGCGACATCGGGGAGGTCGTCGAGGACCCGGGCACCGCCGAGCGGGACATGATCGTCGAGGCCGACTACGGCCCGCTGGGCGCGCTGCGGATGTTCGGCTCGCCCATCAAGCTCAGCGCCACCCCCGCCGTGCCGGGGCGACCGGCCAACAAGGTGGGGGAGCACACCGACGAGGTGCTGCGCCGCTTCGCGGGCTATGACCGGGCGCGGATCGAAGAGCTGCGCGCGGCGAAGGTGATCTGACGATGGGTCAGGAGGCCGTCCGCCGCGAGCCGTTGCTGACCGGGCCCGCCGCCGCGTATCGCTCCACCTTCGCGCCCAGCGCCCCTGAGCCGGTCCCCGGCGAGCCGCTGCCCCCGGGCTGGGAGGGGATCTACTTCCCCTTCGACGCGGCCTTCGCCGACCTGCGCCCCGACGGCTCGCCCGGCGCCGACGGCACGGTGCCCGACCCCGGCCTGCCCCGGCGCATGTACGCCGGTGAGGACACCCGCTTCCTGCGGCCCCTGCGCTACGGCGACACGGTCGAGCAGCGCACCGCGCTCGGCGCCGTGACCCGCAAGCGCGGCCGGGCGGGGGAGCTGGTCTTCGCCGACATCGAGCGGAGCTACCTGGTGGACGGCGCCGTCGCGGTCACGAGCACCTGGCACGACGTGTTCCTGCCCGCGAGCGACCCCGCCGCCGCGCCCGCCGACGTACCCGCGGGCGAGGCCGAGCAGTGGGACTGGTCGTGGCGGGCGACCCTGGACAGCCGGCAGCTCTTCCGGTACTCGGCGCTGACCTTCAACACCCACCGGGTGCACTACGACCGGGCCTGGGCGCAGGACGTCGAGGGCCTGCCCGACCTGCTGGTGCACGGCCCCCTGATGCGCATGCTCCTGCTCGACTTCGCGACGCGCTCACTGCCCGGCCGCACGGTCCGCGAGTTCTCGATGCGCTCGGTCTCGCCCGCGTTCGTCGACCGGCCGGTGACCCTGGTCGGCCGCGAGGACGCCGACGGCGTACGGGTCCGCGCCCTGGACGCCGACCATCGCGTACTCGCCCGGGGCCGGGTGCGTACGGACACGCCCTAGGGGCGGCGCAGCCGCTCGGCGATCTCGTCCAGGCGGACGGCGAGCGACAGCCGGAAGAACAGCTCGTCGTCGCGCCAGCCCTCGCCCAGGAGCCGGGTCAGCCGTTCGATCCGCTGGAGGATCGTGTTGGTGTGGAAGCCCAGCTCCCGGCCGGTCCTGGTCGGGCTCGACTGATTGCGCACGAAGGCGCGCAGGGTGGCGAGCAGATCCGTACCGTGCTCGGCGTCGTAGCGCCGTACCGGCCCCACCATCGTATCGAGATACGCGGTCAGGGCGGCGGGGTCGGGCTCGAAGACGGCCGCGTAGGGGTGGTAGTCCTCGGCCCGCGCCGCGAGGTCGCCCGCCCCCAGCGCCTGGAGCAGCCGGACGGTGCGCTGCGCCGTCACCACCGCCGCGGGCAGGTCGCCGGACGCGGCGGCGCTCACCGACAGGACCGGCACCGACAGCGCCGCGCGCAGCTGGTCGTGGAGCCGCTGGACCGTGACGCCGGGCTGCCGGGACGACAGGGCGACGGCGACATGGCCGCCGTACTCGCCCACCAGCGCCCGGCTGTGCAGCGGACCGAGCAGCGTACGGGTCGCCTGCGGCCGGTGCTCGCCCGGCACGGCGAAGAGCACGAGGGTGTCGAGGTCCTGGACGGGGACGCGCAACCGCTTGGCCCGGCGCACCGCGTCGCGACGGCGGTCGGGCGAGCCGTCCAGCAGATCGGCCAGCAACTCGCCCTGCCTGCGGTGCTCCGCGTCGGACACGGCCTGCCGCTGCATGGCCAGGAGCGTGCCGACCTGCGCCCCCCGCTCGATGGTCCGCAGGTCGACGGAGCTGAGCGGGAAACCGCCCGTACCGAGCAGCACGGCGCCGAAGTAGTACGAGCCGGTCGTCAGGGCGGCGACCGCCCCGATGTCCCCGCCGTCCTCGACCAGGACGCAGCGGCCCGAGTCATGGCTGGCCCGGACGGCCTCGGCGACGGGTGCGCGGCGCAGTTCGTCGGCGGACAGGGCGCGCCCGGCCGTCACGATCACCTCGCCGTACTCGTCCACGACGGCCACCGCGCGGTCCAGGGCCTCGGCGAGCTTCTCGGCGATCGGCGAGAAGTCGCTGTCCTCCAGCACGGACCGGATGAGCTGCTGATGCACCGCGTTGGCGCGGTCCCGCTCGACCAGGTGCTCCCTCAACCGCTCCAGGGCGTCGCGCGCCTCCTCCTGCGAGCGCTGGAGGCGCTGGAGCCGCTGCGCGGTCTGGAGCACCACCGAGGCGTGGTTGGCGAGCGCCGAGAGCAGCGCGACCTGCTCGGGGGTGAAGGCGTGCTCGTCGCGGGTCCCGACGAACAGCACCCCCAGGACGTCCTCGTCGGAGAGCAGCGGCACGCCGAGGAGCGAGACCAGGCCCTCGGCGGCGACCGCCTCGGACAGCGAGTCCTCGTGCCACCCGGCGGAGTCGTCCTCGTAGCGCGTCACCCACTGCGCGGCGCGGGTCTCGACCACGAGGCTGGCCAGTCCGCGGCCGGGCGGCACCACCAGGCGCTGGAAGCGCGGGCTGACCGAGCCCGCCGTCTTGCGGACGCGCAGCGTCAGGCTGGCGGCGTCGAACTCCGACAGATACGTGACGTCGGAGTCCATCATGTCGTGCGCGCGCTCCACCAGCCGGGCCAGCAGCGCGTCGGCGTCCCGCTCCTCGGCCAGCTCCCGGGCGCTGGAGAACAGGGCGGTCAGCTCGTGCTCACGGCGGCGCAGCCGCAGTTGGTCGCGCCGCAGCCGGTACAGCCGCTCCGCCGTGCCCGCCGCGGCGCCGCCGGTCACGCCGAGGTCCGCGAGCGCGCCGTCCAGCCGGTAGGGGTCCACCGCCTGTTCGCCGACGGCCGCGTCCAGGACCACCGCCAGCGCCCGCGCGCGGCCGTCCGCCGTACCGCCGTCCGCCGTACTCCGGTCCGCCCGCTCGGCTCCGCTCTCCACCGCGACCGCTCCCTCCGCGCGCCGCGCCGGCCTCTGCCGTCGGCCGCTGTGCGCTGCGCACACTCAGCGTGCCGTACGGCGTGCTGATGGTCCATAGCGGGGGTTCCGCGCCGTCATTAGCGTGACCAGCACCCGAGGGACGCGCCCCCGCGCGTCCCTCGGCACCACCGCTCCCGCCCGTGACCGCTTCCGGAGGAAGGCCATGGCATCGTGACCAGCCGTCTGTCGGGTTTCAGGAATCTCTCCGTCGACCAGCGCCGTGCCCGCGCCGCCGAGGCCATGGAGGTGCCCCTCGCCCTGTTCGACGCGCTCTCGCCGGACCGGGGCCTCTCGCTCGACCAGGCCGACCACATGGTCGAGAACGTCGTCGGCGTCCTCGGCCTCCCGGTCGGCATCGCGACCAACTTCGTGGTGAACGGTCGCGACGTCCTCGTCCCCATGGCGACCGAGGAGCCCTCGGTCGTCGCGGCGGCCTCGAACCTCGCCCGGATGACCCGCGACCACGGGGGCTTCCGAACCTCGTCCAGCGTCCCGCTCATGCAGGCGCAGGTGCAGATCCTCGACGTCGCCGACCCGGCGGGCGCGCGGGTGCGGCTGCTGTCCGCGGCCGGGGAACTGATCGCGCTCGCCAACGAACAGGACCCCGCGCTGGTCCGGTTCGGCGGCGGGGCGCGCGAGATCTCCGTGCGGCTGGTGCCCAGCAGGCGGCAGACCTACGTCGTGCTGCACCTCGTGGTCGACGTGCGCGACGCCATGGGCGCGAACGCGGTCAACACCATGGCCGAGGCCATCGCCCCCCGCGCGGCCGAGATCGCCCGCGGGCGGACCCTCCTGCGCATCCTCACCAACAAGGCCGACCTGCGCCTCACCCGCGTCTCGGCGACCTTCGACGCGGACCTGCTCGGCGGCCCCGCCGTCGTGGAGAACATGCTGGACGCGGCCGAATTCGCCGTCGCCGACCCCTACCGCGCCGCCACCCACAACAAGGGCATCATGAACGGCGTCACCGCCGTCGTCCTGGCGACCGGCAACGACACCCGCGCGGTCGAGGCGGGCGCGCACTCCCACGCGGTCGGTCCTGACGGCCGCTACACCGCGATGTCGCGCTTCGAGAAGAACGCCGACGGCGACCTGGTCGGCACGCTGGAGCTGCCCATGCCGGTCGGACTGGTCGGCGGCGCCACCAAGGTGCACCCCGTGGCGCGGGCCAACGTCACACTGCTCGGGGTGGAGACGGCGAGCGAGCTGGCCGAGATCATCGTGGCCGTCGGCCTGGCCCAGAACGCCGCGGCGGTGCGGGCGCTGGCCACCGAGGGCATCCAGCGCGGCCACATGTCGCTGCACGCGCGCAATGTGGCCGTCACCGCGGGGGCCACCGCCGCCGAGATCGACACGGTCGTCGCGCGGATGGTCGCGGACAGGTCCGTACGCGCGGACGCCGCCGAGCGAATCCTTGCCGAACTGCGGGACCGGCCGTGACCCGGTCACCGGCCGCGCTCGGACTGCCCGTCGCCCACCGGTCGCCAGGACTGCCGGACCGGGTGACGGTCTACGAGGTCGGGGCCCGCGACGGGCTCCAGGCCGAGCAGGCGCGGGTGCCCACCGCGGCCAAGGTCCGGCTGATCCGCGACCTGACCGCCGCCGGGCTGCCCGTGGTCGAGGCGACCAGCTTCGTCTCCCCGCGCTGGATCCCGCAGTTGGCGGACGCCGCCGACGTGCTCACCGCGCTGCGGGAGGCGGGCGCGGACCTGAGCAGACACCCCGTCCTGGTGCCCAACGACCGCGGTCTTGACCGCGCCCTGGACGCCGGGGCGTCGGCCGTCGCGGTCTTCGTCAGCGCGACCGAGACCTTCGCGCGCCGCAATCTGGCGATGGGCCGCTCGGAGGCGGTCGAGGTCGCGGGAAAGGTGACCGAGCGGGCACTGGCCGCGGGCGTCCGGGTCCGCGGGTACGTCTCGATGGTCTTCGGCGATCCCTGGGAGGGGCCGGTCCGCCCGGAGCGGGTCGCGGAGGTCACCCGGGACCTGGCCGACGCCGGGTGCCACGAGGTGAGCCTCGGCGACACCATCGGCGTCGGCACACCCGGCCATGTGGGCGCGGTCCTGGCAGCCGTCGCCGAAGCGGGTGTGGCCCGCGACCGGATCGCCCTGCACTTCCATGACACCTACGGCCAGGCCCTGGCCAACGTGCACGCGGGACTGCTCGCCGGGGTCACGACCTTCGACGCCTCGGTCGGCGGCATCGGCGGCTGCCCGTACGCGGGCTCCGCCACCGGCAACCTCGCGACGGAGGACCTGCTCTGGATGCTCACCGGTCTCGGCATCGAGACCGGGGCCGACCTGGACGCGGCGATGCGCGCGGGGCTCCGCGTCACCGCGCTCCTCGGCCGGCCGTCCCCGTCACGGGTCGTCCAGGCCCTGGACCGCGACTGGCCGGACGGGGACGGGGACCGGCCGGACGGGGACCGGCCGGACGGGGACCGGGACGGCTGAGGCGCGGGCGGTCAGTACGGGCAGGCGGTCAGTGCTGGCGGACGGTCAGCACGGGCGGGCGGTCAGTACTGGTAGAAACCCGCGCCCGTCTTGCGGCCGAGGCGGCCCGCGTCGACCATCCGCTGAAGGATCGGCGGCGCCGCGTACAGCGGCTCCTTGTACTCCGAGTACATCGAGTCGGCGATGGCGGCGACGGTGTCGAGGCCGATCAGGTCCGACAGCTTGAGCGGGCCCATCGGGTGCGCGCAGCCCAGCTCCATGCCGTTGTCGATGTCCTCGCGGGTCGCGATGCCCGACTCGAACATCCGGATCGCGGAGAGCAGATACGGCACCAGGAGCGCGTTGACGACGAAGCCGGAGCGGTCCTGGGCGCGGATGGCGTGCTTGCCGAGCACGTCGGTGACCAGCGCCTCGGTCCGCTTGAGGGTGTCACTGCCGGTGGTGAGCGCCGGGATCAGCTCGACCAGGCGCTGCACCGGGGCGGGGTTGAAGAAGTGGATGCCGATAACCTGGTCGGGCCGCGAGGTCGCCACGGCCAGCTTGACCAGCGGGATCGAGGAGGTGTTGGAGGCCAGGATCGCGTCCTGCCTGCTCACCACCTGGTCGAGCACCCGGAAGATGTCGATCTTGACCTGCTCGTTCTCCACCACGGCCTCGATGACCAGGTCGCGGTCGGCGAACTCGCCCAGGTCGGTGGTGAAGGTCAGCCGGCCCAGCGTCTCGTCGCGCTCAGCCTCGGTGATCTTGCCGCGCTCCGCGGCCTTGCCGAGCGAGTTCGTCAGCCGGGTGCGGCCCAGCTCCAGGGCCTCACCGGTGGTCTCCGCGACCCGGACGTCGAGCCCGGCCTTCGCGCACACCTCCGCGATGCCCGCCCCCATCTGGCCCGCGCCGACCACTCCGACGCGCTGGATGTCACTCACTCGTCAGCCCCTGCCGCTTCCGTGCACCGCTTCCGTGTACCGGACAGACGTTACCTGTGTCCGGTACGCGCGGGACCGGCCGGGTGCCGGTCCCGCGCGTAGCCGAAGGAGCCGGGGTCAGCCCACGGAGCAGGCGGAACCGTTGAGCGAGAAGGCGGCGGGGGAGGTGTTCGTCCCCGGCGCGCTACCGGTGAAGCCGAAGGTCGCGGAGCCGCCCGCGGGCAGCACCGCCGCGTAGCTCGGCGCCGTGACCGTCACGGCCGCGCCGCTTTGCGTGTAGTTCGCGCTCCACAGCGAGGTGATGGTCTGGCCGCCGGCGAAGGACCAGGTCAGCTTCCAGTTGGAGATCGCCGCCGAGCCGTTGTTCTTGACCGTGACCGACGTCTGGAAGCCGCCGGGCCAGGAATTGGTGACGTCGTACGCCACCGAGCAGGCGCCGGAGCCGGGCGGTGTGGTCGGCGGGGTGGTGGGAGGCGTGGTGGGCGGGGTCGTCGGAGGTGTGGTCGGGGTCGTCGGGGGAGTGGTCGGCGCAGTCGTACCGCCGGAGCCGTCCGAGGTGTCGCCGTAGACGATGCCGCGGCCGTTGGTCGCGATGTAGACGCGGCCGTAGACCCGGGGGTCGCCGGTGATCGCGGTGTTGGTCACGCCGTACTGGTGGGCGTTGTCGTTGATCCGCACCCAGTTCGCGCCCGCGTCGGTGGAGCGGAAGATGCCGCGGACGCCGCCGATCTTCGCGCTGGTGTAGAGCGCCTGGTAGGCCGCGCCGGGGGCGGCCTTGCCGAAGCCGATGGTGTCGGCCTCCTGCACGTTGGCCAGCTTGGTGAAGCTCGCGCCGGAGTTGGTGGAGTGCCACAGGCCGTACGCGCCGCCCGTGCTGCCGCCCGCCACCCACACGTCGCCCTCGGCGCCGGGCAGCGCCTTGAGCTTGCCCGCCTCCGCGGGCAGCCCGGTGGCCGCCGTCGCGGCGAAGGTCGCTCCGCCGTCGGTGCTCACGTAGAACTTGCCGCCGTAGACGCCGTAGAACTTCTTCGGGTTGACCCGGTCGGAGCCGATGGCCGCGCCGGTCGGGATGCCGGTGGAGTCGGACCAGGAACCGCCGAAGCCGACCGAGTACTTGACGCCGGTACCGGACGGGGCCCACAGGAAGCGGCTGCCGTCGGCCGCCGCGGCGACCGTACCGCCGCCGCTGACCCCGGACGGGTCGGTGCCCGCGAACCAGTTGGCGCCGTTGTCGGTGGAGAAGGCGACATGCGCGCCGCTGTCCGCGTTGCCGACCCTGACCATGGTGTTGGCGTTGGTGGCCGCGAAGTCCAGGCTCGTGGTGGTGGTGAAGTTGGGCTGGGTGAACATCATCGGGGGCACGGCGGTGAGGTCGGTGTGCCGGAAGCCGCCGATGTCACCGAGCGCGCTGATCAGCGGCGCGCCGGTCGGCGGGCTGATCAGGTCCTGGACCGACGTCTCCTCCAGGCCCTTGGCGTTGGGCTTGACGGTGAACTTCGCCCCGGTGTCCCAGTTGGTGAGGTTGTCGGTGCCGTAGACGGTGGCCCCGGTGCCGTACCACATGCGGTTGGAGTTGAACGGGTCGATCTCCAGCGACTCGGTCATCCAGCCGAGCTTGGGGGTCTCCTCCGGCGGCGACGGGTTGGCGCCCCAGCTCAGCCACGGCGACGAGGAGACGTCCATGGTGTAGCGGTCGGCGCGGTTGGGGTAACTGGTGAAGTCCCAGGCCCGCGTCCAGGTCGCGCCGCTGTCGGTGCTGCGGAAGATCTGGGTGTCGGCCCACCACGAGCTGTAGCCGGTGACCATGATCGTGCCGGGGTGCTGCCGGTCGACGGTCATACCGCTGTAGCCGAAGTACGTGTCCGCGTCCGACATCGGGCTGATGTTGGTCCACGCGCCGGTCGCGGTCGCGTACCGCCACACCTGGCCCTTGGCGCCGTCGTACGGGCCGCCGGTGTCGCTGGTGGCGAGGTAGAGGTAGCCGTTCACCGCGTCCAGCACGCCCTTGTGCGCGATGTACCCGGTGGGCTGGCCCGCCAGCCGGGACCAGGTGGCGCCGCCGTCGGTCGAGCGGTAGACGGTGTTGGCCTTGTCGGCCACACCCACGTAGACGGTCTGCGTGGCGGAGCCCTTGGTGCCGGTGCGCGGGTCGAAGGTCACCCACACATCGCCCTGGTTGTCGCTCTGGTAGCCGCTGCTGTCGGACGGATCGGCCACGTAGTTCCCGACGTTGGGGAAGGCGGTGACCTTCGCCCAGGTGACACCGGAGTCGGTACTGCGCCACAGCCCGTTGCCGCTGGGCGCGGCGAAGTACAGGACGCTGTCCTTGTTGGGGTCGATGGCCAGCCGCTCGCCCATGCCGCGGCCGGGCATGTTGCCGCCGAGCTTGAACGGCAGCGCGGTCGCCGCCCAGGTCGCGCCGCGGTCGGAAGAGCGCAGGATGGCGCCGTTGTCGGGGTCCCAGGAGTTGGTGTACATGCCGACGGCCGCGTAGACCTTGTCGGGCGCGAGCGCGTCGGTGGCGAGGCTGACCACGCCGTTCCTGTTCCAGTCGGTCCAGCCCACCGAATCCAGCAGCGGCGTCCAGGACTTGGTGGCCTCGTTCCAGCGGTAGGCGCCGCCGATGTCGGTCCGCGCGTAGGCGAGGTTCTTCTCCGACTGGTTGAAGACGATGCCGGGCACGAAGCCGCCGCCGTCGATCCTGACGTTCTTCCAGGAGTACGTGTCCGCGACGGCGGCCGGTGCGGCGGTGGCGGGGGCCGCGGTGGCCGTGGCGGTGACCGCGGCGACCGCGGAGGCGCCGCCTATCAGGGACAGGGCCGCGACGAGCGCGGCGAGTGGTCTGCGGAGCATGGAAAGGCGTCCTCTCCGTACGGACGCGGGCCGCGCCGGGCCCGCGCGTGCGGGTAGTGGGGGGATGGACGGTGGCGCTATACATAGGAGGTGTGGGAGCGCTCCCATGATGTTAGCGCCCGCGCCGACGCCCGAGAAGGGGTCGTCAACGCTCCGTCCCGGCGGGGGCCGCGCGAGGGAGTGGACCGAACGGCGGGTTGCCCCGGCGCCGGAAGTCACCCATCATCGGCGGATCATGACGGATGATCAGGAGGCACGGATGGACCGGCTCACCCGCAGGACCTTCACTGTCGCGGCGGCGGGCGCGCTGGCCGCCGTCATCCCCGGCTCGGCGGCGCGAGCGGCCGAACCCTCCCGCGCCCCCCAGGGCGCACCGGGTCCCGCGGGTCACGGCGGACCCGGTGGTCACGGCCGCGACCTGCGCGGCATGTGGATCGCCTCGGTCGCCAACACCGACTGGCCCTCGGCCCCCGGACTCCCCGCCGACCAGCAACGTCAGGAACTGCTCGACCTGTTGGACACCGCGGTCGAACGGGGGCTCAACGCGGTGGTGTTCCAGGTCCGGCCGACCGCCGACGCCTTCTGGCCGTCGGCGTACGAACCCTGGTCGCGGTACCTGACGGGCACTCAGGGGCAGGACCCCGGCTGGGACCCGCTGGGCACCGCGGTGCGCGAGGCGCACCGCCGCGGCCTGGAACTGCACGCCTGGTTCAACCCGTACCGCGTCTCGATGGACACCGACGTCACCAAGCTCGCCCCCACCCACCCGGCCCGCCTCCACCCCGAGTGGATCGTGCCCTTCGGCGGCAAGCTCTACTACAACCCCGGACTGCCCGAGGTCCGACGTTTCGTGCAGGACGCGATGCTGGACGCCGTCCGCCGCTACCCCATCGACGCCGTCCACTGGGACGACTACTTCTACCCGTACCCGGTCGCCGGCCAGGTCTTCGACGACGACGCCGCCTACGCGCGGTACGGCGCCGGATTCCCCGACCGCGACGCCTGGCGGCGGGACAACACCGACCGCCTGGTGCGCGAGACCGCCGCCAGGATCAAGCGGATCCGGCCGAGCACCCAGTTCGGCATCAGCCCCTTCGGCGTCTGGCGCAACGCCGCCACCGACCCGCTCGGCTCGGCCACCACCGCGGGCGTCCAGACCTACGACGACCTGCACGCGGACACCCGCAAGTGGGTCAGGGAGCAGTGGATCGACTACATCGTTCCCCAGGTCTACTGGAACATCGGCTTCGCGGCGGCCGACTACGCCGCCCTCGTCCCCTGGTGGTCCGACGTCGTCCGTGGCACCAACGTGCGCCTCTACATCGGCGAGGCCCTATACAAGGTCGGGGTCGCGGGCCAGCCCGACGCCTGGCAGGACCCGGCCGAATTGACCCGCCACCTCGACTTCTGCGCCCGCTACCCGCAGGTCCGCGGCAACATCTACTTCTCCGCCTCGCAGGTCGTCGCCGACCCCTTGGGCGCGATGAGCATGGTCGCCGCCCGCTACCACCACCGCGGACGCCGCTGACGGCGGGCGGTCGGTCCTTCCTGCCCGGCCACGTCCGTGCCGCCTGGTGTCAGCCGCCCCACGGCAGAAGGCCGGCTCAGGCGATGCGGGGCCGCGCCGCAGCGCCGGTCCGGCTCACCAGGGCCGGACCACGGCGCCGGTTTCCGCGTCTCACGGCGAGGGTGCGAGCACATTGCGTATGCGGGTGGCGATGTGCAGGTTGAGGCGCGTCTCGACGTCACCGAGGTCGTGGCCGGTGATCTCGCAGATGCGCTGGAGGCGGTAGCGGACGGTGCTGCGGTGGATGTGGAGTGCCTCGGAGGTCGCGTGGTAGCTGCCGCCGCTCTCCAGATAGCGCGAGAGTGTCGTCACCAGCCCGGTGCGGTGGCGGGAGTCGTAGTCCAGCAGGCGTCCCAGCCATTCGCGGACGAATCGGTCGGCTTCCCGTTCGCCTTCGCCGGTGCCCAGCATGCGGCACAGACCCAGCTCCTCGAAGCCGGTGCTGCCGTACGGGTCCTGGGAACCGCGGCGGACGGCGAGGGCGCGGACGGCCTCGTCGTAGGAGCGCGGCAGATCGGCGACGACCTCGCAGCGGCCGCCGATGCCGACGGCTCCGGCCCCGGTGCCGAGCTCCTCCGAGACGGCCCTGTACAGCGCGCCTTCCGGGGCACCCCGGTCTCCCCGGGGCTCCAGGACGACCGTGGCCGAGCCACGGGAGCCGACGAGTACGTCCAGGCGCAGCCGCCGGGCCGCCCGCGCCGCCGCGTCGCCGAGCGCGGCCCTGCCGACCGTCCCGGCCCACTCCAGTACGGCGACCCTGTACGGCCGGTGCAGGTCGTGGCCGAGGACCGCCGCCCGGGCGAAGTCGTCGTCGGTCGTCTCGCCCGAAATCAGCCGGTCGACCAGGCCGTGGCGCAGCAGGGGCTCCAGCTCGGCCAGTCTGCGCTCGTGCGAGAGCGCGGGGGCCAGCACCAAGGCGGCCTGTTCGAGCGCTGAGCAGTCCGTTTCCGTCGCCCGCCGGTCAGGATCGACCAGCGCGGCCACGCCGAGCACTTCCCCGGCCATTTCGATGGGGACGAGCAGCCGGTCCCCGTCGCGGACGGCGCCGGGACGGTGGCGCGCGTCACGGATCAGGGCCTCCCGGTCCCGGTGTCCCGGGGCCGGGCGCGGCCCACTCCCGGGCCGCCCGCAGGGTTCGCTCCCGCCGTGACCCGCGCAGGCCCGCGGGTTGCCGAAGCGGTCCTCGGTGAGGACCGCGAATCCCGTATGGTCGCGCAGGGCCTCCAGGACTCCCGACTCACCGCTGCCCGAGGCAGCGGCCCGGGAGAGCGCGTGGTCAGCGGCGAGCCGTGCGGCCAGGGCGGAGACGCTCGCGCCGGGGCCGGCAGCCGGCGAGAGGCTCTCTGCCGTCGGCGGCCCTGCGATCCCCGGCCAATGGTGTGAGCGGGCGCCGACCGGCTCTCCCCGGCGCCCGCTGAGGCGTGCCAGGGCGATCCCGGTCTGCTGCGCGAGCAGATCCGTCAGCGCGGTTTCGTCGGTCGAGGGTGCGGTCGCGCCCCCGACGACGAGATAGCCGAGGCAGTCGTCCCCGTATCGCAGCGCGACGGCCCGCGCCCACCGTCCGTCCGCCCGGTACAGATTCCGGCTGCGGCCGTCGAGAGCGTCGATCCGCCGGTCGAGCCGATCGGCGGCCACCATCTCCGCGGCTGCCTCGGCCGGGGCCCGGCCGTTCGGCTCCGCACCGGGCTCCCGCGCCACGGTGCTCCCCGGTCGGGCGTCGGCGGAGGCAGCCTCCGGGCGTGGAGGGCAGCGCCGCGCCGCACCATGGTGCACGGCGTACGCCGCTTCGGCGACGAAGGGACCGGCGGCGGCGATCGCCGCCATGGCACCCCACAGCACCTCTCGCTCGTCGTCGCCGTCGAGCATGACCGTCACCAGCCGTAGCAGCGCGTGACGCGCGGCCCCCGGCTGCGGCACGGGGTGAGGCGGGTCGGCGGTCGGAAACGGAAGAGCGTCCATCGCAGGTCCATTCGCGGCTCGAATCAGCCCCCTCTCAACGTACGCCGCTCGGCACGGGCCCTCACCTGCGAGCCGTCGCCGCCCCCCGTCCTCGGGGACCGGAAAGGCGGCGCGGATTGGTCACCCCGGGGCGAGGAAGTCCACCGCGTACTGCGGAAGGCTCGCAGACTGTGCGGGTCCGGCGCCGTGCGCCCGGCGGCCCGCCGGCCGGTTCCGCCTCGCGACGGAGGAGATTCTTATGGCGAAGGCAGTAGGCATCGACCTCGGTACCACCAACTCGGTCATCGCCGTCTGGGAGGGCGGTGAGCCCACCGTCGTCCCGAACGCGGAGGGGGCCAGGACGACCCCGTCGGTGGTCGCCTTCTCCGATGACGGCCAGCGGCTGGTCGGACAGCTCGCGCGGCGGCAGTCGATCCTGAACCCCAAAGGCACCATCACCTCCGCGAAGCGGTTCATCGGACGTCGCTACGACGAGATCTCCGACGAGGCCAAAGCGGTCTCCTTCGACGTGGTCGAGGGGCCCGGCGGGGTGGCCCGCTTCGAGGTGAGCGGCAAGCAGTACGCGCCGGAGGAGATCAGCGCGCAGGTGCTGCGCAAGCTCGCCGACGACGCCGGGAAGTCGCTCGGCGAGAAGGTGACGGAGGCGGTCATCACCGTACCGGCGTACTTCAACGACGCCCAGCGCCAGGCCACCAAGGACGCCGGGAAGATCGCCGGCCTCGAAGTCCTGCGGATCATCAACGAACCGACAGCCGCGGCGCTGGCCTACGGGCTGGACAAGCAGGGCCACGAGACGGTCATGGTCTTCGACCTCGGCGGCGGCACGTTCGACGTGAGCCTGCTGGACGTCGGCGACGGCGTCGTGGAGGTCCGCGCCACCGCGGGCGACTCCCATCTGGGCGGCGACGACTTCGACCGCCGACTGGTGGACCACTTGGCGGACGGCTTCCAGGCGTCCGAAGGCATCGACCTGCGTAAGGACCCGCAGGCATTGCAGCGCCTGTTCGAGGCGGCCGAGAAGGCGAAGACGGAGCTGAGTTCGGTCACCCAGACCCAGGTGAGCCTGCCCTTCATCACGGCGGACGCCTCCGGGCCGAAGCACCTCACCGAGACCGTCCGCCGCTCCACCTTCGAGCAGATCACCTCGGACCTGGTGGAGCGCTGCCTGGAACCGGTCAGGACGGCGATGAGCGACGCCAAGGTCACCGACAACGACATCGACGAGGTCATCCTCGTCGGCGGCTCGACCCGCATACCGGCCGTGCAGAACCTGGTCCGCCGGCTGACCGGCGGCAGGGACCCGAACATGAGCGTCAACCCCGACGAGGTGGTGGCGCTGGGCGCCGCCGTCCAGGCAGGCGTGCTCAAGGGCGAGGTCAAGGACGTCCTGCTCCTGGACGTCACCCCCCTGTCGCTGGGCGTCGAGACGGCCGGCGGTGTGATGACCAAGATCATCGACCGGAACACCACCATCCCCGCCCGCCGGTCCGAGACCTTCTCCACCGCCGAGGACAACCAGCCGGCCGTGGACATCGTCGTGCTTCAGGGCGAACGCGAACTGGCAGCCGACAACCGCGTGCTGGGCCGCTTCCGGCTGGAGAACCTGCGGCCGGCCCGGCGTGGGGAGACCCAGATCGAGGTCACCTTCGACATCGACGCCAACGGCATCCTCAAGGTCAGCGCCAAGGACCGGGACACCGGCGCCGAGCAGTCGATCACCATCAGCGAGGGCTCCAACCTCGACCCGTCCGAGGTCGAGCGGATGATCAACGAGGCCGAGAACAACCGCACCAGCGACCAGGCCCTGCGCGAGGCCATCGACGCCCGCAACGAGCTCGACGCCGCCGCCTACCAGGTGGAGCGCCGGCTGGACGACCTCGGCGACGCCGCACCGGAGCACGAGCGCGCCCGCGCCCAACTGCTCACCGACGAGGCGCGTACCGCCGTCAAGGAGGAGGCTCCGGCGGAACGGTCCCGGAGCCTGACCTCCGAACTCCAGCAGATCCACGCGGCGCTGGCCGCCCACGCCGCTGAACCGGGCGGAGCCGGGGGCGGCGGAGCCGAGCCCGGCCAGGGGCCCGGGGGCGACTCCCCGAGGGGCGACGACGACGTCATCGACGCCGAATTCGACAAGAGCTGAGGCGGCGCCATGTCGGACCAGGAACAGACGCGTCCCGCCGAGGACCGCTCCCCGCCCGAGTCCGAGCCGACGCCGCCGGAGTCCGAGCGGACGTCGCCCGAGCGGAGTGCCGCACCGCGGACGCCCCCGCGGGCCCCGGAAGCCAGGGAGCGGGAGGCGGAATCCACACGCCGCGGCCCCGGTGCGGAGGAGCTGGAGGACCGGTGGCGGCGAGCCCTCGCCGACCTCGACAATCTCCGCAAGCGCTACGCCCGTGAGCTTCCCCGGGAACGGGAGGCCGAGCGGGCCAAGGTGGCCGCGGCGTTCCTCCCGGTCGTCGACAACCTGGAACTGGCCCTCGCCCACGCGGGCGCCGACGACCGCGGCGCGATCGTCAGCGGAGTCCGGGCGGTACGCGACCAGGCCGTCGAGGTGCTGCGAAGCCTCGGCTACCCCCGCTACGAGGAGACCGGCGTCCCCTTCCACCCCGAGCAGCACGAGGTGGTGTCCGTGGTGGATGAACCCGACACACCTGCGGGCACCGTCGTCCAGGTGCTGCGGCCCGGTTACGGCGACCCCGGTCACCAGCTGCGGCCGGCCGCGGTAGCGGTCAGCCGCAAGCAGGAGTGAGGCCGCCATGGCAGAGGACTACTACGAGGTGCTCGGCGTCCCGCGCGGCGCCGACGCGGCCGAGATCCAGCAGGCGTTCCGTACCCTGGCTCGCCGCTACCACCCGGACGTCAACCGCGATCCGGCCGCCGAGGAGCGCTTCAAGCAGATCAACGAGGCGTACAGCGTGCTCTCCGACCCCGGCACCCGGTCGCGCTACGACCGTTTCGGCCCGGACTTCCGGCAGATCCCGGAGGACTACGACGAGCGCGTCGCGGCCGGCCAGGGCTTCGGCGGCGGAGCCGCGTACCGCGGCAGTCCCTTCGCCGGCACCCGAGGCGACGGCCGGGCAGGCGCCCGGACCTGGACCGAGTCCGACTTCGACGCCTCTGGCGTGGACTTCGAGGATCTCTTCGGAGGCGTGTTCGGCGGCCGGGCGCGCGGCGCCGGGCGGGGCAGCCCGATTCCCGGCGCGGACCAGGAGGCCGAACTCACCCTCAGCGTGGAGGAGGCGTACCGCGGCGGCCGACGGAAGATCACCCTCGGCGGGCCCGGCGGGGAGCGCAGTTACGACGTCACCATCCCGGCGGGCGTCGTCGACGGGCAGCGCATCCGGCTCGCGGGGGAGGGCGGCCGGGGCCGCGGCCCGGGTTCCGCCGGGGACCTCTATCTGGTGGTCCGTATCGCCCGCCATCCCCGCTACCGGCTCGTCGGGCACGACGTCCACGTCGATCTGCCGGTCACCGCCTGGGAGGCCGCGCTGGGGGCGACGGTGCCGGTCTCCGGTCCGGGCGGGACGGTCAAGGCGCATGTGCCGCCCGGTACCTCCACCGGCCGCCGGTTGCGGCTGCGCGGCGAGGGGATGCCACGCCCCAAAGGTTCCCCGGGCCACCTCTACGCCGAAATCCAGGTGATGGTGCCGCCCTCGCCCAGCCCGCGTGAACGTGAGTTGTTCGAGGAACTGGCCGCGGTCTCCTCCTTCGACCCGAGGAAGCAGACATGAGAGCCGAACACCGTTCTCCCGCCGAAGGCGCCGCCGGACAGCCCGGCTCCAGGGCTGCCTATCCGCTGGTGCGCGTCCACCGGACCAGTACCAGCCCCTATCAGCTCTCCATGGCCGCGGTGGCCGGCCGCAGTGGACTGCCGCCCGAACTCGTCAGGCGTTTCGTGGCTCTCGGTCTTGTCGACGCCGAGCGTGACGCCCGGGGCCGGCTGTGGTTCCTGGCGAGCGCGCCGTCGGCCCTCGCCCGAGTGCAGCGGCTGCGGGACGGACTGTGTCTCAACTACGCGGCCATCGGCGTCGTCCTGGACATGCTCGACCGCATCGAACGCCTGGAAACCGCACTGCGGCGCAGCGAACGAGCCGCCAAGGAGCCCACACCATGGACATGAATCGCCTCACCCAGAAATCCCAGGAAGCGCTCCAGGAAGCACAGAGCGCCGCGGTCCGTATGGGCCACACCGAGGTCGACGGGGAGCACCTGCTGCTGGCCCTGCTCGATCAGCGCGACGGCCTGACCACCCGTCTGCTGGCCGACGCCGGTGCCGACCCGGCCGCCCTGCGGGCCGCGGTCGAGGCCGATCTCGTCAAACGCCCCCGCACGACGGGTCCGGGCGCCGCCCCCGGCCAGGTGATGGTGACCCAGCGGCTGGCCCGGCTGCTCGACAGCGCCGAGCAGGAGGCCAAGCGGCTCAAGGACGAGTACGTCTCCACCGAGCACATGGTGCTGGCGCTGGTGGACGAGGGGGCGACCACCGCGGCCGGCCGCCGGCTCGGCGAACAGGGCGTCACCAAGAACTCCTTCCTCACCGCCCTCACCACGGTGCGCGGGAACCAACGGGTCACCTCCGCCACTCCTGAGGACGCCTACGAGGCCCTGGAGAAGTACGGGCGGGACCTCGTCGTGGAGGCCCGCACCGGCCGCCTCGACCCGGTGATCGGCCGGGACGCCGAGATCCGCCGGGTGATCCAGATCCTCAGCCGCAAGAGCAAGAACAACCCCGTCCTGATCGGCGAACCGGGTGTCGGCAAGACCGCCATCGTCGAGGGTCTGGCCCAGCGGATCGTGCGCGGCGACGTGCCGGAAGGGCTGCGGGACAAGACGGTGTTCTCGCTCGACATGGGGTCGCTGGTGGCCGGGGCGAAGTACCGCGGCGAGTTCGAGGAGCGCCTCAAGGCCGTTCTGTCGGAGGTCAAAGGCGCCGAGGGCCGGATCCTGCTGTTCGTGGACGAGCTGCACACCGTCGTCGGGGCCGGCGCCGCCGAGGGCGCGATGGACGCGGGCAACATGCTCAAGCCGATGCTGGCCCGCGGCGAGCTGCACATGATCGGGGCGACCACGCTGGACGAGTACCGCAAGCACATCGAGTCCGACGCCGCCCTGGAGCGCCGCTTCCAGACCGTCCAGGTGGACGAGCCGACCGTCGAGGACGCCATCTCCATCCTGCGCGGCATCCGCGAGCGCCTGGAGATCTTCCACGGCGTCAAGATCCAGGACAACGCCCTGGTCGCCGCGGCCACCCTCAGCCACCGCTACATCAGCGACCGCTTCCTCCCGGACAAGGCCATCGACCTGGTCGACGAGGCATGCGCCCGGCTGCGGACCGAGATCGACTCCATGCCCGCTGAACTCGACGAACTCACCCGGCGGGCGACCCGACTGGAGATCGAGGAGGCCGCGCTGGACCAGGAGACCGACCCGGCCAGCCGCGCCCGCCTGGAGGACCTGCGGCGCGAACTGGCCGACCTGCGCGGTGAGGTGGACGCCAAGCACGCCCAGTGGGAGGCCGAGCGCCAGGCCATCCGCAAGGTCCAGGAACTGCGCCAGGAATTGGAACGCGCCCGGCAGGAGGCCGAGCAGGCCGAACGCGCCTACGACCTCAACCGGGCCGCCCAGCTGCGCTACGGAACCGTCAGCGAACTGGAGCGCCGGCTGACCGCCGAGGAGGAACAGCTCGCCAACAAGCAGGGCGAGAGCCGACTGCTGCGCGAGGTGGTGACCGCCGAGGAGATCGCCGAGATCGTCTCGGCGTGGACCGGTATCCCCGTCACCCGCCTTCAGGAGGGTGAACGGCAGAAGCTGCTCAAGCTGGACGAGATCCTGCGCGAGCGGGTCGTGGGCCAGGACGAGGCCGTCCAGCTCGTCGCCGACGCGGTGATACGGGCCCGCTCCGGGGTACGCGACCCGCGGCGGCCGATCGGCTCGTTCATCTTCCTCGGCCCGACCGGTGTCGGGAAGACCGAGCTGGCCAAGACGCTGGCCGCGGCGCTGTTCGACAGCGAGAGCAACATGATCCGCCTCGACATGAGCGAGTACCAGGAACGCCACACCGTCAGCCGCCTGGTCGGCGCGCCCCCCGGATACGTGGGCTACGAGGAGGGCGGCCAGCTCACCGAGGCGGTCCGCCGCAAGCCGTACTCCGTCGTCCTGTTCGACGAGATCGAGAAGGCGCACGCCGACGTCTTCAACACCTTGCTCCAGGTGCTGGACGACGGCCGGATCACCGACGCGCAGGGACGTACCGTCGACTTCCGCAACACCGTGATCATCATGACCTCCAACCTCGGGTCGCAGTACCTGCTCCAGGACGCCACCCAGGCCGGCGAGATCAAGCCCGAGGCGCGGGCGCTGGTGATGACCGAACTCAACGGTCATTTCCGCCCCGAGTTCCTCAACCGCGTCGACGACATCGTCCTCTTCCACCCGCTCGGCATCGCGCAGATCGAGCGCATCGTCGACCTGCTCCTCGACGAACTGCGCGACCGCCTCTCCGAACAGCGCGTCACGCTCGTCCTCACCGAGCCGGCCCGCCACCTGATCGCGGCCGAGGGCTACGACCCGGTCTACGGAGCCAGGCCGCTGCGCCGCTTCATCTCGCACGAGGTCGAGACCAGGATCGGCCGCGCGTTGCTCAGCGGCGAGGCACGCGAAGGCGTGACCATCGTGGTCGACGCCGCGGGCGGCGAACTGACCGTCTCCCTCCAGGACCAGCCGCAGGAGCCGTGATGAGCACCTCTCAGGAAGGCCGCGACGACCGCCCGGCCCGTGACGGCACCACTGGCGCGCAGGCCCGGGTACGGACCGTCGTCTGCGCCAACTGCGGCCGGACCAACCGCGTACCCGCCGCGGCGGGCGGCCGTCCGCGCTGCGGAAACTGCCGGGCGCCGCTGCCGTGGATCGCCGAAGCGGGCGACGCCGACTTCGGTGAGGTCGCCGAGCAGGCGAGCCTGCCCGTGCTGGTCGACCTGTGGGCCACCTGGTGCGGCCCCTGCCGGATGGTGAGCCCAGCCCTGGAACAGGTCGCCGAGGACCTCGCCGGCCGGATCAAGCTCGTGAAGGTCGACATCGACACGTCACCGGCCCTGGCCAGACGGTTCGAGGTCCAGGCCGTCCCCACCCTGCTGATCCTCGACCACGGCAGGCCCGTCGCCCGCCAGACCGGCGCCGCGCCCGCGAACGCGCTCCGCCAGTGGGTGAACGAGTCGCTGTCGACGTCCCCCGGACCGGCCGATCCCGCGACCAGGAGGCCGTGATGACCACTCTTCCCGACCCGCACCTGTCCATGGTCCGGCCCGTGACGCCCAGGACACCGCAGGGCTGCGAGGACTGCCTGCGCATGGGGACTGCGTGGGTGCACCTGCGCCTGTGCCTGACCTGCGGCCACGTCGGATGCTGCGACTCCTCGCCGATGCGGCACGCCCGTGCCCACGCGGCAGCCGACGGGCACCCGATCGTGCGGTCGTTCCAGCCCGGCGAGGACTGGCGGTGGTGTTTCGTCCACGAGTCGATGGTCTGAGCCGGGCGGGCTCCCACGGCGCCTCCGACACCGCGTCCGCCGCTGTTCCCCTCCTCTGCCGTACGCGTCCACCGCCATTCCTGACGAAGGAAGCGAACCGTCGTGATGCCGCCCCTGACCCCGACCGCCGACGTTCACGACGCCTACCCGCGGCTGACGGACGACCAGATCGCGCTCCTGGACCCCGCCGGACAGGTGCGGCAGGTCAGGGAGGGGGAACACCTCTTCCGGGCGGGCGAACGCACTGAACAGTTCTTCGTCGTCCTCAGCGGCACGGTGGCCGTGGTCGAAGGCCAAGGCGACCAGGAGCAGGTCGTCCAGGTGCACGGTCCGCACAGCTTCCTCGGTGAACTCGGCGTGCTGGAGGGCCAGACCGCCTTCGTCAGCGCGGTGGTGAGAACACCGGGCGAGGTCCTGGCGGTGGGCTCGGCGGCCCTGCGCGATCTGCTCAGCCGCGAACCCGCGCTCGGCGACGTGATCCTCCGCGCCTACCTGTTGCGCCGTACGATGCTGGCCGGCGCGGGCACGGGCTTCCGCATCATCGGCTCCGCCTTCTCCTCCGACACCCGGCGGCTGCTGGAGTTCGCCGCCCGCAACCGCCTCCCGCACCGCTGGTTCGATCTGGAGAAGGACACCGAGGCCGAGGCGCTGCTCACGCGCCTGGGGATCGCTCCGCAGGAGACCCCGATCGTCGTCTGGAACGACCACCGGGTGCTGCGCAATCCCTCCAACGCCGCGCTCGCCCGGGTCATCGGGCTGCGCGCCGGGACCGCCGCGAAGGCCGTCTGCGACCTGGTGGTGGTCGGCGCGGGACCCGGTGGCCTGGCCGCCGCGGTGTACGGCGCCTCCGAGGGACTCTCCACCGTCGTGCTGGACGCCGTGGCGACCGGCGGCCAGGCCGGCACCTCCTCCCGGATCGAGAACTACCTCGGTTTCCCCGCCGGGATCTCCGGCATGGAGCTCGCCGAACGCGCCGTCGTACAGGCCAACCGGTTCGGCGCCCGGATCGACGTCCCCGCCGAGGCCACCGGCCTCGAACAGCGCGACGGGAACAGCGTGGTGCGGCTCGCCGACGGCGGCACGGTCACCGCCGCCAACATCGTGGTGGCCACCGGCGCGCGCTACCGGCGGCTGACCGCCCCCGGTGTCGAGCGGTTCAGAGGACTCGGGGTGCACTACGCCGCCACCGTCTGGGAGGCACGGACCTGTCGTCTCGATCCGGTGGCCGTCGTCGGCGGCGGCAACTCCGCCGGTCAGGCGGCCTTGTTCATGGCACGCGAGTCGCCCGCCGTCCACCTTCTGGTCCGCGGCGACGACCTGGAACACAGCATGTCCCGCTACCTGATCGACCGGATCGAGCGGCACTCGCGGATCCATGTCCGGCCGCATACCGAAGTCCGGGAGGTGACCGGCGAGGACCGGGTCGAATCCCTCGTCGTCGAGGACAACCGCACCCGCGAGCAGCAGACGCTGGCGGTCCGCGCCCTGTTCGTGTTCATCGGCGCGCGCCCCGCCACGTCCTGGCTCGCCGACGCCGTCACCCTGGACCGGCGCGGCTTCATTCCCACCGGGCAGGACGTGGTCCACCTGACAGCGGACCTCTGGAATCCCCTCGCCCGCGCCCCGCTCGCCCTGGAGACGGGTCTGCCGGGCGTCTTCGCCGTCGGTGACGTCCGCAGCGGCTCGGTCAAACGGGTCGCCTCCGCCGTCGGTGAGGGCGCCATGGCCGTCCGCCTGGCGCACGAGCATCTCGGTGAGGTGGGGCCACCCGCCGTCCGCTGACCTCAGCCCTGTCCGCTGACCTCAGCCCATGCCCGCCGCGAGAGGGTGACACGGCAGGCCCGGGCCTCGACCGCCGCAGACCGCTCGGACCTGACTCGCGGTGACTCGCCGCACCTCGCGGCACCTCGTGGCAAGGGGACACGTCAGCGAGGACCCGTACCGCCTTCCTCCACCACCGCCACCTCGCCCGCCGGAACGGCGACGACTCCCGGCACGCGGGCGCCGGACAGGAGGTCGGTCCCCGTGGCGGCCACATGCGCGGTCGCCTCGGTGTGGTTGACGACGAAGAGCCAGGACCGCTCCCCGGAAGGCCCGCTTCTGCGGATGACCTCCACGCCGTCGCCGGACCCCCGGGGCGCGGGCGCGCAACCGGCCTGCGCGGCCCACCGGGGAAGCAGGCGCAGGAGGGACGGGACGTCGGGGCGGGTGGCGAGATAGCGGACGTTTCCGCGGCGCAGGACCGCCGGGCCACCGGCCGCGGGTCCGTCGGCGAAGCGGCACTCCACCTCGGTCCCGGCGTCCGGGACGACCCGCTCGGCCCATACGTTCCCGGTCGAGCCGTCGTCCAGGGCGACGGTGGCTCCGGCCGTGAGCGGCAGGTACTCGTCCACGGTCAGGCCGAGCAGATCGCGGAGCGCTCCGGGGTACGGCCCGGGATGGACACGGTCGTCGGGGTCCACCACGCCGCTGAAGGGACCGACGACCAGGTGGCCGCCGCCTTCGACGTACGCCTCCAGGGCGCGCGCCGTAGAAGCGGACAGCGCGTACAGCGAGGGCACGAGCAGAAGCCGGTGCGCACCGGGGGCGGGGACGATGTCGCAGCCCAGACCGGCAGTCCACAGCGCGCGGTGCCAGGTGCGGAGCGCGTCTCCGCAGGTCAGGTCCGAGCTCGGCCGGTCGGGCAGCTCCAGGGCCCACATCGCCTCGTAGTCCAGGAGCAGCGCGACCGGGGCCTGCGGGCAGGTGCTCTCGGCGACATCGGCCAGACGCGACACGGCGTTGCCGAGGGCGCTGGCCTCCCGCCGGACCCGCGTGTCCTCGCCGCCGTGCGGGAGCATCGCCGAGTGCCACTTCTCCGGGCCGTACGCGGACTGCCGCCACTGGAAGAACAGCGTTCCGTCGGCGCCGCGGGCGAGGTGCGTCAGGGTGTTGCGGGCCATCTCGCCCGGGACTTTGGCGATGTTGCGGGGCTGCCACTGCACCCCGGAGGTGGAGTGCTCCATGAGCAGCCAGGGCCGCCCGCCGGCCAGACCGCGGGTGAGGTCGGCGGCGAACGCGAGCTCGGCGGCGCGGTGCGGATCCTCGGACCCGAGGTAGTGGTCGTTGGAGACGATGTCGACCTCCCGCGCCCAGCGCCAGTAGTCGCTCCAACGCAGCGCGCTCGCCATGAAGTTGGTGGTGACCGGACGGCCGGGGGAGTGGGCGCGCACGATGTCGCGCTCGGCCCGGAAGCAGGCCAGGTGTTCGGCGTCGCTGAACCGGTAGAAGTCCAGCCACAGGGCGGGCGGGAGGCGGCTGGTGCTGGTACGCGGCGGGGTCACCTGGCCCCAGTCGCTGTAGGTCATGCCCCAGACGCCGGTGCCCCAGCGGTCGTTGAGGGCGTCCAGGTCGTCGCCGTACGTGGTGCGCAGCCAGGTGCGGAACGCCGTCGCGGAGGTCTCGCACCAGCAGTGCGCGTTGCCGTTGGCGTACTCGTTGTTGACGTGCCACATCACCACCGCGGGATGGTCGCCGTAGCGCTCGGCGAGGCGGCGGGTGACGATCGCGGCGCGCTCCCGGTAGAGCGGTGACGACGGGCAGTACGCCTGCCGCGAGCCGGGCGCCAGCCGCCGTCCGTCGGCGGTCACGGGCAGCGACTCCGGGTGAGCGTGCGAGAACCACAGGGGCGGAGCGGCCGTCGGCGTGGCCAGGTCGACGGCGATGCCCGACGCGTGCAGCAGCTCGACGGCCTCGTCGAGGCCGGAGAAGTCGAAGGCGTCCCGCCGGGGCTCGATCCAGGACCAGGCGAAGACGCCGAGCGAGACCAGATTGACCCCCGCCTCGCGCATCAGGCGGACGTCGTCCTTCCACGTCGCCGCGTCCCACTGCTCGGGGTTGTAGTCGGCGCCGTATGCGGGGCGCGGAACACGGCCCCAGACGGAATGCTGCCGGTCGGGTCGCGACATGCGCGGGCTCCTGAATCCTGGAATACGAAAAGGGGTGGGGAATGCGAGGACGAGTGAGGACGAGAGAAACGACGAGAACGGGGACGAGAGCGAGGACGCGTGACGGCGCGCGCGGGCTCGGTGGGCGAACGGGGCCGGTGGAGGCACCGGTCCGGCCCCGCTCGGGTCAGGGGCGTACCGGGTGCCCCGTCCCTCACCATTGAGCGGCGAATGCATTCGGCGGCGAGCGGACGAGGCACCTGGAAGGGAATGCGAAAGGCGCCGGGGAAAGCGTCGTGAAAACGCGCGGCGCACGTCGTGCCCGGGCGCCGAACGCGAGTGAAAGCGCGGCCGGCGCTGCCTGGCCATGACGTCAGGCACCGGTGAAGTGCGTCGGCCGGTGCGCCAACTTAGAGCGATCACCCAGGGGTGTCAACGCCCGTCGGCGGTCATCCCCGGCGCGCCCGCCGGCCGTACGGGACGGTGGCCGGGAGAGCCCCGGGTGACGTCCCGGGGAGCCGTTCCGCCGTGTCCCAGGCGCCGTTGAGGTGGCTGGAAAATCTTCCCGTCACCGTCTTGACCCCTCCCGGCAACGTGCGTACGTTTCCGGATCATACGTAGAAGCAGAGGCCATGACAGCTCAGCCACTCGTGCTCATACGTATGTGCACCCCCTTTTGTGCGCTGTATCGCCACTCACGAGGAGCAGGAGTCAGCCATGCCCACCAGAAGAGCCTTTATCGCTCGCGCCGCCGGGGCGGCCCTCGCCATACCGCTGGGGGCGAGCGCTTGCAAGAGCGGTACGGCCGCCACGGGCGGTGCGGGCAAGGGCTCGGGCGCGCTGGTCTTCGGGAAGACCGACGGCGGGACGACCTTCATCCGCAACTACAACGTCTTCGGCCCCGCCATCCAGAAGTCGCCCAACGCCGAGATGATCTATGAGCCGTTGGCGCGGGTCGACTACAGCGACGGCGCGAAGGTCAAGCCCTGGCTGGCCAAGAGCCTGGAGTTCGACCCGACGGGCACCACGCTCACCGTGAAGCTGCGCGAGGACGTGACCTTCTCCGACGGCAAGCCCATGACCGCCGACGACGTGCTCTTCTCGCTGAACCTCCCGCTGAAGGACCCCAGTTTCAACCTCGGCGGCACCACGTACGACCGCGTCGCCAAGGTGGACTCCTCGACCGTCACGGTGCACTGGCCGCACGCCGCCTTCAGCGAGCTGAGCCAACTCGCCTCCATCCAGGTCCCGGTGGTGCCCGCGCACATCTGGCAGGGCAAGAACATCAAGAGCTGGTCCAACCCGGACCCGGTCGGCACCGGCCCCTTCACCCTGGACCGGTTCGCGCCCCAGCAGATCACCCTGCGCGCGCGGACCGACTACTGGGGCGGCCGGTTCGCCGTGAAGCAGATCAAGATCATTCCGACCAACGGAGACGCCCTGCGCGCGCAGTTGGTGCGCGGCGACGTGGACTGGGCGCTGGCGGCCTGGGGCAACGGCGAGCAGGAATACACCGCCAAGGATCCCCGGCACAACCTCTACCAGAAGTACGCGACCGGCGGCGCCTACTCCCTCTTCTACAACACCGCGAAGGCGCCCTTCGACAACGTCCACGTACGGCGGGCGCTGGCGATGACGATTCCCCGCAAGGACATCGTCACCACCCTTGAGCGCCCCGGCACCGAGGCGGGCCCGACGGGGCTGGTGGACCAGATCTACGGGGACGTCATCCTGCCCGAGTACCGGGGCAAGGTGCAGCAGGTCGACGCCGAGGCGGCCAAGAGGGAACTCGCCCTCAGCGGTTACGAGGTCAAGGGCGGCAAGCTCGTCAAGGACGGCAAGTCCTACGCTCCGAAGCTCTCGTTCAACCAGGACTTCGGGTGGGACCCCTACGCGAACATGATGGTCCGCGGTTGGCAGGAGCACCTGGGGATCAAGGTCAAGTCGGTCGGCGCGCCCGGAGCCAACCTCTACGAGCAGCAGCAGACCGGCGAGTTCGACCTCACCATCAGCACCTCGGGCGGAGCGGGCGTCGCCGGTGTCTACAGCGCCCTGAGCAGCCGGGCGTCGCGGCCGCTCGGGCAGACGGCCGCCACCAACTTCGGCCGGTGGAAGGACGCGCCGACCGACGCCGCGATCACCGACCTGCTGTCGTCGGCCGACCCGGCCGTCACCAAGAGCGCGGGCGAGAAGCTGCAACGGATCGTCGCCGAGCAGGTGCCGTACAGCCCGATCTACAACAGCTACTGGTTCGTCCTGATCAACGCCAAGCGCTGGAGCGGCTGGCCCACCCCCGAGCACTTCTCCTACGTGCCCTTCCCCGGCAACGGTCCCGACGCCACCCTCACCCTGCTCAACTTGAAGCAGGCCACCGCGTGACCGCGATCGCCGCCTCCGCCGTACCGGCGGCCGGCCGGTTCCGGATTCCGCGCCGCTGGGGATTCCTGCTGCGCCGACTGGGCTTCTACCTGGCAGCCACCTGGTCGGCGATCACCCTGAACTTCTACCTGCCCCGGATGATGCCCGGCGATCCGTCGGCCGCGATCGTCGAGAAGCTCCAGACCGTCAGCGGTCAGCAGATGTCGCCGAGCGCCATGGAGTCCATCCAGAAGGTGTTCGGCAATCCGAACGCCGGTATCGGCCGCCAATACCTGGACTACCTCAGCCAGTTGGCGCACCTCGATCTGGGCGTCTCGATCAGCAACTACCCCACCCCGGCCACCAGCCTGCTCCGGCAGGGCCTGCCCTGGACGATGCTGCTGGTCGGCGTCACCACCGTGATCGCGTTCGTCCTGGGCACCGGCATCGGCGCGATGGCGGGCTGGAAGGCGGGCAGCCGGTTCGACACGATCGTCAGCCCGCTGACCACCTTCGTCTCGGCGGTCCCCTACTTCTGGATGGCGCTGATCGGCCTGTGGCTCTTCGCCTTCCAACTGGACTGGTTCCCGCTGGCCGGCGGATACGACGCCGACCTGACGATCGGCTTCTCGCCGTCGTTCGTCCTGAGCGTGCTGCACTACGGAGTGCTCCCGGCGGCGACCATCGTCTTCTCGGCCTTCGGCGGCTGGCTGCTGGGCATGCGCAACATGACCGTCACCACGGTCCGTGAGGACTACGTCCTGCTCGCCCAGGCCAAGGGCCTGTCCGGCCGCCGGGTCATGCTCCGCTACGCCGCCCGCAACGCGGTCCTGCCGAACTTCACCGGCTTCACCCTCGCACTCGGCCACGTCGTCGGCGGCGCCCTGCTCACCGAGGTCGTCTTCAACTACCCGGGCATCGGCTATCTGCTCTACACCTCTCTCCAACAGCGCGACTACCCGGTGATGCAGGGCGTGTTCTTCCTCATCACCCTCACCGTGCTGCTGGCCAACCTCCTGGCGGACTCCGTGTACGTGCTGCTCGACCCGCGCATCAGAGAAGGGGGGTGACCGGCCGTGCGTACCCTCTTCCTCCGCGGCTGGAAAGTCCGCATCGGCCTGGGCATCCTCGTCCTCTTCCTCCTGCTCGCCGTGTTCGGCCCCTGGCTGACGCACAGCCTGCTCGGCCTGGACCCGCGCGCCAACGACACCACCGCCATCTCCCGGTCGCCCGGCGGCGGACATCCGCTGGGCACCAACCAGTACGGGCAGGACATGCTCGCCCAGGTCGTGGCCGGTGCCCGCGGCTCGATGTACGTCGGCGTGCTCGGCGCGGTGGTCGGCACGGCGATCGCGATCCTGGTCGGCGTACCGGCCGGGTTCTACGGCGGCAAGATCGACGGCGCCCTGAACTTCCTGACGAATCTCTTCCTCGTCATGCCGACGCTGCCGCTCATCATGATCGTGGCCGGTTACCTCCAGGGCACAGGGCTCACCACGATCGCCCTGATCATCGGCTTCTTCGGCTGGTCGGGCGGCGCGCGCACGCTGCGCGCCCAGGCCATGAGCATCGCCAACCGCGACTTCGTACGCGCCATGCGGATGCTCGGCGAGCGCGGTCGCCGACTGGTCTTCGCCGAAGTGCTGCCGCACCTGACCGGCCTCATCGCGTCGATGTTCCTGCACGCGATGATCGGCGCCGTCATGGCCGAGGCGGGACTGGCCTTCCTCGGCATCTCCGACTCCTCGTCGATCAGTTGGGGGACGATGATCCAGGGAGCGCAGCAGCAGAGCGCGGTCCTGCGCGGCCTGTGGTGGTGGTTCGTGCCGCCCGGCCTGTGCATCGCCCTGATCGGCACCGCGGCGGCGCTGGTCAACTTCGGCATCGACGAACTGGCCAACCCCAAACTGCGCGTCGCCCGACCGGTGTCCGCCCGGCGCACCAGGCAACTGGCGCGGACGGGAGGCGCGGCCTGATGACCGTCCACACAGAGCCGAAGCACCGGCCGCTGATCCCCGCGGGACAGACCGTCCTCGAAGTCCGCGGCCTGACCGTCGAATACGCCACCGGAGCCGATCCGGTGCGCGCCTGCTCCGACATCTCCTTCACCCTGCGCCGAGGGGAGATCCTCGGCGTCGCCGGAGAGTCCGGCTCGGGGAAATCCACGCTGATCACCGCCCTGACCCGGCTCCAGCGCCCGCCGGCCGTCACCACCGCGGGCGAGATCCTCTTCCACGGCAGGGACGGCGCGCCGCCGGTCGACCTCGCCGCGCTCGACGGCAAGCGGATGCGCCGCTACCGGTGGACGGCCCTGTCCATCGTGCTCCAGTCCGCGATGGACGCGCTGAACCCGGTGATGCGCATCGGCGCCCAGTTCGCCGACGTCCTGCGCGCCCACGACCGCGCGCTGAACAAGCGGGCCGCCTGGGCGCGGGCGGCCGAACTGCTCGGCCTGGTCGGCATCTCCGGGGACCGGATCCGCGATTACCCGCACCAGTTGTCCGGCGGAATGCGTCAGCGGGCCGCCATCGCCCTGGCCCTGGCCTGCGGGCCGGAGTTGGTGGTGATGGACGAGCCCACGACCGCCGTCGACGTGGTCATGCAGCGGCAGATCCTCGCCCAAGTGCTGCGCCTGCGCGCGGAATTGGGCTTCGCCGTCGTCTTCGTCACCCACGACCTGTCGCTGCTGCTGGAGCTGGCCGACCGTATCGCCGTGATGTACGCGGGCCGCATCGTCGAGGTGGGCGAGGCCGCGGCCATCTACGGGGCGCCCAAGCACCCCTACACCCAGGGGCTGCGCGACTCCTTCCCGCCGCTGCACGCCCCGCTGCGCGATCTGCACGGCATCCCCGGCACACCCTCCGACCTGCGCCGACTGCCGTCGGGCTGCCCGTTCCACCCGCGCTGCGCGCGGCGGACGGACGGGTGCGACGAGCGGCTGCCGCTGCTGCTGCCGGTGGGCCCCGGGCCGGGACACGAAGCGGCGTGCCTGCTCAACGAGACCGACGGCGACAACGGAGGCGAGACCCGATGAGCAAGCACATGACCGAGGCCGTGTCCGCTCCGGACGAAGAGGCCCGCACGCCCGACGCGGCGCACGAAGCGCCGTCGTATGTACTGGAGGCCCTCGACGTCTCCAAGCACTTCACCGCCCGCGGCGCGCTCGGCCGTACCTCCGTCGTCCGCGCGGTCGAGGACGCCACGGTCCGGCTGAAGCCCGGTCAGATCCTGGCGCTGGTGGGGGAGAGCGGCAGCGGGAAGACCACGCTCGCACGGATGCTGGCCCGCTTCCACGAACCGACGCGGGGCGAGATCCTGCTGCGCGGCGAGCCGGTGAGCCGCAGCAGGCGGGGGCGGCGCGCCTACCACTCCGAGGTCCAGATGATCTTCCAGGACCCCTTCGGCTCCCTGAACCCGATGCACCGGGTCCGCTACAACCTCGACCGGGCGCTGCGGCTGCACCACCCGCACCTGTCCGCGGCCGAACGCGAGCAGCGGATGACGCTGCTGCTGGAGAAGGTCAGCCTCACCCCGGCCGCCGAATTCGCCGCGAAGTTCCCGCACGAGCTGTCCGGGGGCCAGCGCCAGCGCGTCGTCATCGCCCGCGCGCTCGCCGTGGAACCCAAAGTGCTGCTCGGGGACGAGCCGATCTCCATGCTCGACGTGTCCATCCGGCTGGAGATGCTCAATCTGCTCCAGCGGCTGCGCGCCGAGGACGGCCTGGCGCTGCTGTACATCACGCACGACATCGCCAGCGCCCGCTACCTGTGCGACGAGATCGCCGTGATGTACGCAGGGCAGATGGTGGAGTCGGGGCCGAAGGAGGACGTCATCGCGTCCCCCCAGCACCCGTACACCAAGCTGCTCATCGAGTCCTCGCCCGACCCCGAGCGCGGTGTCGGCGACCGCGAGGCGTTCTTCGCGGGCGCCGACGAACTGGGTGAGCCGCCCAGCCTGATCGACCCGCCCGCGGGCTGCCGCTTCCATCCCCGCTGCCCGTTCGCGATGAAGGAGTGCGCCGAGCAGGCCCCACCGGTCACCGACCTGGGCGACGGCCACTGGGCGAAGTGCTGGCTGCACGCCAAGGGCCGGGCCGGGGTGATGGCCGACACGACACACGCCGCGGCGACCACCGCCCGGCGGGAAGCACTCCAGGGGGCGTGATGACAGGACAACGACGCGGCAGGGCGCCCAACCAGGCGGACGTGGCACGGCTCGCCGGAGTGTCCCAGTCGGCGGTGTCCCGGGTGATCAGCGGTGACGCGGCGACCGCGCGGATCTCGGAGGAGACCCGGCGGCGGGTCTTCGACGCCGTGAAGGAGTTGGGCTACGTCGCCAACCCCGCCGCCCGGGCGATGCGCAATCAGCGCAACAACCTGCTGGGCGTGCACACCTTCGAGCGGGTCTTCCCGCACGCGCGCGAGGACTTCTACTTCGAGTTCCTGCTCGGCATCGAGGAACGCGCGGAGGAGACCGGCTTCGACCTGGTGCTGTTCACCTCCACCGGGGCCGGCGGCGACGGCGAGCGCAAGATCTACCGGGGCGGCACGAACCGGCTGAATCTGGCCGACGGCAGCATCCTGCTCGGTGTGGCGACCGACCGCGGCGAGCTGGCCCGGCTCTGGTACGAGGGGTACACCTTCGTGCACATCGGCCGCCGCGAGGTGCCCGGCGCGGAGATCCCGCAGATCATCCCCGACTACCGGTCGGCCAGCGGACAGATCGTCGAGCGCCTCGCGGACCACGGCCACCGGCGGTTCGGCTACGTGCGCGACTGGCTGGAGCTGGAACCGTACGCCGACCGCCGCACCGGCTACGCCGAGGCCATCGCGCGGCTCGGGCTGACGGACACCTCCCCTGGCCACCTCGGCGCGGCCGACCTCGACCAGGCGTGGCTGGACGAGGTGGCGGACGGCGGCGCGACCGCCGTCGTGGTGGAGAGCGTACGGCTCGCGGAATCGCTGCGTGACGGCCTCGCGAGCCGGGGCCGCAAGATCCCCGAGGACGTCTCGGTCGCCGTACTGGAAGGGGCTTCCGCGGACCTCGCCGGTCAGTGGGCCTCGCTGGAGATCCCCCGCAAGGAGATCGGCCGGATCGCCGTGGACCAGCTGCACGCGATGCTCGACGACCCCGGCAAGCGGGCCGAGAGCGTCCTCGTGCCGTGCCCGCTGGTCCCCGGCGCCACCATCGCGGCGGTGAGCTGACAGGAGCGGCCGCACAGCACGCATCTCACGACAGCGGGCGGCGTCCGTCGATCACGGCTGCCCTGAAGACACCCGGCACGACCACCGAGCCGGAACCGACCGTTCCGACCGGCAGAGACCGGTGACAAGGAGTTCTTGGGCACATGGCAGAGATACGAACAGAGATCCTCGTGGTCGGCGGTGGGCTGGGCGGCGTCGCGGCCGCGCTCACGGCGGCGCGGCTCGGCCGTACGGTGGTGCTCACCGAGCCCACCGACTGGCTCGGCGGGCAGCTCACCGCCCAGGCCGTGCCACCCGACGAGCACCCCTGGATCGAAGGCCCCGCCTGCCCACCCGGCTACGCCGACCTGCGCAGACGCGTGCGCGACTACTACCGCCGCAACTACCCGCTCACGCCCGGGGCGGCGCGGGACCCCCGACTCGATCCGGGTCTCGGCATCGTCAGCCGCATGTGTCACGAACCGCGGGTGGCCGCGGCCGTCATCGAGGAGATGCTGGCCCCCTGGCGGGCCTCCGGCGCGATCACCGTGCTGACCGGGTACGAGCCCGTCGCCGCGCACACCGAGGGCGACCGCGTCGAGGCGGTCACACTGGCCGGACGGTACGACGACCGCCGGATCACCGTCCACGCCTCCTACGTCGCGGACGCCACCGAACTCGGCGACCTGCTGGAACTGGCCGGTGTGGAACACGTCATCGGCGCCGAGGGCCGCGACGAGACCGGTGAGCCCCACGCGCCCGACACCGCCGACCCCCTCGACCAGCAGGCCGTGTCCTGGTGCTTCGCCCTGGAACACCGGCCGGGCGAGGACCACGTCATCGACCGGCCCGACACCTACGACCACTGGCTCACCACCACCGCGCCCTTCTGGCCGGGACCGCAGCTCTCCCTCACCGACGTCGTTCCGATCACCCTCGAAGAGCGCACCTGGACGCTGATGGGCGCCGACCAGAGCGCGGGGGAGCACTTCGACCTGTGGCAGTTCCGGCGCGTCCTGGCCCGCGAGCAGTTCGCGCCCGGAGCCTTCGCCTCGGACCTCACCGTCGTCAACTGGCCCCAGATCGACTACTGGGAGGCGCCGCTGCTCGGTGTGAGCGCCGAGGCCCGGCAGGCGGCCCTCGCCGCCAGCCGCGACCTGTCGCTGTCCTTCCTGCACTGGCTCCAGACCGAGGCCCCGCGCCCCGACGGCGGCACCGGCTACCCCGGCCTGCGCCCGCGCCCCGATGTCACCGGCACCGCGGACGGCCTGGCCAAGACGCCGTACATCCGCGAATCCCGCCGTATCAAGGCGGAGTTCACCGTCCTCGAACAGCACGTCGGAGTCCAGGCGCGGCCCGAGGGCGCGGGCAGCGAGGTCTTCCACGACAGCGTCGGCCTCGGCAGCTACCGCATCGACCTGCACCCCTCCACCACCGGCCGGACCTACATCGACATCGACTCCTACCCGTTCCAGATCCCGCTGGGCGCGCTGATCCCGGTCCGGGTCGACAATCTGCTGCCCGCCAACAAGAACATCGGCACCACCCACATCACCAACGGCTGCTACCGCCTGCACCCCGTGGAGTGGGCCATCGGCGAGGCCGTCGGCGCTCTGGCCGGATTCTGCCTGGACCGGGCGCTGCCGCCGCGCAAGGTCCGGTCCGACCAGGCGCAACTGGCCGACTACCAAAGGCTGCTGAGCCGTACCCTCGGCATTTCGCTGGCCTGGCCCGAGGCGGTCAGGACCCGGACGGAGGACCGATGAACCAGGGAGAGCCCACGATGCCGAACCCGGCGCGCGCCGACGACCACGAGACCCGTATCGCCGACCTGCTCGGCCGGATGACCGTCGAGGAGAAGTTCGGACAGTTGCAGCAGCTCGCCTGGGCCTGGAACACCGGTCCCGGCGGGGGCAGTACCGGCGCGGTCGAGGCCGCGGCGCGCAAGGGCCTGCTCGGCTCGGTGCTCAACGTGGTCGGCGCCGCGAACAGCAACGCCGTTCAGCGCATCGCGGTGGAGGAGTCCCGGCTCGGCATTCCGCTGGTCTTCGGCCTGGACGTGATCCACGGATTCCACACCACGTTCCCCATTCCGCTGGCCCAGGCGGCGGCCTTCGACCCGGCCGTGACGCGGACCGACGGCGAGGTCTCGGCGGCCGAGGCCCGGTCCAACGGCGTCCACTGGACGTTCTCGCCGATGGTGGACGTCACCCACGAGCCCCGGTGGGGCAGGATCGCCGAGAGCCCCGGCGAGGACCCGTATCTGGCCGCGCGCTACGCGGTGGCCAAGGTGCACGGGTACCAGGGGGACGACCTGTCCGCGCCGGACCGGGTGGCCGCCTGCGCCAAGCACTTCGTGGCGTACGGCGGCGCCGAGGGCGGGCGCGACTACAACACCGTGGACGTCTCCGAGCAGCGGCTGCGCAACCTCTACCTGCCGCCGTTCGAGGCCGCCGTCGCCGCGGGAGCGGCCACCGTCATGGCCGCCTTCAACACCGTCAGCGGCGTTCCCGCGCACGCCAACCCCCGTACGCTGACCGGCGTTCTGAAGGACGGCTGGGGGTTCGACGGGGTCGTGGTCAGCGACTGGACGGGGGTCCAGGAGCTGATCGCGCACGGCAGCGCGGCCGACGAGGCCGACGCCGGGCGGCTGGCGCTGTCGGCGGGTGTGGACCTGGAGATGGTGTCCACCACCTTCGTCGACCACGGCCCGGCCCTGCTGGAGCGCGGCGAGTTGAGCCAGGAGCGGCTGGACGACGCCGTGGCCCGCGTCCTGCGGCTGAAGCTGCGGCTCGGTCTGTTCGAGCGGCCGTACGTCGAGGAGTCCGCCGAGATCACCGCCCCGAGCGCCGCCGCACGGGCCGCCGCCCGCGAGGTGGCGGGCCGCTGCGTGGTGCTGCTGAAGAACGACGGCGGAGCGCTGCCGCTGGACGGGACCGCCATCGGGACGCTCGCCGTCCTCGGCCCGTTCGCGGACAGCGGCGATCTGCTGGGGACGTGGGCGCTGCCCGGAGCGCCCGAGGCCGTCCCGGTCCTGCGGAGCCTGCGCGAAGCCCTGCCGGACGCGGTTGTCACCCACGCCCCGGACGTTCCCGCGGACGGCTCCGACGTCTCCGGCCTTCCGGAGGCCGTCGCGACGGCCGCGGCCGCCGACGCCGTCGTCCTGGTGGTGGGTGAGCCCTCCGAGATCAGCGGAGAGGCGGCGGTCCGCAGCGACCTGGGACTTCCCGGCCGCCAGGAGGAGTTGATCAGGGCGGTCGCCGCGACGGGCACGCCGTGCGTGGTGGTGCTCGTGGGCGGGCGGCCATTGACGATCGGGGACTGGGCGGACCAGGTGCAGGCGGTCGTCATGGCCTGGCACCCCGGCATCGAGGCGGGCCCGGCCATCGCCGACGTGCTCACCGGAGCCGTCGTCCCGGGCGGCAAGCTCCCCGTGACCTTTCCGCGGACGGTGGGCCAGGTCCCGCTGTACTACAACCACGAGCGCACCGGCCGCCCGTACGACCCGGCCGTGCCGGAGGAGAAGTACGTCTCGAAGTACCTCGACGTCCAGGACGGCCCGCGATTCCCCTTCGGCCACGGCCTGAGCTACACCGACTTCGCCCTCGACGAGCCGACGCTCAGCCACGAGCGGATCACGGTGCGCGAACTCCTGGCGGGCGAGACGGTCGAGGTCACCGTCCGCGTCCGCAACACCGGCGAGCGCGAAGGGGAGGAGGTCGTCCAGCTCTACGTCCAGGACCCCGTGGCCGCCATCGCCCAGCCGGTCCGCCGCCTGCGGGGCTTCGACCGGGTCCGGCTGGCCGCAGGGGAGGAGCGGACGGTCCGCTTCACCCTCGGCGCCGACGACGTCGGCTTCTGGACGAACGACCCGGCCGGGGTCTTCACCGTGGAGCCGGGCGAGATCCACGTCCACACCGGCAACAGCTCGCGCACCCAAGCGCGCCGGACCTTCCGGATCACCTGACCAAAGCGATACCCGACCATCCCGATACCTGGCCTTCCGGCCCGCCTGACCATCGGGATACCTGACCAGAGCCTCCGCGCAGAGGCGTACCGCCCGCGCGGGCACATCATCTCGACCCACGGAAAGGAGCGCGCACGAGGTCCCGTGGAGCCGGATCCGGGGTCCGCGACGCCGTGAACGTCGCGGCCCGGAAGCGCACACGGACTGCCCGGCACCGCGCCGGTACACGCCGGACGCGGTTGGCCGAGGCATGCCCCCACCACGATTCATCGGCTGCGTGCCTGTGCGTCGACATACGCACGCAGTGAGGGAGAACCATGAGAGCAAAGGCGCTCACACTCGCGATCGTACCTGTCGTCCTCGGCTGCCTGCCCGCCACAACGGTCGCGGCACACGCCGCGACGGCGACGTACTACGTCTCGCCGAGCGGCAGCGACAGCAACACCGGACTGTCACCCGCCCAGGCGTGGAAGACCGTCGCGAAGGTCAACGGCTCCACCTTCCCCCAGGGAAGCTCCGTCTCCTTCGAAGGCGGGCAGACCTTCACCGGCTGCCTGGTCTTCAACTCCGTCAACGTGCCCTCGTCGTCCGCGTCCACGCCGTTCGTGGTGAACTCCTACGGCACCGGGCAGGCCACCCTCTCCTCGAACTGCACCGGCGACTACTCGGCGGCCGTGACGGCCGACAACGTCAGCGGCTTCCAGTTGACCGGACTGAAAGTGGTCAACGGCTCCACGACCGCGGCCGGCGTCCTGCTGGAGAACCAGAACGGCACGGCCGCCACCCAGGGGCTGGCGGTGTCCGGCTCCGACATCTCCGGATTCTCCACACCCGCCGGAAGCAGCAGCTCGTTCGGCGGGGAGATCATGATCCTCGGCTACGCGGTCAACGGGCACAGCGGGCCCCTGAACAACGTCCAGATCCGTCACAACAAGCTGCACGGCGCGAGCGTGACCTCACCGGACGGGCCCGGCATCTACGGCTGGGGCTCCGGGGAGAACATCACCGACGTCACGGTCGAGGGCAACACGGTCTACAACCTGGGCATGCCCGCGAAGGATACGGGTGCGGGCATCACCGGCAACGGCTGGGACGGCGCGGTGATCCAGCACAACGTGATCCACGACGTGGGCGCGAACGTGACCTCCTGCGGCGGCGCGAGCGGCATCGAGACGTACACCTCGAACAACGTCACCATCAGGTACAACGAGGTCTACAACGTGCAGCCGTACCCGGCGTTCACGGCCGGGTGCGACTGGGACGGCATCGACCTCGACGGCGGCACGACGAACTCGGTGGTCGAGTACAACTACACCCACCACAACGCCGGCAGCGGCCTGCTCGCCTACACCTCGACCGTCGACTCCAAGGTGTGGGGTCCCAACACCTACCGCTACAACATCTCCGAGAACGACGACTGGGCCAAGATCCAGGGCGGCCTGATGACCGTCGTGCCCAACGCGCCGAAGAACGCGCTGTCGGTCTACGGGAACACCTTCTTCACCAACGTCGCCCAGAGCACCAAGTCCACGGCCAGCGCCTGCTTCAACTTCGGCTACAGCGCGGGCACCTGGGCCGGCGGCTCACTGATCGCGGACAACATCTGCGACATGGGCAACAGGGACCAGTACGGTCACCCCGGCCAGTTCTACTACAACGCCTACGGCCAGACCGGCATGACCCTGTCGCACAACCTGTACTACGCGGCCAGCTCCCCGGCCTGGCGCTGGGGCGGCACCACCTACAGCACCTTCGCCGCGTGGCAGGCCGCGGGAGTGGAGACCGGACCGGTCTTCGGCGACCCGCTGTTCACCTCGCCCGGCACCGGCGGCACCTGCGCCTGGACGCCGTCCTCCGGCGCGGGACCGCAGCCGTGCCCGCAGGCGTACACGCTCGCCTCCGGTTCCCCGGCCGCGGGTTCGGGAGTCGCCGTCTCCGGCAACGGGGGCGTGGACTACTACCAGAACGCCATCCCCGGCACCCCCAACATCGGCGCCGACGCCGGTTAGCGCTCTGCCCCCGCACCTGCCGGGGCGGCCCGTCGCACGCGATGAGCGGCGGGCCGCCCCGGCGCGGCGAAGTGACCATCGCACGGCCCGAACTGACGCCACCTCAACCAGCAGATTCCTAAGGAGCGCTGAAACGGCATGACCGCACCGCGCACTCTCCTCACCACCGAACCCGCCCGCGACAGCCGGGACTTCCGCACCGAGCGGCTCAGCGCCGACCTGGTGATCGTCGGCGGCGGAATGGCCGGTACGTGTGCGGCCGTGACCGCCGCGCGGGCCGGGGCGCGGGTCGTCCTGGTCCAGGACCGGCCCGTGCTGGGCGGCAACGCCTCCAGCGAGATACGGCTCTGGGTGCTGGGCGCCACCGCGCACATGTTCAACAACAACCGCTGGTCGCGCGAGGGCGGCGTGCTCGACGAGATCCTCGTGGAGAACATGTTCCGCAACCCCGAGGGCAACGCCGTGCTGTTCGACACCGTGCTCCTGGAGAAGGCGGTCGCCGAGCCGGGCATCACCCTCCTGCTGAACACGGCGGCGACGGCGGTGTCCAAGGACGGCGACCGGATCGCCTCGGTGAGCGCCTTCTGCGCCCAGAACTCCACGCGCTACGAGCTGACGGCCCCGGTGTTCTGCGACGCGTCGGGTGACGGCGTCCTCGGTTACCTGGCCGGCGCCGCCTACCGGATGGGCGCGGAGTCCACCGAGGAGTTCGGCGAACTCTTCGCGCCCGAGGAGTCGTACGGCGGCCTGCTCGGCCAGTCGATCTACTTCTACAGCAAGGACGTCGGACGGCCGGTGACCTTCGTGCCGCCCGGCTACGCGCTCGACGACATCACCGAGATCCCCCGCTGGCGCAGCTTCGACACCACGGTCCAGGGCTGCCGGCTGTGGTGGATCGAGTACGGCGGCCGTCTCGACACCGTGCACGACACGGAAGAGATCAAGTGGGAGCTCTGGAAGGTGGTCTACGGCGTCTGGAACCACCTGAAGAACTCCGGTGACTTCCCCGAGGCGAAGACCCTGACGCTGGAGTGGGCCGGGCTGATTCCCGGCAAGCGGGAGAGCCGCCGGTTCGAGGGCCTGTACATGCTCCGCCAGCAGGACATCGTCGACCAGCGCCCCCACGCCGACGCCGTCGCCTCCGGCGGATGGTCCCTCGACCTGCACCCGGCCGACGGCGTGTTCAGCGAGCACGCCGGGAGCAACCACCTGCACGCGCGCGGGGTCTACCAGGTGCCCTACCGCTGCCTGGTCAGCCGTGACGTGAGCAATCTGCTGCTGGCGGGCCGGATCATCAGCGTCTCGCACGTCGCGTTCGCCTCGACCAGAGTGATGGCCACCTGCGCCCAGATCGGACAGGCCGCCGGGATGGCCGCCGCCGTGTGCGCGCGTGACGGCGTACTCCCGGCGGAGCTGACGAAACCCGACCGGATGGCCGCCCTTCAGCGTGAACTCCTGCGTGCCGGGCAGCACATCCCCGACCTGCGGCTCGACGATCCGGACGACCTCGCCGGGCAGGCCGCGCTCACCGCGTCGAGCGAGCTGACCGTGGGGTCGCTCCCCGGCGACGGTCCCGCGGTGCCGCTCGACCACTCACGCGCCCAACTGCTGCCGCTGGACGCGGGAAAGCTGCCGAGGATGACGCTGACCGTCGACGTGGCCGCGCCCACCACCTTGCGGGTGGAGCTCCGTACCGGCAGCCGGCCGGAGGACTACACCCCCGATGTGGTGCTGGCCGCGCGGGAGTTCAGTCTCGACGCCGGCGCCGGGCAGCGGCTCGAGGTCGACGTCGAGGCGGCGGTCGACCGGCCGCGGTACGTCTTCCTGACGCTGATCCGCAACGACGACGTGTCGGTGCGGACCACCACCCGGCGCGTCACCGGCCTGATCTCGGTCCGGCACACGGGCACCCAGGAGGCGGACGACGCCGTCGGCAAGCCGCGCGTGGAGTTCTGGACCCCCGAACGGCGCCCCGGCGGACACAACTTCGCCCTGACGATCGACCCTCCGCTCAGGGCGTGGAGCGTGGAGGGCGTCCGCAACGGCCACGACCGGCCCACGGCGCGGCCCAACGCGTGGGCCGCCGCGTACGAGGACCGCCGTCCCACCGTCCGCCTGCGCTGGCCGGAACCCCGACGCATCGGCCGGATCCACCTGACCTTCGACACCGACGCCGACCACGCCATGGAGTCCGTCCTGTGGGACCACCAGGAGCGCGCGGTGCCGTTCTGCGTACGCGATTACGTCGTCCGCGCCGGGGACCGCGTGGTCGCAGAACGCGCCGACAACCACCAGACCCACAACGTCCTCACCTTCGACACCCCCCTCGAAACGGACGAGCTGTCCGTCGAGGTGGTGTCCACGCACGGCGCCGCCCCCGCCGCGCTCTTCGCCGTCCGCTGCTACGCGGCACCGTCGTGACGCCACCGCGGGGAGGAGACGTCCTACCGCGCGCGGTGCCGCAGGACGCGGAGCTGGGACATCAGCAGGCGGATCAGCGGCGTGCGGTTGCGGTGGCTGTTCTCGTAGCGCAGCACCGTTTCCAGTTCTTCGCGCTGGAGTGAGGGGACGATCCCCTCGATCGTGAGCTTGGGCAGATGTTTGTAGTCCGCGATCGGCAGTGCGCCGGTGGGCGGCGAGCCGGTCTCGTCATCGAATATGTCCAACGAAGTCACCTCTTGGGTCACGTATGCGCGTGCCCGGAGGAGGACCGGGGAAACGGGTGTTCGAGTGGGGATCGTCACAAGGGCGTCTCCTCGGCGTGCGCGGGACCTCGCCCGCCCGCCGTCCGGGGCCGCGCGGCCCCGGACGGCGGATGCGCCGTCGCTCCCGGTCAGCGCGCGAGCGCGGCCAGCCGGTCCCGTACTCCGGACATGTCCCAGCCCTGGGAGCGGTGGGAGATGAAGCGGTCGGGCCGGAGCAGGCACAGGCCGGGGCCGGTGGCCGCGAACGCCTGGTGGCAGGCGCCGTGCCGGTCGCCGAGCAGCGACCGGTCGGGGTCGCCCTTCCCGCGGGTCCGGCTCACCGCGACGACGGTGCCGAAGTCCCCGAGCGCCTCGCGGCCCGCCCGCGTCACCTCCGCGATCCGCCGCTCGTCGTCCTCGTACCCGAGGAACACCAGCAGGGCGTGTTCGCTGCCGCGCAGCCGGTGCCGCAGCGTGGTGAAGCCCGTGCCGTCGTGGACGAACGCGTCGGGGGAGAGGTCGCCGGGGCCGGGGCCGCCCGCGCCGGACCTGCGGGCGCGGTCGACCTGCGGGCTGTGCTCGTAGTCGACGAAGAGCTCGGTGACGCCGAGGGCCAGCCGATGCCGTACGGGAGGGGTCCTGCTGATCAGCCGCAGTGCCTGCGCTCGCAGCGTACGGGCGACCGGGGCGTGCGTCGTGGCCACCTTCGTGGCGCGGGTCGTGGCGTGCAGCACCCGGTCCGCCACCGGACGGCGCTCCTGCTCATAGGAGTCCAGCAGCCCCGCGCCCGCCCGCCCCTGCACGACCAGCGCGAGCTTCCAGGCCAGATTGTGCGCGTCCTGGAGGCCGACGTTCATGCCCTGTCCGCCGACCGGGCTGTGGGTGTGCGCCGCGTCCCCCGCCAGCAGGATGCGCCCCTGCCGGTAGTGCTCGGCCAGCGACTCGCGCACCTCGAAACCGCTCAGCCAGTCCACACGGGAGATCGCGCTGCCCCCGTCGGCGCCGCAGAGCGGGGTGCGCTCGGCGAGCAGCCGGTTGAGCATGTCCTCGTCCGGTTCCGGCGCGTCGGAGCCGGACGGGACATCGGCGATGACACGCCAGTGGCCGGGCTTGGGGAGCGGAAGCAGGACGAGGATGCCGTGGCCGCCCAGCCAGGGATGCAGCCGGTCCTGGGGAAGATCCCAGTCGGCCGCGACATCGGCGAGCAGGAAGGCGCGGTGCAGATCCCGGTGGTCGCCGGCGATCCCGGCCGTCCGCCGTACGGTGCTGTGCGCCCCGTCGCAGGCGATCAGCCAGTCGGCGCGAACCGTGCGCTCCGCGCCGTCGGGCATCCGCAGGGTCGCGGTGACGCCGTCCGCGTCCTGACGGCACGTGGTCAGTTCGGTGCCGCGCTCGGCGACCGCGCCCTGCCGCCGCGCGGCCGTCTCCAGTAAATCCGCCACCTCCGGCTGCGGGAGGGAGAGCGCGAAGGGGAACGGCGAGCGGATGCCGTCCAGTTCGAGCGGGATGACGTCGTCCGGGCCGGGATGGACGTCGATACGGCGCAGGATCCGGCCGCGGTCGACCGCCTCCTCGGCGATCCCGAGGTCGTCGAGCACCTCCAGGGTGCGGGCTCCCACCACCAACGCCCTGCTCTGCGTGTTCTCCTCGGTGGACCGCTCGATCAGCCGGACCCGCACACCGCGCCGGACCAGCTCCTCGGCGACCAACAGCCCGGTGGGCCCCGCACCGACCACCAGAACCTGGCAACTCGCGCCGCCGTCAACGGTGTTCGCTTCCATCGATCCTCCGCGAGACCTCATGCGTGTCCTGCCGACACGGCCTGGCCCTCGCCTACCCCGTCCCGCCCTCCGCCCCCGCGGCAAATTCGGCCGGGGCCCGGCGCGCCACCGCCGCCGGTCGGGCAGCCGGTCGAGCGGTCCTCGCGGATTGCCGGTTTCGGCCACCCCTGCCTCGCCATTTTCCGTTCATAGGGGTGGCGCTCGCCGGATTAGGGGTTACTGGCGAGTGCGGAGCCGAACTAGTTTCGAAACCGCATGCATGGCACTCCTTGGGCACGTTGGGCGGATTTGTACGAATTGGAGATGTGTGTGAACCGCGAGGCATGGTTCAGCCGCTATCACCCAGCTCCGCCCGGAAGTGAACCCCGCAGACTCGTCTGTTTTCCGCACGCCGGAGGCTCGGCAAGTTTTTACCTCCCCGTTTCCAGCGCGCTGCAACCGGATGTCGAAGTCATCGGGGTGCAGTATCCGGGACGGCAGGAACGCAGGACCGAGCAACCGGTCCAGGACCTGCACGACCTGGCCGACCTGGCCGCCGAGGCGCTGGCCCCCATGGTCGACCGGAGGACCGCGTTCTTCGGCCACAGTATGGGCGCGGTCGTCGCCTACGAAGTGGCCCTGCGGCTGAAACGGAACCATGGGGTGGAGCCGACCCGGCTCTTCGTCTCCGGGCGCCGCGCGCCCTCCGCCCACCGTCCGCTGCCCGATCCGGTCCACCGGCGGGACGACGCCGGCATCGTCGCCGAACTGCGCCGACTCGCCGGTACCCACGCCGATCTGCTCGCCGACGACGAGATCGTGCGCATGATCATGCCCGCGGTCCGCGGTGACTACCGGGCCATCGAGACCTACGCGCCGCGCCCGGCGCCGCCGCTGGAATGCCCGGTCACCGCGTTCGTCGGCGACCGCGACCCGCAGGTGGAGATCGCGGAAGCGGAGGCGTGGGCGGGGCACACCGCGGGCCCGTTCGACATCGAGGTCTTCCCCGGCGGCCACTTCTACCTGGTGGCCGAGGGGCCGGCGGTGATCGCCGGGTTACGCGACCGGCTCGGCGTGCCGGTGTGACCGATCCGGCGGTGACCGGGTTGGCGGTGACCGGGCCGGCCGTGGCCGACCCGGATGCGGCCGAGTCGGAGATGGCCGACTTCTTCCGCTTCCTTAACGCGCCGGGGTTGCCCGATCTTCGGAAAGCCGCGATAGAGTCGAATCGGCTTTCGGATACGGTGGGAGTTGGCTGTTTGGGATAGATGAGGATCATCTGTGCCACGGGGTTCACACCCGCAGGCGCTTTGTTGCGTTCCCGGTGTCTTTTGGGTAATGCGAATTGAACGGTTTGAACGGGGGCTGTTCACTGTCGTGGAATTTATTCAGCGTGAAGCGCAGTTAGAGTTTTTGAGCAATTCCTTGCGGGATGTCATGTCCGGCAGCGGGAGAACGGTTCTGGTCGAGGGCGCGATCGCCTGCGGCAAGAGCCAGACCCTGGAATGGGTCATCGACGAGGCGACCAGGTCCGGGGTCACCCTGCTGTGCGCGGCGGGGTCGCCCGCCGAGGCCGGCACACCCCTGGGCGCCGTCTCCCAACTGATGGACGGCGTGCCGCCGTCGACCGCGCCACCGGTACCGCCCGACGGGGCCACCGAGCAGGGAACCGGCCGGTTCGCCCGCCAACTCGCCGCGGCCGTGAAGGACATGGCCGAGCAGGCACCGGTGGTCATCGCCGTCGACGACCTCCAGCACGTCGACGCCGAGTCGCTGCGGTGTCTGCTCCAGCTCGCCCGGCTGACCCGGCGCGGACGTGTCCTGATGGTGCTCACCCAGCCGCTGCACGGCGGACCGCGGGACCCGCAGTTCGCCGTCGAGCTGCTGCGTCAGCCCGAGGTGCACCGGCTGCGACTGCTGCCCCTGGACCAGGACGGCGTGGCCCAGATCCTGGCCGCGTATACCGACCTGCCCGCCGGAGCGGTCAACGCCGCGGAGCTGTACCGGCTGACCGGCGGCAATCCGCTGCTGCTGCGCGCGTGTCTCGAGGACTGCCACCGCGCGGTGGCCCACTGGCCGCCGGGCATCGCCCCGCCGCTCGCCGGGGAGCTGTTCGGACAGGCGCTGCTGACCTGCCTGCGCCGCGGAGGCGAGGACACCTGGGAGGTGGCCGCCGCCGTCGCGGTGCTGGGCGAGGCGGCCGACACCGAGTCCGTCGGGCGCGTCTCCGAGGCCACCTCCTGGAGCGTCGACGAGGCGTTGCAGGCACTGGAGTCCGCGGGCATCGTGGACGGCCCGCGCTTCCGCGACCCGGTGGCGCGGTCCGTGGTCCGCGACAGCCTGGACGCGGCCGAGAGCGGCCGGTTGCACCGCGAGGTCGCCGGTCTGCTCAGGGACCAGGGCGCCCGCCCCTCGGCGGTGGCCGCGCACCTGCTCGCGGGGGGCGAGGTGCCCGGCTCCTGGGGAGCGGCCGTACTGCGGGAGGCCGCGGAGGCCGCGCTGCACGAGGACGACGCCCCGCTCGCCATCGACTACCTGGAGCTGGCCTGCGCCGGGTGCGACGACGAGCGGGTGCGTACGGACATCAGGCTGCGGCTGGCCGCCGTGCTGTGGCGGATCAACCCCGCCGCGGCCGAGGCCAGGCACCTGCCGGAACTGGTCGCCTCCGCGGCCACCACCCGGCTGCCCGCCCACACCGCCGCCGGTCTCGCCGACCTGCTGATCAGCCACGGCCGCTTCGAGGAGGCCCGCGCCATCCTCGGCGGCCTCAAGGCGAGGGCGTCGTCCGGCCAGTGGGGCGCGGCGCAGGCGGCGCTCGGTCAACTGACGCCCCTGGCCGGGCAGTGGTGCGGCGAGGGCGGCGACCCCGGGTTGCAGGACCACCCGATATCCGCGGACGCGGTGGCGCATCCGTCCCCCGACGGGTCGCTGCGCTGCCCGGTCCTGTCGCCCGACACCGGCGTGGAGACCTCGGCCGAACGCTTCCTGCGGGTGTCTCCGCTGATGGACGTGACGCTGACGCCGATCGTCAACGCCGTGGTGTCGCTGTACTTCGGCGACCGGCTGGAAGCCGCCGACGACGCCTGCCGCAGATTCCAGGAGGAGGCCGACCGGCGGCGGGCGCCGGGCTGGCGGGCGGTGTTCGCCGGCCTGCGGGCCGACATCGCGCTGCGCGGTGGGCGGCTGGAGGCCGCCGCGCAGTACGCGCAGGAGTCGCTGAACAGCGTCTCCGCCCACAACGGGAGCTTCTTCGTCGGCGGTCCGCTGGCCGTGCTGATCCTCACGCACACGGCCGCGGGCGACTACACGGCCGCGGCCCGACGGCTCAACCAGCCGATTCCCGACGCGTTGCTCAAGAGCGTCTACGGTCTCGGATACCTGCGGGCACGCGGCCACTTCTACCTGGCCACCGGCCAACCCGAGGCTGCGCTCACCGACTTCAAGACCGCGGGCCGCTTCGCCGTCCGCTGGGGTGTCGACCGACCGGTGCTGCTGCCCTGGCGCACCGACGCGGCGCAGGCGCTGTGCCGTCTCGAACAGCCCGACCGCGCCGAGCGGTTGATCGTGGACCAGCTGCGGATGCCGGACGCGGTGCACCCGCGGGTGCGCGGCGTCACGCTGCGGCTGCGCGCGCAGAGCGTCGACCTCAAGCTCCGGCCGTCGCTGCTGGCCCGGGCGGTCGAGGACCTGCACCGGTCGGGCGACCGGCTCGAACTGGCCCGCACCGTGGGCGTGCTGGGCGAGACGTACCGCGAACTGGGAGAGACCACACGGTCGATCGCCGTCACCCGCCGGGCCCTGCACCTGGCCCGCGAGTGCGGCGCGGAACCGCTGTGCGCGGAGTCCGGGCAGCGGCTGCGTGAGGGCGAGCGGGAGCGGGCCCAGGATCTCGCCCCGGCCGCCGCCGCGCTCGCCGAACCGGTCGCCGCCGACGCGCTGGGCGCGGAGGCCGAGGCGAAGCTCAGCGATTCCGAGAAGCGGGTCGCGGCCCTGGCGGCCTGCGGATACACCAACCGGGAGATCTCGGCGAAGCTGTTCGTGACGATCAGCACCGTCGAGCAGCACCTGACCCGGGTCTACCGCAAGCTCAACATCACCAGGCGCCACCAACTCCCGCTGGAAGTGCACATGCCGACCAACGAGATCGCCTGACCGCCGGGTCACAACGGGAGGACCGCTCATGCAGCAGATCATCGACGCCGTGCGCGCGGGTGCCGGAGCCGAGGACTTCCTCGCGCTCCCGGTGCCGGAGAGCTACCGCGGCGCGGCCGTGCTCCGCGAGGAGACCGACATGTTCGAGGGGCTGGAAACCCGCGAGAAGGACCCCGCCAAGTCCCTGCACACCATCGACGTCGCCACCCCGGAACCCGGCCCCGGTGAGGTACTGATCGCCGTGATGGCCAGCGCGATCAACTACAACACGGTCTGGAGCGCGATCTTCGAACCGCTGCCCACGTTCACCTTCCTCGACCGGTACGCGCGCAGCAGCCCCGAGGCGGCGCGCCACGCGCAGCCGTACCACGTCCTCGGCTCCGACGTCGCCGGGGTGGTCCTGCGCACGGGGCCCGGCGTGCGCAACTGGAAGCCGGGTGACCGGGTGGTCGCGCACTGCCTGAGCGTGGAGCTGGAGTCCGCCGACGGGCACGACGACACGATGCTCGACCCCGAGCAGCGGATCTGGGGCTTCGAGACGAACTTCGGCGGCCTCGCGGAGCTGACGCTCGTCAAGTCCAACCAGTTGATGCCCAAACCCGCGCACCTGACGTGGGAGGAGGCCGCGTCGTCCGGGCTGGTCAACTCCACGGCCTACCGCCAGCTCGTCTCGCGCAACGGCGCCTCGCTCAAGCAGGGCGACGTGGTCCTGATCTGGGGCGCGGGCGGCGGCCTCGGCTCGTACGCCACCCAACTGGCCCTGAACGGCGGGGCGGTGCCGGTGTGCGTGGTCTCCGACCCGCGCAAGGCCGAGCTGGTGCGGGCCATGGGCGCGGAGCTGGTCATCGACCGGGCCGCGGAGGGCTACCGGTTCTGGAAGGACCCGCAGACGCCCGACCCGCGCGAGTGGAAGCGGTTCGGCGGCCGGATACGGGAGTTGACCGGCGGCGAGGACCCGGACATCGTGCTGGAGCACCCCGGCCGGGAGACCTTCGGCGCCAGTGTCTTCGTCACCCGCCGCGGCGGCACCGTCGTCACGTGCGCGTCCACCTCCGGATTCCGGCACGAGTACGACAACCGGTACCTGTGGATGTCGCTGAAGCGGATCGTCGGCTCGCACTTCGCCAACTACCGCGAGGCGTGGGAGGCCAACCGCCTCATCACCAAGGCGATGGTGCACCCGACGCTGTCCACGGTCTACCCGCTGGAGGCCACCGGGGAGGCGACCCGCGCCGTCCACCGCAACGAGCACAGCGGGAAGGTGGGCGTGCTGTGCCTGGCGCCCCAGGAGGGGCTCGGCGTGACCGACCCCGAGACGCGTGAGCGGCACCTGCCGGAGATCAACCGGTTCCGTACCCCGGTGGGCTGACAACGGCGGCGGCGCGCACCCGTCGCGGGCGCGCGCCACCGTGTCGCTCCGCCCGGCCGGGGGCGGTCAGCGGTCCGTCACTTCCGGTCGATGAGGGTGACGTCGGAGCTGCCGTACAGCGCCATCATCCGGTCGACCAGGCCGACTTCGTTGACGTGGATCGTCATCACGATGTTCACCCGGATCATCTTCTCCTCCGGGTCCTTGGGCGGGATCGGCGGCAGCAGGCCCGACTCGGTCATCGCGGGACCCGCCAGCGGCAGGTAGTTGAAGGTCGAGACCATCGGCACCGACGCCCACTGGCCGTCCTTGGACGCCACCGGCATGGCCGCGTCCTCGAAGGCGCCGGAGAAGACGGCGGCGGCGGCGCGCTGGCTGAGCGCGTGCAGGCCGTGCTGCTCGCCGTTGCCCACCGGGTCCTCGAAGGTGCAGTCCTCGGCGTAGAGCTGGAGCAGGCCCTCCACATTGCCGTCGTTGATCATCCGACAGTGTTCGAGAATGAGCCACTTGGCCCGTTTCTCGTCGGTCATCGTGGCTGCTCCGATGGTCGGGAGGGCGGTGGGACGGGAAGTCGGGAGAGCGGTCGGGAAGGCGTTCGGTCGGCCGGGCGCAGGGCGAGGGCCGTCGGGACCTGAAGGGGAGGCCACGGCGGTCACGTGTGGACGACCGACACCGGCAGCGACTTCACACCGAAGAAGTTCCGGTCGTAGAACTCCAGCGGCTCGCTGCGGTCGAGCCGCACGTCCTGGTAATGGTCAAGGAGGAGATTGAGGGCCACGCGCCCCTCCAGCCGGGCCAGCGGCGCACCGATGCAGAAGTGGATGCCCTTGCCGAACGCGACGTGCGCGTTGGGCGTACGGGTGATGTCGAACCGGTCCGGGTCCTCGAACTGCCGCTCGTCGCGGTTGGCCGACGCCAGCCACGGGATGACGATCGACCGCTCGGGGATGACCACACCGCCGATCGGCACGTCCCGGGTGGTGTACCGGCCGGTGATGGTGAACGGCGGCCGGTAGCGCATCACTTCCTCCAGCGCGGCCGGGATCAGCGAGCGGTCGGCGCGCAGCGCGGCGGCTGCCTCCGGGTGCTCCTCGAAGCACAGGATCGCGCTGCTCAGCATCATCGTCGTGGTGATGTGCCCGGCGATCAGCAGCAACCGGGCGAAGTTGACGGCCTCCTCCGACGACAGCGGCTCGCCGTCCACCTCGCTGGTGGCCATCTTGCTGAGCAGGTCGTCACCGGGACGGGACCGCCGCTCCTCCAGCATGCCGTCGAGGTAGTAGTCCATCTCCTCGATCGCGGTCCGCAGGCGCTCGTAGTTCTCCGGCAGGTCGATGCCGACGATCTTGGCGGCGATGATGCGGTCCGCCCAGTGCCGGAAGATCGGCCGGTCCTCGGCCGGTACGCCCAGCAGCTCAGCGATCACGATCACCGGCAGCGGATGGGTCAGATGCCGCACCAGGTCGAAACGGTCCATGCCGTCGGTGGCGCCGAGCAGTTCCCGGCCGATCTCGGCGATCCGCGGCTCCAGTTCGGCCACGGTGCGGGGCGTGAACACCCGGCTGATCCCGCGCCGCAGATGGTGGTGCTCGGGCGGGTCGATCTGGGCCAGGTCACCGCGGGCGATCTCCGCCGCTTTCGGTGACACCGGGGTCGGGTCGGAAGAGAAGTCCTTCTGGTCCGACAGCACCCGCTGCACGTCCGCGTACCGCAGGACGTGCCAACTGCCGTTCTCGTCGCGGAACACCGGATGGTCGTCGCGCATGCGGCGCAGCCACGCGAACAGTTCAGCGCCGCCGTCGGCGGCAGACGGCGGGCTCAGCGACACAGCGGAATCGGTCACGCGAGACTCCCAGCGTATGACGCGCGGCGTGCGGATGCGGCCGTGGCCGGACACTTGTTTCACGCCGCGAATGAGGAATTATTCCGAATTTCATCGCCCGTGGACGGTAACAGCGTGCGGCAGTGGCTCAAACCCCGGAATAGGTATAGGGGGTGGGGGCCGTGTTTTAGGGGGTACCCCCGCGGGGGCAGGGGTCGTGCGGTCAATGACCCCGGTTGACTGGCCAGTTGAACGCTGATGGGATCGATTACCGGTCCACGTCCGTCCTGTCCGCAACCACGGATGACGGCGCGGAGGGCGACAATTCCGAGGCGATCGGGACGCGCACTCCGCATTCCACCGAGGCGGTGGAAAGTCTGGCGTTTTCGTGCGACCTGTATCACCCCCCGGGTCGTGGGATTCCGAAGGAGCTCTGACGTACTGGTGGCGGACACAAATGCCGACCGGAATTCGCTGAACGGACACGGCGGCGACCCCGCCGGGCCGGGCGAACCCATCGCCGTCATCGGGGTCTCCTGCCGACTGCCGGGAGCGGACGACCCGACGGCGTTCTGGGACCTGCTGCGCGGCGGCGCGGACGCCGTGACCGAACTCGCCGCCCCCCGTTGGCCCGTGGAGGGCGAAGTGGACGCCGAGCCGGACGTCGAATCGGACGTCGATTCGGACATCGGGAAGGGCGGTCCGGGCGGTCCGGGCGGTCCGGGAGATCCGGGAGATCCGGGCGGTCCGGGCGCGGCCGGTCCGCAGCGCGGCGGCTTCCTGGACGCCGAGCGGATCGAGGGCTTCGACGCGGAGTTCTTCGGCGTCACGCCCCGTGAGGCCGCCCAGATGGACCCCCAGCAGCGGCTCGCGCTCGAACTGGGCTGGGAGGCGCTGGAGGACGCGGGCCTCGCCGCCCTGCACCCCGCCTCCAGGACCGGGCCCCCCGAGGCCGCCTCGGCGGAACACCGGCGGAAGGCCGCTCGACGGCCCGTCGCCTACGGGGTGTTCCTCGGCGTCATCGCCGACGACTACGCGACCCTCAGCGCCCGGTCAGGACCGGCCACCGCCCACACCCTCACCGGCCTGCACCGCAGCCTCGTCGCCAACCGCATCTCCTACGCGCTGGGCCTCAACGGCCCGAGCCTGACCGTCGACGCCGGGCAGTCCTCCTCGCTGGTCTCGGTCCACCTCGCCTGCGAGAGCCTGCGCTCCGGCGAGTCGGCGGTCGCCCTGGCCGGCGGCGTGAACCTCAACCTCGTCCCGGAGACCACCGAGCAGATCACCGCCTTCGGCGCTCTTTCTCCCGACGGCCGCTGCTACACCTTCGACGAGCGCGCCAACGGCTACGTCCGCGGCGAGGGCGGCGCGGTCCTGGTCCTCAAGCGGCTGAGCGACGCCGTCGCCGACGGCGACCCGATCCGCTGCGTGCTGCTCGGCAGCGCCGTCAACAACGACGGCGGCGGCCCCGGCCTCACCAGCCCGCACCAGGCGGCGCAGGAAGACCTGCTGCGCAGCGCCTACCGGCAGGCCGGGGTCGCGCCGGACGAGGTGCAGTACGTCGAACTGCACGGCACCGGCACCCGCGTCGGCGACCCGGTCGAGGCCCGCGCGCTCGGTACGGTGCTCGGCGCCGGCCGCGACCCGCGAGCGCCGCTGGCCGTCGGCTCGGTCAAGACGAACGTCGGCCACCTGGAAGGCGCGGCGGGCGTGACCGGCCTGCTCAAGCTGATCCTCAGCGTCCAGCACCGGGCACTGCCGCCGAGCCTCAACTACCGCCGCCCGAACCCGGAGATCGCGCTGGCGGACCTCCGCCTGCGGGTGCAGACCGGGGACGGGGCGACCGCCTGGCCCGACGCCGACCGGCCGCTGCTGGGCGGTGTCTCCTCCTTCGGCATGGGAGGCACCAACTGCCATGTGGTGGTGGGCGAATGGGCCGCGGCCCCGGCCTCCGTCGTCCCCGACGCGGCTGCCCCGGTCGCCGCCCCCGCGCCCCGGTCACCGCTCGGTGAACTCGACCTCGTGCCCTGGCCGGTGTCCGCGCGGTCCGCCGCCGCGCTGCGAGGCCAGGCCGAACGCCTGCTCGCCGTCGCCGAATCCGCCGTCGGCGAATCCGCCGATGCCGATGCCGATGCTCATGCCGACTCCGGCTCCGGCTCCGGCTCCGACTCCGCCGACGGCGGCGGCCCGTCGAGTCTGCGCCCGGTAGGCCGGGCCCTCGCCCTCTCCCGGGCGGCGTTCGAGCACCGCGCTGTCGTCCTCGCAGCCGGACCCGCGGACGCCCGTAACGCCGTCGGCATGCTCGCCACCGGCATGCCCGCGGCCGGTCTCGTGAGCGGCGCGGTGCGCGCCGGAGGCAGCCGGGTGGCCCTGGTGTTCCCGGGCCAGGGCTCGCAGTGGGCGGGCATGGCGATGCAACTGCTCGCCACCTCACCGGTGTTCGCGGCCCGGATGGGGGAGTGCGACACGGCGCTGGCCCCGTATCTCGGCAGCTCGGTGGTCGAGGCGATCCGGGAGGGCGCCCTGGACGACGTGGTCGTCGTCCAGTCGGCGCTGTGGGCGGTGATGGTGTCGCTGGCCGAGGTGTGGCGCGCCGCCGGTGTCGAGCCCGGCGCCGTCATCGGGCACAGCCAGGGCGAGATCGCCGCCGCCTGCGTCGCGGGCGCGCTGTCCGTCGAGGACGGGGCGAAAACGGTCGCGCTGCGGGCGAAGGTGATCGGCGCGTCGCTGTCGGGCCGCGGCGGGATGCTCTCGGTCGGGCTGCCCGTCGGCGCGGTGCTCGAACGCCTCGCCCGCTGGGGCGACCGGCTGTGCGTCGGATCGGTCAACGGGCCTTCTTCCACCGTGGTGTCGGGCGAGCTGGACGCGCTCGCCGAACTGCGCGCCGCCTGCGACGCCGAGGGCATCCGCGCCCGGCGCGTCGACATCGACTACGCGTCGCACTCGGTCCAGGTCGACGCGATCCGGGAGGAGGTGCTGGACGCCCTGGCCGGCATCACCCCGGTGGCGTCCGACGTGCTCTTCTACTCCACGGTCACCGGCGGCCGGCTCGACACCCGGGAGCTGGACGCCGCGTACTGGCTCGCCAACCTCCGCGGGCAGGTGCGGTTCGACGAGACCGTACGCGCGCTGCTGGCGGACGGGTTCGGCTACTTCGTCGAGGCCAGCGCGCACCCCGTGCTGGCGGTGGGCCTGGCCGAGACGTTCGAGGACGCCGGGTTCGACGCGGTGGCGCTCGGCACGCTGCGCAGGAACCAGGGCGGCCAGGAACGCTTCCTGACCTCGCTGGCCGAGGGCTGGGTACGCGGCCTGCCGGTCGACTGGCAGGCCGTGTTCGCGGACACGCCCCCGGCCCAAGTGGCCCTGCCCACCTACGCGTTCCAGCGCCGCCGCCACTGGCTGGACACCGCGACCGGCCGCCGTCGCCGACGCGCGGGAACCGCCGCCGTACCGGCCCGGCGCACCGTCCGGGACGCCGAGCACGACGGGGACCGGGACTCCGGCGCCGAACCGGCCGCCGCCGCCTCGTCGTTCGCCGCCCGACTGGCCGCGCTGCGCCCGGCCGAGCGGGATTCGACGCTGCTGCGCTTCGTTCTGGCGCACGCGGCGGCGGTCGCGGGACAGCCGTCGCCGGACGCGCTCGACCCCGAACAGACCTTCAAGAACCTCGGGTTCGACTCGCACCTGTCGGTCCAGCTCCGCAACCGCATCGCCGAGCAGGCCGAGGTGGCGATGCCCGCCACCGTTCTCTTCGACCAGCCCACGCCGTCCGCGCTCGCCCGCCACCTGCGCGCCGCCCTGCTCGACGCGGGACCCGCGGCGAACGACACCGCGGCGCCCCCCGCTGACCACCCGGACGCCGACGACTCCCCGATCGCCATCGTCGCCATGGCCTGCCGACTGCCCGGCGGCGTCGACTCGCCCGAGGCGCTGTGGGACGTCGTCGCGGACGGCCGGGACGTCATCGGCGACTTCCCCGACAACCGCGGCTGGGACATCGAGCGCCTCTACGACCCGCAGGCGCGGCGCGCGGCCACCAGCTATGTCCGGCACGGCGGATTCCTCGACGGCGCACCGGACTTCGACGCCGGGCTGTTCGGGATCTCACCGCGCGAGGCCCTGGCCATGGACCCGCAGCAGCGCCTGCTGCTGGAGACCTCGTGGGAGGCGGTGGAGCGCGCCGGGATGGACCCGCTGTCCTTGCGCGGCACCCGCACCGGCGTCTTCTTCGGCGCGATGTTCCAGGAGTACGGGCCGCAGCTCCAGTACGGCGCGGACGGCGTCGAGGGCCACCGGCTCACCGGCACCCTCACCAGCGTCGCCTCGGGACGGCTGGCCTACACGCTGGGCCTCGAGGGCCCGGCCGTCACCCTGGACACGGCCTGCTCGTCGTCCCTGGTCGCACTGCACTGGGCGGTACGGTCGCTGCGGTCGGGCGAGTGCACGATGGCGATCGCGGGCGGCGTCACAATCATGTCCACGCCCGGCATGTTCGTGGAGCTGAGCCGACAGGGGGCGCTGTCCCCCGACGGCCGCTGCAAGGCGTTCTCCGCCGCCGCCGACGGCACCGGCTGGTCCGAGGGCGTCGGCGTCCTCGTGGTCGAGCGGCTCTCCGACGCGCGCCGCAACGGCCACCAGGTGCTGGCCCTGATCCGCGGCTCCGCCACCAACCAGGACGGCGCGAGCAACGGCCTGACCGCGCCGCACGGCCCCTCGCAGGAGCGGGTGATCCGTGACGCGCTCGCCGACGCGCGGGTCGCCGCCGCCGACGTGGACGTGGTCGAGGCGCACGGCACCGGCACGACGCTCGGCGACCCGATCGAGGCGCAGGCGCTGCTGGCCACCTACGGGCGGAGCCGCCCCGAGGACCGGCCGCTCCGGCTCGGCTCGGTCAAGTCCAACATCGGGCACACCCAGGCCGCGGCGGGCATCGCGGGCGTGATCAAGATCGTGCAGGCCCTGCACCACGAGGAGCTGCCCCGCACTCTGCACGCGGACGTTCCCTCGCCGCACGTCGACTGGTCCGGCGCCGTCACGCTCCTCACCGAACCGGTGGCGTGGAAGCGCGGGGACCGGCCGCGGCGCGCGGGCGTCTCGTCGTTCGGCATCAGCGGCACGAACGCGCACGTGATCCTGGAGGAGGCGAAGGCTCCCGTAAGCGCTCCGGCCGCGCCCGGCGCGTCCGAGGCCGAGTCCGTATCCGTATCCGCTTCGGCATCCGTATCCGCTTCCGCTTCCGAGGGCGGGGCCGGGGACCCGCGGGCGCTCCCGATCCTCACCGGCGCCCCCGCACCGTGGCCGGTGTCAGGACAGTCGGCCGCCGCGCTGCGTGCCCAGGCCGCCCGTCTCCGCGACTGGACGGGCGAGGCCGGGGGAGACGGCCCCGCGAGCACGGGCGACGGCCGGGCCGCCACCGGCCATGCCCTGGCCACCGCCCGCGCCGTACTCGAACACCGGTCCGTCGTGCTCGCCGCCGACCCCGACGGGACCCGTGACGCGCTGACCGCCGTCGCCGTCGGCGCGCCCACCCCCCACGCCGTCGTCGGCGCGGCCGACCTGCGCGGCCGGACCGTGTTCGTCTTCCCCGGCCAGGGCTCCCAGTGGCGCGGCATGGCTGCCGAACTCCTCGACACCTCACCGGTGTTCGCCCGCCGCTTCGCCGAGTGCGAGCGGGAGGCGGCCGCCTACGTCGACTGGTCCGCCACCGCTGTGCTGCGCGCCGCCCCGGACGCGCCGCCGCTCGACCGGATCGACGTACTCCAACCGGTGCTGTTCGCCGTCAATGTGTCCCTGGCCGCGATGTGGCGCGCCGCGGGCGTCGAGCCGGCCGCCGTCGTCGGCAGCAGCCAGGGCGAGATCGCCGCGGCCTGCGTCGCGGGCGCCCTCACCCTCGCCGACGCCGTCCGTATCGTCGTCCTGCGCAGCGCGCTCTTCGGCGAGGAACTCGTCGGCAACGGCGCCGTCGCCTCGGTCGCGCTGAGCGCGCGGGCGCTGGAAGAGCGGCTGGCCGCGTGGGACGGCCGCCTCACCGCGGCCGGACGCAACGGACCCACCGCGCAGACCGTCGCCGGGGACGAGACCTCGCTCGCCGAATTCGTCGCCGCCTGCAAGGACGAGGGGATCAGGGCCCGCGTCATCGGCTCCACCGTCGCCTCGCACTGCGCCCAGGTCGACCCGCTGCGCGACCGCATCACGCAGATGTTCGCCGACGTCACGCCCGCCGCGGGCGACGTCCCGTTCTACTCGACCGTCACCGGCGGCGCGCTCGACGGAGACGGGCTCGACGCCGACTACTGGTTCGAGAACGCCCGCAGGCCGGTCGACTTCGAGACCGCCGTCCACACACTCCTCGACGACGGCTTCCGGTACTTCGTCGAGATCAGCGCCCACCCCGTACTCACCCCCGCCATGCAGGAGACGTTCGAGTACGCCGGGACCGACGCCCTCGCCCTCGGCACGCTCCGCCGCGACGAAGGCGGCGCCGACCGCTTCCTCACCTCCGTCGCCGAAGGCTGGGTCCGCGGCCTGCCCGGCGTCGACTGGACCCGCCTGCTGCCCGCGACCGACGGGCGCCGCGTCCACCTGCCCACCTACGCCTTCCAACGGGCGCGGTACTGGCTGGAGTCGGCGGCGGGCGCGGGCGCGGGAACGGACGGCCTCGGCCTGTCCGCCACCGGGCACCCGATGCTGGGCGCGGCCGTACAACTCGCCGACACCGACGCCCTGTTGCTCACGGGCCGGATCTCGCTGCGCACCCATCCGTGGCTGGCGGACCACGCCGCTCTCGACACGGTGCTGCTGCCCGGCGCGGCCTTCGCCGAACTGGCCCTGCACGCGGCTGAGTTGACCGGATGCGCCCAGGTCGAGGAACTCACCCTGGAAGCACCGCTGGTCCTCACGGGCCAGGACGGCGTGCACCTCCAGCTCACCGTCGGCGCACCGGACACGACCGGCCGCCGCGAACTGCGAATCCACTCACGACCCGACCGCGCCGACGCGCACGACGACTCCGGAAGCGTCGACACCGGCCCCTGGGTCCGGCACGCCGCGGGCGTCCTCGCCTCCGAGGCGCCCACCGCTCCCGAACCCCTGACCGCCTGGCCCCCGGCCGACGCCCGGCCGGTGCCCGTCGAGGAGTTCTACGCGGACCTGGACGCGACCGGTTACGGCTACGGTCCGGCCTTCCGCCGCGTCCGCGCCGCCTGGCGGTCGGGTCAGCACCTCTACGCCGACGTCGCCCTCGCCGACGAGCAGGCCACCGAAGCCGGATCGTACGGCGTCCATCCCGCCCTGCTGGACGCCGCGTTGCACATCTGCCTGGCCCATGTCGAGGGCCTGCGGCTGCCGTTCGCCTGGCGCGGGCTCGCCCTGCACGCCGTCCACGCCTCGGCGGTCCGCGTCCGCGTCACTCCCGACGGCCCGGACACCGTCGCCCTGACCCTCGCGGACGCCACCGGCGCGCCCGTCGCGTCCATCGAGGCGCTCACCCTGCTGCCCGTCGGCGAGGCGCTGTTGAGCCCGGCGGGAGGCCCCGCGAACACCCCTGCGGACCAGGCGCTCTTCCGGCTCGACTGGCAGCCCGCCGCGACCGCGGAGCCCGCCGCCGAATGGCTGGCCGTCGGTCCCGGCACGGGCGACGACGGCGTGCCCGACATCGCGGAACTGCTCGCCCGCATCGACGCGGGCGCCATCGAGGCGCCGCCGACGGCACTGGTACGGCTCGGCGGGTGGGGGCACGAGGAGCCGGGCGGCGCGAAGGGTGCGCCGGGCGACGGCGACGGCTACGGGAGCGGGGCGTCGGGTTACGACGGCGGCCAGCCTGTCGGCGCGAACGGTGTCCTCGGCGACGGGAGTGGGACGGCGGCCCACGAGGGCGGGACGCCGGCTCGTACGCCGGTCGACGCGGCACTGCCCGCCCGCGCCCACGCAGCGACCGCCGAGGCGCTGGCCCTGCTCAAGACCTGGCTCGGCGACGAGCGGCTGAGCACGTCGCGCCTGGTCGTGCTGACGCGCGGGGCGGTGGCGGCGGGACCCGACGAGGCCGTCGCCGATCTGGCGACGGCACCCGTCTGGGGCCTGATCCGCAGCGCCCAGTCCGAGCACCCCGGCCGCCTCGTCCTGGTCGACACGGACGACACACCGGCGTCCCGGGACGCACTGGCCACGGCCGTCGCCACCGCCGTCGCGCGGGACGAGGCGCAGATCGCCTTGCGCGCGGGCGAGACACGGCTGCCCCGGCTGGTCCGCGCCACCCCCGGCGCCGCGTCCGAGACGCCCGGCACCCAGAGCGACCCGCACACCGCCGAGGCCGACCCGCACGGCACGGTCCTGATCACCGGCGGGACCGGCGCCCTCGGCTCGCTGCTGGCCGGTCACCTGGTCACCGAACACGGCGTCCGGCACCTCGTCCTGACCAGCCGCCGCGGACCCGACACGGACGGCGCCGCCGACCTCAGGGCCCGGCTCCGCGCCGACGGCGCGGAGACCGTCGACATCGTCGCCTGCGACGCGGCCGACCGAACGGCGCTGGCCGCCCTGCTGGACTCCGTTCCCTCCGACCGGCCGCTGACCGGCGTGGTGCACGCGGCCGGTGTGCTCGACGACGGACTCGTGCTGTCCCTCACCGACGATCAACTGTCCCGCGTGCTCACACCGAAGGTGGACGCGGCCGTCCATCTGCACGAACTGACCCGGCACTTGGACCTGTCGCTGTTCGTGCTGTTCTCCTCCATCGCCGCGACCTTCGGCAACCCCGGCCAGGCCGACTACGCCGCCGCCAACGCCTTCCTCGACGCCCTCGCCGCGCGCCGCCGCGCCGAGGGCCTGCCCGCGCACTCCCTCGCCTGGGGCCTGTGGGAAGAAGTCGGCAGCATGCGCGCCCACTTGGACGACGGCGACCTCGCCTGGCTGCGCGCCTCCGGCGTCCGGCCGCTGGCCGCCGACCTCGGTCTGGCCCTGTTCGACGCGGCCACCGCCACCGACACGTCCTGCCTCGTCCCCGTCTCGCTCGACCTGACCGCCCTGCGCACCGAGGCCGCCCGCGGCTCCCTGCGGCCCGCCTTCCGCAGCCTGGTCCGCGCACGGCGCACCGCCGCCGCTGCCGCACCGGCCGACAGCGCCAGCGACCTGCGGCACCGCCTCACCGGCCTCGATCCGCAGGAACAGGACCGGCTCCTGCTCGATCTGATCCGTGAACAGGCCGCAGCCGTCCTCGCGTTGCCGACACCGGACACGATCTCCGCGCGCCGCAGCTTCAAGGAGTTCGGCTTCGACTCGCTGACCGCCCTGCAACTCCGCAACGCCCTCGCCACGTCCACCGGCCTCCGGCTCCCCGCCACCCTCGTCTTCGACTACCCGACGCCCCAGGTGCTCACCGGCTTCCTCCGCACCCTCGTGCTGGGCACCGACCGGCCGGACCAGCCGGCGGCAACGGCCCCGGCCGACGCGGCAGTCCGGGCGTCCGCTCCGGACAGTGACACCGATCCGGTGGTGATTGTGGGGATGGCGTGTCGGTATCCGGGTGGGGTGGGTTCGCCTGAGGAGTTGTGGTCGCTGGTTGCTTCGGGTGGGGATGCGGTGTCGGGGTTCCCGGTGGACCGGGGGTGGGATGTGGAGGGGCTGTTTGATCCGAATCCTGGTGTGGCGGGGCGGAGTTATGCGCGTGAGGGCGGTTTCCTCTATGGGGCGGGTGAGTTTGACGCGGGGTTCTTCGGGGTGTCTCCGCGTGAGGCGTTGTCGATGGATCCGCAGCAGCGGTTGCTGCTGGAGGCGTCGTGGGAGGTGCTGGAGCGGGCGGGTATTGATCCCGGTTCGCTGAAGGGCAGTTCGACGGGTGTCTTCACCGGAGTCATGCACCACGACTACGGCTCCACCGGCGACCGCCCCGAAGAACTGGAGGGCTACGCCGTCACCAGCACGCAGGGCAGCGTCGCCTCCGGCCGGGTCTCGTACACCTTCGGGTTCGAGGGTCCGGCGATGACGGTGGACACGGCGTGCTCGTCGTCGCTGGTCGCGATGCATCTGGCGGCGCAGGCCCTGCGGTCGGGGGAGTGCTCGCTCGCCCTGGCCGGAGGCGTCACCGTCATGGCGACCCCGTGGGTCTTCGTGGAGTTCAGCCGTCAGCGGGGCATGGCGCCCGACGGCCGGAGCAAGGCGTTCTCGGCGGCGGCGGACGGTGCCGGGTGGGGCGAGGGCGTCGGTGTCCTGCTGCTGGAGCGGCTGTCGGACGCGCGGCGCAACGGTCACCGGGTGCTGGCGGTGATGCGGGGCTCCGCGGTGAACCAGGATGGTGCGTCGAACGGGCTGACCGCCCCGAACGGGCCTTCGCAGGAGCGGGTGATCCGGGCCGCGTTGGACAGTGCCGGTCTGACGGCCGCCGATATCGACGCCGTCGAGGCGCACGGGACCGGCACGGCACTGGGCGACCCCATCGAGGCGCAGGCGCTGCTCGCGACGTACGGGCAGGAGCGAGCCGGTGAACTGCCCCTGTGGCTGGGCTCGGTGAAGTCGAACATCGGCCACACGCAAGCCGCCGCCGGGGTCGCGGGCGTCATCAAGATGGTCCAGGCGATGCGGCACGGTGTGCTGCCGCGCACGCTCCACGTGGATGAGCCGACGCCGCACGTCGACTGGTCGAGCGGCGCCGTCGAGTTGCTGACCGACTCCCAGGACTGGTCCCCGGGCGACCGCCCGCGCCGGGCCGCCGTCTCGTCGTTCGGCATCAGCGGGACGAACGCGCACGTGATCCTGGAAGAGGCCGAGCCGTCGCGGACCCCCGAGCCCGAAGTCGATTCGGAGACAGGCCCGTTGGGGTCGCTGACGGTGGTGCCGTGGGTGGTGTCCGCGCGGTCGGCGGACGCGCTGCGCGGCCAGGCCGGACGCCTGGCGTCCTTTGTCGAGGCGGGCGGCGCGGAGAACTCCCCGGCGGACGTCGGCCTCTCCCTCGCGACGTCCCGCACCGCGCTGGAGCATCGGAGCGTGGTGCTGGCCCCGGACATCGCCGAGGCCGTCTCGGGGCTCGGCGCCCTGGCCGATGACACCCCGGCCGCCCGCGTGGTGTCGGGCGCGACGGTGCGGGACCCCGGCCGGGTGGCGTTCGTGTTCCCTGGTCAGGGGTCGCAGTGGGCGGGGATGGCGTTGGGGTTGTTGGACTCCTCGCCGGTGTTCGGGGCGCGGTTGGCGGAGTGTGACGCGGCGCTGTTGCCTCATGTGGGTTCGTCGGTGGTGGAGGCGATCCGCGAGGGCGTTCTGGATGACGTGGTGGTGGTTCAGGGGGCGTTGTGGGCGGTGATGGTGTCGCTGGCCGAGGTGTGGCGTGCTGCGGGTGTCGAGCCGGGTGCGGTGATCGGTCACAGCCAGGGCGAGATCGCGGCGGCGTGCGTGGCGGGCGCGTTGTCGGTGGAGGATGCGGCGCGCGTGGTGGCGCTGCGGGCGAAGGCGATTCGCGGGTCGTTGTCGGGGCGTGGCGGGATGGTGTCGGTCGCGCTGCCCGCGCAGGACGTACGTGAGCGGATCGCGCGCTGGGACGGTCGTATCTCCGTCGCGTCGGTGAACGGGCCCTCGTCCACGGTCGTTTCGGGTGAACCTCAAGCCTTGGTTGAGCTGCTGACGGTGTGTGAGGCCGAGGGCGTACGGGCCCGTCGTATCGATGTGGACTACGCGTCGCACTCGGTGCAGGTGGACGCGATCCGGGACGAGGTTGTTGAGGCTCTGTCGGGCATCGAGCCGCAGTCGTCGCAGGTGCCGTTCTACTCGACGGTGACCGGCGGCCGTATCGACACGAGCACGCTGGACGCCGACTACTGGGTGACCAACCTCCGCCAGGAAGTCCGTTTCGACGAGACCGTCCGGGCCCTACTGGCGGACGGGTTCGGCTACTTCGTGGAGTCCAGCCCGCACCCGGTCCTGGCTGTCGGCTTGGCGGAGACGTTCGAGGACGCCGGGTCCGACGCCGTGGCCCTGGGCACCCTCCGCCGCGACGAGGGCGGTCAGGAGCGGTTCCTGACGTCTCTCGCCGAAGGCTGGGTACGCGGCCTGCCCGTCGACTGGCGGTCCGTCTTCGCGGGAACCCCCGCCCACCTCGTGGATCTGCCCACGTACGCCTTCCAGCACGAGCGCTACTGGCTGACCGGTGAGGGCAGCCGCAACGGCGATCCCAGCGAGCTCGGGCAGGAGGCCGTCGATCACCCGCTGTTGGGCGCGGTGGTGCGGCTGGCGGATTCGGATCAGGTCGTGTTCACGGGCCGGTTGTCGCTGGCGTCGCACGCGTGGCTGGGCGATCACCGGGTGGAGGGGACCGTGCTGGTGCCGGGCGCGGCCCTGGCCGAATGGGCGTTGCGCGCGGCGGACGAGGTCGGGGCCGGGCGGGTCGAGGAGTTGACGCTCCAGGTGCCGTTGGTGGTCCCGGAGGGCAGCGGCGTACAGGTGCAGGTCTCCGTCGGCGCGCCCGACGCGGACGGGCGGCGCGAACTCGGCATCCACTCCCGCGCGGAGAGCGCCGCGCCGGGCGACCGGCCCTGGACGCGCAACGCCGCCGGCACGCTGCTCGACGGCAGCCCTGACACCCCGGACACGCTCACGGCGTGGCCGCCGCCGGGCACCGAGCCGGTGCCGGTCGACGGCTTCTACGAGCGGGCAGCGGCGGCCGGTTACGGCTACGGCCCTGCCTTCCAGGGCCTGCGGGCCGCATGGCGCGACGGCGACGAGCTGTACGCGGAAGTGGCGTTGCCGGAGGCCGCGGCCGAGGACGCGGCCCGGTTCGGCATCCATCCCGCCCTGCTCGACGCCGCGATCCAGGCCGTACTGCTGGAGCACCCTCACGGCTCGCCGGTCCGGCTGCCGTTCGTCTGGTCCGATGTCGTGCTGGGCGCGGTCGGCGCGACCTCCGTACGCGTACGGCTGCGGGCCTCGGGACCTGACACGGTGTCAGTGACGGTGACCGACACCGCAGGCGCCCTGGTCCTGTCGGTGACGTCCCTCGTGCTGCGCGCGGTGTCGGGCGACCAGCTCCGTGGTTCCGGCGCGGACCCGGTCGACGGCCTGTTCCGGGTGGACTGGGTCCGCGCGACGCCTACGGAGGCCGACGCGGCGACGGCCGACTGCGTCCTCGTGCCGGGGGCAGCGGGCCTCGCGGCCCTGGCCGCCGCCTCAGAGTCGGTTCCGCCGCTGGTCGGCGTGGTCCTGCCCCCGGCGTCAGTCTCCGGCGATGTGCCGGGTGCGGTGGCGGAGGCGGTGGCCAGTGCGCTGGGTCTGGTCCAGGAGTGGCTGGTGGAGGAGCGGTTCGCTGATTCGCGGTTGGTCCTTCTCACCCGTGGCGCGGTGTCCACTCACAGCGGTGAGCCTGTCGCTGATCTGGTCCACGCCCCGGTGTGGGGCCTGGTGCGCAGCGCGCTCGCCGAGAACCCCGGGCGCCTGCTGCTGGTCGACACCGACCACGACGTGGAGACGGCCGCGGATCTCGGTGCGGTGCTCGGTGTCGCGGTGGCGGCGGGTGAGCCGCAGGTGGCGGTGCGTGGTGGTGAGGTGCTGGTGCCGAGGCTGGTGCGGGCGTCTGTTGGTGGCGGGGGTTTGGTGCCGCCCGCCGAGGGCGCGTGGCGACTGGTCGCCTCCGAAGGGACGCTCGACGGGCTCGCCCTGGCCCCCCACCCCGCTGCCGACGCGCCGCTCGCCCCCGGCCAGATCCGGGTCGGTATCCGCGCGGCCAGTGTCAACTTCCGTGACGTCGTGGTCAGTCTGGGCATGGTCGGCACTGAGGAGTCGCTCGGCTGCGAGGGTGCGGGTGTCGTGGTCGAGGTCGGGCCCGGTGTCGCGGGTGTTGTGGTGGGTGACCGGGTGATGGGTCTGCTGCCGGAGTCGTTCGGGCCGTTGGCGGTGGTGGACGAGCGGCTGGTCGTCCGGGTGCCGGAGGGCTGGAGCTTCGAGCAGGCCGCCGCCGTCCCCGCGGTGTTCCTCACGGCGTGGATCGGTCTCGCCGACCTCGGCGAACTGCGTTCCGGGCAGCGGGTGTTGATTCACGCGGCGACCGGCGGTGTGGGGATGGCGGCCACGCAGTTGGCCCGGCACTGGGGTGCCGAGGTCTTCGGGACCGCCAGTGAGGGCAAGTGGAACACCCTCCGGCACATGGGCTTTGACGCCGAGCACATCGCGTCCTCCCGGACCCTGGCCTTCGAGGACGCCTTCATGACCGCCACCGGGGGCGACGGAGTCGACGTCGTACTGGACTGCCTGGCACGGGAGTTCGTGGACGCGTCGTTGCGGTTGCTGCCGCGCGGCGGCCGGTTCCTGGAGATGGGCAAGACCGACATCCGCGACCCGGAGGCCGTCGCCGCCGAGCACCCCGGTGTGACCTACCGGGCCTACGACCTGGCGAAGGCGGACCCGCAGCGAGTCGGCGAGATCCTGCGGGAGTTGGCGGGGTTGTTCGCGGAGGGTGTGCTGGAGCCGTTGCCGGTGCGGGTGTGGGACGTACGGCGGGCGGACGAGGCGTTGCGGTTCATGTCGCAGGCGCGGCATGTCGGCAAGGTCGTGCTGCGTCTTCCCCGCCGGGTGGATGCCGCGAGTGCGGTGGTGATCACGGGTGGTACGGGTCTGCTGGGCGGGCTGGTGGCCCGGCATCTGGTGGCCTCGTACGGGGTGCGCGATGTCGTACTGGCGGGTCGGCGTGGTGCGAACGCGCCCGGAGCGGCCGAGTTGGTGGCGGAGTTGGGGGCGGCCGGTGCGCGGGTCGAGGTCGTGGCGTGTGATGTCGCGGTCCGGGACGAGGTGGCCGGGCTGCTCGCGCGCTTCGGCGGGGAACGGCCGTTGGGCGGTGTGGTGCACTGCGCGGGCGCGCTGGACGACGGTCTGGTGCCGGACCTGGACGCGGAACGTATCCGGAGTGTGCTGGGCGCGAAGGTGGATGCGGCGTGGCATCTGCATGAGCTGACCCGGGACCTGGACCTGTCGTTGTTCGTGCTGTTCTCGTCGCTCGCGGGCGTGGTGGGCACGGCGGGGCAGGGCAATTACGCGGCGGCGAACACGTTCCTGGACGCTCTGGCGGGTGTGCGCCGTACGAGCGGCGCTGCGGCTGTGTCGATGGCATGGGGACACTGGGCCACTGACTCCGAGCTGACCGGTTCGCTCGATGAGGTCGACCGGGCACGCCTGACCCGTTCCGGCGTGGTGCCGATGAGCGTCGAGCAGGGAATTGGCCTGTTCGACGCGGCCGTGAACTGGGACACGCCGCTCGCCGTCACCGCCCGCCTCGCGCCCGAGACGGCGGACGAGCAGACCGCGGGAGAAGCCTTCCGCGCGCTCGCGCGCGGCCTGACGAGCCGTGCCCCGCAGCGCCGTACCGCCAAAGCCGCTGTCCCTGCAGAGCGTTCGGGCGGCGCGGACCTGGCCGCGCGCCTCGCCGCGCTCGGAGCCGCCGAGCGCAGCGCCGTACTCGTCGACATGGTGCGCACCAACGTCGCGGCGGTGCTCGGCCACGGATCGTCGGCCGCCGTCGACCCGGCGCGCGCGTTCAAGGAACTGGGCTTCGACTCGCTCACCGGAGTCGAACTGCGCAACCGCCTCGGCACCGCCACCGGACAGCGGCTCGCGGCCACCGTGGTCTTCGACCACCCCACCCCCGACGCCCTCGCCGCGCACCTGCTCGGCACGCTGCTGCCCGACGAACGACCGCCAGGTGCCGATGAACTCCTGGCCGAACTGGCGGCGTTGGAGACCCAGCTCGCCACCGTCGCGGCCGAGGAGGTGGACGCTGACCAGCGCGCCGCGGTCGGCCGCCGACTGGAGACACTGCTCGCTTTCTGGCGCGACTCCGGCACCGAGACCGGCTCAGGCACACGCGAGACCGGTGCCGCCGACCGGCTGAAGTCGGCATCCGCCGACGAGGTGCTGGATTTCATCAACAACGAGCTCGGGATCTCCTGAGCGGCCTCGCCCGGCGCGGCGGCACGAGCGCCGGGCGGGCCACACGACGCAGGACATCCCATAACCGCTCGGAGGAGGAACGCCTCGGATGACGAACGACGACAAGCTGGTCGACTACCTGAAGCGCGTCGCGGCCGACCTGCACCAGACCCGGCAGGAATTGCAGGAGGTCAAGGACCGGGAGAGCGAGCCGATCGCGATCGTCGGCATGGCCTGCCGGTTCCCCGGTCACGTCGGCACACCCGAGGACTTCTGGCGGCTGCTCGACACCGGCGGCGACGCCATCGCCGACTTCCCGTCCGACCGAGGCTGGGACACCGAGGCCCTTTACGACGCGGACCCCGACGCGCCCGGCAAGACGTACCTCCTCAAGGGCGGATTCCTCGACGGGGCAGGGGACTTCGACGCCGAGCTGTTCGGCGTCTCGCCGCGTGAGGCCCTGGGCATGGACCCGCAGCAGCGGCTCGTCCTGGAGTCGTCGTGGGAGGTGCTGGAGCGCGCCGGTATCGACCCCAGCTCGCTCAAGGGCACCAAGACCGGCGTGTTCGTCGGCGCCGCGGGGACCGGCTACCTCACCAACATGCAGCAGGTGCCCGAAGGCGTCGAGGGCTACACCGGCACCGGCTCCTTCATCAGCGTCATCTCCGGCCGCGTCTCGTACTCCCTGGGCCTCGAAGGCCCCGCGCTGACCGTCGACACCGCGTGCTCGTCGTCGCTCGTCGCCCTGCACCTGGCCGTGCAGTCCCTGCGCAACGGCGAGTCCACGCTCGCGCTCGTCGGCGGTGTGGCCGTGATGCCGACACCGTGGGTCTTCGTCGACTTCAGCCGACAGCGCGGCCTCGCGCCCGACGGCCGCTGCAAGGCGTTCGCCGCCGGGGCCGACGGCACCGCCTGGTCCGAGGGCGTCGGCATGCTCCTTGTCGAACGGCTCTCCGACGCACGCCGCAACGGCCACAACGTCCTTGCGGTGGTGCGCGGTTCAGCCCTCAACCAGGACGGCGCGAGCAACGGCCTCACCGCGCCGAACGGCCCCTCCCAGCAGCGCGTCATCCGCGCGGCCCTCGCCAACGCCGGTCTGACCGGCGACGAGGTCGACGCGGTCGAGGCGCACGGTACGGGCACGACGCTCGGCGACCCGATCGAGGCGCAGGCACTGCTCGCCACGTACGGCAAGGGCCGCACGGGAGGCCGCCCGCTGTGGCTCGGGTCGGTCAAGTCGAACCTGGGCCACACCGCGCACACGGCAGGCATGGCCGGTGTCATCAAGATGGTGCTGGCCCTCCAGGAGGAGAAGCTGCCGCGCACCCTGCACATCGACGCGCCCACCTCGAACGTCGACTGGTCCGCGGGCGGGGTCCGTCTGCTGGAACAGCCGGTCGACTGGAAGCGCGGGGACCGCCCGCGCCGGGCCGCCGTGTCCTCGTTCGGCATCAGCGGGACGAACACTCACGTGATCCTGGAAGACGCACCCCAGGCCGACGAACCCGTGTCCGTGGACGAAACACCCTCGGCTCAGGGCCCGTTGGGCGAGCTGGCAGCGGTGCCGTGGGTGGTGTCCGGGCGGTCCGCCGCCGCGCTGCGCGGCCAAGCCGCGAGGCTCGCCGCCTTTGCGGCCGACTCGAACGAGCTGCCCGCCCCGGCGCACATCGGGCGCGCACTTGCCGTCTCCCGCGCGGCACTTGAGCACCGCGCGGTGACCCTCGCCGACGACGTCAAGGCAATGGTGCCGGGGCTGGCGGCCCTGTCGGAGGGCGTTGCGGCCTCGGGTGTGGTGTCCGGTGTGGTGCGTCCGGGCGCGGGTCGGGTGGCGTTCGTCTTTCCTGGTCAGGGGTCGCAGTGGTCGGGGATGGCGTTGGGGTTGTTGGACTCCTCGCCGGTGTTCGGGGCGCGGTTGGCGGAGTGTGATGCGGCGCTGTTGCCTTATGTGGGGTCGTCTGTGGTGGAGGCGATTCGCGAGGGCGCTCTGGATGACGTGGTGGTGGTTCAGGGGGCGTTGTGGGCGGTGATGGTGTCGCTGGCTGCGGTGTGGCGTGCTGCGGGTGTCGAGCCGGGTGCGGTGATCGGTCACAGTCAGGGTGAGATCGCGGCGGCGTGTGTCGCTGGCGCTCTTTCCGTGGAGGATGCGGCGCGGGTCGTGGCGTTGCGGGCGAAGGCCATTCGGGGGACCTTGTCCGGCAACGGTGGGATGGTGTCCGTCGCGCTGCCCGCGCAGGACGTACGGGAGCGGATCGCGCGCTGGGACGGTCGTATTTCCGTCGCGTCGGTGAACGGGCCTTCGTCCACGGTGGTTTCAGGTGAACCCCTGGCGCTCGCTGAGCTGCTGACGGTGTGTGAGGCCGAGGGCGTGCGGGCGCGTCGTATCGATGTGGACTACGCGTCGCACTCGGCACAGGTCGACGCGATCCGGGACGAGGTCATTGAGGCCCTGTCCGGCATCGAGCCGCAGTCCTCGCAGGTGCCGTTCTACTCGACGGTGACCGGCGGCCGTATCGACACGAGCACGCTGGACGCTGCGTACTGGGTGACCAACCTCCGTCAGGAAGTCCGCTTCGACGAGACCGTCCGGGCCCTCCTCGCCGACGGCTTCGGGTACTTCGTGGAGTCCAGCCCCCACCCGGTTCTCGCAGTCGGTCTCGCCGAGACCTTCGAGGACGCGGGCTCCGACGCCGTCGCCCTCGGCACCCTCCGCCGTGACGAAGGCGGCCAGGAGCGCTTCCTGACCTCTCTCGCGGAGGGCTGGGTACGCGGCCTCCCCGTCGACTGGCGGTCCGTCTTCGCCGGAACCCCCGCCCACCCCGTGGACCTGCCCACCTACGCCTTCCAGCACCAGCGCTACTGGCTGGAGTCGGGCTCGCTCGGCAGCGCGGACGCCACGTCGCTGGGGCTCGGGGCAGCCGACCATCCGCTGCTGGGCGCGGCCGTACAACTCGCCGACGAGAACGCCCTGTTGCTGACCGGCCGGATCTCCCTGCGTACGCACGCGTGGCTGGCCGACCACGCCGTGAACGACACCGTACTGCTGCCCGGCGCGGCCTTCGTGGAACTCGCCTTGCGTGCCGGTGAGGAGATCCGCGCCGAGCAGATCGACGAGTTGATCCTTGAGGCGCCGCTGGCGATCCCCGAGGGCGGTGCCGTCCAGCTCCAGGTGGCGGTCGGCGGCCCGGACGCCGACGGACGCCGCGAGATCACGATTCACTCGCGCGGCGAGGACGGCATCGCGGACGACGAACCGTGGACACGGCACGCCGTCGGCGTCCTCAGTACGGAACGGTCCGCTGAAAGCGCCGGGTTGACCGACTGGCCGCCCGCCGGTTCCCGGCCGGTCCCGGTCGAGGACTTCTACGCCCGGGTGGCGACGGCGGGTTACGGCTACGGTCCGGCGTTCCGGGGCCTGCGCGCCGCGTGGCGGCAGGGCGACGACGTGTACGCCGAGGTCATGCTGCCCGACGCGGCGGCCAAGGACGCCGAACGCTTCGCCCTCCACCCCGCCCTGCTCGACGCGGTCCTGCACGCCGTGTCCCTGCTCGACGGCGGTACGCCGGAGTCGGCGCCGCTGCGGCTGCCCTACGCGTGGGAAGGCGTGGCGCTGTCCGCCGTCGGCGCGAGTCGGCTGCGGCTGCGGGTCCGCCCGCTGGACGGCGGTGCCGTCGCGCTGACGCTCGCCGACGCGGCAGGGGCCCCGGTCGCGGAGGTGCAGTCCGTCGTCCTGCGTGAGACCACCCCCGAGCAGCTCCGGCAGGCCGACGGCACCGCCGGCCGGGACGGCCTCTTCGCCCTGGACTGGACACCGCTGCCCGTTTCCGCCGGGGCCGCCGTCCCCGCGCCGGGACCGGTCCTCGCTCTGGGCAGCGGCCAGGACGTCACGGATGTCGCCGCGCTGCTGGCGGGCCTGGACGCGGGCACCTTGGAACCCCCCGCCCATGTGATCACCCGGCTGGGTCCCGGGGACACCCGGTCGGAGGTCGACAGCGAGCTGCCGTCGCGGGTGCGCACCGCCGTCACCGACGCGCTCGCCCTCGTCCAGGCATGGCTCGCCGACGAGCGGCTGAACGCCTCGCGGCTGGTCGTCGTCACCACCCGGGCGGTCTCCACCGGGCCGGACGACGAGGTGGCGGATCTCGTGCACGCACCCGTGTGGGGGCTGCTGCGGACCGCCCAGTCCGAGGCGCCGGACCGCTTCCTCCTGGTCGACACCGACGGCACCACCGGCACTGACGGCACCACTGGCACTGACGGCACCGTTGGCGCTGACGGCACCGCTGGCACGGACGGCACCCGTGGCACCAATGCCGCTTCCGGCACCCTGGCCGCCGCTGTCGCCTCCGCCGTCGACCTCGGCGAACCGCAGATCGCGATACGCGACGGCGTGCTCCTCGCGCCCCGTTTCGCCCGCGTCGCCCCGGCCGGGCCCGCGCCGGTGCCGCTGCGCGACGACGGGACCGTGCTCATCACCGGCGGAACCGGCACCCTCGGACGGCTCCTCGCCGAGCATCTGGTCTCGGCACACGGGGTGCGGCATCTGCTGCTGGCCGGCCGCCGGGGCCGGGCGGCCACGGGCGCACCGGAGTTGGAGCGGCGCCTGCTGGACGCGGGCGCGTCGAGCGTCGAGATCGCGGCTTGTGACGTGGCCGACCGGGCGTCGTTGGCCGCGCTGTTGGAGGCGATTCCCTCCGACCGGCCGCTGACGGGTGTGGTGCACGCGGCCGGTGTGCTCGACGACGGAGTGGTGTCGGCACTGACGCCCAATCAGGTGGCCCGAGTCCTCGCGCCGAAGGTGGACGCGGCGGTGCATCTGCACGAGCTGACACGGCACTTGGACCTGTCGCTGTTCGCGCTGTTCTCCTCGATCGCCGGTGTGCTCGGCAACCCGGGCCAGGCCGGTTACGCGGCGGCCAACGTCTTCCTGGACGCCCTCGCCACGCGCCGCCGCGCCGAGGGACTGCCGGTCACCGACCTGATCTGGGGCTACTGGTCAGAGGCCAGCGAGCTGACGGCCCACCTCGGCGACGCCGACGTGGCCCGCTACCTGCGAATGGGCGTCACGCGGATGTCGCCCGAGCAGGGCCTGGCACTCTTCGACGCCGCCGCGTCCGCCGACGGCGGCTCCGGGGTCCACGTCGTCAGCCGCCTCGACCTGCGCGCCCTGCGCGGCGCGGCCCGCGCGGGCGAACCCGTCCTCCCGCTCTACCGGGGCCTGGTCCGCGGCCGACCGCGCCGCGCCACCGACGTCGGCGGCGACTCCGGCAGCCTCCTGCGCGCCCTCACCGGCCTGACCGAGGAGGACCAACTCCGCTATCTGCTCGACCTGGTCCGAGGCCGCGCCGCGACAGTCCTCGGATACGCCGACCCGTCCGCCGTCGAACCCGCCCGCAGCTTCAAGGAGTTCGGCTTCGACTCGCTGACCGGCCTGCAACTGCGCAACGCGCTCGCGGGAGCGACGGGCCTGCGGCTTCCGGCGACGCTTGTCTTCGACTATCCGACGCCACGGGCGTTGGCCGGTTTCCTCCGCACGCTGGTGCTCGGTGACGAGCGCACCGGTCAGGTCGCCGCCCGTAGGGGTATGGCGGGTCCCCTGTCGGCGCGTGAGGCGGCCGATCCGGTGGTGATTGTGGGGATGGCGTGCCGGTATCCGGGTGGGGTGGGTTCGCCTGAGGAGTTGTGGTCGCTGGTTGCTTCGGGTGGGGATGCGGTGTCGGGGTTCCCGGTGGACCGGGGGTGGGACATCGGGGAGTTGTTTGATCCGAATCCTGGTGTGGCGGGGCGGAGTTATGCGCGTGAGGGCGGGTTCCTCTATGGGGCGGGTGAGTTTGACGCGGGGTTCTTCGGGGTGTCTCCGCGTGAGGCGTTGTCGATGGATCCGCAGCAGCGGCTGTTGCTGGAGGCGTCGTGGGAGGTGTTGGAGCGGGCGGGTATTGATCCCGGTTCGCTGAAGGGCAGTTCGACGGGTGTCTTCACCGGAGTCATGCACCACGACTACGCCGTGGGCGCCGATGCCACGGCCAACGACACCGAGGGCTACGCCCTGATGGGCTCGTCCCCGGCCGCCGTGTCCGGCCGCGTGTCGTACACCTTCGGTTTCGAGGGTCCGGCGATGACGGTGGACACGGCGTGCTCGTCGTCGCTGGTCGCGATGCACCTGGCGGCGCAGGCCCTGCGGTCGGGGGAGTGCACCCTCGCCCTGGCCGGTGGCGTCACGGTGATGTCCACGCCCACCCTTTTTGTGGAGTTCAGCCGTCAGCGGGGCATGGCGCCCGACGGCCGGAGCAAGGCGTTCTCGGCAGCGGCGGACGGTGCCGGGTGGGGCGAAGGTGTCGGCGTCTTGCTGCTGGAGCGGCTGTCGGACGCGCGGCGCAACGGTCACCGGGTGCTGGCGGTGATGCGGGGCTCCGCGGTGAACCAGGACGGTGCGTCGAACGGGCTGACCGCGCCCAACGGGCCTTCCCAGGAGCGGGTGATCCGGGCAGCCCTGGACAGCGCGGGGCTGACGGCCGCAGATGTCGACGTGGTCGAGGCGCACGGTACGGGGACCACGCTCGGGGACCCGATCGAGGCGCAGGCGCTGCTGGCCACCTACGGCCAAGAGCGTGGCGGCGAGGACCCGTTGTGGCTGGGCTCGGTGAAGTCGAACATCGGCCACACGCAGGCCGCCGCCGGGGTCGCGGGCGTCATCAAGATGGTCGAGGCGATGCGCCACGAGGTGCTGCCCAAGAGCCTTTACGCGGACGAGCCGACGCCGCACGTCGACTGGACGAGCGGCGCGGTCGAATTGCTCGCCGAGGCGATGCCGTGGACCGCCGACACCCACCCGCGCCGCGCGGGGATCTCGGCCTTCGGGGCGAGCGGGACGAACGCGCACGTGATCCTGGAGGAGTCAGGGGGCGACGCTGGGGCCGACACCTCCGCGGAGCCAGAGCGCGAGCCCGAAGTCGGCCCGGACGCACGCCCGTTGGGGGCGCTGACGGTGGTGCCGTGGGTGGTGTCCGCGCGGTCGGCGGACGCGCTGCGCGGCCAGGCCGGACGCCTGGCGTCCTTCGCAGGGACGGACGACGCACCTGCCCTCACCTCGGTCGGCCGCGAACTGGCCCTCTCCCGAGCGGCGTTGCCGCACCGGAGCGTAGTCCTGGCCGCCGACGCCGAACACGCCCAGGACATCCTCGGCGCGCTCGCCGAAGGAGCCCCGGCCGCCCGACTCGTCACCGGCGCGACGCGCTCGGGCGACGGCCGGGTGGCGTTCGTGTTCCCTGGTCAGGGGTCGCAGTGGGCGGGGATGGCGATGGAGTTGCTTGCTTCGTCTCCGGTGTTCGCGGCGCGGTTGGCGGAGTGTGACGCGGCCCTGTTGCCTTACGTCGGCTCGTCGGTGGTGGAGGCGATCCGCGACGCCGCTCTGGATGACGTGGTGGTTGTTCAGGGGGCGTTGTGGGCGGTGATGGTGTCCCTGGCCGAGGTGTGGCGGTCGGTGGGCGTGCGGCCCGGTGCGGTGATCGGTCACAGTCAGGGTGAGATCGCGGCGGCGTGTGTCGCTGGCGCGCTTTCCGTGGAGGATGCGGCGCGGGTCGTGGCGTTGCGAGCGAAGGCCATTCGCGGGACCTTGTCCGGCAACGGTGGGATGGTGTCCGTCGCGCTGCCCGCGCAGGACGTACGGGAGCGGATCGCGCGCTGGGACGGCCGTATCTCCGTCGCGTCCGTGAACGGGCCTTCCTCCACGGTCGTTTCGGGTGAACCTCAAGCGCTCGCTGCACTGCTGACGGTGTGTGAGGCCGAGGGCGTACGGGCGCGCCGTATCGATGTGGACTACGCCTCGCACTCGGCACAGGTGGACGCGATCCGGGACGAGGTCGTCCAGGCCCTGTCCGGGATCACACCGACCTCGTCCGAGGTGCCGTTCTACTCGACGGTGACCGGCGCCCGTATCGACACAAGCACGCTGGACGCCGACTACTGGGTGACCAACCTCCGCCAGGAAGTCCGTTTCGACGAGACCGTCCGGGCCCTACTGGCGGACGGGTTCGGCTACTTCGTGGAGTCCAGCCCGCACCCGGTCCTGGCTGTCGGTCTGGCCGAGACGTTCGAGGACGCGGGCTCCGACGCCGTCGCCCTGGGCACCCTCCGCCGCGAAGAGGGCGGCCAGGAACGCTTCCTGACCTCTCTCGCGGAGGGCTGGGTACGGGGCCTCCCCGTCGACTGGCGGTCCGTCTTCGCCGGTACGCCGGATTCGACGGGTGCCGGGCAACTCGCCCTGCCGACGTACGCTTTCCAGCACGAGCACTACTGGCTGACTGCCGACGCCGCGCGCGCCGGGGACCCGAGCGGGCTCGGGCAGGCCGCTGCGGACCACCCCCTGCTCGGCGCGGTGGTGCGGCTGGCCGGTTCGGATCAGGTGGTGCTCACGGGCCGGTTGTCGCTGGCGTCGAACGCGTGGCTGGCCGATCACCGGGTGGAGGGGACCGTCCTGGTCCCCGGTGCCGCGCTGGCGGAGTGGGCGCTGCGGGCCGCTGACGAGGTCGCGTCCGGGTGCGTAGAGGAGTTGACGCTTCAGGCACCGCTTGTCGTTCCGGAGGGCGGCGGCGTGCAGGTGCAGGTCTCCGTCGGCGCGCCCGACGCGGACGGACGGCGCGAACTCGGCATCCACTCACGGCCCGAAGGGGCGGGGGAGTCGGCGCCCTGGGCACTGCACGCGGTCGGCACTCTCGCGGTCGCGTCCGACACCGCAGAGGCGACCGAGGACTTGACCGCGTGGCCGCCGCCCGGCGCCGTGCCGGTACCGGTCGAGGGCTTCTACGCCGAGGTCGGCGCGTCCGGTTACGGCTACGGTCCGGCGTTCCAGGGGCTGCGCGCCGCGTGGCGGCGCGGCGACGACGTCTACGCCGAGGCCGCGCTGCCGGACGAACTCCACCAGGACGCGGCCAAGTTCGGCATCCACCCGGCCCTGCTCGACGCGGCCCTGCACGGGATCGTCCTGCTGCGCGGCGGCTCGCCCGCCGAACTCACCGCCCTGCGGCTGCCGTTCGCCTGGACCGACATGGTGCTGGGCGCGGTCGGCGCGACCTCCGTACGCGTACGGCTGCGGCCTGCGGGCGAGGACGCCGCCTCGGTGCTCCTGGCCGATGCCGAGGGGGCTCCCGTGGTATCGGTGGCATCGCTCGCGCTGCGCACGGCGACCGCCGACCAGATCCGCGTCGCCGCCGCGAGTGCGGCAGGCACGGCCGACGGCCTGTACCGCGTGGACTGGGTGCCGGCCGCGCTGTCCGCCGATGGCGGCGCGCCCGACGGATGCGTGTTCCTGGAACGGCTTTCCGACATCGACGCGGCGCAGCCGGTTCCGCCGCTGGTCGGCCTGGTGCTGCCCCCGGCGTCAGTCTCCGGCGATGTGCCGGGTGCGGTGGCGGACGCGGTGACCGGCGTGCTGGGTCTGGTCCAGGAGTGGCTGGCCGAGGAGCGGTTCGCTGATGCGCGGTTGGTTCTCGTCACCCGTGGGGCCGTGGCCACTCACAGCGGTGAGCCTGTCGCCGATCTCGTCCACGCCCCGGTGTGGGGCCTGGTGCGCAGCGCGCTCGCCGAGAACCCCGGGCGCTTCCTGCTGATCGACTCAGACGCCGACGTCGATGTCGATGTCCACCTCGCGTCGGGGGGACAGGCCGCGGTGCGTGACGCGCTCGCCTACGCGGTCGGTGTCGCGGTGGCGGCGGGTGAGCCGCAGGTGGCGGTGCGCGGTGGTGAGGTGCTGGTGCCGAGGCTGGTGCGGGCGCCTGCCGGTGGCGGGGGGTTGGTGCCGCCCGCCGAGGGCGCGTGGCGGCTGGTCGCCTCCGGCGACGGCACGCTCGACGGACTGTCCGTCGAGCCGGACCCGGCCGCCGAGGCGCCGCTCGTCGCCGGTCAGGTGAGAGTCGACGTCCGTGCCGCGGGAGTCAACTTCCGCGATGTGCTGATCAATCTGGGGATGTACCCCGACCCGGACGCGTACCTCGGAACCGAGGGTGCGGGTGTCGTGGTCGAGGTCGGTCCTGGCGTCGCGGGTGTCGTGGTGGGCGACCGGGTGATGGGTCTGCTGCCGGAGTCGTTCGGGCCGTTGGCGGTGGTGGACGAGCGGCTGGTCGTCCGGGTGCCGGAGGGCTGGAGCTTCGAGCAGGCCGCCGCCGTCCCCGTCGTCTTCATGACCGCATGGTTCGGCCTGGCCGATCTCGGTGAACTCCAGTCCGGACAGAGGGTGTTGATTCACGCCGCTGCCGGTGGTGTGGGGATGGCGGCCACGCAGTTGGCCCGGCACTGGGGTGCCGAGGTCTTCGGGACGGCCAGCGAGGGCAAGTGGGACACGCTCCGGCTGGCGGGTCTCGCCGAGGACCACATCGCCTCGTCCCGCACCCTCGACTTCGAGGACGCGTTCCGGCAGGCCACCGATGGCCACGGCATGGACGTCGTTCTCAACTCGCTGGCGCGGGAGTTCGTGGACGCGTCGCTGCGGTTGCTGCCGCGTGGCGGCCGGTTCCTGGAGATGGGCAAGACCGACATCCGCGACCCGCAGGCCGTCGCCGCCGAGCACCCCGGCGTCACGTACCACCCGTACGCCCTCACCGACATCTCTCCGGACCGACTCGGCGCAATCCTGCGGGAGTTGGCGGGGTTGTTCGCGGAGGGTGTGCTGGAGCCGTTGCCGGTGCGGGTGTGGGACGTACGGCGGGCGGGTGAGGCGTTGCGGTTCATGTCGCAGGCGCGGCATGTCGGCAAGGTCGTGCTGAGCCTTCCCCGCCGGGTGGATGCCGCGAGTGCGGTGGTGATCACGGGTGGGACGGGTCTGCTGGGCGGGCTGGTGGCCCGGCATCTGGTGGCCTCGTACGGGGTGCGCGATGTCGTGCTGGCGGGTCGGCGTGGTGCGAACGCGCCTGGTGCGGATGCGCTGGTGGCGGAGTTGGAGGCGGCCGGTGCGCGGGTCGAGGTCGTGGCGTGTGATGTCGCGGTCCGGGACGAGGTGGCCGGGCTGCTCGCGCGCTTCGGCGGGGACCGGCCGTTGGGCGGCGTGGTGCACTGCGCGGGCGCGCTGGACGACGGTCTGGTGCCGGACCTGGACGCGGAACGTATCCGGAGTGTGCTGGGCGCGAAGGTGGATGCCGCGTGGCATCTGCATGAGCTGAGCCGGGACCTGGACCTGTCGTTGTTCGTGCTGTTCTCGTCGCTGGCGGGCGTGGTGGGCACGGCGGGGCAGGCGAACTACGCGGCGGCGAACACGTTCCTGGACGCTCTGGCGGCCGTGCGCCGTACAAGTGGCGCTGCGGCTGTGTCGATGGCATGGGGACACTGGGCCACCGACTCCGAGCTGACGGGCTCCCTCGGCGAAGTGGACCGGGCGCGCCTGGCCCGTAGCGGCGTGGTGCCGATGAGCGTCGAGCAGGGGATCGGCCTGTTCGACGCGGCCGTCGGCTGGGACACACCGCTCGCCGTCACCGCGCGTCTGACGCCCGGCGACGCCCAGAGCACCGGGGAAGCCTTCCACGCCCTCACCCGGGAACTGACCACCGCGTCCGTCCGCAAGTCCCGTGCTGTGGCGACCAGTTCGGCCCGTGCCGACTCCTCGGCCCTGGTCCGGCGGCTCTCCGCGCTGTCGGCCGCCGAACGGACCGAGGCCCTGCGCGATGTCGTACGCACGCACGTCGCGGCGGTGCTCGGCCACGGGTCGCCGGCCGCCGTCGACCCCGAGCGCGCGTTCAAGGAGCTGGGCTTCGACTCGCTGACCGGTGTCGAGCTGCGCAACCGCCTCGGTGCCGCGATCGGGCAGCGGCTCGCGGCCACGGTGGTCTTCGACCACCCGACCCCCGACGCCCTCGCCGCGCATCTGGCGGACGAACTGGGCCTCGGCGCCGCGACCGCCGACGACCGTGCCCCGGCCGGAGCCCTTCCGACGGCGGCCGGGCTCGACGACGATCCCGTCGCCGTCGTCGCCATGACCTGCCGCTTCCCGGGCGGCGCCGATTCGCCCGAGCAGTTGTGGGACCTGGTGGCGTCGGGCACCGACGCGATCTCCGGGTTCCCCACCGACCGGGGTTGGGACCTCGCGGACCTGTACGACGCGGATCCGGCCAGGTCGGGCAAGAGCTACGCCCAGCAGGGCGGTTTCGTGCGCGGCGCGACGGACTTCGACGCCGAGCTGTTCGGCATCTCGCCGCGCGAGGCGCTGGCCATGGACCCGCAGCAGCGGCTCGTACTCGAGGCGGCCTGGGAGGCCGTGGAACGCGCCGGGATCGACGTGGCCACGCTGCGCGGCAGCCGTACCGGTGTGTTCATCGGCGCGGTCGGCACCGGCTACGGCCAGGACCCCGACCTTCAGCAGCGCGTCGAGGGGTACTCGGTCACCGGGAACGTGCTGAGCGTCATCTCCGGCCGCGTCTCGTACGTCCTCGGCCTCGAAGGACCGGCGATGACGGTGGACACGGCCTGCTCGTCGTCGCTGGTCGCCCTGCACCTGGCGGCTCAGGCGCTACGGGCGGGGGAGTGCTCGCTGGCCCTGGTCGGCGGGGTGACGGTGATGCCGAGCCCGTTCGGCTTCGTGGAGTTCAGCCGCCAGCGCGTGCTGTCGCCCGATGGCCGGTGCAGGGCGTTCGCCGCGGACGCCGACGGCACCGGCTTCTCGGAGGGCGTCGGCATGCTGGTGGTCGAGCGGCTGTCGGAGGCCCGCCGCAACGGCCACCGCGTCCTCGCCGTCATGCGCGGCTCCGCCGTCAACCAGGACGGCGCGAGCAACGGCCTCACCGCGCCGAACGGCCCCTCCCAGCAGCGCGTCATCCGCGCGGCCCTCGCCAACGCCGGTCTGACCGGCGACGAGGTCGACGCGGTCGAGGCGCACGGCACCGGCACCAACCTCGGGGACCCGATCGAGGCCCAGGCGCTGCTCGCCACCTACGGCAGGGACCACGCGCGGGACCAGCCGCTGTGGCTGGGCTCCATCAAGTCCAACATCGGCCACACGCAGGCCGCGGCCGGTGTCGCGGGTCTGATCAAGATGGTCATGGCGATGGGCCACGGCACGCTGCCCAGCACTCTGCACGCCGAGGAACCCTCGCCCGAGGTGGACTGGTCCTCCGGCAGGCTCCGGCTGCTCAACGCGGCGACGCCGTGGCCCGACCGGGGCCGCCCGCGCCGCGCCGCGGTCTCCTCGTTCGGCATCAGCGGAACGAACGCGCACGTGATCCTGGAAGAGCCGCCCGCGGCGCCGGTCGAGGCGGTCGAACTGGCCCATCCTGGCTCCGAGTTCGGCGAGAGGGCCGAACCCGGAACGTCCGACGCGCCCGCCGAACCCGCCGCCCCGGCCCCGGCCGCCGTCGTGGGCGACCCGCCCGGCACCGTCGTCCCCTGGGTGCTCTCCGCCAAGTCCGCGGCGGCGCTGCGCGCGCAGGCCGGACGCCTCGCGGCCTTCGTGGCCGACCGGCCCGACACCACGGACGCCGAGATCGGACACGCGCTGGCGACCACCAGGACCGTCCTGGAACAGCGGGCCGTCGTCCTGGCGGGTGACCGCGCGCAGGCCGCCGCCGCGCTCGGCGGGCTCGCCGACGGTACGCCGACCGCAGGGGCGGTCACCGGCGCCGCCGACGTACGCGGCAGGGTGGCCTTCGTCTTCCCCGGACAGGGCTCGCAGTGGAAGGGCATGGGGGCCGAACTCCTGGACACCTCAGCGGTGTTCGCCGAGCGGTTCGCCCAGTGCGACGCGGCGCTCCGCGTGCACCTGGACTGGTCGGTCACCGACGTCGTGCGCGGGGTGGACGGCGCGCCCTCGCCGGACCTGATCGAGGTTCTGCAACCCGTGCTGTTCGCCGTCAACGTCTCCCTGGTCGAACTGTGGCGGTCGGTCGGTGTCGAACCCGCCGCCGTCGTCGGCAGCAGCCAAGGCGAGATAGCCGCCGCGCTGGTGGCGGGCGCGCTCACGATGGAGGACGCCGCCGAGATCATCGCGCTGCGCAGCGCCCTGTTCGCCGCCGAACTCGTCGGCAACGGCGCGGTCGCCTCGGTGGCGCTGCCCGTCGCCGAGGTCGAGGCGCGAACAGCCGCGTGGGGCGGACGACTTGACATCGCAGGACGCAACGGCCCGACCGCCGTCACCGTGGCCGGTGACACCGAGGCGCTGACGGAATTCGTCGCGGCCTGCGAGGCCGACAACGTCCGAGCCCGCGTCGTCGGGTCGACCGTGGCCTCCCACTGCGCCCAGGTCGAGCCGCTGCGCGAGCGGATCATGGAACTGTTCGCGCACATCACACCGCGCCCCGCCACCGTCCCGTTCTACTCGACCGTCACCGGCGGCCTCGTCGACACGACGACCCTCGACAACGCGTACTGGTACCTCAACGCCCGCCGCCCGGTGGACTTCCAGGCCGCGGTGCTGGCCATGGAGAGCGACGGCTTCCGGTTCTTCGTCGAGGCCAGCGCGCACCCGGTGCTCACCACCGCCATGGCCGCGACCTTCGAGGACGCCGAACGCGACGGCGTCGCGGTCGGCACGCTGCGCCGTGACGAAGGCGGCATGGCGCGCTTCACCACCTCCGTGGCCGAGGGCTTCGTCCGCGGCCTGCCCGGCGTCGACTGGCGGCCCCTGGCCCCCGGTTCGGGCGGTACGCCGCTGGCCCTGCCGACGTACGCCTTCCAGCGCCGCCGCTTCTGGCTGGACGACCTGCGGGACCGAACCGCGCCCACCACCAGCGGCACGGGCGACCTCGCCGACGCCGGATTCTGGGCCGCCGTCGAACGCGGCGACCTGGAGCACCTGGCCGGGGAACTCGAACTCGACTCCGGAGAGGACGAGTTGGCGACGGTCCTGCCAGCGCTGTCGTCCTGGCGCCGCCGCAGCCTGGACCGTACAGCCCTGGACCGCTGGCGTTACGGCATCGCCTGGCGCGCCCTGGACACCGCGAACGCCCGTGCGCCGCGCGGGCGGTGGACGATCCTCAGCTTCCCGGACGAGCCGTGGGCCGCCGCGGCGGGCGACGCGCTCGCCGCCGCGGGCACCACGGTCACCCACATCGAGATCCCCGCCGACCGGACCGACCGGGCGGCCCTCGCCGAACTCCTCCGGGCGGTCGAGGCCGACGGCGTGCTGTCCCTGCTCGCCCTCGGGGACTCCGAGACCGGCGGTCAGGGGGCGGACGGGTCCGAGACGGGTGTGCCGAAGGCGGGCGGTTCCGAGACGGTTGGCGCCGCCAATGGCGGTGTCGAGGAGGCTGCCGCGCACGAGGTGCCCGGAGCGTCCGCAGTCGACGGCACCGGCCCTGCGGTATCCGACACCAGCGCGCCCGGCCGCGCCCCCGCCGGCTCCGGCACGCCCGGCCGCGCCCCCGCCGGGCGCGAGGCCCCGGCACCGGCTGCCGCCGGTCTCTCCCCGGCCGCCCGCGTCACCCTCGCCCTCGCCCAGGCCGCCGCCGACGCCGAACTGACCGGGCCGCTGTGGGCGGCCACCGCGGAGGGCGTCAGGACGGCACCGGGCGACGCGGGGCCCCGCTCCGGCCAGGCCGAGGTCTGGGGCCTGGGCCGGGCCATCGCGCTGGAGCAGCCCCGCCAGTGGGGCGGCCTGGTCGACCTGCCGCCCGTGCCCGACGCGTCCGCCGCCGTCCGGCTCGCCGCCGTCCTCGGCGGACTGCCCGGCCCTGACGGGACCGCCGACCCGGCAGCCGCCGACGCCCTAACCGTGGACCCAGCGTCCGGCGGCTCCGCGTCCGCCGTCGAGGACCAGGTCGCGGTACGGGCCTCCGGAGTCCACGGGCGGCGGCTCATCCGTACGCCTCTCGGGGCCGCGCACTCCGCACGAGCCGCCGCGTGGCGGCCCGACGGCACCGTTCTGATCACCGGGGGAACGGGCGGGATCGGCGCGCGCGTCGCCCGCAGACTCGCCGCCGAAGGCGCCCCGCACCTGCTGCTCGCGGGCCGCCGCGGCCCCGACGCGCCCGGCGCGGCGGAACTGCGCGCGGAGTTGGAGGCGGCGGGCGCCGCCGTCACGTTCGCCGCGTGCGACGTCGCCGACCGGTCCGAGGTGGCCGCGCTCCTCGCGGGCGTCCCCGCCGACCGGCCGCTGAGCGCGGTCTTCCACGCGGCCGGCGCCCCGCAGACCTACCTGGCCGCCACCGACACCACCGACGAGGACATCACCCGCATCGCCTCGGCCAAGATCGCCGGAGCCCGCCACCTGGACGACCTCCTCGGCGGCACACCGCTCGACGCCTTCGTGCTCTTCTCCTCCAACGCCGGGGTCTGGGGCAGCGGAGGGCAGGCCGTCTACGCCGCCGCCAACGCGCACCTCGACGCGCTCGCCGAGCGGCGCCGCGCGCTCGGCCGTACCGCGACCTCACTGGCCTGGGGCGCCTGGGACGGCGGCGGCATGATGGAGGCCGAGGGCGCCGCCGCCTACATGGAGAGCCGCGGCGTACTGGCCATGGATCCCGAACGAGCCGCCACCGCACTGCTCCAGGCCGTCGCGCACGACGAGACGTTCGTCGCCGTCGCCGATGTCGACTGGGAGAGGTTCGTCCTCGGCTTCACCGCGCTGCGCCCCAGCCCGCTGCTCGCCGAACTCCCCGAGGTACAAGCGGCGTTGCGCACCGAGACCGATCAGGCCGACTCCGCCGCCCCGACCACCGCGGGCGCCGAATTCGCCGCCCGGTTGGCGACGCTCTCCGAGCCCGACCAGCTCAAGAACGTCCTCGACCTGGTACGTGACCAAGCTGCCAGCGTTCTTCAGCACGCCGACAACTCCTCGGTACGGGCGGGCCGCACGTTCAAGGATCTCGGCTTCGACTCGCTGACCGCCGTCGAACTGCGCAACCGCCTGTCCACCGCCACCGGCCTGAAGCTGCCCGCGAGCCTGGTGTTCGACCACCCCACGCCCACCGCGCTCGCCCAGCACCTGCGGACCCGCTTCACCACCGGCGCCGCGTCCGCGGCGACCGGTCCCGTGAGCACCGGCGGGACCGGCACCGGATCCGTCCTGGACGAGCTGGACGCCCTCGCGGGCGCGGTCGCCGCCCTGCCCGCGGACGGTGAGGAGACCGCCGAAGTCGTCGGCCGCCTGGAGGAACTGCTGTGGCAGGTACGGCAACGACGCGACGGCCGGGGCGAGATCGAGTCGGCCACCGCGGAGGAGATGTTCGACCTGCTGGACCGCGAACTCGGCAACCCCTGATCCGCCGCACGCGGACGGGACATTCCTGAACCGGAGAGCCTGGAGTCGAAAAGGATGGCAATGGCGGAGAACGAGGCGAAACTGCTCGCGTACCTGAAGCGGGTGACCGGCGACCTGCGCGAGACCCAGCAGCGGCTCCGCGACGCCACCGCCGCCAGGAACGAGCCGATCGCGGTCGTCGGCATGGCCTGCCGCTACCCCGGCGGCGTCGAAACCCCCGACGACCTCTGGCAGTTGGTCGCCGAGGGCGGCGACGCCATCACCCCGTTCCCCAAGGACCGGGGCTGGGACATCGACGACCGCTACGACGAGGACGCCGCGCGGCCCGGCAGCAACTACGTGCGGGGCGGCGGATTCCTCACCGGAGCAACCGAATTCGACGCGTCGTTCTTCGGCATCTCCCCCCGCGAAGCCCTCGGCATGGACCCGCAGCAACGGCTCCTCCTGCCCTGCACATGGGAACTCTTCGAACGGGCAGGCATCGACCCACTGTCCGTCAAGGGCAGCCCCACCGGCACGTTCATCGGCTTCAGCTCCGCCGACTACGGCTGGGAACTCCCCGCCATCCCCGAGGAGGTCGAGGGCTACTACGCGACGGGCAACTTCGCCAGCGTGATGTCCGGCCGCGTCGCCTACACCTTCGGGCTCGAAGGCCCGGCGATCAGCGTCGACACGGCCTGCTCGTCGTCGCTGGTCGCCATGCACCTGGCCGCCGGGGCACTGCGCAGCCGCGAATGCTCCCTGGCCGTCGCCGGCGGAGTGACCGTCATGTCCACCGCCATCGGCTACCCCGAGTTCAGCCGCCAGCGCGCCCTGTCCCCTGACGGCCGCTGCCGCGCCTTCGCGGCCTCCGCCGACGGCTTCGGCCCCGCCGAGGGCCTGGGCCTGCTCCTGCTGGAACGGCTGTCGGACGCCCGGCGCAACGGCCACCGCGTCCTGGCCCTGATCCGCGGCTCCGCGGTCAACCAGGACGGTGCGAGCAACGGCCTCACCGCCCCCAACGGCCCCTCCCAGGAACGCGTCATCCGCGCCGCGCTGCGCAGCGCCAGGATCGCCGCCACCGACGTGGACGTGGTCGAGGCGCACGGCACCGGCACCTCCCTGGGCGACCCGATCGAGGCGACCGCCCTGCTCAACACCTACGGCGCGGGACGCGACGGCCAACGGCCGCTGTGGCTCGGCTCGGTGAAGTCCAACATCGGCCACACCTCGGCCGCGGCAGGCGTGGCGGGTGTGATCAAGATGGTGCAGGCCATGCGGCACGGAGTCCTGCCGAGAACCCTGCATGTCGACGAGCCGACACCGCACGTGGACTGGTCCGGCGGCGGGGTGCAACTGCTGACCGAGGAGCGGGAGTGGGTCAGGGGCGACGGACGTGCGCGGCGGGCGGGCGTGTCGGCCTTCGGGATCAGCGGGACGAACGCGCACCTGATCCTGGAGGAGGCCGGTGAGCCGACGGACGACGCGGGCGGCGTCGGCGGTGCGGCCGGCTCGGCGGACGCGCGCGATCCGCGAGACTCGGGCGACCGGGCCGATACGCCGGAGGCCCGGTCGGAACGCGCGAACGGGCCGCTCGGGCCGCTGGGCCCCGTCGTACCGTGGCCGGTGTCCGCGCGGTCCGCCGCCGCACTGCGCGACCAGGCCGAGCGGCTGCTGGAGTACACGTTGGCCGGCCACGGCCCGGCCGCGCCGGAGATCGGCCTCGCCCTGGCGACGACCCGCGCCGCGTGGGAGCACCGCGCGGTCGTGCTGGACCCGGACCACCCCTCGGCCCTCGGCGCCCTCGCCTCAGGCACCCCCACAGGTTCCACCGTCACGGGCCTGGCCACGGTGGACGACACCGACGGCCGACCGGCCGACCACGTGGTCTTCGTCTTTCCTGGTCAGGGGTCGCAGTGGGCGGGGATGGCGATGGAGTTGCTTGCTTCGTCTCCGGTGTTCGGGGCGCGGTTGGCGGAGTGTGACGCGGCGCTGCGTCCTCACGTCGGTTCGTCGGTGGTGGAGGCGATCCGCGAGGGCGTCCTGGATGACGTGGTGGTGGTTCAGGGTGCGTTGTGGGCGGTGATGGTGTCGCTGGCGGCGGTGTGGCGGTCGGTGGGCGTTGAGCCGGGTGCGGTGATCGGTCACAGTCAGGGTGAGATCGCGGCGGCGTGTGTGGCGGGTGCGTTGTCGGTGGAGGATGCGGCGCGCGTAGTGGCTCTGCGGGCGAAGGCGATTCGCGGGACCTTGTCGGGCCGAGGCGGGATGGTGTCGGTCGCGCTGCCCGCGCAGGACGTACGGGAGCGGATCGCGCGCTGGGACGGCCGTATTTCCGTTGCCTCGGTGAACGGGCCTTCGTCCACCGTGGTTTCGGGTGAACCTCAAGCGCTCGCTGAGCTGCTGACGGCGTGTGAGGCCGAGGGCGTACGGGCCCGTCGTATCGATGTGGACTACGCGTCGCACTCGGTGCAGGTGGACGCGATCCGGGACGAGGTAGTTGAGGCCCTGTCCGGCATCGAGCCGCAGTCCTCGCAGGTTCCGTTCTACTCGACGGTGACCGGCGGCCGTATCGACACAAGCACGCTGGACGCCGACTACTGGGTGACCAACCTCCGCCAGGAAGTCCGTTTCGACGAGACCGTCCGGGCCCTCCTCGCCGACGACTTCACGTACTTCGTGGAGTCCAGCCCGCACCCGGTCCTGGCTGTCGGTCTGGCCGAGACGTTCGAGGACGCGGGCTCCGACGCCGTAGCCCTGGGCACCCTCCGCCGTGACGAGGGCGGCCAGGAACGCTTCCTGACTTCCCTCGCCGAGGGCTGGGTAAGCGGCCTGCCCGTCGACTGGCGGTCCGTCTTCGCCGGAACCCCCGCCCACCTCGTGGACCTGCCTACGTACGCCTTCCAACCGCGCCGCTACTGGCTGGACATCGACCGCTCCGGCCCCGCCGTCCGCACGACGGCGCGGACCGAGGTGCTGGACGACGGTCCCGATGTCGACCCGGACGCGCTGACCGTGCGGCTGGCGGGACTCGACCGCGAGGAGCGGGAGCGCGTACTGCTCGACCTGTTGCGCGTGGAGGTGGCGACGGTGCTGCGGCACGCCACTCCGGACGACGTCGCGGCCGAACGGGCCTTCAAGGAACTGGGCTTCGACTCGCTGACCGCCGTCGAACTGCGCAAGCGGCTGAGCGCGGCGACCGGATTGAAGCTCCCGGCGACTGTCGTCTTCTCCTACCCGACGCCGATCAGCCTGGTCCGCTTCCTGTTGGACGAGATGGAAAGTGCGCCGGTCGACGGTGAACACGCCGAGGTCTTGAACGAGTTGGACGGGATCGCCACGCGGCTCGGCGGAATCTCGCCGGACGGCGAGACGCGTGAGCGGATCACCCGGCGTCTGGAGTCGCTGCTCTGGGCGTGGCGCGGAGACGCGGCGACCGGTGCGGAGGCGGGCGCCGACACCGGCGGAATCGCGCTGGACACCGCGTCGGACGACGAGATGTTCGCGCTGATCGACAAACAGTTGGGCACAGGCTGAGCCGCTCCGGTCACCGCTGTCGGACAAACGTCGCAGATCGTCGAAGGAGCGAGGGGAATGGCCACCGGTAACACGGAGGAGAGGCTTCGGGAGTACCTGAAGCGGGTGATGGCCGACTTGGGCGTCACGAAGCAGCGGCTGCGGGAGGCCGAGGCCGCCGCCCAGGAGCCGATCGCGATCGTCGGCATGGCCTGCCGCTACCCGGGCGGTGTGCGATCGCCCGAGGATCTGTGGCGGTTGGTGGACGGCGAGCGTGACGCCATCGGCCCGTTCCCCGACGACCGCGGCTGGGACCTGGCCGGACTCTTCGACCCCGACCCGGAGAGCCGTGGCACCAGTTACGTCACCGAGGGCGGATTCCTCGACGGAGCGGCCGACTTCGACCCCGCGTTCTTCGGCATCACCCCGCGCGAGGCGCTCGGCATGGACCCGCAGCAGCGGCTCATGCTGGAGATCTCCTGGGAGGCGTTCGAGCGTGCGGGCATCGACCCGCGCGCCGTGCGCGAGGAACGGGTCGGCGTCTACACCGGAATCGTCGCCAACGGATACGTGTCGCGGCTGCGGCGCACGCCCGAGCCGGTCGAGGGCTACGTCATCACCGGCACCATGTCGAGCGTCGCCGCCGGGCGGATCGCGTACACGTTCGGTCTCCAAGGGCCCGCGCTCAGCGTCGAGACGGCGTGCTCGTCGTCGCTGGTGGCCCTGCACCTGGCCGTGCAGGCGCTGCGTTCCGGCGACTGCACGATGGCGCTCGCGGGCGGCATCGCGGTCATGCCGACTCCGGACGCCTTCGTGGAGTTCAGCCGCCAGCGCGGCCTGGCGCCCGACGGCCGGATCAAGGCGTTCGCCGCCGCCGCTGACGGCACCAACTGGGCCGAAGGCGCGGGCGCGTTGCTCGTCGAGCGGCTGTCGGACGCGCGCCGCAAAGGCCACCGTGTACTGGCCGTCGTCCGTGGCACCGCGCTCAACCAGGACGGCGCCAGCAACGGACTTTCCGCCCCCAACAACCTCGCTCAGGAACGGGTGATACGCGACGCGCTCGCCGATGCCCGCCTCAGCGCCGCGGACGTGGACGTGGTCGAGGCGCACGGCACCGGCACGACGCTCGGCGACCCCATCGAGGCGCAGGCGCTGCTCGCGACGTACGGGCGGGAGCGGACCGGCGAACGGCCTTTGTGGCTGGGCTCGGTGAAGTCCAACATCGGGCACTCAGGACCCGCGGCGGGCGTGGCGGGTGTGATCAAGATGGTGCAGGCCATGCGGCACGGAGTCCTGCCGAGGACCCTGCATGTCGATGAGCCGACGCCGCATGTGGAGTGGTCCGGCGGCGGGGTGGAGCTGCTGGCGGAGGCGCGCGAGTGGGTCCGGGGCGAGGGGCGTACGCGGCGGGCGGGCGTGTCGGCCTTCGGGATCAGCGGGACGAACGCGCACGTGATCCTGGAGGAGCCGCAGGCCGCAAGCGAGGACATCGCCGAACCCGGCCCCGCCGAGGGCCCGTTGGGATCGCTCAACGTCGTTCCGTGGCCGGTGTCCGCACGGTCGGCCGCAGGGCTGCGCGGGCAGGCGGACCGGTTGGCCGCCGACCTGGCCGCTACCGCCGCAGCCGCGGACATCGGCCTCTCGCTGGCCACCACCCGCTCCGCGATGGAGCACCGCGCGGTGGTCCTGGCCGCGAACAGCACACAGGCCCTGGACGTACTCGGCGCGCTCGCGGCGGACACGCCCGCCCCCGGCCTGGTGAGCGGAGCGGTTCGCTCCGACGCGGGTCGGGTGGTGTTCGTGTTCCCTGGTCAGGGGTCGCAGTGGGCGGGGATGGCGACTGAGCTTCTGGGGTCGTCTCCGGTGTTCGGGGCGCGGTTGGCGGAGTGTGATGCTGCCCTGATGCCTTACGTGGGGTCGTCGGTGGTGGAGGCGATTCGTAGCGGGGCTCTGGACGATGTGGTCGTTGTTCAGGGGGCGTTGTGGGCGGTGATGGTGTCGCTGGCGGCGGTGTGGCGGTCGGTGGGCGTTGAGCCGGGTGCGGTGATCGGTCACAGTCAGGGTGAGATCGCCGCCGCGTGCGTGGCGGGCGCGCTTTCCGTGGAGGACGCGGCGAAGGTCGTGGCGTTGCGGGCGAAGGCCATTCGGGGGACCTTGTCCGGCAACGGCGGGATGGTGTCGGTCGCGCTGCCCGCGCAGGACGTACGGGAGCTGATCGCGCGGTGGGACGGTCGTATTTCCGTCGCGTCGGTGAACGGGCCTTCCTCCACGGTCGTTTCGGGTGAACCGCAGGCGTTGGACGACCTTCTCGCCGCATGCGAGGTCGAGGGCGTACGGGCCCGTCGTATCGATGTGGATTACGCCTCGCACTCGGCACAGGTGGACGCGATCCGTGACGAGGTCGTCCAGGCCCTGTCCGGCATCGAGCCGCAGTCGTCGCAGGTGCCGTTCTACTCGACGGTGACCGGCGGCAGGCTCGACACCACCGCGCTGGACGCCGACTACTGGGTGACCAACCTCCGCCAGGAAGTCCGTTTCGACGAGACCGTCCGGGCTCTGCTCTCCGACGGCTTCGGGTACTTCATCGAGTCCAGCCCGCACCCGGTCCTGGCTGTCGGTCTGGCCGAGACGTTCGAGGACGCGGGCTCCGACGCCGTCGCCCTGGGCACCCTCCGCCGCGACGAAGGCGGCCAGGAACGCTTCCTGACCTCCCTCGCGGAGGGTTGGGTACGCGGCCTGCCCGTCGACTGGCGGTCCGTCTTCGCCGGAACCCCCGCCCACCGCGTGGACCTCCCCACGTACGCCTTCCAGCGGCAGCGCTACTGGCTGGAGGACGACGATCCTGAGCGGGCAGCGGCGGGCGGCGCGGCGAACGCCGGGGTGCCCGATGCCGTGGAGGAGGCGTTCTGGGCGGCCGTGGACGGCGGAGACGCCGACACGGTGGCCGCTGAGCTGGGCGTCGTCACCGATCTGCCGCTGCGCGAGGCGCTGCCCGCGCTGTCCACGTGGCGCAGGCGCCGCCGTGAGGCGTCGGCGGTCGACGGCTGGCGGTACCGGATCGGCTGGCGGCCGGTCGTGTCCCCGGCGCAGGTACGGCTCACCGGCCGCTGGCTGCTGGTGCTGCCCCCGGCCGACCGGTGTCCCGCCGAATGGGCCGACCTCGCGGACGCGGCCCTGACCGGCCACGGCGCCCAGGTCGAACGGCTGCACCTCGACGCGACCGCTACAGCGGGAAGCGCCGACGCCCTCGCCGCGGAGCTGCGGTCCCGCACCGGCGGCGACACGACCGAGCGGACCACCCCCCTCACCGGCGTCCTGTCCCTGCTCGCGCTGGACGAGACGCCCGATCCCGAGCGGCCGGCGGTCACGGAGGGCCTGGCCGCCACCGTTTCCCTGGTCCAGGCCCTGGTGGCGGTGGCCGAGGAGTCCGGGACGCAGCCGACGCTGTGGTGCGCCACCCGTGGGGCGGTGTCGGTGGCGGCGGGGGACAGGACGGTCTCGGCGGCGCAGGCGCAGATCTGGGGCCTCGGCCGGGTGGTGGCGCTGGAGCACCCACTGTTGTGGGGCGGGCTGCTGGATCTTCCGGCCACGCCGCTCGCGGAGCTGTCCGATGAGGCGACGGTCCGGGTCGGCCGTGCCCTCGCCGCCGCCCTCGCCGGGATCGCCGACGAGGACCATGTGGCGCTGCGCCCGGACCTCGGCGGGCTGCTGGGCCGTCGCCTGCTGCGGGCCCCGGCCGCCGACTCGGCCGCCGTCCGCACATGGCTGCCCGAGGGTACCGTGCTGGTCACGGGCGGTACCGGCGGGATCGGCGCGCACATCGCCCGCTGGCTGGCCGGTGGCGGGGCGCCGCACCTGGTGCTGGTCAGCCGTCGCGGGGCGGACGCGCCGGGCGCCGCCGCTCTGGAGAAGGAGCTGGTGCAGGCCGGCGCACGGGTCACCTTCGCCGCCTGCGATGTCGCGGACCGCGACGCGCTCGCCGCCGTACTCGCCGCGATCCCGGCGGAGGAACCGCTGTCGGCCGTGTTCCACGCCGCGGCCGTTCTGGACGACAGCGTGGTGGCACATCTGACCCGTAATCAGATGGAACAGGTGCTGCGCGTCAAGGCCGGTGCGGCGGTGCATCTGCACGAGCTGACGCGGGACATGAACGTGTCGGCGTTCGTGCTCTGTTCGTCGTTCGGAGCGACCTTCGGCATGCCGGGACTCGGCAACTACGCGCCAGGCAACGCGTTCCTGGACGCGCTGGCCGAGCGCCGCCGCGCCGAGGGACTTCCCGCCACCTCCGTGGCATGGGGTACGTGGGCCGGTACCGGTATGGCCGCGGGGGACGTCGGTGCCCGGGGCCGCCTGGAGGGCATCCACGAGATGGCGCCTGCGCTGGCCGTGACCGCCCTCCAACAGGCGCTCGACCGCGACGAGACCGCCCCGGTGGTCATCGACCTGCGCTGGGAGCGGTTCGCGCCCGTCTTCTACGCCAAGCGCCCGACCGCGCTGTTCGCGGAGATCCCCGAGGCGGTCGCCGCACTGCGGTCCGGTGCCGCGGGCGACACGGAAGCCGCGGGGACCGGTGCGGCCACGGCGGGGGAACTGCGGTCCCGGCTGGCGGGCCGCCCGGCGGCGGAACAGGAGCGCGAGCTGGTCGAGTTGGTGCGCGGACACGCCGCGGCGGTCACCAGCCACGTCACCCTCGACGGCGCCACGGGGGAATCCGTCGACCAGGACCGGCCGTTCCGCGAGCTGGGCTTCGACTCCCTCATGGCGGTCGAACTGCGCAACCGGATCGGTACGGCGACCGGCCTGGCCCTGCCGTCGACGCTCGTCTTCGACCATCCGACGGTCGCGGTCCTCGCCCGCCACCTGCGCGAGGAACTGGGCCTCGGCGGCGAAGACACCGCCGGGACGCCGGGCCTGGCCGAACTCGACCGACTGGAAAGCGCGTTGGCGGCCGGACTGCCCGAGGGACCTGCCCGCGCGAAATTCGTCAAGCGCCTTGAGCGCCTGCTGTGGAAGGTCGGCGACGACGAGGCCGCGGACGACGAGGCACCCGAAGGCCACGGCGGGAGCGCGACGGACGAGGACGCGCTGGGCGCCGCGAGCAACGAGGAGATCTTCGCCCTGATCGACCGTGAGCTGGGCACGTGATGACCCGCTCGTTCTCTGGAAACCCCGCCCGCAGGTCCCCACGAGCCCCGGAGTGCACGCGATGACGAACCAGGCCCCGTCCACCGACGAGAAGAAGCTCCGCGACTACCTCAACAAGGTCATGACCGACCTGAGGCGCACGCAGCGGCGGCTCCGGACGGTCGAGGCGCAGAGCCACGAACCCGTCGCGGTCATCGGCATGGCCTGCCGCTATCCCGGCGGTGTCACCTCCCCCGAGGACCTGTGGGACCTCGTCGCGGGGGAGGGGGACGCGATGACCGGCTTCCCCGGTGACCGCGGCTGGGAGACCGACGACCTGAGGCTGTTCGACCCCGAGGGCGTCGAACTCGCCTGCGAGGGCGGCTTCGTGGACGGCGCGGCCGACTTCGACGCCGAGCTGTTCGGCATCTCGCCCCGCGAGGCGCTGGCCATGGACCCGCAGCAGCGGCTGGTCCTGGAGTCCGCGTACGAGGCGTTCGAGCGGGCCGGTATCGCGCCCGCCGACCTGCGCGGCAGCCGTACCGGCGTGTTCGTCGGCGCGTCCTACACCGGGTACGGCGCCGATGTCGCGCGGATACCCGAGGGCCTTGAGGGCTACACGATGACCGGGTCGGCCAACAGCGTGGTCTCCGGCCGTGTGTCCTACGCCTTCGGCCTGGAGGGCCCGGCGCTGACGGTGGACACCGCGTGCTCGTCGTCGCTGGTCGCCCTGCACCTGGCCGTGCGGTCGCTGCGCGACGGCGAGTCCGAACTCGCCCTGGCCGGAGGCGCGATGGTGATGCCGAGCCCGATGGAGTTCATCGAGTTCAGCCGCCAGCAGATGCTCGCGCCCAACGCCCGGTGCAAGGCGTTCGCCGCCGCCGCGGACGGCACCAGCTTCTCCGAGGGCGCGGGCCTGGTGCTGCTGGAGCGGCTGTCGGACGCCCGGCGCAACGGCCACCGCGTGCTGGCCGTGGTCCGCGGCACCGCGGTCAACCAGGACGGCGCGAGCAACGGCCTGACCGCCCCCAACGGCCCCTCGCAGCGCCGGGTGATCGAGGCCGCGCTCGCCGACGCCCGGCTGACCGGCGACGAGGTGGACGCGGTCGAGGCGCACGGCACCGGTACGACGCTCGGCGACCCGATCGAGGCGCAGGCACTGCTCGCCACCTACGGCAAGGACCGCCCCGCCGACCGGCCGCTGTGGCTCGGTTCGGTCAAGTCGAACATCGGGCACGCGCAGGCCGCCGCGGGTGTCGCGGGCGTGATCAAGATGGTGCAGGCCATGCGGTACGGACTGCTCCCGCGCACCCTGCACGTGGACGCGCCGACCCCCCAGGTCGACTGGTCCAGCGGTACCGTCGAGCTGCTGACCGAGGCCAGGCAGTGGCCGACCGCCGATGACCGGCCGCGCCGCGCGGGCGTCTCCGCCTTCGGCATCAGCGGCACCAACGCGCATGTCGTCCTGGAAGCCGCCACCGACTTCGCCGAGCCCGACGAGGCCGAATCCGCGGTGGACGAAGGCCCGTTGGGCCCGCTGAACGCCGTCCCGTGGCCCGTGTCGGGCCGGTCCGCCGCCGCCCTGCGCGCACAGGCCCGCCGACTGAGCGGATACGCGGGCGACTCCGACGCCCCGGACTTCGCCTCCATCGGCCGGGCGCTCGCCCTCACCCGCGCCGAGCACGAGCACCGCGCCGTCACCGTCGCCACCGACACCAAGTCGGCGCTCAGCGCGCTCGGTTCGCTGTCGGAGGGCGTCCCGGCGCCGGGTCTGGTGTCCGGTGTGGTGCGTCCGGGCTCCGGCCGGGTGGTCTTCGTCTTTCCCGGTCAGGGGTCGCAGTGGGCGGGGATGGCGATGGAGTTGCTTGCTTCGTCTCCGGTGTTCGCGGCGCGGTTGGCGGAGTGTGACGCGGCGCTGCGTCCTCACGTCGGGTCGTCGGTGGTGGAGGCGATCCGCGAGGGCGCCCTGGATGACGTGGTGGTGGTTCAGGGGGCGTTGTGGGCGGTGATGGTGTCGCTCGCCGCGGTGTGGCGTGCTGCCGGTGTCGAGCCGGGCGCGGTCATCGGTCACAGCCAGGGTGAGATCGCTGCCGCGTGCGTGGCGGGCGCGTTGTCCGTGGAGGACGCGGCGAAGGTCGTGGCGCTGCGGGCGAAGGCGATTCGCGGGACTTTGTCGGGCAACGGTGGGATGGTGTCGGTCGCGTTGCCCGCGCAGGACGTACGTGAGCTGATCGCGCGCTGGGACGGCCGGATCGGTGTGGCTTCGGTCAACGGGCCTTCGTCCACGGTGGTTTCGGGCGAGCCGGAGACGCTGGACGACGTTCTCGCCGCATGCGAGGCCGGGGGCGTACGGGCGCGTCGTATCGATGTCGACTACGCCTCGCACTCGGCACAGGTCGACGCCATCCGTGACGAGGTCGTCCAGGCCCTGTCCGGCATCGAGCCCCGGTCGTCGCAGGTGCCGTTCTACTCCACGGTCACCGGTGCCAAGCTCGACACCACCGCGCTCGATGCGGCCTATTGGGTGACCAACCTCCGCCAGGAGGTCCGTTTCGACGAGACCGTCCGGGCTCTGCTCTCCGACGGCTTCGGGTACTTCATCGAGTCCAGCCCCCACCCGGTTCTCGCAGTCGGTCTCGCCGAGACCTTCGAGGACACGGCATCGGACGCCGTCGCCCTGGGGACGCTCCGTCGCGAAGAGGGCGGCCAGGAACGCTTCCTGACGTCTCTCGCGGAGGGCTGGGTACGGGGTCTCCCCGTCGACTGGCGGTCCGTCTTCGCCGCAACCCAGGCCCACCCCGTGGACCTGCCCACCTACGCCTTCCAGCACCAGCGCTACTGGCTGGAGGGTGACGCCGCGCGCGCCGGGGACCCGAGCGGGCTCGGGCAGGAGTCCGTCGATCACCCGCTGCTGTCGGCCGCGGTCCGCGTCGCCGACGAGGACCGGATCGTGCTGACGGGCCGCCTCTCGCTGCGCACCCACCCGTGGCTGGCCGACCACAGTCTGCACGACCGTCCCGTGCTGCCCGGCGCTGTCTTCGCCGAACTCGCCCTCTACGCGGGCGAGATGGCGGGCTGCGGCCGGATCGAGACGCTGGAGCTGGCCGTGCCGCTCGCGCTGCGGGGAAAGGCCGCGGTGCACGTCCAGGTGTCCGTCGGCGCGCCCGACGAGGACGGTGGCCGCCCGCTGGCCGTGCACGCCCGCGCCGAGGACGCCGAGCCGGACGCGCCGTGGGTCAGGCACGCCACCGGCGTCCTCGTACCCGAGGAACCGGACGCGTCCGGCCCGGCCGACGAACCGGAAGGCTCCGTCTGGCCGCCCAGCGGCGCGCAGCCCGTCAGCCTCGCCTATTTCCACCGCCGGATGGCCGACCTGGGCCAGGTGTACGGCCCGGCGTTCGAGGGCCTGCGCAAGCTGTGGCGGGTCGGCCGCGAGTACTACGCCGAGATCCGGCTGCCCGAGGAACACGCCCGCGACGCGGCCCGGTTCTGCCTTCACCCGGCTCTGCTGGACGCGGCACTGCAACCCGCCCTGGTCAACCGGAACCAGAACGCCCAGTGGACGCGGTGGTCCGGCTTCTCGCTGCGCGCCGCCGGGGCGACCGCGCTCCGCGCCCACCTGCGTCCGACCGGCCAGCCCGACGAGTTCACCGCGACGTTCACCGATCCCGACGGCGGCCCGGTCGCCGTCCTGGACGCCGGGCTGCCGCAGCCGGTGACCGCCGACGAGGTGAACCACTCGGCCGCCGGCCGGCCGGACAGCCTCCACCGCGTGGAGTGGGCGCCGGTTCCCGTCTCCGGCCAGAGCGCCGACTGGCTGCTGCTCGGCCCGGTCGACGACCGGCTCACCGAAGCCCTGGAGGAGTCCGGGGCGTACCCGCAGGCGTACGACGATCTCGGCGCGCTCACCGAAGCTCTCGACGCGGGGCTTCCCGCGCCCGAACTCGTCGCCGTCAGCCATGGGGTCGGTCCGCACGAGCGGGATGACGCCTCGGCGGCCCGTGCCGCCACCGTCGACCTCCTCGCCACGGTCCAGAGCTGGCTCGCCGAGGACCGGCTGGCACCGTCCCGGCTGGTCGTCTTCACCCGGCACGCGGTCGCCGCCCGCGCCGAGGACCGGATCGGCGACCTCGTCGGCGCCGCGCTGTGGGGTCTGATCCGTTCGGCGCAGGCCGCGCACCCCGGCCGGTTCGTCCTGGTCGACGTGGACGACGACCCGGGCTCGCTGGCGCTCTTCCCCACCTCCGTACCCGCCGCTGTCGGCTCCGGTGAACCCCAACTCGCCCTGCGCGCGGGCACGGTCATGGTGCCCCGGCTCGCCCGTGCCACGTCGTCGGCGGCAGGCGGCACCCCGTGGCGGCCCGACGGCACCGTCCTGATCACCGGCGGCACCGGCGCCCTCGGCGGCCTGATCGCCCGTCACTTGGTCCAGCGGCACGGCGTACGTCATCTGCTGCTGGTCGGCCGCCGCGGCGAAGAGGCCCCCGGCGCGGCCGAGTTGCGGGATGAGTTGACCGGGTCGGGTGCCGCGACCGTCACCGTCGCCGCGTGCGACGCCGCGGACCGCGACGCGCTCGCCGCCCTTCTCGCGACCGTCCCCGAGGAACACCCGCTGACCGCCGTCCTGCACTGCGCGGGCGTGCTGTCCGACGCCTCGCTGGAACGGCTCACCGCGCAGGACATCGACCGGGTCTTCGCGCCCAAGGCCACCGCCGCCCTCCATCTGCACGATCTGACGCGCGACGCCGACCTGTCCGCGTTCGTGCTGTTCTCCTCCGCCTCCGGCGTCCTCGGCAGCATCGCCCAGGCCAACTACGCCGCCGCGAACGCCTTCGTCGACGCCCTCGCCCGGCAGCGCCGCGACCTCGGGCTGCCGGGTCAGTCCCTCGCCTGGGGCCTGTGGGCGCAGAGCAGCGCGATGGGCGCCGACGCCGACGCGGCCAAGGTCGCGCGGGCCGGGGTCCTGCCGCTGTCCGCGCGCCAGGGCACCGACCTGTTCGACGCGGCCGTCACCGATGGCGAGAGCCTGCTCGTCCCCATCCGGCTCGACACCGACGCGCTGCGCGTACGGGCCGCGTCCGGCACGCTCCCCGACCTCCTGCGCGGCCTCGTCCAGGCCGCCGCACCGGCCAGGCGCAAGGTGGAGGCACCGCGCGCGGAGACCGCGGCGGCCGACTGGTCGGCCCGGCTCGCCGGGCTGTCGCAGGCCGAACAACTGCACAGGCTGGAGGAGTTGATCCGCGGCCACGTCGCCTCGGTGCTCGGCCACGGCTCGCCCGAGGCCATCGAAACCGACCGGGCCTTCAAGGAGCTGGGATTCGACTCCCTGACCGCGCTGGAGCTGCGCAACCGTCTCCAGGCGTCCATCGGTGTCCAGTTGCCCGCCAGCATCGCCTTCGACCACCCGACCATGACCGCCGCGGCCCGCTTCATCCGCGGCCAACTCGCCCCGGGCGAAGCCGCCGAGACCGTCCCGGCCCTCGCCGAACTGGACCGACTGGAATCGGTGCTGCTGGACCTGCCGGCCGCCGACGACGAGCTGCGGCGGAAGGTCACCGCGCGGCTGCACGCCCTGGCCTCCAAATTGCAGGACGCGCGGGACCCCGGCGCCGCCCGGTCCGCCGGCAAGGCCGCCGACGACCTCGATCTCGAAGCGGCCACCGATTCCGAGCTGCTCGCCATGCTCGACGACGAACTCGACACCCCGTGACGGCGCCCACCGTACGGCTGTGACCTCACCGAACCCGAACACGAATAGGTGTGACTCCTGATGGACACCACGGTCAGCAGCGCCGGCGCCGGCCAGGTCGGCGAGGACAAGCTCCGCGAGTACCTCAAGCGCGCCACCGCCGACCTGCGCAAGGCGCGGCGCCGGGTCCGCGAGCTGGAGGACCCGCAGCCCATCGCGATCGTGGCGATGGCCTGCCGCTACCCGGGCGGCGTCGAAACCCCCGACGACCTGTGGCAGTTGGTCGCCGAGGACGGCGACGCCATCACCCCGTTCCCCGTCAACCGCGGCTGGGACCTGGACAGCCTCTACGACGCCGACCCCGACGCCGAGGGCAAGAACTACGTGCGCGAGGGCGGATTCCTGCACGACGCGGACCAGTTCGACGCCGACTTCTTCAGCGTCAACGCCCGCGAGGCCCTGATCATGGACCCGCAGCAGCGGCTCATGCTGGAGATCTCCTGGGAGGTGCTGGAGCGCGCGGGCATCGACCCGCTGTCCGTCAAGGGCAGCCGCGGCGGGGTGTTCGTCGGCGCCGCCACCGTGGACTACGTCACCGGCAACCACAAGGTGCCCGAGGGCCTCGAGGGCTACATCGGGGTCGGCTCCTTCGCCAGCGTCGTCTCCGGCCGCGTCTCCTACAGCCTCGGCCTGGAGGGTCCCGCGCTCACCGTCGACACCGCGTGCTCGTCGTCGCTGGTCGCGATGCACCTGGCGGTGCAGGCGCTGCGGTCGGGAGAGTGCTCCTTCGCCCTCGCCGGCGGTGTCGCGGTGATGCCGACACCGCAGGGCTTCATCGCGTTCAGCAGGCAGCGCGCCCTCGCGCCCGACGGCCGCTGCAAGTCCTTCGCGGGGGCGGCCGACGGCTTCGGCCCGTCCGAGGGCGCGGGCGTGCTGCTGCTGGAGCGGCTGTCGGACGCGCGGCGCCAGGGCCACCACGTGCTCGCCGTGCTCCGCGGCTCCGCCCTCAACCAGGACGGCGCCAGCAACGGGCTCACCGCCCCCAACGGCCCGTCCCAGGAGCGCGTCATCCGCGACGCCCTCGCCGACGCACGCCTGTCCGCCGACCAGGTGGACGCGGTCGAGGCCCACGGCACGGGCACCCGGCTCGGCGACCCCATCGAGGCCCAGGCCCTGCTCGCGACCTACGGGCGGAACCGCGCCGACAGCGACGCCCTCAAGCTCGGCTCCATCAAGTCCAACATCGGCCACACCGCCCACGCGGCGGGCGTGGCGGGCGTCATCAAGATGGTCCAGGCGATGCGCAACGGACTGCTGCCGCGCACCCTCCACGTCGATGAGCCGTCCCCCTTCATCGACTGGTCCGGCGGCGGAGTCGAACTTCTCACCGAGCCGCTCGAATGGAAGCGCGCCGACCGGCCGCGCCGGGCCGCCGTGTCCTCCTTCGGGATCAGCGGGACGAACGCGCACGTGATCCTGGAGGAGCCGGAGCACGACGGTGCGCAGGCCCTCGCGGAACCCGAAGTCGGCCCGGACAGGAGCCCGTTGGGGCCGCTGAGGGTCGTCCCGTGGCTCGTGTCCGGGCGGTCGGCGGACGCGCTGCGCGACCAGGCCGAACGGCTCGCGCACCACGTCGGCGACAGCTCCCGCCCGGCCGACGTCGGGCTGTCGCTCGCCACGTCACGGGCCGCCCTGGAGCACCGCGGCGTGGCGCTCGCCACGGAGGCGCACCAGGCGCGGGGCCTGCTGGGGTCTGTCGCGGAGGGTGTCGCGGCCTCGGGTGTGGTGTCCGGTGTGGTGCGTCCGGGTGCGGGTCGGGTGGTTTTCGTCTTCCCTGGTCAGGGGTCGCAGTGGGCGGGGATGGCTACGGAGTTGCTTGCCTCGTCTCCGGTGTTCGCGGCGCGGCTATCGGAGTGTGACGCGGCGCTGCGTCCTTACGTGGGTTCGTCTGTGGTGGAGGCGATTCGCGAGGGCGCTCTGGACGATGTGGTGGTGGTTCAGGGTGCGTTGTGGGCGGTGATGGTGTCGCTCGCCGAGGTGTGGCGTGCTGCCGGTGTCGAGCCGGGTGCGGTGATCGGTCACAGCCAGGGGGAGATCGCCGCCGCGTGCGTCGCTGGCGCGTTGTCGGTGGAGGACGCCGCGAAGGTCGTGGCGCTGCGGGCGAAGGCCATTCGCGGAACCTTGTCCGGCAACGGCGGAATGGTCTCCGTCGCCCTCCCTGCGGAAGCGGTGCGGGAGCAGATCGCGCGCTTCGAGGGGCGGATATCCGTCGCCTCAGTGAACGGCCCGTCGTCCACGGTCGTCTCCGGTGAGCCGGAGACGCTGGACGACCTCCTCGCCGGATGCGAGGCCGGGGGCGTACGGGCGCGTCGTATCGATGTCGACTACGCCTCGCACTCGGCACAGGTCGATGCCATACGCGACGAGGTAGTTGAAGCCCTGTCGGGCATCGAGCCCCGGTCGTCGCAGGTGCCGTTCTACTCCACGGTCACCGGCGGCAAGCTCGACACCACCGCGCTGGACGCCGACTACTGGGTGACCAACCTCCGCCAAGAGGTCCGTTTCGACGAGACCGTCCGGGCCCTGCTCTCGGACGGCTTCGGGTACTTCATCGAGTCCAGCCCCCACCCGGTTCTCGCAGTCGGTCTCGCGGAGACCTTCGAGGACGCCGGGTCCGACGCCGTCGCCCTGGGCACCCTGCGTCGCGAAGAGGGCGGCCAGGAACGCTTCCTGACCTCCCTCGCCGAAGGCTGGGTACGCGGCTTGCCTGTCGACTGGCGGTCCGTCTTCGCCGCAACCCCCGCCCACCGTGTGGACCTGCCCACGTACGCCTTCCAGCACCAGCACTACTGGCTCGCCGAGGGCTACAAGAACTCCGGCGACGCCTCCGACCTCGGGCTCGAAGCCGCCGGACACCCGTTGCTGGGCGCCGCGTTGCCGGTCGCGGGCGCGGACCGGCTGCTGCTGACCGGGCGGCTGTCGACCGCCACCCACCCCTGGCTGGCCGACCACCGGGTGGGCGGCCGGCTGCTGCTGCCCGGTACCGCTTTCGTGGAGCTGGCGCTGCACGCCGCCGACCTCGCGGGCTGCGGCACGGTGGCGGAACTGACCCTCGGCAGCCCGCTGGTGCTGCCCGAACGGGGCAACGTCCAGGTGCAGTTGTCCGTCGCCGCGCCCGACCCGCGGGGCCGCCGCGAGTTGGAGGTGCACGCCCGGCCCGAGGGCGGTGAGACCCCCGCGGAGTGGACGCGGCACGCCACCGCCACGCTCGCGCCCGCCGCCGACGCGGCGGAGGGCGGTGCCGACGCCGCGCTGGGCGGGACCGCGTGGCCGCCGCCGGGCGCCGTGGCCGCCGACACCGAGGGGATGTACGAGCGGGCGCGGGAGTCCGTCTACGCCTTCGGCCCGGCCTTCCAGGGGCTGCGGTCCGCTTGGCGGCTCGGCGACGCCGTCTACGCCGAGGCCGCGCTGCCGGTCGAACTCCACCAGGACGCGGGCAGGTTCGGCGTCCACCCGGCACTGCTGGACGCGGCGCTGCACGCCACCGGCTTCGGCGACTTCCTCGATTCCTCGGCCACCTATCTGCCGTTCGCCTGGCGTGACGTGACGCTGCACGCGGTCGGTGCCGGGGCCGTGCGGGTGCGGGTCACGGCGGCCGAGGGGCAGGACAGCCTGCGGCTGACGCTCGCCGACGCGGACGGCGCCCCGGTGCTGTCCGTCGGCTCGCTGGTGATGCGGCCGGTCAGCGCGGCTCAGTTGGACGCGGCGGGTCCGGACGCCGACGCGGACATCAAGGACGCGCTGTTCCAACTCGACTGGCAGCGGCTCCCGTTGGACGCGGGCGCGCCGACCGGCGCGGGCTGGGCCGTACTCGGCGACGACGTCCACGGTCTGCTGCCCGCTCTGCGCGCGGTGGACGCCGTGGCCGAAGTCCGCACCGGCCCAGTCGAATTGGCCGCCGCGATCGCCGAGGGCGCGCCCGCGCCCGGCCTGGCCCTGCTGTCGTTCGGTACGCCGAAGCCCGGCGGCGACCTCGCGGCCACCACCCGTGACGTCGTCACCGACGCGCTCGCCCTGCTCCAGGAGTGGCTGGCCGACGACCGGCTGCGGGGCACCCGCCTGGCGCTGGTGACCCGGCGGGCGGTCGCCGCGGCCGAGGACGAGGACGTCGAGGACCTGGCGCACGCCGCGCTCTGGGGGCTGCTGCGGTCGGCGCAGGCCGAGAACCCGGGCCGGTTCCTGCTGCTCGACCTCGACGGCCGCGACGAGTCCCGGCTGCGCGTCGGCGCCGCCCTCAACAGCGCGATCGCCGCCGACGAGCAGCAGATCGCGCTGCGCGTCGGGGTGGCCACCGTGCCGCGCCTCGCCCCGGCCGACACCACCCGCCTGCTGCGCCCGCCGGCCGGCGCCGCGGCCTGGCGGCTCGACACCACCGCGCCCGGCACCCTGGACGCACTCGCGCTGATTCCGCACCCCGAGGCGCTGGCACCGCTGGAGGAGGGGCAGGTACGCGTATCGGTCCGCGCGGCCGGTGTGAACTTCCGTGACGTGCTGGTGAGCCTCGGCATGGTGCCGGGCCAGGCCCGGCTCGGCAGCGAGGGCGCGGGCCTGATCACCGAGGTCGGGCCCGGCGTTGCCGAGTTGGCCGTCGGAGACCGGGTGATGGGCCTGCTGCACGACCCGTTCGGACCGTACTCGGTCACCGACCAGCGGCTGGTGGTGCGGATACCGCGCGGCCTGTCCTTCGAGCAGGCGGCGGGCGTGCCCGCGGTGTTCCTGACCGCCTGGTTCGGGCTCGCGGACCTCGCGGGCCTCGCCGAGGGACAGCGGCTGCTGGTGCACGCCGCGACCGGCGGCGTCGGCATGGCCGCGGCCCAACTCGCCCGCTACTGGGGCGCGGAGGTCTTCGCCACGGCCAGCGAGGGCAAGTGGGACACGCTCCACCGGATGGGCTTCGAGGAGTCCCGGATCGCCTCCAGCCGCACCCTGGAGTTCGAGGAGAAGTTCCTCGCGGCCACCCACGGGCACGGCATGGACGTCGTACTCAACTCGCTGGCGCAGGAGTTCATCGACGCCTCACTGCGGCTGCTGCCCGAGGGCGGCACATTCCTGGAACTGGGCAAGACCGATCCGCGCGACGCGGACACGGTCGCCGCCGACCACCCCGGGGTGGCGTACCGCCGCTACGACCTGATCGACGCGGGCGCCGACCGGATCGCGGAGATCCTCGGCAAGCTCGTCGCGCTCTTCGAACGCCGTATCCTGCGCCCGCTGCCGGTCCGCACCTGGGACGTGCGCCGCGCGCCCGAGGCGTTCCGGCTGATGAGCCAGGCCAAGCACACCGGCAAGCTGGTGCTGACCGTGCCCAAGCCGCTCGACCCGGACGGCACGGTGCTGGTCACCGGAGGCACCGGCACCCTCGGCTCGATCGCCGCCCGGCACCTGGTCACCGCATGGGGCGTACGGCACCTGCTGCTGACCAGCCGACGCGGTCCCGACGCCCCCGGCGCCGTACAACTGCGCGCGGAACTCCTGGAGTCGGGCGCCGAGAGCGTCACCGTCACCGCGTGCGACGCGGCGGACCGCGACGCGCTCGCCGCCGTACTGAACGCCGTCCCGGCCGACCGCCCGCTGACCGCCGTCGTGCACACCGCCGGTGTCCTGGACGACGGGATGGTCGGCTCGCTGACCTCCGAACAGGTCGACGGGGTGCTGCGGCCCAAGGTGGACGCGGTGGTCAACCTCGCCGACCTGACGAGGGAGTCGGACCTGGCCGAGGTCGTGCTGTACTCGGCGGGCGCCGGTGTGCTCGGCAACCCCGGACAGGCCAACTACGCCGCCGCGAACGCGTTCCTGGACGCGTACGCGCACCATCGCCGCGCCCACGGTCAGCCCGCGCTCTCCCTGGCCTGGGGTTACTGGTCGGAGGTCAGCGAGCTGACCGGACGGCTGGACGAGCAGCAGGTCGCCCGGATGACCGGCTCCGGTGTGCTGCCGATCGACGCCCGGCGCGGCATGGCCCTGCTCGACGCGGCGCGCGGTACGGGCACGGCCCTGGCCGTCCCGACCCGGCTGCACCTGCCGACGCTGCGCGACCAGGCCGGGCAGGCGCCGGTGCCCGGCATGCTGCGCGCACTGGTCGCGGGCGGCAGGCCCGCGGGACGCCGGGCCGCCGCCCGCTCCACCGCCCCGGTGGAGGCGCGCTCGCTCGCCGCGAAACTGGCCGGGCGGCCCGCGGCCGAGCAGCGCGAGCACCTGCTCGATCTGGTCCGCTCGCACGCCTCCGCGGTGCTCGGGCTCAGCGGCACCGACCCGGTCGGGCCGTCGCGTGCCTTCAAGGACCTGGGCGTCGACTCGCTCACCGCGGTGGAGCTGCGCAACCGGCTCAACGCCGCGACCGGCCTGACACTCCCCAGCACCCTGGTCTTCGACTGCCCGTCCCCGTCCGCGCTCGCCGCCCGGCTCCACGAAGAGCTGGTGGAGGGCTCCGCCGATGTCGCGGGACCCCCTTCGGCCGACTCCGAGGAGGCCAGGATCCGCGGACTGCTGGCCACCGTCCCCTTCGCCCGGCTCCGCGCCGCCGGCGTCCTGGACACGCTGCTGCGGCTGGCCGACACACCCGACGCGCCCGAGGAACCCGAGGCGCGGGAGGAGCGGCGCGAGGCCATCGCCGACATGGACGTCGACGACCTGGTGCGCGCCGCGCTGGGCGAGCGGTGACGGCGTGCGCCCGGTACGTACGGCAGCGGTCGGCACGGCAGCGGTTCGTACAGCAGCGGTCGGTACGGCACCGGACCGCACGGACCGGGTTCGCCCCTCGACCCGCGGTACGGAGCCGGACCGCGGGGCACCGGGGGCCGTGGCAGGAGCGGTACCGGTTCTGAACGCCCGAGCAGCCGCCCGGAGCCGGCCGACGCGAGAGCCGAGCCCGGGGCCCCGGCCCACCGGAGATCACGACACGCGGCGCGAGCGGCGCCGGGCCCCACGGAAGTCCCAGCAGAAACGGAGTCACTGATGGCCATGGAGACCGGACGCATCGTCGAGGCGCTGCGCGCGGCCCTCACCGAGACGGAACGGCTGCGCGAGGAGAACCAGCGGCTGCTGTCGGCGGCCACCGAGCCCCTGGCCGTCGTCGGGATGGCCTGTCGCTTCCCCGGCGGCGCGGACACCCCGGAGAAGCTGTGGGAGGCGCTGGAGTCCGGCCGGGACATGATGACCGACATCCCGGACGACCGCGGGTGGGACCTGGGCATGCTGCTCGGCGACGGCGACACCCCCGGCGCCTCGATCGCCCGCCAGGGCGGCTTCCTCACCGACCTGCCGCGCTTCGACGCCGAGTTCTTCGGCATCTCGCCGCGCGAGGCGCTGGCCATGGACCCGCAGCAGCGGCTCGCCCTGGAGGTGTCCTGGGCGGCGGTCGAGAACGCCAGGATCGACCCGCACTCCCTGAAGGGCAGTGCGACCGGCGTCTTCCTCGGCGTCTCCTACGCGGGCTACGGCACCGACGCCGAGGAGCTGCCGCCGCAGATCATGGGCTACCAGCTCACCGGTAACGCCAGCAGCGTGGCGTCCGGCCGGATCGCGTACGTCATGGGCCTGGAGGGGCCCGCGGTCTCCATCGACACCGCCTGCTCCTCGTCGCTGGTCGCGCTGCACCAGGCGTCGCAGGCGCTGCGCTCGGGCGACTGCGCCATGGCCCTGGTCGGCGGCGCGAGCGTGATGCCCACCCCCACCCTCTTCATCGAGTTCACCCACCAGCGCGGACTCGCCGCCGACGGCCGCATCAAGGCGTTCGCCGCCGCCGCCGACGGATTCGCCTGGGCCGAGGGCGCCGGCGCGATCGTCGTGGAACGCCTGTCGGACGCGCGCCGCAACGGCCACCGGGTGCACGCGGTGATCCGCGGCTCCGCGATCAACCAGGACGGTGCCAGCAACGGCCTGGCCGCGCCCAGCAGCCGCGCGCAGGCCAAGGTGATCCGCGCCGCGCTGCGCAACGCCGGGCTGTCCGCGCACGAGGTCGACATCGTGGAGGCGCACGGCTCCGGCACGACGCTCGGCGACCCCATCGAGGCCAGCGCGCTGCTGGCCACGTACGGTCAGGAGCGGCCCGCCGACCAGCCGCTGCGGCTCGGTTCCATCAAGTCCAACTTCGGGCACACCGGGGCCGCCGCGGGCATCGCCGGGGTGCTCAAGATGGTGCTGGCGATCAGCAACGGCGCGATGCCGAAGTCCCTGCACATCGACGCCCCGACGCCCGCCGTCGACTGGGACTCCGGTGCGGTGCGGCTGCTCACCGAGACCATCGCGTGGCCCGAGGCCAAGCCCGCCGACGAGTCGGGGCACCAGCCGCGACCGCGCCGCGGCGCCGTGTCCGGCTTCGGCATCAGCGGCACCAATGTGCACGCGATCTTCGAACAGGCCCCCGCGGAACTCGCGCATCCGGCCCCGCCGACCGGCGTACGCGCTCCTGCGGCGGCCGGTGAAGGGACCGTCGGAGAAGGGACCGCCGATGCCAATGCCGACGCCGCGGCCTCCCCCGCCGTGCCCGTCCTGCTGCCCGTCTCGGGCGACGGCAGCCGCGCGCTGCGCGCCCAGGCCGCCCGGCTCGCGGACCACCTCACCGACCGGCCCGAGCTCGCGGTGGCCGACGTCGGCTACTCCCTCGCCACCACCCGCGCGGAACTCACCGCCCGCGGCACGGTCCTGGCCGCCGACCGCGAGGAGGCGCTGCGCGGACTGCGGGCGCTCGCCGACGGCGTGCCCGACCCGGACGCGGCCGTCGGGCCGCCGTCCGCGAGCGGTCGCCCGGCCTTCCTCTTCACCGGCCAGGGCGCACAGCGCGCGGGCGCGGGACAGGAGCTGTACGCCACCTTCCCGGCGTACGCGGCGGCCTTCGACGCCGCCTGCGCGGCGCTGGACCCACACCTCGAACGGCCCTTGCGCGAGCTGGCGTTCGCGGCGCCCGGATCGACGGACGCGGCCCTGCTGGACGAGACCCGGTACACCCAGCCGGTGACCTTCGCCGTCCAGGTCGCGCTGTACCGGCTGCTGGAATCGTGGGGCGTGCGGCCCGGCCACCTCATCGGCCACTCGGTCGGCGAGCTGTCCGCCGCGCACCTGGCCGGGGTGCTGTCGCTGACCGAGGCGGCCGAACTGGTCGCCGCGCGCGGGCGGTTGATGGGCGACCTGCCGCCCGGCGGCGCGATGGCCGCGATCCAGGCGTCCGAGGCCGAACTGGCGCCGATGCTCGCCGGACGCGACCACGAGGTGTCGCTCGGCGCGGTCAACGGCCCCCGGGCCGTGGTCGTCTCCGGGGACGAGGCCGCGGTGGACGAACTCGTCGCGCACTGGGCCGAGCGGGGCCGCAAGACCCGGCGGCTGGCGATCAGCATCGCCTCCCACTCCACGCGGATGGACCCGATCCTGGACGCCTTCAGGGACCTGGCCGCGACGATGACCTTCGCCGAACCGGAGATCCCCGTGCTCTCCAACGTCACCGGCACGATCGCCGGGCCCGGCGAGCTGACCTCACCGGACTACTGGGCCCGCCACATCCGTTCGGCCGTCCGGTTCCTCGACGGCATGCGGACGATGGCCGCCGCGGGTGTGACCACCTACGTCGAGCTGGGCCCCGACTCCGCGCTCAGCTCCATGGCGCGCGACAGCCTGGGGGAGGCCGCCGCGGGCGCCGTCGTCGTCCCGGCGCTGCGCCGCGACCGGCCGGAGGCCCGCACGCTGCTCGCCGCGGTCGCCGCGGTGCAGACCCGCGGCGTCCGGCCCGACTGGGAGGCGGTGTTCGCGGGCATCGGCGCCCGCGTCGTCGACCTGCCCACCTACGCGTTCCAAGGCGCCGGTTACTGGCTCGGCGCTACGGGCGCCACGGGCGCCACGGGCGCGACGCGCCGGACCGCCACCTTCCCGGCCCCTTCCGTCAGCGCCGCGCCCGCCGCGGAACCGGCGGCGCCGCAGGAGTCCGGCACCTTCCGGGAACGGCTCGCCGGGCTCGGCCCCGACGAGCGGCCGGCCGAACTGCTGCGCGTGGTACGCCTCCAGGTCGCCCGGGTGCTCGGTCACCCGTCGGGCGAGCACGTCGACCCGGACCGCGAACTGTCCACCCTCGGCTTCGACTCGCTGTCCGCCGTCGAACTGTCCACCACGCTCAGCGCCGTCACCGGCATCGCGCTGCCCAGCACCCTGGTCTTCGACCACGCCAGCGTCGACGCGCTCGCCGCCCACCTCGACCGCGAACTCGGCGACGCCGCCGCGGGATCCGCCGACCCGGCGGCGCCCGCCGTGCGCTCGGCCGAGGGCCTGAGCGGCCTGTTCGAACGCGCCGTGGAACTCGGCCGGGGCGAGGAGGCGCACGACCTGCTCGCCCGGTTCGCCGACTACCGGGCCCAGTTCACCACCACCGCCGAACTGACCCGCCCCCTGCGGACGGTGAAGCTCGCCGACGGCCCGGACGAGCCGCTGCTGATCTGCTTCCCGACCTTCATCTGGCGGCAGAACTTCCACCAGTACGCGCGGTTCGCCGCCGGCCTCGGCGGACGGCGCGCCACCACCGTCGTGGGCCTGCCCGGCTTCGTGTCCGGCGAGGAACTGCCCTTCTCCGTCGACTCGTTGACCGAGGCGCTGGCACAGGCGGCCCAACAGGCCGCCGGGGGACGGCGGTTCGCGGTCCTCGGCTACTCGGGCGGCGGCAACATCGCCGCCGTCACCGCTGCCCGACTGGCGGCGGACGGACACGCCCCGGCCGGACTCGTACTCATCGACACGCCGACCTGGGGCGGCGGGCACGGGCTCGGCGCCGACTGGACGGACACCTTGCAGAATTCGCTGCGCGAGCGCCGGGAGGTCGTGGAGACCTCCGCCGACGACGCGGGCGAGGCATGGCTCACCGCCCGCGCCCGCTACGCCGGGTTCGACTACGGCCTCGACGCCCTCACCGCGCCCACGCTGCTGGTACGGGCGAGCGAACCGATCGGCGGCCACCAGGGCGGTGCGGCCGAGGGCTGGCGGGTCGACTGGGCGCTGCCGCACGACACCGTCGACGTGCCGGGCGACCACTTCTCGATGATCGAGGCCGAGCACGCCGCGGCCACCGCGGCGGCCGTGGACGGCTGGCTGTCCGCCCTCGACCCCGACTGACGCGCCCGCGGCGCCGGCCGGAAGGACCTCCGGCCGACGCCGTGCCCGGACCCCGATCCGGCGCGGCGGCCCCGCGCGGGCGCGACGGCAGACCCGGCATCCCGTGGCCCCGCGCGGGTGCCACAGGAGACCTGGCCGCCACCGGCATCCACCCCCGTACGCCCACCGCTCCATCCGTCGTCGCCGAACCGGCCCGGCGGCGCTGAGGAGGAAACCATGACCGCCTGGGACCTGAAGACCGGTCCGTGGATCACCCGTTACACGCCCGCGGCGCCCGGTCCCGGCGCGGTGCAGCTCGTCTGCCTGCCGCACGCCGGGGGATCGGCGACCTTCTTCAAGCCGCTGAGCGCGCACATGCCGCCCGGCGTGGAGGTGCTGGCCGCCCAGTACCCCGGTCGGCAGGAGCGGCGCAACGAGCCCTGCACCGAGGACATCGGACGCCTCGCCGACGCCGTCGCCGACGCGCTCGGGCACCTGCCCGACACCGCTCCGCTGGCGCTCTTCGGACACAGCATGGGCGCCCTGGTCGGCTGGGAGGTGGCCCGCCGCCTGGAGGCGGGCGGCAGGACCCGCCCCGTGGCGCTGATCGCCTCCGGGCGGGGAGCGCCCGCCGCGCACCGCAACGCGCACCTGGGCCGCCGCAGCGACGCCGAACTCGTCGCCGACCTCACCGCGTTGAGCGGCACCGCGGGCGCGCTGCTCGCGGACCCGGGCATCCTCGCCATGGTCCTGCCGGTGCTGCGCGGCGACTACCGCGCGCTGGACGCCTTCGCCTACCGCCCCGGCGTGCCGCTGCGCTGCCCGATCAGCGTGTTCCTCGGCGAGGACGACCCCTGGGCGCGCGGTGCGGACGCCGAGGGGTGGCGCCGGGAGACCACGGGCGGGACGTCCTTCCGGCGCTTCCCCGGCGGCCACTTCTACCTGGCCGAGCAGTGGCCCGCCGTGGCCACGGCCGTCGCCGCCTGCCTCGGCCGGGTCCCCGCGTCATGAGCCGGCCGTCTGCCGGGAGACGGCCGGCCGCCCAGGACCCGCCGCCGGGCCCGGCTACGGACCCCGACCGCCGCCCGTACGCGCGACGACCGGCCGAGGCCGAAGCCCCGGCATGAGTCCCGGCCGAGGCCCCCGCCCCGAGGCGCACCCCAGGGCATCCATCAGGAAAGGAACGTGAGAGGACACCATGGTCGGAACATCCACGGGGCCCACGGGACCCACCGGGCCCGTCGCCGGAGGCCGCGCCGTCGTGCTCGGCGCGGGCATGGCCGGAATGCTGGCGGCCGTCGCGCTGCTGCGCCACGTCGACACCGTCACGGTCCTCGACCGGGACCGGCTGCCCGAGGGGCCCGACCCGCGCCGCGGAGTCCCGCAGGCCAAGCACACGCACGTCCTGTGGTCCGGCGGCGCGCGGCTCATGGAATCGCTGCTGCCCGGCACCGTCGACCGGCTGCTCGCCGACGGCGCCCACCGGATCCGGCTGCCCGAGGACCTGGTCTCGCTCACCGCCTACGGCTGGCAACAGCGCATGCCCGAGACGCAGTTCATGATCGCGGCCAGCCGGCCGCTGCTCGACTGGACCGTGCGGGACCAGGCGCTGCGCGACAAGCGGATCACCGTGCTCGCCGACACCGACATCATCGGCCTGCGCGGCGACGCCGACCGGATCACCGGCGTCACCTACAAGCCGCGTACGGGCGGCGGGATGTCGGTCGTCGAGGCGGACATCGTCGTGGACGCCACCGGCCGCGGCTCCCCGATGAAGCGCTGGCTCGGCGTGCTGGGCCTGCCGCCCGTCCAGGAGGACGTCATCGACTCGGGCATGGCCTACGCCACCCGGATCTTCGCCGCGCCCGAGGGCGCCCGCGGTCCTTTCCCGCTGGTCAGCGTCTACGCCGACCACCGTGCCGGGGTGCCGGGCCGCAACGGCATCCTGCTGCCGATCGAGCGGGGACGCTGGATGGTCACCCTCTCCGGGACCCGCGGCGCAGAACCGCCCGGCGACGAGGACGGCTTCCGCGACTACCTGGGCTCCCTGCGCCACCCGCTGATCTCGCAACTGCTGCGCCACGCCGAGCCGTTGACCCCCGTGCAGGCATCCCGCTCGACGGCCAACCGCCGGCTCTTCTACGAGCGCCTGGTGCGCTGGCCCGACGGGCTCGCGGTCGTCGGCGACGCCGTCGCCGCCTTCAACCCGGTCTACGGACACGGCATGAGCAGCGCCGCGCTGGCCGCCGCCGCCCTCGACCGGACGCTGTCCGAGTGCGGCGGCCTGGTCCCCGGCGCGGCGCAGGCCGTGCAGCGCGCGGTCGGCGCGGTCGTCGACACGCCCTGGATCCTCGCCACGTCGCAGGACGTCTGCTACCCCGACGTGCAGACCAGGTCCGAGGACCCGCGGCTGACCCGCTACGCCGCCGAACGCCGCCGCCAGGCCGACACGATCGGCGAGGCGGCGCTGCTCGACCCCGTCGTCTGCTCCGCCGCGCTGCTGGTCAACACGCTGTCGGGCGAGGCCGACGCGCTCGGCGCACCGGACGTCCAGGCCGCGCTCGCCGCCGTCGTCGGCACGGTCGCGCCCGCGGAACCCACCCTGACCGCCGCCGAGTGGCGCGCCGTGACCGCCGACGACCGTGCGGAAGCCGTATCTTGACGTTACATTGATGACTGAAACGAGTAGCGGGTACAGCAACAACGAGAAGGTTCCGTACGATGGCAGACATGACCGGTCCGGGTCCTGACCCCACACCCCAACCCCTCGGCCAGGGCGGGGAGTCGAGGCCGGGTCCGGACGTCGAGGCGTGGATGGAACGCGTCACGTCCTGGTTCATGAGCCAGGCCGGGTGGCCGCCGATCATGGGGCGGACGGTGGCCTGGCTCATGGTCAGCGAGCCGCCGGCCCAGACCCCCGCGCAGATCGCGCAGGCGGTCCAGGCCAGCCGGGCGTCCCTGACCACCACGCTGAAACTGCTGACCGAGGCGCGGATGGTGCAGGCCGTCACCCGGGCCGGTCAGCGCTCGACCTACTACCAGATCACCGAGGACGCGTGGTCGGGCGTGCTCAAACGACGGCTGGAGAGTCTGACGTCCTTCGTGGACATCACCGGCGAGGGGCTGGCGCTGTTCCCGGAGGACTCGGAACGGGCCGGGCGCGTGCGGGCGGCCCACCGGCTGTTCGCCTGGCTCGACTCCGAGGCCGACCCCATGTGGAAGCGCTGGGACGCGGTGAACACCGACGGCCCGGCCGATCTCCCCGAGACCTAGGAGCGGCGGAATGAGCAGCACGGAGACCAGGAAATGGTGGGCACTCGGGGCGATCGGGTTAAGCCTGCTGGCCGTCGGCGTCGACTCGACCATCCTCAACGTCGCCGTCCCCACGATCAGCAGTGACCTCGGCGCCTCGACCAGCCAACTCCAGTGGATCGTCGACAGTTTCACGCTGGTCCTGGCCGCGGTCCTGCTGCCCGCGGGCCTGATGGGCGACAAATACGGCCGCAAGAAATTCCTGCTCGCCTCGCTGATCCTGTTCGGCGTGGCCTCGCTCGCCTGCGCCTACTCCAACACGGCGACCGAACTGATCGCCTCCCGCGCGCTGTTGGGCCTGGCGGGCGCCTTCCTCGTGCCGCTGAGCACATCGGTGCTGCTCAACATCTTCGAGAGCGAGGAGGAGCGCACCAAGGCCATCACGGTCGTGGCGATCTCCACCATGCTCGGCCTGCCGCTCGGCCCGATCGTCGGCGGCGCGCTGCTCAACCACTTCTGGTGGGGCTCGGTCTTCCTGGTCAACGTGCCGCTCGTGGCGCTCGGCAGCTTCGCGGTCGCGAAGCTGGTCCCCGAGTCCCGCGGCAGCGCGGGCATCGGCATCGACTATGTCGGCGTCCTCATCTCCAGCCTCGGCCTGACCGCGATCACGTACGGCACGATCGAGGCCGGTGTGCGCGGCTGGGGCGACACCGTGGTGGTGCTGGCGATCGTCGGCGGCGCGCTGGCCCTGGTGCTGTTCACCTTCTGGGAGCGCCGGGTCACCGCCGCGGGCGGCAGCCCGCTGGTGGACCTCGAACTGTTCCGCAGCCGCGGCTTCGTGTGGGGCTCGGTCCTCGCCACCGTCGTCAGCTTCGCGATGTTCGGCCTGATCTTCGCCCTCCCGCAGTACTACCAGGCGGTGCTCGGGACCGACGCGCTCGGCACCGGCCTGCGGCTGCTGCCGCTGATCGGCGGCCTGCTGGTCGGCGCCAGCGTCGTCAACAAGCTCCCCGCGCAGCTCGGTCCGCGCGCCGTACCGGCGCTCGGGTTCGTGCTGATGGGTGTCGGCCTGTTCATCGGCATGGCCACCTCGACCAGCTCGGGCTACGGGTTCATCGCCATCTGGCTCACGATCATCGGCGCCGGACTCGGCATGTCCCTGACCCGGACGATGGCGGCGGCCCTCAACTCGCTGTCCAAGGAACGCAGCGGCGTCGGGTCGGCGTTCACCCAGGCGGTACGGCAGGTCGGCGGTGCGATCGGCGTGGCCGTGCTCGGCTCCGCGGCCAACTCCACGTACCGCGGCCACCTGGACCTCGGGAAGTCGCCCCAGCAGATCCAGGACGCCGCCGGTCGCAGCCCCGCGGCGGGCGTCGCCGTGGCGGCCAAGCTCAAGAGCCAGGCCGTTCTCGACGCCGTCCGCGACGCGTTCGTCGTCGCGATGCACACCGTGCTGCTGGCCTGCGGCGTCATCGTCGTCGTCGCGGCCGTCCTGGCCCTGGTGTTCCTGCCCAAGCGCGCCGCCCTGCCGCAGGACAGCGACGACACGGCGGCGTCCGCCGCCTCCGAGGGCGGAGACCCGGGCGGGCCGCCGCCCGGCCGCGCCTCCGGCTCCCTCGCCTGACGCCTGACGCCCGACGTCCGTCGCCCGCCGGAACGGCCCGCCGCCGAGCCCTCAAGGGGCGGCGGCCGGGCCCCGGCTCCGGGGTCAGTTCAGCGACGACCGCGCGACGGGGAAGTCGAAGTAGGTGTCCGGGTAGGGCTCGTGGTCGAGGGTGTAGTGCCACCACTCGACCGGCAGGTTGGTGAAACCGGCGGCTTCCATCGCGTTCTTGAGGGTCAGCCGGTTGGCCCGTTGGACGCCGGTGATCCGCGGGTCCAGCGTGTTCGCGAGGGTGTCGAAGCAGTCGAAGCCGGTCCCCATGTCGATCGAGTTGTCGGGAAAGCGGTCGGCGCGGGCGCCGTAGCACGGGGTCAGCGGCTCGCCGGGGACGTAGGCGCGGGTCTTGGCGGCCGGAAGTCTGACGATGGTGAGGTCCATCGTGCTGCCCCGGCTGTGGCCGGACTTCGCCGCGATGTAGCCGTCGGTGAACAGATCGGCCTTGTTCTCGTCCGGGTAGAACTCGCCTTTCATCTTCTGGTCGTTCAGATCCTCCGCCCAGCGGACGAAGTGGTCGACGGCGCGCTGGGGGCGGTAGCAGTCGTAGACCTTCAGCGAATACCCGGTCTTCAGCAGTGCGCGCTGCACCTTGTGGAGTGCCAGTGCCGCCGGGCGGGTGAGGAGGCACATCGGCTGGATGTAACCGTCCACCGGCGCTCCGACGAAGTCGTGCGCAGTGGCGTAACGCATTTCCTGGATGATCGAGCGGTCGACCGAACCGAGGGCGACGAATCCGGGCGGTGCCTTCACGTCGTCCGCGACCGCCGCGGGGGCGGAGAGGGCCAGGGTCGACGCTAAGCTGACCAGCGCGAGGAAAAGCGCGCGCGGCGTCATGGAATGCGCTGTGCGTGACATGCGTGCAGGTATACCAGCCTGGATACGAGCCGATCAACGATGCGAGATTCTCCGGCAATTGCGTGGGGTATGTCGAAATATCGGGTCGTGAATTTCGCATTCGTCACGGAGGAGGACTTCTCATGCGCAAGGTGACCTATTCGATGAACGTCTCACTCGACGGTTACATCGTCGGGCCGGACGGCGACTTCAACTGGACGGAGCCGGACCCGGACGTCTTTCGCTCCTGGATCGACGAGATCCGGCAGATCGACGTCCATCTGCTGGGGCGGCGGCTGTACGAGACGATGCTGTACTGGGAGACCGCCGATCACGATCCGCCGATGGACGCCGCCCAACTCGAATGGGCCGCGCTCTGGAAGCCGCTGCCCAAGGTGGTGTTCTCCACCACGCTGTCGGAGGTGGAGGGTCGCGCCCGGCTGGCCTCCGGCGACCTGGCGGGGGAGATCGAGCGGCTGCGGGCCGAGCCGGGGGACGGGGACATCGCGATCGGCGGCGCGACGCTCGCCGCCCAGGCCGCCGCCGCGGGCCTGATCGACGAGTACCGGGCACGCGTCTACCCGGTACTCGTCGGCGGCGGCGTCCCGTTCTTCCCCCGGGACGAGCACCGGGTGGACCTCGACCTCGTCGAGACCCGCGCGTTCAGCTCCAGCGTGCTCTACCTGCGCTACCGCGTGGCGCGCCGGGCGTGAGCCGCCTCCCGCGTGCGGGAGCTCAGCGAGCGGCGTCCCCGGCGAGGGCGCGGTCCGCACCGTGACCCCGCTCCGGTAGCGGGACGCTCATCTCCCGCAGCCCGTCCAGGAGTCCCGCGAGCGCGTCCAGGTCACGCGCGACCCACGACGACACCGACATCACCGCGAGGTTGTCGACCAGCGAGGTCACCGCCACGACCGGCACACCGGCCGAGAACGCGGCCTGCATCTCCATGGCGGTGCCCATGCTGAGCGTGCGGCCCGGCAGGAAGGCGATGCACAGGTCGCAGTCGGCCGCCTCCCGGGTCATCTCGTTGAACGTGGCCCGCAGCGCGGCCAGTTCCGCGGGCAGCGACCCGAGGTCGAGCACCGGGGGAACGTCGCCGATCAGCTTGCCGATCACCGACATCGTCGTCGGGTCGGCGAGCTGACGGGTGACCCCGGTGCTCGGGTCGAAGCACTCCGCCTCGGGGAAACGCGCCCGCACCAGAGCCGCGATCTGCTCGCGATAGCCCTGGTCGTCGATCCGCAGATCGGCGTTGGCCCCCTGGATCGTGCCGGCGATGAAAACGCGCCGAAGTTCCATGCGCTCCCGATTCGTCATGCGTCCTGCAAGGAGTAGCCCGGCAGGTCCGTCCGGTGATCGGCGATCTTCTGATACACCTGCGCGGCCGACACCAGATGCTCCTCGATGTCCGCGCGCCCCAGGCCCGTACTGCGCTCCAGGTCCGCCCAGACCGCCGAGGCGTGCGCGCCGTCGCCGTTGCGGGACGCCACGCCCTGGCCGGACCGCAGCCAGATGTCGGCGGCCGAGAACTCGCGGTCGGCGAAGCCCTTGAGCGGGATGATCGCCTCGGCGGTCACCTCCGCCCCGGCCACCAGCGCCCGGATCGACACGCTGTTCTGCTCGGGGTGGGTGAGCAGCCCCAGCATGTCGGACGAGAAGTCGGCGTACACGAACTCGTTCTCCGAGCGCAGCGTGAAGTGCCTGCTCAGGATGTACGTGTCCTTCTCCACGCTGTACTTGGAGTAGCTCAGCCGGATCCGGTAGCCGTGGTCGGAGGACCGGTACACCGCCGCGAGCCGGCCGGGGTGCCGCCCGCCCCGGGCGTCCAGCCTGACCGGCGCGGCGTCGACCTCGACCGACGAGTGCCCGGCCGCGACCTCCCGCGCGGGGAACCGGATCGGCGTCAGGTGCAGGAGGTACGGGTCGAGCACCACGACGTCGCCGCCGGTCTCGAAGACCGCCGCTATGTGCCGGAGATCCTGGAGGATCTTCGCCTCGGGCGCGCCGAGCGCCGTCGCGCGCTCCGCCACGTAGAGCGTCTGGTAGATGCACGCCAGCCCGTGCCGCGGATCGGGCGCGCTCTTGTGGTACCAGTGCAGGTATTCCGTCCCGCTGTTGTACGGGACGGTCCGCAGCACCGACTCCAGGGCGGTGCCGTACGGATCGCGCGTCGCTGTCACGTGAATCGCTCCTCCAATACGGTGTCGTCGGCGCTTTCCTCGAACACCATCGAGCGCAGTTCCTTACGGCGCACCTTCCACGTGGACGTCCGCGGAAGGCGGTCCCAGGGGATGAACACCGGGGCCGCGAGCGGTGCCAGACCGCGCGTCACCTCGGCCCACTCCTCGGCGGTGAGGTCCGGTCCGTCGAGGCTGACGACGGGGACGGGACTCTGGTCGCCGCGGGTCAGGACGATCACCTCGACGGCGTTGTCGATCCGGTCCAGCAGCTCGCTCTCCAGCTCCGTGGCGCTCCCGCCCGGAATGGCGTCCACCGCGCGGTCCACGAAGTGGATCCGGCCGAGGGCGTCCCGGTGGCCGACGTCACCGGTGTTCCACCAGGCGCCCTTCCACTTCTCCGCGTAACGGTCGGACTCGCCGACGTAGTCGACGCAGATCGACTTGGCCTTGGCGAACAGCACGCCGACCTCGCCGCGCTTGACCGGCTCGCCGGTCTCGGGGTCCGCGGCCTTGACGCTCACCAGCCCCGGCCAGGGGTTGCCCATCATGTTCATGTTCCCGCCGGAGGCCGCACGGCGGTTGATCTGACCGCGGGTGTAGCCGAAGCCGGCCATCGGGCCGACCTCGCTCTGGCCCCAACTGTGCCCCCACAACACGAACCGGCGCTCGGAGGCGTTCACGAACGGCCGGGCGATGGACGGGTGCATCAGGTCGAAGGTGTTCATGTAGTAGCGGACCCGCGCGAACAGCTCCGGCCTGCGCCGTACCAGCGGCACCCAGCGCTGGAAGACGTTCGGGGTGGCCTCGATCGTCGTCGGCCGGGCCCGGTCGAGCACCCGCTCGACGTCGTCGGCCTCGTGGCTGCTGGCGATGACCAGCGCTTTCGGTGCCCACCGGAGCTGCGCCATGGCCCAGGCGTAGGCGCGCGAGTGCGCGAACGATATGGAGCTGAGCGCGATGTCTTTCTGGCCGTTGACGGCGAGCGGCATCGGCAGCAGCTCCAGACGGGTGCCGGCCCGGCAGGAGTCCGCGGTGTGCGCGACGAGCTTCGGCGTGTTCGTGGTGCCCGAGGTGTGCGTGATCATCATCGGCTCGCTGTCGGCCCGTAGATCGAGGGCCGGGACGGCGCTGCCCCGCAGCCCGTCGATCGTGAGCAGACCGGCTCCCGCGTCGGCGCCGTCGATCAGGACGGTGGTGCCGAACGACCGCAGGTCCACCCCGACGCGGTCGGCCGCCTCCAGCACGTACGAGGCGATCACGGTGACCGAGGGGTCGAGCCGCTTGAGCATCACCGCCAGGTGCTCGGGGTAGTTGGCCCCCGAGATCGTCGCCGCGGTGGCGCCGATCCGCGCGGCCGCGGCGGCCAGCAAAATCATGTCGAAGTGATTGCGCTTGACGACGGCGATCCGGTCGCCCTTGCGCGCGCCGGCCTCGTACAGCCAGGCCGACGCCTCCCGCACCAGTTCGGCCAGCGCGGCGGCGTCGTAGTCCGCGCCGCCGTCGGGGGCGATGTCGAACGGCCGGTCCAGGATCAGCTCGGTGGTGCGGGACTGCTCGACGTGCCAGTCGAACAGCAGCCCCAGGTTCTTCGGCGGCTTCTTCATCCGACGCCTCCTCAGACCGCGAACGAGACGATGAAGGCGGCGACGGCGATGGCCAGGAACCCGAGGCAGTTGACCCAGAACTCCTGCTTCAGGAAGCGCGCCCGGATGTGCGCGAACGACGCGCACAGGAAGTAGACGATCACGCCGACGTTCGCGGCGAAGCCGATGCCGTCGTGCTTGATGCCCACCAACAGGCCCACGATGGCGAGGGTCTTGACGACGATCAGCACCCACCACCAGTCCCGCGGCAGGTTGACTCCGTCGAGGCAGACCTGGATGAACTTCGGCGGGCGCAGCGACATCAGGACATCGGAGGCCAGCAGTACCGCGAGCACGATCTGCGGCCACGACGGGCTGGGGCTGAGGTGCATTCTCGTTTTCCTTTGGTTCGGTCGGCATCTGCGGGGGAGGGGGGACCCTCCGGGCCGGAGCGTCCGGCGGTCGGAAGGCGGGGGTTCGAGCGGATGACGGCTGGTGCGCGGGCGGACGACGGCTGGTGCGGGCCGACGGCCGCCGGGGCGGGGCGGAAGGTCGACCGCCGGGTTCGCGTGGGCGGCGGCCGGTGCGTTCCGTCAGGCCGGTTCCGACCGCGGCCCGAGTGCGTCGAGCAGGTACGCCACGAGCGCGTCCACGGTCCTGTGGTCCCACGCCACCGTGGGCTCGACGACCAGGTCGAACTCGTCCTCGATGTCACCGCAGAGGCTGAGCGCCGCCACGGAGTCGAGGCCGTAGTCGGTCAGCGGCGCCGTCGGATCGATCTCGTCGGCGGACAGCCGGGTGTAGGCGGCGACGTGGCCGACCAGCCACCCGGCCAGCGACTCGGCCGTGTGCGGCCGCGGTGTGCTGTCGGGGCGGGGCGCCGAACTGCCGGTAGTCGTGTCGGTCACGGGTTCCTCCAGATCCGAGTAGGGGTTCTTGGTACGGGGCGGCGGGCGCCGTCAACCGGCCAGGGCGGTGTCGTAGAGATCGAAACCGCGGCGCTCGGTGTGGCGGCGCAGCAACTCCTCCCACACCCGCCCGGCGCAGTCGGGGGGCAGCTCGGCGGGACGGCGGCCGAGTCGCCGGACGAGGCGGTCCAGGGCCGCGGCGGCCCACGCCGGGTCGGCGAGGAAGGAATCCCCGCCCCGCGCCCGTGCCCGGCGCCACACGCCGAGCACCGCGGCGCCCGCCAGCACCACCGCGTAGCGGTCCGACAGCGCGAAACTCGCGGGCGAGGCCAGCGCCGTACGGTCCAGCGGCGCGAGCGCGAGGCTCTCCGCCTGGAGCAGGCGCAGTTCGTCGGTGAGGTGCAGCGCCAGCGCGCGCACGGCCGCCTCCTGCGGGGTGCCGTCCGGCGCCGTGTCCGCGGCGGCGACCAGCGACGCGCTCAGGCCGTCCCGGTCGCCGGTCAGGGCGAGCCGGTCGAACGGAATCCCCGGCAGATCGGCGCGCGGGTCGAACAGGGCGTCGGGGGCAGGTTCCGTCCTGAACCAGGAACGCCGGGCCAGCCGCGGCAACTGCGGGATGATCGTCGCCTGGCACGCCGCCGCGCCCGCGTGGCCCAGGCTGAGCACCGGCAGGTCCCTCAGGTGCTTCTGGAAGACGCCGAACTCCCCGTCGCGCAGGTAGAACCGGGCGCCCAGCACGACCGAGAGATCGTGGACGGCCTCGCCCAGCAGTGTCGGCACCAGATACTTCACCGCCGAGGCGTAGACGCTCGCCTCGTCCGGCAGCAGGTGCACGGCGCGGGTCCCGACCAGGCAGAGGCAGTCGCTGATGAGCAGGTCCAGGAACGCGCCGCCGAGCGTGGCCCGCGCCTGCGGTATCTCGGCCACCGTCCGCTTGTAGAGGTGCCGTCCCCGCGCGAAGGACACCACCGTGCGCAGCGCCGTGTCCGCCGCGCCCAGCGCCATTCCCGGCAGCGCGCCGCGGGTGAGCTGGAAGGAGCGCAGGGCCACGTCGGCGCCGTGCCCCAACTGCCCGACGAGCGCGTGCTCCGGGACCGGTGCCCGGTCGAAGTCCAGGCCGGACAGCAGGCAGCCGCGTACGCCGACGGTGCCGTAGCGGGGCAGTACGGTCAGCCGCTCGGGCGCCACCTCGGCGCGCTCGACCATCAGCACCGAGTGGCTGCGCGGCCCCGGCGCCGGGTCGGTGCGGCTGAACAGCAGCCATGCCTGGGCCCGTTCGGCGTTGTTGATGACCTGCTTGGCGCCGTGCAGGACGAACGAGCCGTCGGGCCGCACCCGCGCCTCGAACTCGTTGCGCAGGAAGTCGTTGCCGTGCGCGAGTTCGTGGTACGCCACGGAGACCCGGCCGCCGCCCAGCAGGATCTCTGCCAGCCGGGCCCGCTGCCGTGCGTCGCCCTCGGTCCACACGTTGACCGCGGCCATGAACGACGTGACGCCGTAGCCGAGTCCGAGTGCCACGTCCCGCCGGAACACCTCGCGCAGGACGCGTGCCAGCGAGTCGATCCGCTCCAGCCGGCCGCCGAGCGCCGTGGGCACGAACTCGGCGTTGAGGCCGAACGCGTCCAGCAGCTTCTCGCCCTCCGCCGACAGCTCACCGGCCTCGTCGGCCGCCAACAGCCGTGCGTTGCCGACCGGGTTGGCGGGGTCGGCGGGATCGCCGAAGGCGGCGTTGAGTTCGGCGACCCGGGCCGCCACGCGCGCTTCCTGACTGTCCGTCATGTCGCGCTCCCCGCTGCCGCCGCCGAAGGGGGTGCCGGTGTCGGCGCGTGGCCGGTCGCGGCGGTCCGGTCGGCCTCCCGCGCGGGGCCGTCCGGGCGCAGCGACAGCGGCAGCAGCGAGACCAGCCGTCCCCGCGCGTGCAGGGCGCCCGCCGCGTCGAGCACGTCGTCCAGCGCCTCGGGGTCCGCCGCGTCGGGCACGCCGAGCGCGGTGAGCAGCCGGGCGAGGGCGGCCCGCAGCCACAGGGCGTCCCGCCACAGGGGCGCCGTCGCGCCCGTCTCCGCCTCGACGTGGCTGTGGGTCCACAGGCCGACGCAGGCCGCCGCGGCGAAGCACAGCGCGAAGCGGCGGGCGGCCTCGAAGGCCGCCGGCGGCGTCTCGGTCTGCGCGTCCTGGAACCCGGCCATCTCCGCGTGCACCTCGTCCACGACGGTCAGCAGCCGCCGCGCGGCGCGCAGGGCGGGCTCGACCGCGCGATCGCGCGCGGCGAGGCCGCGCAACTCCTCGACGCAGTCGGGCAGCGCGGCCAGGACACCGCTGCCGTGGCGGGCGATCAGCGAGAGCCGGTCGACGGCGACGGCGGGCAGCGGCGCGGACAGGCGGAAAGCGGTGACCGCTCCCGGCACGTCCCCGGTACCGCGCTCGTGGGCCCGCACCAGCAAACGGAACTGACTGATCAGCGAGTTCAGGTTGACCAGGGTGTTGCCGTCGAAGAGGCCGACGATCCGGTGGTCCCTGTCCACCTTCTGGAACCGGCCGCCCGCGTAGACGTCCTTGAGGAAGGCGCGGGCGCCGAGCAGCCGGGTCAGCGCGGTGACGACCGCCTCGGTACGGGTCGGCACCAGGTACTTGGTGACCGCCGAGACGACCGAGAGCTCCGCCGGGAGGGTCTGCACCGCGCGGGCCACGACCAGCGTCAGCGCCTCGTCGGCCAGCACGTCGGCGGCGCTCTCCGCCAGGGTCCTGCGCGCCTGCGGCAGTTCGATCAACGACCGGCCGTACAGGCCGCGTTCGGCGGCGAAGTCGAGACCGAGCGCGAGCGCGTGGTCGGCGGCGCCCAGGGAGAGCGCCGCGCACATGGTGCGCGTCAACTGAAGCGCCTTGAGAACCGTCTCCAGGCCGCCCCCCACCTCGCCGACAACCGCGTCGGCGGGGACCCGGGCCCGGTCGAAGGCGATCCCGGAGATGTCCGCGCCGCGGATGCCGTGCGTACGCACCTTGTCCAGGTGCCGGTAGGCGTCGGCGGGCATGTCGCGCTTGTCCACCAGCAGGACGGAGTAGCCACGGGGGCCGCCCGCCGGATCGGTACGGCAGAGCACGGACAGCAGGGCGCCGCGCGTGGCGTTGTTGATCAGCCACTTCTCGCCGCTGAGCAGATAGTCCGCGGCAGGCGTCCCGGTGGGCGAACCGGTGGACGCGGTACCGGCGGCCGGTGTCCCGGTGGGCGCGGTACCGGTGGGCGCGGTACCGGCGGCCGGCGTCCCGGTGGACGGCTCCGCGACGACCTCGCCCGCCAGCAGGTCACTGCCGTGGGCGCGCTCGGTCAGCGCGAGAGCGACCGGCAGCCGGGAGGCGATGGCCGCACCGAGGCGACGGGACTGCTCCGCCGAGCCGTTCACCCAGACGCACACCGCGCCCAGATACGTCTTGCCGTGCGCGATCGCCACCGTCAGGTCGCGGCGCGCCACCGTCCGCATGAGCTGCACCAACTGCTCGTAGTCCGTCAGCCGGCCGCCGTGGGCGGCGGGGACGTAGAACTCGTGCAGGCCGAGCCCGTCCAGCAGGTCGCAGAGCGCGGCGGGGAACTCCTCGCGCTCGTCCAGCTCCAGGCTGCGGGCATGGCTGAAGAGCGTGCCCGGCTCCCTCGGATCGCCGAGATCCCATTCCAGCCGCTCGGCGAGGCGGTGAGGTGTGTGGTCCACGGCTCAGCCCGCCGAGGTGACCAGTGGCCCGGCCGCGAGGTTGGCCACCTGTTTGTCGAGATCCTGGTGGACCGCGTCCAGCCGGTCCTCCAGCAGCAGTGACCGCATCAAAGTGCGCTGGATCTTGCCGCTGGTGGTCTTGCGCACCGTGGCCGGGCGGACCAGGAGCACACTGCAACTGGCCTGGAATTCGCGGCGGACGTGGGCGCGTACCTCGGCGCACAGCTCCGCCGGGTCCTGCGCGGCGCCGCGGCGGAACTCCTGCACCAGCACGAGGTGTTCCTCGCCGTCGTCCACCGAGAACGCCGCTCCGGCGCCGCCGCGGAAGGCCGGGTGCAGGGACTGCACCTCGCGCTCGACGTCGTGCGGGTAGATGTTCCGCCCGTTGATCAGGATCATTTCCTTCAGACGGCCGGTCACATAGAGCTGCCCCGCGTCCAGGACGCCGAGGTCGCCGGTCCGCAGCCAGCCCGGGTCCGAGCCCGCCGCCGACACGATCGCGGCGTCGAAGATCTCGGCGTTGGTGTCGGGACGCTTCCAGTACCCGGAGGACACGCTGGCGCCCTTGACCCAGATCTCGCCGACGCCGCCCTCGGGCTGCTCGCAGCGCTCGTCCGGATCGACGATCTTCACACTGAAGTCGGCCGGGTCGACCACGCCGCTGCCGACCAGGTCGCGGGTGCCGCCGCCACGCGGTGCGTCGCGCAGCCGCCCCTGCTCCAGGGCCGCCGCGTCCACGGTACGGAAGACGGGGTTCTGGTCCGCCCGCACGCCGGAGATCAGCAGTGTGGTCTCGGCCATGCCGTAGCAGGGGCTGACGGACTCGGGCCGGAAGCCCGCGGGCGCGAAGCGCTCGGTGAACGCGCGCACCGTCTCCGCCCTGATCGGCTCGGCCCCGTTGGAGGCGTGCTGCCACTTGCTCAGGTCCAAGGTGGCCAACTGCTCGTCGGTGACCCGGCGCAGGCACAGGTCGTAGCCGAAGTTGGGGCTGCCGCTCACGGCGACGCCGTACTCGCTGATCATCTGCAACCAGCGCACCGGCCGCATGAGGAAGGAGACCGGGGACATCAGCGCGGTCGAGCCGCCGACGTACAGCGAGTGGAGTATGTGCCCGATCAGGCCCATGTCGTGGTACGCGGGCAGCCAGCACCCCATGCGGCTGTCCTGGTGGGTGCCGAGGACGTGCTGGATGGCGAGTTGATTGGCCATCAGGTTCCCGTGGGAGACCATCACACCCTTGGGCTCGCTGGTGGAGCCGGAGGTGTACTGGAGGAACGCCAGCGAATCGGCGGTGAGTTGAGGACTGGTCCACGCGCGTGCGTCGCCCTGGGCGGGGTCGTCACTGGCCAGGACGGCGACGCCGGTCACGCCCGACTCGCGCAGCCAGGCGCTGACGGCGGGTTCGTTGGCGGAGTCGGTGAGCACCGCGCGGACCTCGGCGTCGCGCACGATGCCGGTGAGCCGGGCGGCCTGGTTGCCCTGGTCGCCGGGAAGCGGCGCCGGCACCGCGACCGAACCCGCGTAGAGGCAGCCGACGAAGGCCGCGACGAAGTCCAGGCCCGAGGGGTAGAGCAGGAGCACTTGTCCTGCGACGGCGCCGTGTTCCTGTAACCAGGAGGCGATCCGCTTGGCCTCGGCGTCCAGCGCCGCGTAGGTCAGCCGCTGCGCCTCGGTGCCCGGCGTGCTGCCGGGCAGGAAGAAGTACGCGTCCTTGTCCGGCAGTTCAGCGGCATGACGCAGCACAAGCTCGGTGAAATGATTCGGCCTTCGCAAGATCGCCCCCGATCTCAATCTCGCCCACGGCTGAACCTCCAGCCGGCAGCGACCAATAGACGTTGTCGCGATCGGACGGCGCACCCCCGTATTCGGGCGCGGTCGATCGCGGCAACGACACTCAAAAATCTATTGCGAATTCACATCGCTCGGCCCGTGGATCCCCGGGAAGCACTGCGCCGAGCTCTGATTCCTACCCCGTGTCATCAGTCAGATCCGTCGTTGAAGACCGACCTATGGCTGACTGGCGGTCGTGACAGTACCAGACGCCCGAGGCGTGCGCGCCGGTAACGACCAAGCTCTCAACGGGACTTCGTCCATAATGTGCGGTTACCTGCGGGGGAGTCGGCGTCGGGTCGCGGCGGAAGTGAGGCGTGGGGTTCCGGAGCCGGCGGCCGGGCGGGACATTCGAAGCCCGGCGCCGCGAAAACCGGTCGAACGCGTGGTCGGCGCGCTGTTACGGTCCGTGTGTGGCGAAACTCAATCAGATCATCGCGGTCGAGAAGGGCGTCAAGTCCAAGGCGCAGCAGGAACTGACGACCGCTCATCACAACTTGCAGAAGCCCGCGTTGCTTTCCGGGATCTCGCGGAGCTATCAGCCGAAGGACGAGGAGGGCGAGCAATTGCCGCCCGAGTCCACCCGGGTGCAGGTCAAGGCCGAGAATGTGCTGCGGGACACCGCCGCGGCGCTCACCCGGCTCTTCGACGTGACCGCCACCAAGGACTGGGCCAACTGCGAGGCGCGCGCCGATGTCACGGTCGACGGCCGCACCGTCGTCAGCGACGTGCCCGTGTCGTATCTGCTCTTCCTGGAGAAGCAGCTCACCGACCTCAACACCTTCGTGCGCAAGCTGCCGGTGCTGGACGCGGCCGAGGGCTGGAATCTGGACGCCTCCACGGACGCCTGGAAGACCGAGCCGGTACGGACGATCCGCACCAAGAAGGTCCCGCGCAACCACGTGAAGGCCGAGGCCACCGAGAAGCACCCGGCCCAGGTCGAGGTGTACTACGAGGACGTGGCGGTCGGTTACTGGACCACGGTGAAGTTCTCCGGCGCGCTCCCCGCCCGCCGGGTGAACGAACTGCTGGACCGGGTCGAGAAGTTGCAGCAGGCGGTGAAGTTCGCCCGCGAGGAGGCCAACGGCACGGAGGTCACCGACCGGCGCGTCGGCGAGGCCGTGTTCGGGTTCCTGTTCGCGCAGTGACCCCCCTAGATCCCCTCCGCCGGAGCGCGGAGGGTGCGCCAGGAGCGCAAAGCTGAAGCTGAAGTTTGTCGTGAACGACGCGGTTCCAGTGGGGGTTCGAGTCCCTCGCCCCGCACCACTCGCGGGGGTAGCCCAAATGGCAGAGGCAGACCGCGATCAATCTCAGACTCTCGCTCCAGACTCAGCAGTCGCCGCCGATCACCGGATCGATCGGCCGCGGGCAAGTTCGTCAGGTGCAGGTTCGAATCCTGTCTGGTCCTCTTTCACGGGCCGGTAGTTCAACGGTAGAACGAGTCGACATCAGATTGACCCGCGGCCTCAAGTGCGCCGGTGTGTGCACGGGGCGGCACTTCGAGGGGCCCGGGGGCTGGACATGCCTCCGGGTCCCGCTCCTTGCCCGCGTGGAGCCCAGCGCCCGGCCCGCGGCGGTGAAGGAGCCGTGCCCCGCCAGCTCGGTGAAACCCCCGCGGAAGCGGCTCCGAGGGGGGTCTGAAGGGGGTCCCGAGGGGGGTGGCGCGACCCCCGTCCGACGCCTGACGGCCACCGGCCGACCGCTCAGTGGTGGCGTAGCGGTTAGCCTGTGAGCACCATGATCCGATTCACGACGCCCTGGGGTGACCTCGACCTCACTCGCTTCCCGCAGGACCCGCGCGACCAACTGCGGGCCTGGGACGCCGCCGACGCGTACGCGCTCCGGCATCTCGCGGACACCCGAGCCGACACGAGAGCCGACGCTCGGGCGGACCCGCGGGCCGACGCGCGAGGCGACACCCGCACCGGTCAGCGGGCCGATCCGCCGGGCGACGCCCGCGCCGGCTCCCGTCCCGCCGCGCAGGCGGACGGCGCGGCCGGCGGGCGTACGGCGGCCGGGTCCGTGGACCTGTCGGGGACCGTCGTCGTGGTCGGTGACCGCTGGGGCGCGCTGACCACCGCGCTGGCCGCGCACCGCCCCACCCAGATCTCGGACTCCTTCCTGGCCCAGGAGGCGACCCGCGCGAATCTGCTGCGCAACGCCCCGGAGGAGGCCGACGGCGTCCGGCTGCTGTCCACCCGCGACACCCCGCCGGACCGCGTGGACGTCCTGCTGATCAGGGTCCCCAAGAGCCTCGCGCTGCTGGAGGACCAGCTCCACCGCCTCGCGCCCGCCGTGCACGAGGGCACCGTCGTGGTCGGCACCGGCATGACCACCGAGATCCACACCTCGACGCTCAACCTCTTCGAGCGGATCCTCGGACCGACGCGTACGTCACTGGCCGAGAAGAAGGCGCGGCTGATCTTCTGCGCCCCGGCCGCGGGCCGGACCCGTACCGCCAGCCCCTGGCCGATCACCTACGCGCTGCCGGACGGCATCGGCGCGGTCTCCGGCCGTACGGTCACCAACCACGCGGGCATCTTCTGCGCGGAACGGCTCGACATCGGCACCCGCTTCCTGCTCCAGCACCTCCCCGTCCGGCACGGCCCGGACCGCGTGGTCGACCTCGGCTGCGGCAACGGCGTCGTCGGGACGGCCGCCGCGCTCGCCAACCCCGAGTCCGCCGTGCTGTTCGCCGACGAGTCGCACCAGGCGGTCGCCTCGGCCGAGGCCACCTTCCGCGCCAACGCCGACCCCGCGACCAAGGCGGAGTTCCTGGTCGCCGACGGCCTGACCGGGGTCCCGGCCGAGAGCGCCGACCTCGTCCTCCTCAACCCGCCCTTCCACTCCCACCAGGCCACCACCGACATCACGGCCCGCCGGATGTTCACCGCCGCCCGTACCGTCCTGCGCCCCGGCGGCGAACTCTGGGTGATCGGCAACCGCCACCTCGGCTACCACCTCCGCCTGCGCCGCCTCTTCGGCACCTGCGACATCGTCGCCTCCGACCCCAAATTCGTGATCCTCCGCGCCACCAAGTCCTGACCGCGCCGCGCTCAGAACCGCTCGAAGGTGGAAGGGGTACGGGATGTGCTCGGTGTCGCCGTCGCTCACGGCGCTCTCCCGCCGCGCGGTGAACATCGCGTTCGTCCTGCGCGTGCGGTCCAGCAACGGGCTCGATCCACGGGGGTGGAAGACGACGAGTTCGCCGGAGACGACTCCGCTGCCGTAGGCGTCGAGGAACCCGGTGAAGTCGCCGGGCAGCGCGGAGCCCACGTACTGCTCGATGTCGCGCCAGCCCTCCGGATCCGGCCGCCGGTACGGGGGTTCGCCCAGCAGGGACCACAACTCGTCCAACGACGACATGCGCTGCTCCAAGGCCGGTGCGGCGGTGAGATGACGCCGCCAACCCAGCGGCGACCGCCGTCAGTCGCTGCCGCTGCCGGACCGGTTCAGGCGTCGGCGCTCCCGCTGTCGCCGGTTCCGCTCGGAGCCGCGCACCAGTTCACCGGCGGCGAGGGTCACCGACGCCACCGCGCGCACCCAGCGGGGCCCGCCGCGACTCGCCCACACCACGCACGCGCACCCGCCGACGACGACCACCAGCACGCCGATCAGCACCAGAGCGATCATGTTCCCCCATCTCCACGTCGGCCGGCCGGAGTCGGCCGGGCGACACCTCAAAGATCTCACGCGGAAGGCTACTTGGGACGACGGCACGACGGCTCGACGGCGCTTACGGCACACGGTTCGACGGTCTGACGGCTCGATGCCCCGATGCCCCGATGCCCCGATGCCCCGATGCCCCCGACCGCGCAACGCCGGTGCGCTCAGTGCGAGTTGTCGCCGGAGCTCCGGACGATCTCCTTCATCTTGGCGACGGCGAAGCCCCAGCCCTGCTCGACGGTGGGCTTGGCGGGAACGGCGATCTCGTCCGGGTTGGTGAGGACGTCCAGGAGCACCGGGCCCGGCGCGGCCAGCGCGGTGCGGACGGCGTCGTCCAACTCGTCGGGGTCGGTGACCCGGATACCCGTCAGGCCCAAGGCGGTCGCGACCGCCGCGAAGTCGGGGTTGTCCAGGACGGTGCCGAACTCCGGCAGCCCCGACTGCTCCTGCTCCAGTTTGACCATGCCCAGCCGGCGGTTGTCGAAGACGACGAGGGTGACCGGCAGGTCGTACGTCTTGAGCGTCATGAGGTCGCCGAGCAGCATGCTCAGGCCGCCGTCGCCGCAGAACGCCACGACCTGCCTGCCCCGGTCCAGCATCTGCGCGCCCAGCGCGTGCGGCATGGCGTTGGCCATCGAGCCGAGGTTGTACGAGCCCAGGAGGCGGCGGTCGCCGCGCATCTCCACGAAACGCGACAGCCACACGGTGGCCATGCCCGTATCGGAGGTGAACACCGCGTCGTCGGCGGCGTGGCGGTCGACCGCCGCCGCGAGCGCCTCGGGACGGATGCCGTGTTCGCGGTTGTCCAGGGCGGAGCGGACGCGGCCGATCAGTCCCTTGTCGTGGTCGGGGGCCGCCAGCCGGGCCTGCCCCTCCCGCCAGGACGCGAAGCGCTCCACGGCCTGGTCCAGATGCTTGCGGTCACGGGCCTTCGCCGACGCGGACGGTGCGGCGTCCAACTGGACCAGCAGGTCCCGTACGGTCGCGCCGACCTCGCCGACGAGGCCGATCTCGACCGGGACGCGGCGGCCGATGTGGGTGGGCTCGGTGTCGACCTGGACCACGGTGCGGCCCTCGGGATACCAGTCGCGGTAAGGGAAGTCGGTGCCCAGCAGCAGGAGGGTGTCGGCGTCCTGGAGTGCGGAGGCCGCCGCGGGGTTGCCGATCAGACCGGTCTGTCCGACCTGGAACGGGTTGTCGCCCTCGAAGCCCTCCTTGGCCTTCAACGTGAGCACCATCGGCGCCGCCAGCCGGTCGGCGAGGGCCATGACCTGGTCGCGGGCGCCCCGGGCGCCGCGGCCGACCAGCAGGGTGACGCGCTCGGCCCGGTCCAGCAGATCGGCGGCGGCGCGGACGGCGTCCTCGTCCGGCCGGGTGCTCGGCGTGGTGAGCGAGAAACGGGCCGGCCGGTCCGTGGACAGTTCCTTCTCCCCGATGTCGCCGGGGACCGACAGCACGGCGACGCCCTTGCGTCCCAGGGCGGTGCGGACCGCGGTCTCCAGCAGCAGCGGCATCTGCTCCGGCGAGGTGACGGTGGCCCGGAAGACCGCCACATCGCTGAAGAGCGCGTCGTTGTCGACTTCCTGGAAGTAGTCGCTGCCCAGCTCGGACAGCGGCACTTGACCGGCGATGGCCAGCACCGGGGTGTGGCTCTTGGCCGCGTCGTACAGGCCGTTGAGCAGGTGCACCGAGCCGGGGCCGACCGTGCCCATGCAGACGCCGAGGCCGCCGGTGAGCTGGGACTGCGCGCTCGCGGCGAAGGCCGCCGCCTCCTCGTGCCGACAGCCCACCCACTCCACGCCCTCGGTGGTGCGGATCGCGTCGGTCAGGGGGTTGAGGGCGTCGCCGACGACGCCGAAGACCTGGCGTACGTTCAGTTCGGCCAGGGCGTCCACGATGACGCGGGCAACGGTACGGGCCATGATTCCTCCAGCTCAGACGGTGTGGCGGTGTGGCGGTGTGGCGGTGTGGCGGTGTGGCGGTGCGGCGCTTCGGGGTGCGGCGCGGTGCGCGCGGCGGCCGGTGCGCACCGCGGTACGGCTCAGACGGTGAAGCGGTCGGGGTCGGCGGCGGCCCAGTCGGCGGCCCACGAGGCGGGCGGTTCGGCGAGCAGCTGACCGGGAGCCAGCCACTCGTACAGTTCGTCATAGGAGCGGACGGTGTAGGGGTCGACACGCTGGCGCAGCATGTGCGGGCGCAGCTGCGACGGATCGGTGACGCCCATCGACGCCATGATCTGAAGAGCGCTGGCGACGGTGGACTCCTGGAGCCTGCGCACCCGGACGGACTTGTCGCCGACGTCCAGGGCGCGGGCCCGCCGCGGGTCCTGGGTCGTGACGCCGACGGGGCAGGTGTTGGTGTGGCAGCGCTGCGCCTGGATGCACCCGACGGCGAACATCATGGCGCGGGCGGCGTTGCCGTAGTCCGCGCCCTGGACCATGCGCTTGACGAGGTCGCTGCCGGTGGCGATCTTGCCGCTCGCGCCGATCCTGACCCGGTCCCGCAGACCGGCGCCGACCAGCGCGTTGTGCACGGTGGTCAGGCCCTCGGTGAGCGGGGTGCCGACGTGGTCGGCGAATTCCAGCGGCGCCGCGCCGGTACCGCCCTCGGCGCCGTCCACGATGATGAAGTCCGGCGCGGTGCCCTCCTCGACCATCGCCTTGCAGACGGCCAGGAACTGGCGGCGCGAACCGACGCACAGCTTGAAGCCCGCGGGCTTGCCGCCCGACAGCTCCCGCATCCGGGCGATGAACCGGATCAGCTCACGGGGCGTGCCGAAGACCCGGTGGTACGGCGGGGATACGACGGTCTCGCCCTGCGGGACGTCCCGCACCCGGGCGATCTCGGCGTTGACCTTAGCCCCTGGCAGGACGCCGCCGATACCGGGCTTGGCGCCCTGGGACAGCTTCAGCGACACGCACTTGACGCTGTCGTGGGCGGCCTTGTCGGCGAACTCCCCGGCGTCGAAGTCGCCGTCGTCGGTGCGGCAGCCGAAGTAGCCGGTGCCGATCTCCCAGACCAGGTCGCCGCCGTGCCTCAGGTGGTACTCCGACAGGCCCCCTTCACCGGTGTCGTGCGCGAAACCACCGTCCGCCGCGCCCTTGTTGAGCGCCAGGACCGCCTGGGCCGACAGCGAGCCGAAACTCATCGCCGACACGTTAAGCAGCGCCATGTCGTACGGCTTGGCGCAGTCGGGACCGCCGATCCGCACCCGCGGCGGATCGTCCGGTACGGGCCGCGGCGCCATCGACGGCACCAGGAACTCGTGGCCCGAGCGGTAGACGTCGAGTTCGGTGCCGTACGGCTCCTCGGCCGCTGTGCCCTTGGCGCGTTCGTAGACGATGCTGCGGGTGTCGCGGTCGAAGGGGCGGCCGTCGAAATTCCGCTCGACGAAGTACTGCTGGAGCTCCGGGCGGATCTTCTCCAGCAGGTAGCGGGCATGGCCGATCACCGGGTAGTTGCGCAGCACCGAGTGGCGGCGCTGCGTCAGGTCGTACAGGCCGAGCAGCCCCAGCAGGGCCAGGACGGCGGCGGCCGTCCACCACCAGGGGCCGACCGCCACGGCGGCGACCGCCGCCGCGACGGCCACGAGCAGGGTCAGGGCCACGGCACCGGTTCTCATCACGTCGGGCTCCTTGCCCGCCCCGATCCCTCCATGCTGCCCGCCGGGTCAAGCTCCGGTCATCCCAGGCCCATGGCCGCGTCGGGCCGCCTTCGCGGCCTTGCGTCAGGGGTGGAGCAGGACCTTCGTCCAGCCGTCGTCGCGCTTGTCGAAGTGCCGGTAGGCGTCGGGGGCTTCGTCCAGCGGGAGTTCGTGGGAGACCAGGAAGGACGGGTCGGCCCGGCCGGTGACGATCAGATCGCGCAGGGCGCGGTTGTAGCGCAGGACGGGGCACTGGCCGGTGCCCATGTGCTGACCCTTGGTGAAGAAGGTGCCGTAGTCGAAGGCGATCCGGCCGTGCTTGGCGCCCTCCTCGGCGGCTTCCGGGTCCTCGGGCATGTAGACGCCGACCACACCGATGCCGCCGGTGGTACGGACGGCCTTGACCAGGTTGTCCAGGACGAGTTCGGGGTGCTCCTGGCCGGACGGGTCGTGCGCCTGGTAGCCGACGGCTTCGACGCCGCAGTCCGTGCCGCGCCCGTCGGTGGCGTCCAGGATCTGCTCCGCGGGGTCGGCCTCGGAGAAGTCGACGGGGGTGGCGCCGATGGACTCGGCCAGGGCGAGGCGGTCGGCCTGCCGGTCGACGACGAAGACCTGGGACGCGCCGCGGATCAGGGCGCTGTGCGCGGCGAGCAGTCCGACGGGTCCCGCGCCGAAGACGGCGACGCTGTCCCCGGCGCGCTGGCCGGCGAGTTCGGTGCCGTGCCAGCCGGTGGGGAAGATGTCGGAGAGCATCGTGAACTTGGCCTCGTGCTCGTCACCCGCGGGCAGTTCGAGCAGGTTGAAGTCGGCGTACGGCACGCGGAGCAGTTCGGCCTGGCCGCCGTCGTACGGGCCCATGTTGGCGTAGCCGTACGCGGCGCCGTCCATGCCCTCGGTGGGGTTGACGCGCTGACAGAAGGCGGTCCAGCCGTTCAGGCAGTTGCGACAGCTTCCGCAGGCGATGTTGAACGGCACCGACACCCGGTCGCCGGGCTTGATCCGGGTCACCGCGGGCCCGGTGTCCTCGACGATGCCCATGTTCTCGTGGCCGAGGATCTTGCCCCGCTCGACGGTCGTGCGGCCCTCGTACATGTGCAGGTCGGAGCCGCAGATGTTGGTGGTGGTGATCCGGACCAGCGCGTCGTTGGGCTGCTCGATCCGCGCGTCCGGCGCATCCTCGACGGAGACGTCGTAAGGGCCGTTGTAGACCAGCGCTTTCATGTCGTCGTTCCTTTCGGGAGCGGTCGAAACGGAACAATCACCCACAGAAGTGACAATTCCCTACTATCCGCGTACCCGCGTCACATGATTGACACGTGTGACGGGGGCCCGAGAGCGGGAAACTTTCCGCGACGGCGTCGTGACGCCACGCGTACGCCGGCCCGGCGGCCGGTCATCGGGGTGGCGTGGCGAGGACGCTGTCGTCCAGGTGGGTGAGCAGGTCCGCGACGGATTCGTAGACGGTTTCGGCTCCCGCTTCGCTCAGCTCCTGGCGCGTCCAGCCGCCGGTGAGCACGCCGAGGCAGCGCACGCCCGCCTTGGAGGCCGCCTGCGCGTCCCAGGCGGCGTCGCCGACGAAGACCGCGCGCCCGGCCGGGACACCCGCCTTCTCCAGCGCCTGCCGTACGAGGTCGGGGGCGGGTTTGCTGGAGGACACGTCGTCGGAGGTGGTCACGGCGGTGATCGCCTCATCGGCGTCGAGGGCGCGGAGCATCACCTCGGCCTCCTCGCCCTTCGCGGACGAGGCGAGCACGACCTGCCAGCCGCGCGCCGCGCAGGCCCTGAGCAGGTCGGAAGCCCCGGGCAGCGGCACCAGCCGGGACCAGTACTGGGCATAGAGGGTGTCGTGAGCGGCGCTGATCGTGTCGTCCTCGCCGTGGTCGCGGTCCTCGCCGAGCAGCGCGTCCAGCAAATGGTCACTGCCCATCCCGATCAGCCGGTGGATCCGGGCCGTGCCGACCCGGTGGCCGTGCTGGCTCAGGGCCTCCCACCAGGCGACGGTGTGCAGATAGACCGTGTCCATCAGGGTGCCGTCGACATCGAACAGCACCGCTCCGTCGGCGCGCCGCGTCTCACTGCCGGTGGGCTCTGACTCTGTCATGTCTCGCTTCTTTCCGTGTCCTGCTCCCCTGCGGGAACGTCGAGGTCAGTCGGACCCGTCCGCCGACAGGGCGCGGTGTCGCGCCACCGCGGGGAGGACGAGCCAGGCGAGGCCGAACCATACGACCATTCCCGCCACTATCGGGATCGCGACCGTCGCGCCACCGGCGACACGCAGGACGAGGAGCAAGGCCGTGGCCATGGTGCACACGAGCAGGACGAGACCCACCACGGTCAGACGCGACGCCCACGCGACCGTCTCGGGCTTCAGCCGCTGTCCCGTCAGCATCCGGTGCAGCGAGACGGGCCCCACCAGGGCGCCCGTCGTCGCCGCGCCCAGCATCACGGTCACGATGTACAGCGTGCGCTCGCCGTCGGACAGATGCGCGAAGCGCTGCTGGAACGGGACCGTCAGCAGGAAGCCGAAGAGGATCTGCACACCGGTCTGGACGACCCGCAGTTCCTGGAGCAGCTCGCCCCACTGCCGGTCGGCGCGCTGCTCCGGTGTCTCGTCCCTGCCGGGTGCGGCACTGCCGCCGGTCCCGCTTGTCATCCTGAAGCCACCTGCCCGTGTGCGATCGCGACGTGTCCTGACCGGGGGACCGGTCCCCCCTCTGCCCGTCCGTTACGCCTACCCCCGCACCGCCCCCTCAGCCGAGCGGGAGGTTTCCCGGCCGGGAAGATCGGCTAAACGCCTCGCATGGTGCAATTCGGATACACGATGATGACGGAGCAGGCGGGCCCCCGCGCGCTCGTGGACCATGTGGTCGGCGCCGAGCGGGCCGGATTCGACTTCTCCGTGACCTCGGACCACTACTTCCCCTGGCTCGATTCCCAGGGGCACTCCCCGTACGCCTGGAGCGTGCTGGGAGCCGCGGCCCAGGCCACGTACCGCATCCCGCTCATGACCTACGTGACCTGCCCGACCAAGCGGTACCACCCGGCGGTGATCGCGCAGAAGGCCGCGACGATGCAGTTGCTGTCCGAGGGGCGCTTCCGGCTCGGGCTGGGCTCGGGTGAGCAGCTCAACGAGCACGTGGTCGGCGGTGGCTGGCCCTCCGCGCGGACCAGGGTCGAGATGCTGGAAGAGGCGGTCGGGATCATCCGCGCCCTGCTCGCGGGCGATGTCGTGAACCACCGGGGCGCCCACTTCGAGGTGGACAACGCCAAGCTGTGGGACCTCCCGGACACCCCGCCGCCCCTCGGCATCGCGGTCTCGGGCGAGCGCTCCTGCTCGCTCGCGGGCCGGCTGGCCGATCTGGTGATCGCCACGGAGCCGAAGAGCGAACTGCTCGACGCCTTCGACGCGCACGGCGGTACGGGAAAGCCGAGGGTCGGCCAGCTCCCGGTCTGCTACGACCCGGACACCGACGCCGCCGTCGCCCGGGCCCACGAGCAGTTCCGCTGGTCCGTGGGGCCCTGGCCGGTGAATGCGGAACTGCCGAATCCGGCGGCCTTCGCCGGAGCCAACGAGCACGTGCGCCCCGAGGACATCGCCGAGGCCATTCCCTGCGGCAGCGACCCCGACGTGTTCGCCGAAGCGGTCGCGTCCTACATCGACGCGGGCTTCACCGAGATCGCCCTGATCCAGATCGGCGGCGACCACCAGGAGCCCTTCCTCGACTGGTCGCAGAAGACGCTCCTGCCCGCCCTGCGCGCCCTCTGACTCCGCCGAGGGCCGCGCCGACGTACGGCTCGGCCGCTGCGACCGGGGCCCTCGGTCCTACGCGGATGCCGGGAGCGGCGGGCGCAGGCCCAGCCACTGCTCGGCGTCCCAGGCGTGGAACCGCTCCACCTCGGTGAACCCGAGCTTGGCCGCGAGGCGCATCGAGGCGAGGTTGGCGCTCTGGGTGGCCAGGATCACCGGCTCGCCGGGCAGGACGCCGTCGAACCAGTCGAGCGCCGCCGCGCACGCCTCTGCGGCGTACCCGAGGCCCCACGCCCGCGGCAGGAACAGATAGCCGAGATCGGCCTTCCCCCGGGCGGCCGGGCGGTGGCTCTCCGCCGCTCGCCTGAGCAGGAGCTGGCCGATCATCGCGCCGTCCAGCTCCACGACGAAGCTTCCCGGCCACTGCTCGGGCACCTCGGGCAGCTCGCGCTCCAGCTCGGCACGCGGCCGGGGGCCGCCGAGGTAGGTATGCACCTCCGGCGACGCCAGCAGCTCGATGAACGCCGCCCGGTCACGCGCCTCGGACCCGCGCAGTACGAGCCTCGCGGTCCTGATCGGCTCGGGCGGCCAGACGACGGGCCCCAGGTTCGGCATGCGCGCAGCCTAGCAACGGGGGCAGTGCCGGTAGGCGGGGCGACGGGACCTTTGCATAATACTGCGTTGAAACGTATAGTCATGCCATCGACGAGGAGGGTTCGATGGTGGTGCGGGCAGCGGTGGCCGGGGGCAGCGGGTACGCGGGCGGGGAGGTGCTGCGCCTGCTCGCGGGGCACCCCGAGGTCGAGATCGGGGCGGTGACCGGGAACTCCAACGCCGGGCAGCGGCTCGGCGCGCTTCAGCCGCACCTGCTGCCGCTGGCCGGACGGGTGCTGGAGCCGACCACGGCGGAGGTGCTGGCGGGACACGACGTGGTCTTCCTCGCGCTGCCGCACGGCCAGTCCGCCGCGGTCGCGGCGCAGCTCGGCGACGAGGTGCTGATCGTCGACATGGGCGCCGACTTCCGGCTGGCCGACGCCGCCGACTGGGAGAGGTTCTACGGCAGCCCGCACGCCGGGACCTGGCCGTACGGGCTGCCTGAACTGCCGGGCGCCCGCGCCGCGTTGGAGGGGTCCAAGCGCGTCGCGGTGCCCGGCTGCTACCCGACGGCGGTCTCGCTCGCGCTGTTCCCCGCGTACGCCGCCGCGCTGGTCGAGCCGGAGGCCGTCATCACCGCGGCCTCCGGCACCTCGGGCGCGGGCAAGGCGGCCAAGCCGCATCTGCTCGGCTCCGAGGTGATGGGCTCGATGAGCCCGTACGGAGTCGGCGGCGGCCACCGGCACACGCCGGAGATGATCCAGAACCTCAGCGCGGCGGCCGGCGAGCGGGTCAGTGTGTCCTTCACGCCCACCCTCGCCCCCATGCCGCGCGGCATCCTCGCCACGTGCAGCGCCAAGGCCCGCCCCGGCGTCACCGGCCACGACCTGCGGGCGGCGTACGAGAAGGCCCTCGCCGACGAGCCGTTCGTGCACCTGCTCCCCGAGGGGCAGTGGCCCGCGACCGCCGCCGTCTACGGCTCGAACGCCGTCCAGATCCAGATCGCGTACGACGAGAGCACCCACCGCCTGATCGCGATCAGCGCCATCGACAACCTGACCAAGGGCACCGCCGGCGGCGCGGTGCAGAGCATGAACATCGCCCTGGGACTCCCCGAGGCGACAGGACTCTCCACCATCGGAGTCGCACCGTGACGCGCGGCGCGGGTTCGTGCCGAGCGGGCGGAGAAGGGAACGAGGAGAAGCAGTGAGTGTCACGGCAGCCAAGGGATTCACGGCGGCGGGGATCGCCGCCGGGATCAAGGAGAACGGCAACCCGGACCTGGCCCTCGTGGTCAACACCGGACCGCGCCGCGCCGCCGCGGGCGTCTTCACCTCCAACCGCGTGAAGGCCGCGCCGGTGCTCTGGTCGGAGCAGGTCGTCAAGGGCGGCGCGGTCGCCGCCGTGGTCCTCAACTCCGGTGGCGCCAACGCCTGTACGGGCCCGCAGGGCTTCCAGGACACGCACGCGACCGCGGAGAAGGTCGCCGAGGTCCTCGGCGCCGACGACCACGGCGCGGGCGAGATCGCGGTCGCCTCGACCGGCCTGATCGGTCTGCCGCTCCCGATGGACAAGCTGCTGCCGGGAGTCGAGAAGGCCGCGGCCGAACTGTCCGAGTACGGCGGCGAGAAGGCCGCCATCGCCATCAAGACCACCGACACCGTGCACAAGACGGCCGTCGCGGGCGGCGCGGGCTGGACCGTCGGCGGCATGGCCAAGGGCGCGGGCATGCTCGCGCCGGGCCTGGCCACCATGCTGGTCGTCCTCACCACGGACGCCGACGTGGAAGCCCCCGCCCTGGACACGGCGCTGCGCGCCGCCACCCGGCTGACCTTCGACCGGATCGACTCCGACGGCTGCATGTCGACCAACGACACCGTGCTGCTGCTGGCCTCGGGGGCGTCCGGAATCGCCCCGGAGCACGAGGAGTTCGCCGAGGCGGTCCGCGCGGTCTGCGGCGACCTCGCCCGCCAGCTCATCGGCGACGCCGAGGGCGCCTCGAAGGACATCAGGATCGAGGTCGTCAACGCGGCCTCCGAGGACGACGCCGTCGAGGTGGGCCGCTCCATCGCCCGTAACAACCTCCTCAAGTGCGCGATCCACGGCGAGGACCCCAACTGGGGCCGTGTGCTGTCCGCGATCGGCACGACCTCGGCCGCCTTCGAGCCCGACCGGCTCAATGTCGCCATCAACGGCGTGTGGGTGTGCAGGAACGGCTCGGTCGGCGAGGACCGCGACCTGGTCGACATGCGGTTCCGCGAGGTGGTCGTCACGGCGGACCTCGCGGCCGGTACGGAGTCCGCGGTGATCTGGGCGAACGACCTCACCGCCGACTACGTCCACGAGAACAGCGCGTACAGCTCATGACCGACGATGGGAACCCCGGAGCCGCGAAGCCGGAGGGCCGGCCCACCGCGCGCAAGCACACGGCGCTGCCCAAGGCCCAGATCCTCATCGAGGCGCTGCCGTGGCTGACCCGCCACAACGGCAGGGTCGTCGTCATCAAATTCGGCGGAAACGCCATGGTGGACGAGGAGTTGAAGGCCGCCTTCGCGCAGGACGTGGTCTTTCTGCGGCAGGCGGGCCTCAAGCCGGTCGTCGTGCACGGCGGCGGCCCGCAGATCAACGCGCAGCTCGACCGGCACGGCCTGGTCAGCGAGTTCAAGGCCGGGCTGCGGGTGACCACGCCCGAGGCGATGGACGTGGTCCGGATGGTGCTGGCGGGCCAGGTCCAGCGCGAGCTGGTCGGACTGCTCAACCAGCACGGCCCGTTGGCCGTCGGCATGACCGGCGAGGACGCCCACACCATCACCGCCACCCGCCACCGCCCGCGTATCGACGGCGAGTTGGTCGACATCGGCCGGGTCGGCGAGATCACCGCCATCGACACCGGCGCGATCGAGGCGCTGCTGGCTGATGGCCGTATCCCGGTCGTCTCCTCCATCGCGCGCTCCGCCGACGACCACCACGTCTACAACGTCAACGCCGACACGGCCGCCGCCGCCCTGGCCGCCGCGCTGGGCGCCGAGACGCTGATGGTCCTCACCGACGTCGAGGGCCTGTACGAGGACTGGCCGAACAGCGACGACGTCATCAGCCGCCTGACCGCGACGGAGCTGGAGAAGCTGCTGCCCGACCTGTCCAGCGGCATGGTCCCCAAGATGCGGGGCTGCCTGTTCGCCGTGCGCAACGGCGTGAACACCGCCCGCGTCATCGACGGCCGGGTCCAGCACTCGATCCTGCTGGAGATCTTCACCGACGAGGGCATCGGCACGATGGTCGTGCCGGACGACGTCACCGACGCGGCCGGCGCACCGGCCGCGGGCACCGTATCCGACCAGGGAGAAGGAGAAGCGCGGTGAGCGGCAACGAGGGACTGACCCAGCGCTGGCAGGGCTCGCTCATGGACAACTACGGCACCCCGCGCATCCCGCTGGTCCGCGGCGCGGGCGCCAGATTCTGGGACGCCGACGGCAAGGAGTACGTCGACTTCCTCGGCGGCATCGCGGTCAACTCCCTCGGCACCGCGCACCCCGCGGTCGTCGAGGCGGTGACCCGGCAGATCTCCTCGCTCGGCCATGTGTCCAACCTCTTCGTCGCCGAACCGCCCGTCGCGCTCGCCGAGCGGCTGCTCCAGCTCTCCGGCCGCCCCGGCCGGGTCTTCTTCGCCAACTCCGGCGCCGAGGCCAACGAAGCGGCCTTCAAGATCGGCCGGTTGACGGGGCGTCAGCACATGGTCGCCACCGACGGCGCCTTCCACGGCCGCACGATGGGCTCGCTCGCGCTGACCGGCCAGCCCAAGAAGCGCGAGGCGTTCGAGCCGCTGCCCGGCGACGTCACGCACGTGCCGTACGGCGACGCGGACGCGCTGCGGGCGGCCGTCACCACCGACACCGCGCTGGTGATCATCGAGCCGATCCAGGGCGAGAACGGTGTGGTCGTGCCGCCGCCCGGCTACCTCGCCGCCGCCCGCGAGATCACCGCGGCCACCGGCACGCTGCTGGTGCTCGACGAGGTGCAGACCGGCATCGGCAGGACCGGCCACTGGTTCGAGTGCCAGGCACAGGGTGTCGAGCCGGACGTGGTGACCCTGGCCAAGGGGCTCGGCGCGGGCCTGCCGATCGGCGCCGCCCTCGCCTTCGGCCCGGCCGCGGAGCTGATGACGCCCGGCGCCCACGGCACCACCTTCGGCGGCAATCCGGTCGCCTGCGCCGCCGCGCTCGCCGTCCTCGACACGATCGCGGCCGACGGCCTGCTCGACCACGTCAAGCGGCAGGGCGAGAAGCTGCGGCAGGGCGTCGAGGCGCTGCGACACCCGTTGGTCGATCATGTGCGCGGTTCGGGCCTGCTGCTGGGTATCGTGCTCACCGAGCCGCTCTCAGCGCAGATCCAGAAGGCGGCTCAGGATGCCGGGTTCCTGGTCAACGCCGCCGTGCCCGACACGGTACGGCTCGCGCCCCCGCTGATCGTCGGCGACGACGACACGGACGCGTTCCTCCAGGCGCTGCCCGGCGTCCTCGACCAGGTGCACCGGGCCTCCGGGGCGAGCGGAGCCGGAGAATGACGGAGTTGACACGACGATGACCGAGGCGCAGCAGCACAACGGCAGCCAGGCCGTACCGCAGACCCGTACCGCGCGGCACCGCAGGATCGTGGACATCCTCGGCCGCCAGCCGGTCAGGTCGCAGAGCCAGCTCGCCAAGCTGCTCGCCGACGACGGGCTGAGCGTCACCCAGGCGACGCTCAGCCGCGACCTCGACGAACTCGGCGCGGTCAAGATCCGCACCAATGACGGCGAACTCATCTACGCCGTCCCCTCCGAGGGCGGCTTCCGCACCCCGCAGGCCCCGCTCGGCGAGTCCGTCAAGGAAGAGCGCATGCGGCGCCTGGCCGCCGAACTCCTCATCTCCGCCGAGGCGTCCGCCAACCTCGTCGTCGTCCGCACCCCGCCCGGCGCCGCCCAGTTCCTCGCCTCCGCCATGGACCAGGCCGAGGTCTACGACATCCTCGGCACCATCGCGGGCGACGACACCGTCGTCCTGATCAGCCGCGACCCGGCCGGCGGTCAGAAACTCGCCGACCACCTGCTCCGCCTCGCCCAGGGCGAGGCATAGCTCCGGTCCGGCCGGTTATACGGTCTCACACCCCCTCTGACCTGCCGCGTTGACGAAGCATACGGTCGAGTGCATACTTATACCAGTCAGCGTATGCATCGTAAGGAGAGCCCCGTGACCGAGCGCGTCGTACTCGCCTACTCCGGCGGTCTGGACACGTCCGTCGCCATCGGCTGGATCGCCGAGGAGACCGGCGCCGAAGTCATCGCGGTCGCGGTGGACGTCGGCCAGGGCGGCGAGGACCTGGACGTCATCCGCAAGCGGGCGCTCGCCTGCGGGGCGGTCGAGGCCGAGGTCGCGGACGCCAAGGACGAGTTCGCCGACGAGTACTGCCTCCCGGCGATCAAGGCCAACGCCCTCTACATGGACCGGTATCCGCTGGTGTCCGCGCTGTCGCGGCCGGCCATCGTGAAGCACCTGGTGGCCGCAGCCAACAAGCACGGCGCCACCACCGTCGCGCACGGCTGCACCGGCAAGGGCAACGACCAGGTGCGGTTCGAGGCGGGCATCTCCTCGCTGGCGCCCGACCTGAGGTGCATCGCGCCGGTCCGCGACTACGCGATGACCCGCGACAAGGCCATCGCCTTCTGCGAGGAGAAGAACCTCCCGATCGCGACCACCAAGAAGTCGCCGTACTCCATCGACCAGAACGTCTTCGGGCGGGCCGTCGAGACCGGCTTCCTGGAGGACATCTGGAACGCGCCGATCGAGGACGTGTACGAGTACACGCAGAATCCGGCCGAGCCGCGCGAGGCCGACGAGGTGGTCATCACCTTCAAGCAGGGCGTCCCGGTGGCCATTGACGGCAAGCCGGTCAGCGTGCTCGAAGCCATCCAGCAGCTCAATGTGCGGGCCGGGGCCCAGGGCATCGGCCGGATCGACATCGTCGAGGACCGGCTGGTCGGCATCAAGTCCCGTGAGATCTACGAGGCGCCGGGCGCCATCGCGCTGATCACCGCGCACCAGGAGCTGGAGAACGTCACCGTCGAGCGCGAACTGGCCCGGTACAAGCGGCAGGTCGAGCAGCGCTGGGGCGAACTGGTCTACGACGGCCTGTGGTTCTCCCCGCTCAAGCGGGCGCTCGACGGCTTCATCGCCGAGGCCAACGAGCACGTCTCCGGCGACATCCGGATGACCATGCACGGCGGCCGGGCCGTCGTCACCGGCCGGAAGTCCGGCGAGTCGCTGTACGACTTCAACCTGGCGACGTACGACACCGGCGACACCTTCGACCAGTCGCTGTCCAAGGGCTTCATCGAGATCTTCGGCATGTCCAGCAAGATCGCCGCGAAGCGGGACCTGACGAAGTGACGGACACGAACACCGGCGGCTCCGGCGGCGGCGACGACAACCTGCGGCTGTGGGGCGGCCGGTTCGCCGACGGCCCCGCCGAGGCGCTGGCCAAGCTCTCCGCCTCCGTGCACTTCGACTTCCGGCTCGCGCCGTACGACATCGCGGGCTCCCGCGCGCACGCCCGGGTGCTGCACAAGGCGGGGCTGCTGACCGCCGACGAGCTGGACCGGATGATCGCCGGACTCGACGCGCTCGAAGCGGACGTGGCCTCCGGCGACTTCGCCGGCACCATCGCCGACGAGGACGTGCACACCGCGCTGGAACGCGGCCTGCTGGAGCGGGTCGGCGCCGACCTCGGCGGCAAGCTGCGGGCCGGACGCTCGCGCAACGACCAGGTCGCCACGCTCTTCCGGATGTACCTGCGCGACCACGCGCGGACCATCGGCGGGCTCATCGCCGACCTCCAGAGCGCGCTGGTCGGCCTCGCCGAGGCGCACCCGGACACCGCGATGCCCGGCCGCACCCACCTCCAGCACGCCCAGCCCGTGCTCTTCGCGCACCACGTGCTCGCCCACGTACAGGCGCTGTCACGGGACGCGGAGCGGCTGCGGCAGTGGGACGACCGCACGGCCGTCTCCCCGTACGGGTCCGGCGCGCTCGCCGGGTCCTCGCTCGGCCTGGACCCGGAGGCCGTCGCCAAGGAACTCGGCTTCCAGCGCGGCTCGGTGGGCAACTCCATCGACGGCACGGCGTCCCGCGACTTCGCCGCCGAATTCGCCTTCGTCACCGCGATGATCGGTGTCAACCTCTCCCGGATCGCCGAAGAGGTCATCCTGTGGAACACGAAGGAATTCTCCTTCGTGACCCTGCACGACGCCTTCTCCACCGGCTCGTCGATCATGCCGCAGAAGAAGAACCCCGACATCGCGGAGCTGGCGCGCGGCAAGTCCGGACGGCTCATCGGCAACCTCACCGGACTGATGGCCACGCTCAAGGCGCTGCCGCTCGCGTACAACCGCGACCTCCAGGAGGACAAGGAGCCGCTGTTCGACTCCTGCGACCAACTGGAGGTGCTGCTCCCGGCGTTCACCGGCATGATGGCCACGCTCACCGTCCACCGGGAGCGGATGGAGACCCTGGCACCGGCCGGTTTCTCGCTCGCCACCGACATCGCCGAGTGGCTGGTCAAGCAGGGCGTGCCCTTCCGGGTCGCGCACGAGGTCGCGGGGGAGTGCGTCAAGGTCTGCGAGGCCGAGGGCATCGAACTCGACCAGCTCACCGACGAGCAGTTCGCGAAGATCTCCGCGCATCTGACGCCCGAGGTACGCCATGTCCTCGACGTCCCCGGCGCGTTGGCCTCCCGCAACGGACGCGGCGGCACGGCGCCTTCCGCCGTCGCCGTACAACTCGCCGAGATCAAGGCGGATCTGACGGTGCAGCACACCTGGGCGCACGCCTGGGACGGGGCGGACGGCGACGCCGTCTAATCGCGGTACTGGGCGGCTCATCGGTGAAACGCGGGCCGGTCAGTTTGGTGTTGGGGTCTGCGCGGCCAGTCCGATCCGGATGGTGTCGTCGGTCGAGGCCGCGTCGACCTGGCCGGGCTGCATCAGCATCAGGCAGCCCGTCCAGTCGTCGACGCCCGCTATCAGCCGTCCGCGGCGAGCCGCCGAACCGGCCACCGCCAGCCGCGAAACCGGCCCCCGTGAACCCGCCATGTCACAGCGGGCGCCGGGCGCGGCCCCCGCCGTATCAGGCGGCCTTGGCCTTCGTCGCGTAGATGTCCACGTACTCCTGGCCGCCGAGCCGCATGACCTCGCTCATGACCTCGTCGGTCAGGGCGCGCAGCACATAGCGGTCGCGGTCCATGCCCTCGTAGCGGGAGAAGGTCAGCGGGGAGCCGAAGCGGATGGTGACCGGGGCGATCCGGGGCATCCCCTTGCCGCCGGGCTGCACCTTGTCGGTGCCGACCATCGCGAAGGGCACCACCGGGGCGCCGGTCATCAGGGCCAACCGGGCGATTCCGGTCCGGCCGCGGTACAGACGGCCATCGGGGGAACGGGTGCCCTCGGGGTAGATGCCGAAGATCTTGCCCTCGTCCAGCACGCGGCGGCCGGTCATCAGCGCCGCGACACCGCCGTGGCCGCCGTCCCGGTCCACCGGGATCATGCCGCAGGTGGTGAAGAACCAGGCCATCAGCCGGCCCTTGACGCCCTTGCCCGTCACGTACTCGTCCTTGCCGATGAAGTACACCTGCCGGTCCACCACCAGCGACAGGAACATCGAGTCGACGAAGGTGACGTGATTCCCGGCCAGGATCACCGGACCGTCACCGGGGATGCCGTCCACGCCCTCGACCACGGGGCGGTACAGGACGCGCATGAGCACTCCGAGAATCGCCTTGAGCAAGCTGCGGGACATGCGGGACAACGGATCCTCCGGTTCGGACACGCCTGGGCGGGACGGACGGCGGCGGTGCTGCGATGTCGCGGTACGACGGCAGCCTGACCGCAGGACCGGCGGGACCGCGGGACGCCGCACCGTACACAAGGACGATACTTCCGCGCGGGGCCCCGCCGCACGCCGGGTTCACACGTCCGCTACGCAGTGTTGACACGCGTTAGGTGTGTGTTACGGCTGATGTCGACGGGGCGACAGACTTTCACGGCACGATGCGCGCATGACGGATGACCAGCACAAGACCGGCCTCGGCAGGCGCGCTGTCCTGTCCGCGGCGGCACTCGGCGCGGGCGGCGCGGTACTCGGCACGGCCGGTACGGCGCAGGCCCGGGAACAGTCCACCGCCCGGCCCCGGCACGGCGCCCCCGGCCACGGCGGCGCGCCCAAGCTGCCGGTCCCGACCATCGTCGGGCACCGCGGCAGCGCCGGATACCGGCCCGAGCACACCTTCGGCTCCTACGAGTACGCGCTGGAGATCGGCGCGGACGTCGTCGAGCAGGACGTCGTACCCACCAGGGACGGCCACCTCGTCTGCCGCCACGAGCCGGAGATCGGCGGCACCACCGACGTCGCCGACCACCCGGAGTTCGCCGGCCGCAAAACCACCAAGACCATCGACGGCACCCCCACCACCGGCTGGTTCACCGAGGACTTCACCCTCGCCGAACTCAAGCGGCTGCGCGCCGTCGAACGGCTCCCCGCCGTCCGCCAGCGCAACACCGTCTACAACGGCCGCTGGGCGATCCCCACCTTCGAGGAGGTGCTGGCCTGGGCCGACCGCGAGGGCCGCAAGCGCGGCAAGCCGGTCTGGCTGCACACCGAGACCAAGCACCCCACGTACTTCCGCGGCATCGGCCTGCCGCTGGAGGAGCGGCTGATCAAGCTGCTCAAGCAGTACGGCAGGCACCGCGCCGACGCCCCGCAGTTCCTCCAGTCCTTCGAGGCGCAGAGCCTCCAGCGGCTCGGCGCGCTCGGCGGCGCCGCGCCCAAGATCTTCCTGCTCAACGGCCTCACCTCGCGGCCCTGGGACTTCGTCGTCTCCGGCGACAAGCGGACCGTGGCCGACCTCGTCACCCCGGCCGGGCTGCGCTGGATCGCCGGATTCGCCCAGGGCATCGGCCCGACCACCGACGTGATCATCCCGCGCGACGCCTCGGGCAGGCTGCTCCGGCCCACCGCCGTCGTCAAGGACGCGCACAAGGCCGGTCTGGTGCTGCACCCCTTCACCGCGCGCAACGAGAACCAGTTCCTGCCCGCCGACTTCCAGGTCGGCACGGACCCCAACGCGTACGGCGACCCGCTGGCCGCCTTCAAGACGTGGTTCGCGACCGGCATCGACGGCCTGTTCACCGACAACGCCGACACCGCCGTACTGGCCCGCGAGGACTTCTGGACGTCCTGAACCCGGACGTCCTGAACCCGGACGTCCTGAACCGCCACCGCCACTCCATGTGGTGAAAACGGCCGCGCCGGGCAACCGCCCGGCGCGGCCGTCTCGTGCCAGCGGATATGCAGATCCCCATGGACCACCCCGACCTGCCCGCGGCCCCGCACGCCGACGACCCCGCCCGCCGTCCCGCGGACGCTCCCGCGGACCCCTACGCGCCGCTCGGGCCGCTGCTGGCCGCCGAGGCCGCGGCCGAGGCGCTGGCCGGCGGCGGTGTCGAGGCCGCCGACCTCGAACAGGCCGTCTGGCTGCGGCTGCTGGAACTGGGCGGCCCGCCGCCCGAGCCGGACCGCTGGGTGCGCCGCGCGGTCCGCGCCGAGGCCCGCGCCCACGCCCGCCGCATCCGCAGCGAACGCCCGTACGGGGACCCGGACGCCGCGGGCCCGCCCGCGCAGGTGCGCGGGGTCGAGGAGTTGGTGCTGGCGGCGGAGCAACACCGTACGGTCCAGGCCGCGGTACGGCGGCTGCCCGGCCGCTGCCCGCAGGTCGTCACGGCCCTGATGTCCCGTTCCGACCCCACTTACCGGGAAATCTCCCGCGAGTTGGGAATCTCACAGGGCAGCATCGGACCGCTGAGGTCACGCTGCCTCGGCTGTCTTCGGACGATCCTGAATTCGAGGGTTGGATCCCCGGTGAGACGGGGTAATGCACGGTAAACAGTCGGCGGCAGTGGGCACCCTTGGCGCGCCCGTACGAGACTGAACTGGGTGGGGCGCAGGCGGTACCCCACCGAAGGGTTTGTGCGATCATCGGCGCCACGGAGGCGGCGCATATCCGCACCAACTCCGTTCAGGCACTCGTTCCGGGCGCATACCTCACCCTCAAACTGCCCGGACGGATTCGAAGGGGAGGCCTGCGCGCATGGGCATGAGCGTGACCATCTCTACGGCGGAGCACTCGGACGCCGAGAAGATCCTCAAACTCCAGTACCTCTGCTACCAGAGCGAGGCGGAGCTGTACGGCGACTACAGCATCGAACCTCTCACCCAGACCCTGGACGAGCTGCGTGCCGAACTCGCCGGGGGGTGCGTCCTGGTGGCGCGCCTGGGCGACGAGGTCGTCGGCTCGGTACGCGGAATCGTCGACGACGACGGCACCGCGCGGATCGGGAAACTGATCGTCCACCCGCGACTTCAACGACACGGCCTCGGCGGGCGGCTGCTCAACGCCGTCGAGGAGCGACTGGCGGCCGAGGAGGAGGCCAAGCGCTACCGGCTCTTCACCGGCCACCGCAGCCAGGTCAATCTGCGGATGTACCGCAAGCTCGGTTACGAGCAGGTGGGCGCCGCGGAGCCGGTCAGCCGTCGGCTGAGCCTGGTGACCATGGAGAAGGCCGCCGCCACGGCGGGCTACGCGGCCACCGCCTGAGCCGCGTTCCACGGCGCCTCGCGTACGGATCAGGCCCCGGACCCGGTCTGCTGTTCCTGTGGCCGCCCCGCCTCGCGGGCGGCACGGCGCAGCCACAGCAGACCGGCCACGGGGAGGGCCAGCGGCAGGAAGAGGTAGCCGATCCCGAAGTCCGACCAGACGGTCGCGTCGGGGAAGGCCGAGGAGTCCACGACCGTCAGGGTGCCCACCGCGATCACACCGGCCAGCTCGGCCGAGCAGCACACCAGCGCCACCTTGCGGGCCGCCTCGCCGCCCTTCCACAGCGCGACGGTGATCACCGCGTAGACCACGCCCGCGACGCCCGACAGGACGTACGCCAGCGGTGCCTCGTGGTACTTGGTCGCGATCTGCACGATCGACCGGGACAGCGCCGCGACGGTGAAGACCGCGTAGAGCGAGAGCAGCAGCCGGCCGGGGCCCTGGCCGATCCGCGTCCCCGGCGCGTCCTGGGCCGCCTCGGCCGCGGTGCCGTCCCCCGTGTCCTTCATGCCGTCCGTGCCCTTCGTCAGCGTCTTCGTCCGTGCCCGTGCGCGTGTCGCGCGTGTGCCGTCAGCCATGGCCGGCTCCCCAGATCTCGTTGAGCCGCAGTTCGAGCACGGCCAGCACCACGCCGCCGGCCGCCACGATCGACGAGCCCCAACGCGTCCGCTCGGCAAGGGACATGAAGGCCGCCGCCGGGATCGTCACGGCCGCGCCCAGCAGATACGGGAGGAAGACCGCCATCCCGTGCTGCGGCCGGTCGCCGCGGGCGAGCTGCACGATCGCGATCACGAGCTGCACCAGCGCGGCCGCGGTGACCACGGCCATCGCGATGAAGTGCCAGTCGTTGGTCGGCTGGTCACGGTACGCGGCGAAACCGCACCACGCCGCGAGCAGCAGCGCCGTGACCGAGACCGTGATGAGGACCGCGTCGAGCATGCGGCGACTCTATTACGGGGCGTGACGCCCGGATCTCCCACCCCTGCCCGCCCGGATCTCCCGTCCCCGCCCGCCCTGCCGCCCGCCGGGGCGGCCCCGTGAGTGTGTCCGCATAATGAACAATCGGACCGGATTTCGGAACGCGGCCACCCGTCTGGTTTACTGGAACGCATGACCACGACGAACAGCCGCAGCCGCGCGACCGAGGCGATCACGCCCGGTGTTCGTTGTGCGTGTCGAATGTGTGACTGACCGAGGGCCCACCTCCACGCCTCGCGCCCCGAAGCGAGTGCCCCGCGTCACGCACCGGCGCAGCGCCCAGAGCGCCGCCGAAATCCTTTGAGGCCCGCCGCCCTTTCCGGCGTGCCGCCGCGTGCCGCGTCCCGAGAAGAACGCCCCCGTGCGCGGTGGTACGTCCGCCGCGCGCTCGACCCCGATGGACGCTCCTGTGATCACCACCACCGACCTGAGAAAGGTCTACCGCTCGCGCGACCGTGAGGTCACCGCCCTGGACGGGGTGGACCTGCGGGTACGCGAAGGCGAGGTCTACGGCGTCGTCGGCCGCAGCGGCGCGGGCAAGAGCACCCTGATCCGCTGCGTGAACCTGCTGGAGCGCCCCACCTCCGGCACCGTCGAGGTGGCGGGCCGCGACCTGACCGCGCTGGCCGGACGCTCCGACCGCGCCCCCGCCGCCCTGCGCGCCGCCCGCGCCGGGATCGGCATGGTCTTCCAGCACTTCAATCTGCTCTCCTCGCGCACCGTGCAGGACAACGTCGAACTCCCGCTGGAGATCCTGGGGATCTCCGGCCGCCAGCGGGCCCGCAAGGCCGGTGAACTCCTCGACCTGGTCGGCCTGTCCGACAAGGCCCGCGCCTACCCCGCGCAGCTGTCCGGCGGCCAGAAGCAGCGCGTCGGCATCGCCCGCGCCCTGGCGGGCGACCCCAAGGTGCTGCTCTCCGACGAGGCCACCTCGGCACTCGACCCGGAGACCACCCGGTCCGTGCTGCGGCTGCTGCGCGACCTCAACCGGCAGCTCGGCCTGACCGTCCTGTTGATCACCCACGAGATGGACGTCGTCAAGCAGGTCTGCGACTCGGCGGCACTCATGAAAGGCGGACGCGTAGTGGAGTCAGGCACCGTGGCCGAACTGCTGGCCACCCCCGGTTCCGAGCTGGCCGACGAGCTGTTCCCCGTGGACGGCGACGCGTCGGGCCCCGACCGTACGGTGGTCGACCTCACCTTCCACGGCGACAGCGCGACCCGGCCGGTGATCTCCCGGCTGGCGCGCACGTACAACGTGGACATCTCCATCCTCGGCGCGGCCATGGAGACCTACGACGGACGGCAGATCGGCCGGATGCGGATCGAGCTGCCGGGCCGCTTCGAGGACAACGTGGTGCCGATCGGCTACCTGCGCGAGCAGGGCCTGGACGTCGCCGTCGTCGCCGCCAAGGCCGAGCCGGTCGCGGCAGGAGACACGGCGGGGAACACGGCGGGGGAGAAGGCCCGGAACACGGTCGGGGAGACGGCGAAGTGACCTGGTCCGAGATGCACCCGCTGCTCACGCAGGCGGGTGGCGAGACGCTGCGCATGGTCGCCTGGGCCACGGTCATATCGGTGGCCGCGGGGCTGCCGATCGGTGTCCTGCTGGTCCTCACCGACCGGGGCGGCCTGCTGCGCTGTCTGCCCGTCAACCGCGTCCTCGGCGTCGTCGTGAACATCGGCAGGTCGCTGCCGTTCGTGATCCTGATGATCGCCCTGATGTCCTTCACCCGGGCGATCGTCGGCACCACCATCGGCTGGGAGGCGGCCGTCGTCCCGCTGGCCGTCGGCGCGATCCCGTTCTTCGCCCGGCTGGTCGAGACGGCGGTCCGCGAGGTGGACCACGGCCTGGTAGAGGCCGTCCAGGCGATGGGCGGCAGTACGTGGACGGTGGTCCGCAAGGTGCTGCTGCCGGAGTCCCTCGCCTCACTGATCGCCAGCGCCACCACCACCGTCATCGCGCTGATCGGCTACTCCGCGATGGCCGGGGTGGTCGGCGGCGGCGGGCTCGGCGACCTCGCGCTGCGCTACGGCTACCAGCGCTTCGAGACCGGCTTCATGTGGGTGATCGTCGCCGTGCTCGTCGTCGTGGTCACCCTCGTCCAGCTCGTCGGGGACTTCGCCGCCCGCACCGTCGCTCGCCGCGGCCGGTCCGGCGCGGCCCCCCGGCTGCGCCTGCTGCGCCCGGCGACAGCCTCCTGACCGCCCGACTCTCCCGTCCCGACCCGCTTCTGTCCCCCTGGCACCGCAGCGTCGCGGCGCCGCACCACCCAGCACGACCCGGATAAACCAGAAAGAGGCACTTTTCGTGCGAAACAACACCACCATCACCGCCGCCGTCCTCGCCGCCGCCGCGCTCTCGCTCGGCCTCACCGCCTGCGGCTCCGACTCCGACTCCAAGGCGAGCGCCAAGGACACCAGCGGCCCGCTCGTGGTCGCGGCGAGCCCCACCCCGCACGCGCAGATCCTCGACTACGTCAAGGACCACCTGGCGAAGAAGGCCGGACTCGACCTCCAGGTCAAGGAGTTCTCCGACTACGTGCTGCCCAACACCGCCACCGAGCAGGGCGAGGTCGGCGCGAACTTCTTCCAGCACAAGCCCTACCTGGACGACTTCAACAAGAAGAACGGCACCCACATCGTGCCCGTCGTCAACGTCGAGCTGGAGCCGCTGGGCCTGTACTCCCACAAGATCACGTCGATCGGCGCGCTCAAGGACGGCGCGAGCGTCGCCGTACCGAACGACACGACCAACGAGGCACGCGCGCTCAAGCTGCTCGCCGACAACGGCCTGATCACCCTCAAGGCGGGCACCGACCAGACCGCGACCCCCGCCGACGTCACGGCCAACCCGAAGCACCTGAAGTTCAAGGAGCTGGAGGCCGCCCAGCTCCCGCGCTCCCTGGACGACGTGGACGCGGGCGTGATCAACGGCAACTACGCGATCCAAGCCGATCTCAGCCCGGCCAAGGACGCGCTGGCGCTGGAGAAGGCGGACGGGAACCCGTACGCCAACTTCCTGGCCGTCAAGAAGGGCAACGAGAACGACCCGCGCGTGAAGAAGCTCGCGGAACTGCTCAACTCGCCCGAGGTGAAGCAGTACATCGAGACGACCTTCAAGGGCTCGGTGATACCGGCCTTCGGCGCCCCGGCGGCCTGACCGCCGCGCACGGGCCCCGCTCCCCCCGAGGGCGCGGGGCCTCAGCCGTGCCGCACCCAGTACACGTCCGTCACGTACGGCATCTCGATTGCGCCGCTGCTGCGCGTCGCGTGGTGCGCCCCCAGCACCGCCTCCAACTCCGCGCGCACCCGCCCCTGCGCGGTCGCGTCGAGGACGGCGATATGGCTGGACGACATCATCCGGTCGACGATGTCCGCGACCGTCGTGGAGTGCGGATTGGGCCAGTGCCGCTCCTCGATCGCCCCCCAGCCGGGCCGCGACTCGAACGGCTTGCGCCAGCCCGCGTCGCCGAGGCCGGAGGACAGCGGCGGGCGGGGCAGATCGCGCGGCGCCAGCCGGAAGTAGATGTCCTGGAAGTCGCGCATCCACGGCTCCGAGGTGTCGAAGGTGTTCCACACCAGCGCCAGCGCGCCGCCCGGCCGCAGCAGCCGCTCCACCTCGGTCAGCGCGGCCGGCTCCTCGAACCAGTGCCAGGACTGCGCCGCCACCACGGCGTCCGCGCAGCCGTCGGGCAGCCCCGTCGTCTCCGCCGTCCCCGCGTTCACCGCGACCGCGGGCAGCAGCTCGGCGAGCCGCTCCCGCATCTCCTTCACCGGCTCCACCGCGAGCACCTCGGCCCCGGTCAGTGCCAGCAGACGGGTGAACTTGCCGGTGCCCGCGCCGAGATCGACCACGGTACGGCCCGCTTCCAGGGGCAACGCGTCCGCCAGCGCGGCGAGCGCGGCGAGCGGATAGGAGGGCCGGGAGCTCTCGTAGACCTCCGCTGCCCGTTGGTAGCCGACTCCTGCTGCGTGGTGCACTGTCACGCGGGCTGACGGTAGCAGGATCGGATGACGTTCACGGATACCCGCCCTGACCGGCATTCGCCCTACTCTGGAAGGGCGTTCGCCGCCGCGCACCCCACTCCCGCCCCGGCGACCCTGCCCGGCCCATGCCGTGCGGGATGCTGCATGCTGTGCAATCCACACATGCCCTGGTTACGGAGCAGCGAATGACGCCCACCTTTCCGGACATCTCCATCAGTACGGAGCGGCTGGTGCTGCGCGCGTACGAGGAGGCCGACATCCCCGCCCTGGCGGAGATGATGAACGACGAGCTGATCATCGCGTGGACCGGCGTACCGCAGCCGTATTCGCAGGACGACGCCCGCGCGTTCGTCACCAGGACCGCGCCGGCCGAGCGCGAGTCCGGCCGCGGCATCGTCCTGGCCGTCACCGAATTCCTCACCCAGCGGCTGGTCGGCACCGTCCACCTGCACAACACCGACTGGCGGATCCGCGGCAGCGAGGTGGGCTACCTCACCGCCGCCTGGGCGCGCGGCGAGGGATACGCCAGCGAATCGGTGCAGGCCGTCTGCCACTGGCTCTTCACCGACCAGCGCTTCGAACGGCTGGAGCTGCGCACCGCGGCCGACAACACCGCCTCCCAACAGGTCGCGCAGAAGATCGGCTGCGTCAGCGAGGGCGTACTGCGCAACGCGGGCATCGTCCGCAGCCAGACCGAGGACGGCCGCTGGGCCGAGATCCGCACCGACCTGCTGGTGTGGAGCGTGCTGCCCGAGGACCTGGACGACGGTCCGGGCCAGGCTTCCGGCGACGGCGGATACGACGCCCACGCCGACTTCAGCGCGTACGCCGACTGGCGCTGAGCCCTCCCGTCCACCGGCTCCGAGGACGCCGTGGCGGATACCTGCCCCCTCGCCTCGTCCCCGGGCACCCGGGCCCGGATAGTGTTCTCCCCCCGGGACCGGGGCGCGCCACGCCGCCGTGCCGTGACCTGGTCCGCAGCGATCCGCACAGCCATGGAGGCAGACGACGATGGCCGACCGGGTCACCGTGATCGGATGGGACGGCTCACCTCCGTCCGACGCGGCCCGCGCCGCACTGAACGCCGCCACCCTGGTCGCGGGCACCAAACACCATCTCGCGCTGTCGCACGTCCCCGAGCACGCCGAGCGGATCGTGCTGGGCAGCATCGAGATCGCCGCCCGCAGGATCGCCAAGCACCGCGGCAGCGCCGTCGTACTCGCCGACGGCGACCCCGGCTTCTTCGGCGTCGTCCGCGCGCTGCGGGCGCCGGAACACGGCCTGGAGATCGAGGTCATCCCCGGCGTCTCCGCCGTCGCCACCGCCTTCGCCCGCGCCGGAATGCCCTGGGACGACGCCCGCGTGGTCGTCGCGCACGGCCGCTCCCTGCGCCGCGCGGTCAACGTCTGCCGCGCCTACCCGAAGGTCGCCGTGCTCACCGCGCCCGGCGCGGGCCCGGTCGAACTCTCCCTGCTGCTCACCGGAGTCCACCGCACCTTCGTCATCTGCGAAGCGCTCGGCACCGAGCAGGAACAGGTGACAGTTCTCACCTCCGACAACGTCGCCGACCACATCTGGCGCGATCCGAACGTCGTCCTGGTCGTCGGCGGCACCACCTCCGCCGGTTCGGGAGCGGCCGGTCTCGGCGTACCGTCGGCGGAGCGCGGCGGCTGGATCGCCGGGCGCGACCCCGGATTTCCCGGCCCGGTCCGCGGCTGGGCGCTGCCCTCGTCCGAATACGGCGGCGACACCTCGGCGCATCTGCGCGCCTTCCAACTCGCCCGGCTCGGCCCGCGCACCGGCGACCTCGTGTGGGACATCGGCTCCGCGGACGGCGCCGTCGCCGTCGAGGCCGCGCGCTTCGGCGCCGCCGTCATCGCCGTCGACCGGGACGCCGACGCGTGCGACTGGGTCACCGCCACCGGCCGCAGGGCCGGGGTCCAACTCCAGGTCGTACACGGCCCGGCGCCCCAGGTGCTGGACGACCTCCCGGAGCCCGACGCGGTACGGATCGGGTGCGTCGACGCCGAGGTGACCGCCGCCTGCGCGGCCCGCCGCCCGGAGCGGATCGTGACCGGCGCGACCACCCGCGACGAGGCCGAAGCGGTCAGCAGGGCACTGGAGGAAGGCGGTTACGAGGTGGAACGCGCTCTCCTGCAATCCGTCGAACTGGATTCCGAGTGGGCCGAGCGGGAACGCTCGGTGACCTTTGCCCTCTGCGGCACGCGCCGCTGATCTGTGCATGATCAAAAACGCCTGCACAGAAGCCGTTTGCGCCGGTCGCGGACGTGTGCCGGGGCATCGTACGCGGGGCGTCCCGAGGTGCGGACCACCGGACGGGCCGCCGCGCCGAGCGGGGTAGGCTGGCGGATCGTTGTGCCGTCGTCGTGCGTTGACGGGTCGTCGAGAACCGCGGCGTCCGGCGCTCACGTGCCCGCTGCTCCGCACGCTCGTTCTCTTGCGTGAGGGGGTCGGGCCGCGCGCGGTGCAGCGCTGGAAGGAGCGAAACCGATGGGCGAGGGGCACGCATGACGGACACCGGTCGGATCCCCGGCGAGGGGCTGCCGGAGAACGCAGTCGGGGAAGCGGTTCGCCAGCCGCACTCCGAGCTTCCCGGCACTGCCGTACCGCAGCCGTCCGTCCCCGGCTGGGGCGCGGAACCGCTTCCCGACGAACAGGGCGCACCCGCGTACACCTACCTCGACCAGCCCGCCGCTCCCGGCGCGGGCATCGACGACGAGGACGACGTGCTGCTCATGCCGGGCCCGCAGGGGTCCTGGAGCGACCCGCAGCCGGTGCCGCCGCAGCCCGTACCGGCCCACGCCGACGCGCACGAGGCGGGCGGCCGGGACTCCGGCTCCATCGACTACGCGGCGGTGCTCGCGCCGCAGCCGCTCCCGCAGGGCCTGCCCCAGGACGTCCAGCAGGCCGCTCAGCAGGGCGGCGAGGCGCTGCCCCCGGCCGTGCCGCCCGTGTCCGAGGCCGCGACGCCCGCCGCGGGGAATCCGGCGCCCGGCTACGGCTTCGACACCGGTACCGAGCACGCGGCCCCGGCCGCCGAGTTCGCCGGCCCCGGCGACACGGGCGCGGTCCCGATGCCGTCTGCCGGTGTGCCGCAGCCGGCCGGCGCCCAGACCGCCCAGACCGCCGCGCCGCGCCGCCCGCTGCACATGGGCCCGCCGATGCCCGACAGCATCGGCGGGGGCGTCTCCGTACGCTCCCTGGCCGACCGCGGTCCCGCGCACGCCCAGGCACCGGCGCAGACCCCGGTACGGGCCTCGGGCCCGCCGACCTCCGGCCCCGAATACCTCGACGTGCCGCAGGACGACACCTCCGGCATCCCGGCCCAGCAGACCGGCGAGGCCGCGGACCGGACTCCCGCCTCCGGCACGGCGGGCGCCGAGCAGGTCGGCGGCTGGCCCGCCGCCCCCGCCGCCTCCCAGCCGTCGCTGATCCCGCACGCCGACAGCGTCGTCCCGCCGCGGCCCGCCGACCCGTTGCGCGCGTTCCTCGCGCCCGACGACGCGCCGGAGGAGACCGCGGCTCCGGCCGCCGCCGCCCCGGTCGCCGCCGTCCCGGCCCAGGCCCCGGCACCGGTGGCCGTCCCCGAACCCGCCGCGCAGCCCGAACCCGCCGCGCAGCCTGAGGCCGTGGCGCAGCCCGTGGCCGTCGAGCCGGTCCGGCCCGTGCCGCCCGCTCAGCCCCCCGCAGCCGAGTACGCGCCCGCTCCCGAGCAGGCCGCGCCCGCGGCCCCGGCCGAGCAGGAGGCGCCGCACGTCGCGCCCGAGGAGCAGCCGTCGGCGGCCGTACAGGCTCCGGCGCCGCTGCCCGAGGCCGTACCGGTGGAAGCGGCACCGGCCGAGGCCGCGCCCGTGGAAGCCGTACCCGTGGAGGACGTCCAGCAGACGCCCGCCGAGGGGACGCCCGCCGAGGGGACGCCCGCGCCCGCCGCGGCCGAGCCGGTCGCCGTGCCGGAACCGGCGGACGTACCGGAACAGGCCGCTGCCCCGGCGCAGTCGGCCGAGACCGCGCCCGAGGCGACTCCCGAAGCCGAGGCCGCGCCCGTGGAGGCCGTACCCGAGGCCGCCCCCGAGGCCGTCGTCGCGGAGCCCGTCGCACCCGAGCCGGTCGCCGACGCTGTCGCCGAGGCCGAAGAGGCCCAGCCGCTGCCGGTCGCGGTCGTCCCGCAGCAGGGGCCCGCGGCGGAGGCGTACGAGCCCGCCGTCCGGGACGCCGTGCACCGGGTGATCCGCGAACGGCGAGACATCCGCAACGGCTTCCGCTCCGACCCGATCCCGCACGACGTGTTGCTGCGCGTCCTGGAGGCGGCGCACACCGCGCCCAGCGTCGGGCACTCGCAGCCGTGGGACTTCGTCGTCATCAGGTCGGCGAAGACCCGCGAGAAGATGCACGAACTGGCCATGCAGCAGCGGGAGGCGTACGCCAAGTCGCTCCCCAAGGGCCGGGCGCGGCAGTTCCGCGAGCTGAAGATCGAGGCGATCCTCGACACCCCGGTCAACATCGTGGTGACCGCCGACCCCACCCGCGGCGGCCGGCACACCCTCGGCCGCCACACGCAGCCGCAGATGGCGCCGTACTCCTCCGCGCTCGCCGTGGAGAACCTGTGGCTCGCCGCCCGCGCGGAAGGACTCGGTGTCGGCTGGGTCTCCTTCTTCGACGAGCGCCAGATGGTCACCGAGCTCGGCCTGCCCGAGCACCTGGAGGTCGTCGCCTACCTGTGCGTCGGGTACGTCGACGAATTCCCCGACGAGCCCGAGCTGATGCAGGCCGGGTGGTCGCAGCGCCGCCCGCTGTCGTGGGTCGTGCACGACGAGGAGTACGGCAACCGCGCGCTGCCCGGCGAGGAGCCGCACGACCTCCTGGAAGAGACGCTGCGCGGCATCCGCCCGCTGGACGCCAAGGCGCTCGGCGAGGCGTGGGAGCGGCAGAAGCGGATGACGAAACCGGCGGGCGCGCTGGGCATGCTGGAGATCATCTCCGCGCAGCTCAGCGGGCTTTCGCGGCAGTGCCCGCCGCCGATCCCCGAGCCCGCGGCCGTGGCGATCTTCGCCGGTGACCACGGGGTGCACGCCCAGGGCGTCACCGCGTGGCCGCAGGAGGTCACCGCGCAGATGGTGGCCAACTTCCTCGGTGGCGGCGCCGTCTGCAACGCCTTCGCCAACCAGGTCGGCGCCGAGGTCTGCGTCGTGGACGTCGGCGTCGCCTCCGAACTGCCCAGCACCCCGGGGCTGTTGCCGCGCAAGGTCCGCGCGGGCACCGCCGACTTCACCGCGGGGCCCGCCATGACCCGCGAAGAGGCGCTGCGCGCCATCGAGGTCGGCATCGAGACCGCCCGCGACCTCGTCGCCGCGGGCAACAAGGCGCTGCTCACCGGCGAGATGGGCATCGCGAACACCACGACGTCCGCCGCCCTCATCGCCGTCTACACCGGCGTCGACCCCGCCGAGGTCACCGGGCGCGGCACCGGCATCAACGACGAGATGCACGCCCGCAAGGTCGAGGTCGTCCGGCGCGCCCTCGACCTGCACCGGCCCGACCCCGGCGACCCCATCGGCGTCCTCACCGCCATCGGCGGTCTCGAACACGCCGCCATGGTCGGGCTCCTGCTCGGCGCCGCGGCCCTCCGTACCCCTGTCATCCTCGACGGCGTCAGCGCCGGTGCCGCCGCCCTGGTCGCTCGCGCCATCGCCCCCGAGGTGCTCGCCGCCTGCATCGCCGGGCACCGCAGCGCCGAGCCCGGGCATGTCGCCGCGCTCACCACGCTGGGGCTGCGGCCCCTCGTCGACCTCGACCTCCGCCTCGGCGAAGGCACCGGGGCCTTGCTCGCGCTGCCCCTCGTCCAGAGCGCGGCGCGCGTCATGCACGAAGTCGCCACCTTCGACGCGGCGGGCGTCACCGAGAAGGGGTAGCCCCCGCACGGGGTGCCCCCGCTTGAAGCTCAGGCCCTCCCCGGGCCCTGTTCCTCCTCCCCGCAGGGGGCGCCGCTGACGGCGGCATGCACCCCGGCGGCGCGGTCGTGGCCCCAGGGGGTGCCGCCTGCTGTGGCGTGCACAGTGGCGGTGCGTCCTGGCCGAGCGCGCGGTTCCCCGCGCCCCCAGGAGGTGCCGCCCGTTGTGGCGTGCACAGTGGCGGTGCGTCGTGGTCGGCCGCGCGGTTCCCCGCGCCCCCCAAAAGGACGGCTCACCCTCTGCGGAAGAGGACGCGTCCCGGAGGGGCGCGGGGAAGCGCGCGGCCGGGCACGGTGGGGCCGACCGGGGCCGGGGCCGAAACGTAGGATCGCCGCACGCAGTGGAAACCGTTGAGAAGGAGCCGGACCGCATGGATCGCAAGGACGCCCCGGCGTACCCCGTAGGGCTGCGCCTCGCCGGACGGCGCGTCGTGGTGGTCGGCGGTGGCCAGGTGGCGCAGCGGCGGCTTCCGGCGCTGGTGTCGGCGGGGGCGGACATCGTGGTGGTGTCGCCGACGGCGACGCCGTCGGTGGAGGCGATGGCCGACGCGGGCGAGCTGCGCTGGGAGCGGCGGCCGTACGAGGCCGGGGACCTGGAGGGCGCCTGGTACGCCCTGGTGGCGAGCACCGACGCGGCGGCGAACGCGGCGGCGTCCGCAGAGGCGGAGGCCCGCCGGGTGTGGTGCGTGCGCAGCGACGACGCGGAGGCGGCCACGGCGTGGACGCCCGCGACGGGCCGTTCGGAGGGCGTGACGGTGGCGGTGCTGACCGGCAGGGACCCCCGGCGGTCGGCGGCGGTACGGGACGCGGTCGTCGAGGGGCTGCGGGACGGCACGCTGGTGGCGCCGCACCACCGGACGCGGACGGCGGGCGTGGCGCTGGTCGGCGGCGGCCCCGGCGACCCCGACCTGATCACGGTGCGCGGACGCCGCCTCCTGGCGGAGGCGGACGTGGTGATCGCCGACCGGCTCGGCCCGCGCGACCTGCTGGACGAACTGCCGCCGCACGTCGAGGTGATCGACGCGGCGAAGATCCCGTACGGCCGGGCGATGGCCCAGGAGGCCATCAACAGCGCGCTGATCGAGCACGCCAGGGCGGGCAAGGCCGTGGTCCGGCTCAAGGGCGGCGACCCGTACGTCTTCGGGCGCGGTATGGAGGAGGCCGAGGCGCTGGCCGCCGCCGGTGTCCCGGTCACCGTCGTACCCGGCATCTCCAGCTCCATCAGCGTGCCGGGCGCGGCCGGTATCCCGGTCACGCACCGGGGTGTGGCCCACGAGTTCACGGTGGTCAGCGGCCATGTCGCGCCCGACGACGCGCGCTCGCTGGTCGACTGGACGGCGCTGGCCCGGCTGCGCGGCACCCTCGTGCTGCTGATGGCGGTCGAGCGGATCGGCCCGATTGCGGCGACGCTCGTGGCGGGCGGCCGGTCCGCCGACACACCCGTGGCCGTGGTGCAGGAGGGCACGACGGCCGCGCAGCGCCGGGTGGACGCCACGCTGGCGACCGTCGCGGACGTCGTGGAAGCGGAAGGCGTACGTCCCCCCGCCGTGATCGTGATCGGCGACGTGGTCACCGTGGGCGGCGGCGTCGCGCAGGGCCGTACCGGCCGGTGAACGGCTTGTGGATGCGCCGTTGGCAGGTGCCGGAGGACAGGGCAGTATCAGGCTGTGGCTGAGCTCATCACGATCGACGACCCCGACGACCCGCGCCTGCACGACTACACGTCGCTGACCGACGTGGACCTGCGCCGCCGCCGCGAACCCGCCGAAGGTCTCTTCATCGCCGAGGGCGAGAAGGTCATCAGGCGGGCCCGGCACGCCGGTTACCGCATGCGCTCGATGCTGCTGTCCGCCAAGTGGGTGGACGTCATGCGCGATGTCATCGACGAGGTGCCCGCTCCCGTCTACGCCGTCAGCCCCGACCTCGCGGAGCAGGTCACCGGCTACCACGTGCACCGGGGCGCCCTCGCCTCCATGCAGCGCAAGCCGCTGCCGACGGCCGAGGACCTGCTCGCCGCCGCCCCCGCCCAGGGCGCCGGACGCCGCGTCGCGATCTTCGAGGACATCGTCGACCACGCCAACCTCGGCGCCGCCTTCCGCAGCGCCGCCGCCCTTGGCGTGGACGCCGTCTTCCTCTCCCCGCGCTGCGCCGACCCCCTCTACCGGCGCGCCGTCAAGGTCTCCATGGGCGCCGTCCTCCAAGTCCCCTGGACCCGCCTGAGTTCCTGGCCCAAGGACATCGAACGCTTCCGCCAGCAGGGCTTCGTCACCGCGGCGCTCTGCCTCGCCGACAAGTCGATCACCATCAACGAGCTGGCCGCCCGCCGCTACCCCAAACTCGCCCTCATGCTCGGCACCGAGGGCGACGGCCTCTCCGTGGACGCCCTGCGCGCCGCCGACGAGTGGGTCAGCATCCCGATGGCCCCCGGCGTCGACTCCCTCAACGTCGCCGCCGCGTCGGCCGTCGCCTTCTACGCCACGAGGCTGTAGCCGCGCGGGGCGGCGGCCGGGGCCAGGTCTTCAGGCGCGCTGGGGGCACCCCCAACGCGCCCACGGGCCCGCGTCCTCACGGGCGGGACGGGAGCCCCACCAAAGAGGCCAGCGCCGCGCGGTGGTACCCCGGCGTGCCGAGGGCGATCTCGTCCGCCTTGGCGCGCTTGAGGTAGAGGTGGAGCGGATGTTCCCACGTCATGCCGATGCCGCCGTGCAGTTGAAGGGCCTCTTCCGCGGCGTGGACGGCCGTGGCGGCGACGTACGACTGCGCGACGGCCACGGCGACGGCGGTGTCGGGCGCGCCGGTGGCCAGGGCGTCGGCGGCGGAGCGGGCGGCGGCGCGGGCCGAGACGACCTCGAGCCAGAGGTCGGCGAGCCGGTGCTTGAGCGACTGGAAGGACCCCACCGCGCGCCCGAACTGGTGGCGCTCACCGAGGTACCGGACGGTCTCGTCCAGGCACCACTGGGCGATGCCGAGCTGTTCCGAGGCGAGCAGCCCGGCGCCGGTGAGCAGGGCGCGGTCCAGCGCGGCGGCCGGGTCTGCGGCGGGCAGGAGACGCCCGGCGGCGCCGGAGAGTTCCAGATCGGCGAGCGGCCGGGTGAGGTCGAGGGAGACCGGCCGTACGGTACGGACGTCGGCCGCCGCGACCTCGTAGAGCCCCGGGCCTTCCGGGCCGACGGCGGGGACGACGAGCACGTCCGCGACGAGGGCTTCCACGACGCTGGTGACACGGCCGGTCAGCGGACCGCCCGCGTCGGCGCGTACCGCTGTGGGGAAGGCACCGCCGGGAGCGGCGGACAGCGGGACGGCCAGCGCCGCCGTGGCCGTGCCTGCGGCGAGGCGGCCGAGCAGCGCCGCCGTCCCCGCGTCCTCGGTGTCGCAGCCGAGCAGCGCGGTGGTGGCGAGGACGGCGCTGCCGAGGAAGGGCGTGGGCGCGGCGCCGCCGCCCAGGACTTCGAGGACGACGGCGGCCTCCCGCGCGGAGGCGCCCTGGCCGCCGAGCTTCTCCGGCACCAGCAGCCCGGCGAGGCCGAGTTCGGCGGCGAGCACCCGCCACAGCGCCGGGTCGTACGGTGTGTCGGTCTCGATCGCGGCCAGCACGGCCGTCGGCGGGCAGCGGTCGGCGAGGACGTCGCGCACGGCGGCCCGCAGGTCGTCCTCGACCTCGGAGTAGAGGAGGTCGGCGGGGCCGGGAGAGGGGGCGGAGGCGGCGGTCATCGGGGGAGGTCCTTCCAGGCGGCGTCCTTGTCGGTGCGGGGCTCGGAGGGCAGGCCGAGGACCCGCTCGGCGACGATGTTGCGCAGGATCTCGGAGGTGCCGCCCTCGATCGAGTTCCCCTTGGCCCGCAGATAGCGGTAGCCCGCGTCGCGGCCGTAGAAGTCGACACTGCGCGGCCTGACCATCGTCCAGTCGCCGTAGCGCAGACCGTCCTCGCCGAGGAGTTCCACCTCAAGGCCGCTGATCTGCTGGTTGAGCCGGGCGAAGGCCAGCTTGAGCCCGGAGCCCTCGGGGCCCGGCGCGCCGGACACGAGCTGCTGGCGGACCCGCTCGGCGGTGAGCCGCGCGACCTCCGCGTCCACCCACAGCCGCATCAGCCGGTCGTGCAGCTCCGGCCTCCGCAGCTCGGGCCGGTCGCGCCAGGTCGCGGCGACGGGGCCCATCATGCCGCCCTCACGCGGCAGGCTCTGTCCGCCGATCGCCACCCGCTCGTTCATGAGCGTGGTTTGCGCGACCCGCCAGCCGTCGCCGACCTCGCCGAGCCGGTGCGCGTCGGGAATCCGCACCCCGCTGAGGAACACCTCGTTGAACTCGGCCTCACCGGTGATCTGCCGCAGCGGACGCACCTCGACGCCGGGGTCGGTCATGTCGCACACGAAGTACGTGATCCCTCGGTGCTTGGGCACATCCGGGTCGGTACGGGCGATGAGGATCGCCCAGCGCGCGGTGTGGGCGCTCGACGTCCAGACCTTCTGGCCGTCCACGACCCACTCGTCGCCGTCGCGGACCGCCCGCGTGCGCAGCCCGGCCAGGTCCGAGCCCGCGCCCGGTTCGCTGAAGAGCTGGCACCACACCTCCTCGCCGGTCCACAGCGGTCGCAGAAAGCGGGACTTCTGCTCCTCGGTGCCGTACCGCAGGATGGTCGGCGCCGCCATGCCGAGCCCGATGCCGATCCGCCGGGGATCGTTGTCCGGCGCCCCGGCCGCCGTCAGCTCCGCGTCCACCGCCGCCTGCGCCGCCCTCGGCGCACCCAGGCCCCCGAGGCCCTCGGGGAAGTGCACCCACGCCAGCCCCGCGTCGAACCGCGCCCGCAGGAACTCCAGCGGCTCCGTCCGCCCCGGCTCCCACGCCGCCAGCAGCGCCCTGGCCCGCCGGCGCAGCTCCTCCTCGCCGAGGCCGTCCTTCGCGGTGGTGGTCGTCATACGCCGCGTCCTTCCGATCGCCCGAGCCTACTAAGCAAGCGCTTGGAAACCTAGCCGAAGTCCGCCCACCCACGCCAGCCCCCCTGCGGGGGAGGCTTCACGAGTACGGACGCCCGCGCGAGTGCCACATCCCGTCGCGGAGCCAGCCCCGCCCCGCCCTGGCCCCCCGCGCCCCGGTGGGGGCCGGTCGCGCAGTTCCCCGCGCCCCTTCGGGGCTCGTACCTGCCGTCCTTCACCCGCGCCCCGGCGTGGGCTGGTCGCGCAGTTCCCCGCGCCCCTCAAAAGCCCGCCCTCCGGACGCCGGGTGGGGTCCCGTAGGGGCGCGGGGAACTGCGCGCGCAAGCGCAACGGGCCGGTGCTGTTCCCATGGCGGGAATGCGGCACTGACCTGGGGGCGCGGGGAACTGCGCGACGAGCCACGGCCGGCCGGGACTGTCCGCACGGTCGAAAGTGGCACCCCACCCGGGGGAACGGCGCGATCGGCCGTGACGGAAGTCGACATCGGGGCGCCCAGGGCGGCAGCCCTAGGGGCCTGAATCCCCGGCGGAAGCCGAGACGGTGACCGTGGGCGGGACGCCGAGTCCGCGGGAGAGCCGGTGGCACCCCTGGGCGGCGGCGATGATGACGGCCGCGAGAAGGGTGACGATGACGAAGACGAAGACGCGCTGGCGCAACAGGCGCCGCTTCGGGCTGGCACCGGGACGCCGCCCGGTCGGCGTCCGGGCGGCGGGGGTGCGGGTCCCGGAGGACCGGGGGCCGGGCGGCCGAGGCGGCGGCGTACGCGACCCGGAGCGCCCCCCGGACGTGCCCGCGCCGCCCTGCCCCCCGGCACCGGCCCCGGTGCCGTGCGGCCCCTGGCCACCGCCCGTACGGCTGCCGCGGCCGGGCGCGGTACCGGGACCCGTACGCCCGTTGGTCGGCCCGCCGGCCGGCCGCCGTTCGGTGTGCTGCTGCGCGTACTCCTCGGCCCTGCGGCCGGTCGGCCGCTCCGGGCGCGGCCCGGCCGCCTTCGGCAGCCCCTCACGGCGCGGCGCGCCGATCCCGCGGGCCTCGCGGGCGGCGATCTCGGCGAGCCGTTCCGAGAGCTGCACGGTGCTCGGCCGCTCCTCGGGGTCCTTGGCCAGGCACGCGTAGACCAGCGGCGCGAGCGCGTCGGGCACGCCGGTCAGATCCGGCTCCTCGTGCACCACGCGGTACAGCATGACCTCGGAACTGCCCTGCCCGAAGGGCGAGTCGGCGGTCGCCGCGTACGCCAGGGTGGCGCCGAAGGCGAAGACGTCGGTGGCCGGGGTGACCGCGGCGCCGCGCACCTGCTCGGGCGCGAGGAAGCCGGGCGAGCCGACCGCCGTACCGACGTGCGTCAACGTGCTGGCCCCGGTCGCCCAGGCGATGCCGAAGTCGATGATCCGCGGGCCCTTGGGGGACAGCAGGATGTTCGACGGCTTGAGGTCGCGGTGCACGACCCCGGCCTCGTGCACGGCGACCAGCCCCTCGGCGAGGGCCGCGCCGATCGTGGCGACCTCGGCGGCGGGCAGCGTGCCGCCCTCGGCGACCTTGTCGTGCAGGGACGGACCCGGCACGTACTGCGTGGCGAACCACGGGCGTTCGGCCTCGAGGTCGGCCGCCACCAGCCGGGCCGTGCAGCCGCCGCGGATCCGCCGGGCGGCGGACACCTCACGGGCGAACCGCGAGCGGAACTCCTGATCCTCCGCCAGCTCGGGCCTGATGACCTTCAGCGCGACGCGCTGCCCGCGCTTGTCCGCGCCGAGGTAGACCACGCCCATGCCGCCCGCCCCGAGCCGCCGGTGCAACCGGAACGCGCCGACGACCCGCGGATCCTCGCGCCGGAGCCGCATCATCGCCATGTCCGTCCGTCCCCTGCCTCCGGTGGGGGAGGCCCCACTCCACTGAACTGACCGGCCGCTGGGCCGGCCGCCCACAGCTTACGGACTCAAGTCCCCCCGCGCGCTGATGCCCCGCAGGCGCGCGGGCGCTAATTGTCAGTGCCCGGTGGGATCCTTGAGAGGTGGGAGCGCGCCCGTCCGACGGGTGGTCAGCACCGCGCCCGCTTCGCCAACGGACCGTCTGCCAAGGGGGAATGACGCCGTGAAAGGTGATCGTGTGGAGATAGTCGTCGACGCGGGGGACACCACCCGCACCTATGAGGTCATCGCCACCCGGGCGGGCCGCAGAGTGGAGACGGCGGTGCGCCGAGGTGTCGTGGAAGTGAGTGAAGTCACCCGCAATGGGACGGTGGTCCGCACCGCCCGCTTCATGTCCACCAGGGTTCTCGCCCTGGTGGAGCAGCCGGTACCGCGCGAGGTCGAGCAGGCGGGCTGAGCGCCGCCCCGTCACCGCGCCGTCGCCCGACCCTGTCACCGCCCTGTCACCCGCCCCGCTACCGACGCCGTCCCGGACCCCTTCTCAGGAAAGCCGCCCCTCCGGCCGGGTGTCCCCTCCGGGATACCCCTGGTGACCTAGGTCGCCTCCTCCACCCAGGGGAGTATCCGGGCCGCTCGCCGTCATCCTCCGGGAGGCCGGTAAAGGGGTACGAGGGCATGACGACCGGCCGCCGTCGCGCCCCTAATGTTGAGGTCAAGCGGCGGGCGAAGCACTCGTCCCCCGAGGTCAAACGTCCGCCGCCCCAAATCTGACAACAGAAGATCTGACCACACCACACCTCTGGAGAGGGCCATGGCGAACACGGTGGAACGCACCGCGCGTGCCGTGCGCGGCGGCAGGGCGCTGATCGTCGGCGCCCGTCCGACCGGCACCCGGCATCCGCTGGTGGCGGCGGCCATGGTGCTGCCGCTGGCAGCCCTGCTCGCCTACTTCTTCGGTGGAGTGGACGCGGTGGTCACACAAGCGTCGTCCGTAGCCGGCCTGATGGGGCGCTGACACAACGCCCCAGGCCCGGAAGAGCGGTCCGGGCCGGGGACATACCGGTGAACCCCGTGGGGACGGGGGTACGGCGGACGACTGCGTTTGCCCGGGTATCGCGAGATACCCGGGCATTGCGCTTTTCCGGGGCCAGTTGCCCCCGATCCCGACGACGGAGGGGGCCCTCCCGCGACCGAGGGGACCCGCACCGCCGAGGGACCCGCACGACCGAGGGCCGGAAGCTCGATCGCTTCCGGCCCTCGGTGTCCTGCGCGTGGACGATACTGGGATTGAACCAGTGACCCCTTCCGTGTCAGGGAAGTGCTCTCCCGCTGAGCTAATCGTCCTCGGTCGTGCGGGTGACGCGGATGGTGCTGATGACGCGTGCGCGATACTGGGATTGAACCAGTGACCTCTTCCGTGTCAGGGAAGCGCTCTCCCGCTGAGCTAATCGCGCGGGAACTTTCTCCAGGACCCTGTGGGGTCCAGTGGACGATACTGGGATTGAACCAGTGACCTCTTCCGTGTCAGGGAAGCGCTCTCCCGCTGAGCTAATCGTCCTTGGAGGTGGAGACGGGATTTGAACCCGTGTAGACGGCTTTGCAGGCCGTTGCCTCGCCTCTCGGCCACTCCACCAACACAGCGGGGGTTCGGGAAGATCCCCCACGTCGAGCGGACGACGAGATTCGAACTCGCGACCCTCACCTTGGCAAGGTGATGCTCTACCAACTGAGCCACGTCCGCAGGCGCCGTAGCTCCGGGGCACTGTCGTGTCCCGGCGACGTGGTGAACTCTAGCGGATTCCCGGTCAAGCTCAAAAACTGGTTTCCGCAGCGTGCCGGGCCAATGACGGGCGCATGACCGGCGGAGCACCGCGACGGCGCCCCGCCTAGACTCGGCTCCACCTGCCGCCGAGCACCGGTTCGGCCCTCTTGTCGTCCACTCGCCGTCCACCAGGGAAGCCCCGTGCGTGACCTCGCCCCCATGGCCCGCTTCGGCGGCCTCGTCGCCTCCGACCTGCGGGATGTCACCGCGGACCTGAGCGCGCTCGACTCCACGGGCTTCTGGGCGGTCGCCGCCGACTTCGAGGGCCGTACGGTCTGCGCCCGCTTCGGCGACGTACGCCGCGACCCCGCCCGTTCCACACCCCGGACCCGCCCCTGGCGCGGCCCCGACCCCGCCGCGTGGACCTCCTCGCTGGACCGCGCGGCCTATGTGGCCGGGGTGCGCGCGATCCGCGAGCGCATCGCGGCCGGCGAGGTCTACCAGGTCAACCTCTGCCGGGTCCTGACCGCGCCGCTGCCCGAGGCGGAGAGCCGGGGCGGGTACGGCGGCCCGGACATCGACGCGCTGTCCGCGGTCCTGGCCCGCGGCAACCCGGCCCCGTATGCCGGAACGATTCGGCTGCCCGCGCACGGCGTCGAGATCGCCACCGCCTCGCCCGAGTTGTTCCTGCGGCGCGACGGCGCGACGGTCGAGTCGGGGCCGATCAAGGGCACCGCGCGGACCGCGGACGAGCTGCTGCCCAAGGACCACGCGGAGAACGTCATGATCGTCGACCTGGTGCGCAACGACCTCGGCCAGGTCTGCGCCACCGGCTCGGTGACCGTGCCCGCGCTGTGCGCGATCGAGCCGCACCCCGGCCTGGTGCACCTGGTCTCCACCGTCCGCGGCGAGCTGCGCCCCGACGCCGGATGGCCGGAGCTGTTCGCCGCCGCCTTCCCGCCCGGCTCGGTCACCGGCGCGCCCAAGTCCAGCGCGCTGCGGGTGCTCGGCGAGCTGGAGACCGCCCCGCGCGGCCCGTACTGCGGCGGGATCGGCTGGGTCGACGCCGACCGGCGGACCGGTGAACTGGCCGTCGGCATCCGGACGTTCTGGATCGACAGGACGGGCCCCGGCGCCCCCCTGCTGCGCTTCGGCACCGGCGCCGGGATCACCTGGGGTTCGGATCCGGAAGGCGAGTGGGCCGAGACCGAATTGAAGGCGGCCAGGCTGCTGGCGGTAGCGTCGGGAGTCCAGGAGACAAGCGGAGGGATGCTTCGGTGAAGATCTGGGTGGACGGCGGACTGCGGGACACCGCGGACGCCACCGTGTCGGTGTTCGACCACGGACTGACGGTCGGCGACGGCGTGTTCGAGACGCTCAAGGCCGTCGAAGGCCGGCCCTTCGCGGTCACCCGCCACCTGGAGCGGCTCGCCAGGTCCGCCCGCGGCCTCGGCCTGCCGGAGCCCGACCAGGACGAGGTGCGCCGCGCCTGCGACGCCGTGCTCGCCGCGAACCCGATGCCGCTCGGACGGCTGCGGATCACGTACACCGGCGGCCCGTCGCCGCTCGGCTCCGACCGCGGCGACGCGGGCACCACCCTGGTCGTGGCGCTCGGCGAGGCGTCCGTACGCCCCGACACCACCGCCGTCGTCACCGTCCCGTGGGCGCGCAACGAGAAGGGCGCGCTGTCCGGGCTCAAGACCACCTCCTACGGGGAGAACGTCGTCGCTCTCGCGCGGGCGCACGAACACGGCGCCAGCGAGGCGCTGTTCGCCAACACCCGGGGCAGGCTCTGCGAGGGCACCGGGTCCAATGTCTTCGTCGTCCTCGACGGCCGGCTGCTGACCCCGCCGCTGGCGTCCGGCTGCCTTGCCGGGATCACCCGCGAGCTGGTGATCGACTGGACCGGCGCGCAGGAGACCGACCTGCCGCTCGACGTCCTCGACCGGGCGGAGGAGATCTTCCTGACCTCGTCGCTGCGCGATGTGCAGGGCGTGCACCGGACGGACGACCGTCGGCTCTCCGCCGCTCCGGGGCCCGTCACGGCCAAGGCCATGCGGATCTTCGCCGAGCGCGCGGCGGCCGATCCGAACCCGTAGGTCCCCCAAGTCCCGGCACGGCGGCCGCCGGGCGCGGTAGAACGTCACCCGGCACCCCATGCGATCGGTACGGCGACATCCCGGGAGCGCGACCATGACGACGACCCTCAGACCCGCGGGCCCGGAGCGGCGCGCGCCCGACGGCGGTCGCGCCCGCGCCTTCACCGTCTGCGTCAACGGCCGCCCGGTCGGCGGTGTCGAGCTGAGCGCGGAACCGGGGCTCGGCCCCGGCACCGGGCGGATCGCGGCGCTGGCCGTCGACGAGCCGGACCGGCGGCGCGGGCGCGGCACCGTGGCCGCGCTGGCCGCCGAGGAGGTGCTGCGGCTGTGGGGCTGCGCGCGGGCGGAGGTCTCGGTACCGGCCGCCGCCGAGTACGGGCTGCGGCTGGCCACTGCGCTCGGCTACGTCGAACGCGCCCGCGGCATGCTCAAGCCGCTGGGCGAGCCCGCCCCGCCGCACCCGCTGCCGCCCGGCAGCCGCACGCGCCCGCTGACCGCCGCCGAGTACGGGCCGTGGCGGGAGCACGGCGCGGAGGAGTTCATCGCCTCGCTGGTCGACCGCGGCATGCCGCGCGAGCAGGCGGCGGCCCGCGAGGCCGCCGCCTTCGACCACGTGCTGCCGCGCGGCCGGGACACTCCGGGCGCCGCGCTGTACGCCCTCGCGCACGACGGTGTGACCGTCGGCCGCGTGGCGCTGCGGCTGTACGACGAGGCCGACCGCGCCGCGCCCGCGTGGGTGCTGGCCGTCGAGGTCGACGCCGCGCACCGGGGCCGCGGGCACGGCCGTACGCTCATGCTCGCCGCCGAGAACGCCTGCCGGGAGGCCGGGGCCCCCGCCGTCGCCCTCGACGTCTTCGCGGGCAACGCACCGGCGCTGCGGCTGTACGAGTCGCTGGGCTACGGCACGACGGTGCGGCACCTGTCGAAGCCGCTGCTGTAGCCCGGACCCGAGCCCGGACGGTGCCCGCGTCTGAGCCCGGACCCGTGCCCGCTGCCCGCGTCTGATCCCGACCCCGATGAGCCCGGTGCCGGTCTAGTCGCGGCCGGGGATCCGGCAGACCTGCCCGTCGTCGCCGGTGGCCGGGCCGGGGCCGGGGACGGCCGAGCCCGCCTCGGCCAGCAGGCGGTCGGCGATGGCGGTGATCCGCTCGCGCAGCCCGTCCTGGCTCTTGCCGCCGTCCAGACGCTCGCCGCCGATCACATACGTGGGCGTGCCGGTGACGCCGATGGCCTTGCCCTCCGCCTCGTCGGAGTCGACGACCAGCAGGTGGCGGCCGTCGATCAGCGCGGTGTCCACCTCGTCGGCGTCCAGGCCGAGATCGCGCGCCACCTCGACCAGCACCGCCTCACCGCGGCTGTCCAGTTCCTCGACCCTGGCCAGCACGGCCTCCGCGTACGGCCAGCCGCTGCCCTGCTCGTACGCCTCCTCGTACGCCTGCGCGGCGGCCAGGGCGTGCGCGTGCTTGGGCAGCGGGAAGTGCCTGAGCTGGATGTCGAGCGTGTCGCCGTACCGCTCGCGCAGCGCACGGACGTCGTCCAGGGCGGTGCGGCAGTCCGGGCACTGGAGCTCGCACCAGACCTCGAGTACGGGGGGACGCGACACGGCGGGGGAGGGTTGATCCATGGTCCAAGTCTCCCACTCGGGGAGGAGGCACCCCCGAGATCCCCCTGAACCCGGCCCCCCACCGTGGCCTCGCGCGCCCGTGTCGAGGCAGGATGGGAGGACGCGACCTCGTGCGGGCCCTTGGCCGGACCTCACGGGGCCATCCGCAACTGCCGCAGGAGCCTCGGGATGCTGACCACCGCCCTATGCGCCGTCCTGTCCGCCGCGGGCCTGGCCATCGCCGTGCAGACCGCCTACCGCCGACGCTATCTGCGGGCCACCCGCATCGCCGCCGTGTCCCTGCTGCCGGTCGGCCTGGCCATGGCGGGGCTCGTGACCCTCGGCCGCAAGATCGGCACCGCCACCGGCGACTGGGCGGCCGACCTGATCTTCAAGCCCACCGTCTGGCTCGGCTTCGGCGTCATCGGCGTCTCCGTGCTGCTGTACGGCGTCACCCGGCTGATCGCCGCGCGCGTCGGACCCGAGGAGGGGCAGCAGCCCCCGGCGGCCGTGCCCGGCGCCTCCAGCCCCGCGCTGCCCGCCTCCTCCCGCCCGAGCACGAAACGGCGTGCTTCGGCGGACAGCGGTCTGTCCGACTTCGCCGACGTCGAGGAGATCCTCAAGCGGCGCGGTATCTGACCGGAAGGCGTGCGCCGCACGGACCTCTTCGAACGGGTGTGGGAGTCCGAAACACCCCTGGGAGTTGGCGTGTTGGGAGACGAGTGATCGTTCTCTGCGCGATCATCGGCCTGTGCTGCCCACCTCCGGGGATCGTCTCTCCCCTCCGCGGCCGGACCGTGCCGAATCCACTGTCGAGAACGTCGTTCCAGGCCCGCGCGCCGAGGGTCGTGAACCCGCCGCGAGGGCGGGGGAGGGAGAGCCGCAGGGGTGCCTGTACGCCCTCTCGCAGCCCCCGCTGATGCTGTTCCTGTGCGTGATCGGAGGGCTGCTCGGGGCAGGCGCGATCTACGACCTGCTGCTGCTCTGACGCCGCGGGCCGGGGGGCGGACGCCCGCGGCGGCGTCCGCGGTCGGCTGTTCGTGCCGCCCGCGCTCAGGCGCTCGCCTCGCGCTGGCGGGCCCGGTAGGCCGCCACATGGAGCCGGTTGCCGCAGGTGCGGCTGTCGCAGTAGCGGCGTGAGCGGTTGCGGGACAGGTCGACGAAGGCCCGGCGGCAGTCGGGCGCGTCGCACCGCCGCAGCCGGTCGCGTTCCCCGGCGACGATGAGGAAGGCCAGCGCCATGCCGCAGTCCGCGGCGAGGTGGTCGGCCAGCGAGGCGCCCGGCGCGAAGTAGTGCACGTGCCAGTCGTAGCCGTCGTGGTCGGTCAGCCGCGGCGTGGTGCCCGCCTCGGCGACCATCGCGTTGAGCATGGTGGCGGCCGTCGCGTCGTCGGCGGCGCCGAAGACGGCGGTGAAGCGGGCGCGTACGGCGTGGACGGCGGTGAGGTCGCGCTCGTCGAGCCGTCCGACCTCGCTGACCTGGTTGCGCTCCACGAAGCCGCGGAGGTCCGCGACGTCCGCGAGCGATTCCCGGCCCTCGATCTGCGGCGCGGTGTTGACGAGGTCGACGACGCTGTCGAGCGCGCACCTGGTGTCATGGTTGATCAGCACGGAACTGCTCCCTGCCGGCGTGATCGGTCGGCTGCGTTCCGGTGACTCTAGCGCGCGAAAGCCGCCGCCGTGGGGGTGCAGGCCCCACGGAGACGGCTGTCGTGCGTGTCTCGTACGCGACGGGTGACGGTGTCGTGCGTGTCGCGGCGAGCGACGTCACGAGCGATGTCATGAGCGAAATCGCGTGCGAAGTCGTGTCGAGATGACAGGCGGCCGGGCCGGGCGCGAGCGTCCGGCTCCGCTGGTCGGGTCCGGGCGTCCCCCCGAGTAGGACGGCCGCGGACTGCGGTGACGGGCTGGGTCTCAGCTCTCCGCGAGGATGTGGGAGAGCTCGGTGTCGAGGTCGAAGTGACGATGCTCGGTGCCCGGCGGAACCGCGGCGTCCGTCCGCTTCAGGAAGGACTCCAGGGCCCGCGCCGGTGCTTCCAGCAGCGCTTCGCCCTCGGGGGAGCTGAGGGCGATGCAGACGACGCCCTGACCGTGGCTGCGGGACGGCCAGACTCTGACGTCTCCGGTGCCGGTGGGGCGGTGCAGCCCCTCGGCGAGCAGGTCGCGGGCGAACACCCATTCGACCGTCTCTTCGGCTCCGGTGTGGAAGGTGGCGTGCACGGCATACGGATCGGCCGTGTCGTACCGCAAGCCCGCGGGTACAGGCAGTGAGGATTCGCTCGACACAACGAGGCGCAGGTGCAGCTCGCAGCTGACCGTGGTGTTCATAAGCGCCAGGGCCTTTCGCTCAGTGTGCGCTCGGGGATTCGCACGTCGGCGAAATCGACATGCCACCTGCGAGGACGTTGTAAACCCCTCTGAGGGGTTTGTGAGGCTTCTGGTACCTCGTCCGGCCTAGTCCCGAGACGGGCCGATCAGCCATTTCGGTGACGAACGCCGGTCGGGTAAATTGTCGGTATGACTGCGGAGAGTGACGAGTTCGATGGAGCCGTGGCCAAGGATTCGCGGCTGGGGTCACGGGCCCCCGGCTTCGTCAGGAAGTCACGGCTGCTGCACCAGTCCTGGCGGGTCGGCGTCTTCCTCGTCGGCCTCGCCGTCGTCGCGGGCGGAGTCGTCCTGCTCCCGCTGCCCGGCCCCGGCTGGGTGGTGATCTTCGGCGGCATGGCGATCTGGGCCACCGAGTTCGCCTGGGCCCAGCGCGTCCTGCGCTGGACCCGCCGCAAGGTCGCCGACGCCGCCAGGGCCGCCCTGGACCCCCGCGTACGGCGGCGCAATCTGCTGCTCACCACCGCCGCCGTGCTCGCCCTGGCCGGACTCGCCGGGTGCTACCTGTGGCAGTTCGGCCTCGACACGCCCTGGGCCGACAGCTAGGCCCCGCGCGCCCGTCGCGGGCCCTCGGGAGCCTGGTCCGAGGCCCCTTCCACGTGCGGTAAAGTTGTCCACGCGTCCGGGCGATTAGCTCAGCGGGAGAGCACTTCGTTCACACCGAAGGGGTCACTGGTTCGATCCCAGTATCGCCCACCGGATTCGAGGATCCCGGGGACCGGTTTCCACACCGCTCCCCGGGATCCTTTGCGTTCCCGCGCCGTACGCGGATTCGATCGCGCACACTTGCGGTATGGACTGGAGTCACTACCGATTCCGTAGGACGTGGCAGCTCGACGCGGACCCCGACGCCGTCTACCGGGTGCTGGAACGGCCCGACGACTACCCCGTCTGGTGGCCCCAGATCCGCGAGGTGCGGCAGACCGGCGACACCACCGGCATGCTGCGCTTCCGCTCCCTCCTCCCGTACGACCTCGTCGTCAGCGCCAGATCCGTCCGGCACGACCCGAGTACGCGGGTCCTGGAAGCCGCGATGACCGGCGATCTGGAGGGCTGGTTCCGCTGGACGATCACGCCGGGCGGCCTCCCGGGGACCCGCACCCGGCTGCTCTACGAACAGGAAGTCGTCGTCCGCAAGCCGTTGATGCGGCTGCTCGCCGTCCCCTGCCGCCCGCTCTTCCTCGCCAACCACGCGCTGATGATGCGCGGCGGACGCCATGGGCTGCTCGCGCGGCTCGCCGCCGACGCCGCGCATGTGGTTTGAACGGCGGGCCCGTCGCGCTGTATGGTTCGAGGCGTCCCGGGCGATTAGCTCAGCGGGAGAGCACTTCGTTCACACCGAAGGGGTCACTGGTTCGATCCCAGTATCGCCCACCGAGGCTCACCGGCCTCGAAGTACCGTGACGGCCTGCCGACATCAGTCGGCGGGCCGTTGTGCGTTCCGCGGCGGCCGTCGCGGAACGCTGGCCTGTGAGACCGTCAGGCGGCACTGCCGGGCGCGGCGAACGCCGAGATGTCGTCGGTGGATTCACCGTCCAGCGCCAATTCGGCGAGGATGCGGCCGATGGCCGGGGTGAACTTGAAGGCGTGGCCCGCGCCGAGGGCGACGATGATGTCGGGGTACCGCGCGAGCGGGCTCAGCACGAATTCCCGGTCGGGCGTGATCGCGTACTGGCAGGTGACGGTGCGCAGCACATGGCCGCTGGCGGGGATCGTGGCGCCCATGAACGCCGAGAGCTGGTCGAGCAGTTCGGCGGACGGCTCGAAGGTCCGGTCCTCGGGCGTCATCAGGTTGTTCGACACGTCGCGGGCGGCTTTGACGGTGGGTTCGCCGTAGGCGGGGAATCCGTAGAAGCAGTCGGTGTCCTCCCAGATCCACACCGGGAAGCGGGCGGGGTCGAACGCCTCGGCGTCGGCGGGCTTGAAGTACGTGACCTGCTCCTGCATCGTCTCCAGCGGTATCGCGGCGTCCAGCGGGGCGAGCAGCCGGTTCGTCCACGCGTCGGCCGCCAGGACCACCTTCCTCGCCCGCACGGGACCGGCCGCCGTCTCCAGTACGGTGCCCGCGTCGTCCGGCCTCAGCGCCGTCACGGGCGTGCGCGCCCGCAACTCGGCGCCGTGGGCCCGCGCCTGCATCTGGAGCGCGGCCACGGTACGGGAGGCGTTCACGATCCCGGTGTCGGGCGTGTAGACGGTCTCGACGTTCTCGGGGATGTCGAACTGCGGCCACCGCGCCCGGACCTGGTCCGGGTCCAGCAGCTCGTACGGGACGCCGACCTCGGTCAGGCTGCCGGTGAAGTCACCGGCGCTGTAGGGGCCGTCGGCGGGCAGGAAGATCACCCCGCCGGTCACCGTGACCAGCCGCTCGCCCGCGACCTTCTCGAAGTCCGCCCAGTCCTGGTACGCGGACGTGGCGAGCCGGACGTATCTGGTCGCGCCGTAGGACGTCCTGATGATGCGTGAGGTGTCGTGCGACGCGCCCCGTACGTGTCCGAGGTCGAACTGCTCGAACGCGACGGTGCGGACTCCGCGCTTGGCCAGGTGGTACGCGGCGGCGCTGCCGAGGGCGCCCAGGCCGACGACGGCCACGTCGAAGGTCTCCAGCGGGTTGCTCACGGTGCTTCCTTCCGGATTCGATGAGTTGTCATGACAGGACCTTCGCCAGGAAGGAACGGGTGCGTTCGTGCCGCGGACTGCCCAGCACCCGCTCGGGAGGGCCGCTCTCGACGACCACGCCGTCGTCGAGGAAGGCCACGGTGTGGGCGACCTCGCGGGCGAAGCCGATCTCGTGGGTGACCACGATCATGCTCATGCCGTCCGCGGCGAGACCCCGCATCACGTCGAGCACCTCGCCGACCAGCTCCGGGTCGAGCGCGGAGGTGGGCTCGTCGAACAGCATCAGCTTGGGGCGCATGGCGAGCGCCCGTGCGATCGCGACCCGCTGCTGCTGCCCGCCGGACAGCGCCCGCGGGTACGCGTCCGCCCTGTCGGCGAGCCCGACGCGGGTGAGCAGCGCCCGCGCGTGTTCGACGGCCGCCCCGCGCTTCTCCCGGCGGACCCGGAGCGGGGCCTCGATCAGGTTCTCCAGCACCGTCATGTGCGGGAAGAGGTTGAAGTGCTGGAAGACCATGCCGATCTCGCTGCGGCGCGTGGCGGTCTCCGCGTCGCCCAGTTCGTGCAGCCACCCGTTGTGCTCGCGGTAGCCGACCAGGTCGCCGGCGACGCTGATGCTGCCCGCGTCGATCTTCTCCAGATGGTTGACGCAGCGCAGGAACGTGCTCTTGCCCGACCCCGACGGGCCGATGAGACACAGCACCTCGCCCTCCGCGACCGTCAGGTCGATCCCCTTGACGACGCGATTGCCGCCGTAGGACTTGTGCACGCCCACGGCCTCGACCATCGGCCGGGTGGAGACGGCGGTCATGCGCGGCCTCCCTCGGTGCCGGCCGGGCCCGTCGGCGCGGCGGCCCTCGCCCTGCGCGGGACGATCCCGGCCCGCAGCGCCGCCAGCAGCGACGGCTCGGGGGAGTGGGTGTCACCGCGCTTGAAATGCCGTTCGAGGTAGAACTGGCCCGTGCTCAGCACGGTGGTCACCACGAGGTACCAGAGGCTGACGGTGATCAGCAGCGGGATCACCTCGTACGTCCGCGAGTAGATCTCCTGCACCCGGAAGAGGATCTCCGGGATCGCGATGACGCTGACCAGCGACGTCGTCTTGAGCATCGAGATCGTCTGGTTCCCCGTCGGCGGGATGATGACCCGCATGGCCTGGGGGAGCACGACGCGCCGGAAGATCTGGCCCCTGCGCATGCCCAGCGCCTGCGCGGCCTGCGTCTGGCCGGGGTCGACCGACTGGAGCCCGGCCCTGACGATCTCGGACATGTAGGCGCCCTCGTTCAGCCCGAGGCCGAGGATCGCCGCGACATACGGCGTGATCAGCGTGTTCGCGTCACCCGACACCAGCGTCGGGCCGAACGGGACGCCGATCGACAGCACCGGGTACAGGGCGGCCAGGTTGAACCAGAAGATCAACTGCACCAGCAGCGGCGTGCCGCGGAAGAATCCGGCGTAGGCCAGCGCCGCGGCGGCGACGGACCGGTTCCTGGAATCACGGCAGACCGCGACCAGGACGCCGATGACGATTCCGACGACCATGGCGACGACGGTCAGGACGATCGTCGTGACAAGTCCGTGCACCACCTGCACATCGCGGAAATAGCTGAATACGACGTCCCACTGATAGCGGGGATTCGTGATCAGCGAATTGACGACGAGGGCCGCCAGGGAAATGATGACGAAGGTCGCGATCCACTGCCCGTAATGCCGGGTGCGCGCGACCTTGAGCACGCCGCCGTCCGGGCTGCCGGTTCTTTGCGCGAGCGAGGGCATTTCAGCGTTGGCCATCGGTGTGCACCTCTGACTTCGCGATCTCGCCCTGGTTCACTTTCCACTTGGCAAGGATCTTGCCGTACGTGCCGTCGGATATCAGATTGTTCACCGCGGCGGCGACCGCGGGCGCCAGGGCGGAGCCCTTCGGGAGCGCGTAGCCCCATGTGGTCGGCAGGTAGTTCGCGTTCAGCACGTCGAGCCGGCCGTTGGACTGCCCCGCGATGTAGGACAGCGGGCCGTAGTCGGACATGCTGGCGTCCGCGCGGCGGCTGCTGACCGCGAGCGTGGCATCGGCCTGGGCGGGGAACACCGAGACGGTGATGGCGGGCTTGCCCGCACGCACGCAGTCCCGGTCGAACGTCGGCATGTAGTTCTCGGCGTAGATGCTGCCCTTCATGACGGCGATGGTGTGTCCGCACATCGTGTCGAGGGTCAGCTTCTCGGGGTTGCCCGCGTCCACGATCAGCGAGGTGCCGCCGGAGTACTCGCTGACGAAGTCGACCTGCTTCAGCCGGGCGGGCGTGATGCTGAGCGCCGCGGCGACCATGTCGTAGCGCTCGGTCTGGAGGCCGGGGATCATCGCGTCGAACTTGACGTCGGCGAACCTCACCTTCAGCCCCAGCACGTCGGCGACGGCCCGCAGAAGCTCGGGTTCCGCGCCTGCCAGGGTCTTGCCGTCCTCGGCGAGCAGCAAGAACGGCGGATAGCCGGGCCCGCTCGCCACGTCGATCCCGCCCTTTCCCGCGATGTCCGAAGGAACCAGTCGTGCGACGCTCTTGTCGTACGTCCCCCGGATGAAATCCTCGCCCACGGAATCGGCGGTCGCGGTGGCATGCGAGGTGCAACCGGCGAGGACGCCGACGGTCATGGCGAATCCGGCCACTGCTGTCACGGCTGTCGCCGGTCTACCAGTAAGGTGTTTGCTGAACACGTGAGTCGGGCTCCTTGCGGCAGTCGGGAACAACATGCGAGGACCGATACGCCGTTTTCCGTTCTGTGGAAAAGGGAAATCCGGCGGTGCTCAAAACGAGTTGGCTCACTATAAGCACCGCGGAAGTGCTGTCACGCCGCACGATGCGTTTCCGGCAAATCGCGGCACGGCGAATTGACGGTTCTGCGCGAACGCCCTGGCCGGGCGGTCGCCGCGGCGGCGCACCACCGGGCGCGCGGGCGGGCCACTGCTACGGTGCGGGGAACGCACGTCGCCCCGGCCACGACGGAAGGCCCACGCGACACGGATCGTCGAGGACCCGGTGATGACGACACATGTGTTGTCGGGACTGAACGCGGTGCAGCAGGTCGGCAATCGTCCCGACCCCACCCTGCCGATGCCGGTCGGGGAGATCGCCGGACGGTTGGGCACGGTGCTGAGCAGCGCTTCCCGGCTCTGTGGTGAACTGGCGGAACTCGAACTGCTGGAGCGCGGGAGCGCGTACGGGACCTACCGCATCGGACGGCGGGCCATCGAGCTCTCCGGCCGCGCGGCGGCCCCGTTCGCCAGGTCCGTCCGGTCGGCGCTGACGCTCGTCGCAACGCTCACCGGCGAGACCGCGTGCCTGGCCGCACCGACGGCGCAGGGCATGCGGGTGGTCGCCTCGGTCGAGTCGGTGTGGCCCCTGCGCGCGCACGCCAAGGTGGGCGAGTCGGTCGACGACGCCCGGCGCGCGATCGTGCGCGCGGCGCGCCTCGAAGACACCGACGGCCCGCCGCGGGCGCTCCGCGCCGAGTCGACCATCGGCATGGGCGTGGAGATCGCCGTGCCGGTCATGAGCCCCGTCGGCGAATGTGTCGCCGTACTGGCGGCCCGGCTGCCGGTCAGCCGCGCCGCCAAGGTCGTACCGCGGGCGCGCCGTGTGCTCGACGAGGCGCGGCGGCTGCTCGAACGCACGGTGGACGACGAACTGGACCGGCCGAACATCGCGGCCGGAGGTCCGCTCGGCCGCGACGGCAGCCCGCTGGGCCTTGAGGCGGCACTGCGGATCGTGTGGCATCTGTCCGCGGGGCGCGACTCGTTGGCCGGTATCGCGACCGGGACGGGGCTGCGGCCCGACCGGGTCCGCCGCCTGCTGGAGTCGTGCGGCCGGGCGGGAGTCGTCCGCAGGAGCAAGGACGGCGCGCGGTTCGAGGCGAGCTGGGCGGTGCACGGCTGGCATCGCGCCGCGACCCTGCCGATGATCCTCGAAAAGGGCCGGCCGCTCGTGGCCGAAGCGGCGGCGACGACCGGGGTGTGCGCGTTCATCACCGTGCTGAACGGGATGCACAGCCTCACGCTCGTCGAAGAACTCCAGAGCGTCGGCGAGGGGTTGAGCATGACGCCGTGGCTCGGGCGCCTCGCCCCCATCATCGGCTCCGACGGCGGACCGACCCTGGCCTCGGACTTCGAGGCCGACGAGCTGCGCCGGGTCCTCCCGAACAGGCACCCGCCGGAGCAGGTCGAGAAGTTCCTGCGGCGCTTCGCTCGCGCCGGGCGCGACGGCGTGCTGTCGATGAAGTCCATCGACGAACTGGGGATCATCTCCATCTCCGCGCCGGTACGCGACTCCAGCAACTCGGTCGCCGCCGCGGCCTGCCTGGTCGGCTCGACCGACAGCATCAGGCCGCGGACACGGGAACTGGAGGGCGTCGCACGGCGGTTGGGCGCCCGCGTGTCGCGGCTGATCGGCGCCCCCGAGGACGCGCCCGGCCCGTAGGCAAGCCGTCGCCGGGGACGGCACCCGACCGCGGCCGGGCGGGCCCGACGCGGGGGCGGCCCCTCAGACCGACCGGTGCGTGAGCGTGCCGCCGACCATCGTGGTCAGCACCGGCATGGTCCGCAGCGCGGCGCGGTCGAACGCGCGCGGGTCCCCGCCGATGACCACGAGGTCGGCGACGTCGCCGACGGACACCGGGCCCCGGCCCGCGCCGGCCGCCGCGAACGCCACCTCCAGCGGGACGCTCTGCTCGGGGTGCCACGCGGGCCGGTCGTCGTCGGTGCGGAAGACCGCGTCGGCGATGGCCAGCCTCGGGTCCAGCGGGCTGACCGGCGCGTCGGAGCCCAGCTCAAGCCGGGCACCGGCGGCGTGCAGGGAGCGGAAGGCGTAGGCCCGGTCGGTGCGGCCCGGCCAGTGCAGATCGGCCACGTCCCGGTCGGTCACGGCGTGCTGCGGCTGGACCGACGCGACCACGCCGAGCCGGGCGAAGCGCGGCATGTCCCGCTCGCTCACCAGTTGGGCGTGCTCGATCCTGCCGGGGCACCCGACCCGCTCGAACGCGTCGAGCACCGCGGAGTTCGCCCGGTCGCCGATCGCGTGCACCGCCGGTTCGAGCCCGGCCGCCCAGGCCCTGCCCATCAGCTCGACCAGCTCGTCGAGCGGCACCAGCGACAGCCCGCACGCGTCACCGGCCCCGGCCGGGTGCGGATACGGATCGACGCACCACGCCGTCCTCGTGTTGAGCGACCCGTCGCTGACGATCTTGTACGGCCCGACCCGCACCCGCCCGTGGGTCCCCGCGACGACCTGCCCCGTACGGAACCCCGCGGCGATGGCGCCGTCCAGCCACGGCGTCCAGACGCCGGCCAGCACCCTGACCGGCACCGCGCCGGGCCGGGACCGGCGGCGCCACGCCTCGACGTTGTCCGCGTAGGCGAGGTCGGTCAGGCCGGTGACGCCCAGCGCGGGCAGCGCGGCGACGGACTCCCCGACCCAGGCGTCGAGTTCCTCGGGCGGCACCATCGCCGCCAGCCGCGCCTTGGTCTCGATCGACGCGGTCTCCCGCAGCACCCCCGTAGGGTGCCCGCGCAGGCCGACCAGGTCGAGCGCGGCGCTGCTCAGCCACGTGGTGTGCAGGTCGATGGTGCTGACGGCCACCGCCGCGTCGCCCACCAGCTCGTCCAGGACACGCTTGTGCGGAGCCTCCTCCCACAGCGCGGGCACGATGCCCTGACCCCAGACGATCCCGGTACGGTGCGCCGCGCGCATGCCGTCCCGCATCATGACCGCGGCCTCGCGCGGGCTCCGTGCGGCGCCGAGATCGACGGCGCGCAGATTCCGTACCCACTGCTCGATGTGCACATGGCCGTCGACGAAACCGGGGACGAGGGTGGCGTCGGCGAACGCGATCACCTCGGTGTCCGGCTCGGGCGGGACGCCGCCGACGGCGCCGATCGCCGTGACGCGCCCGTCGCGGACCAGGACGTCGCGAGGTGGGCCGCCGAGGCCGACGCGGACGTGGGCGAGCAGGGTTGATGTCATCTGACTCCTCCGTTCCGCCCCGAACGGTAGAAGGCGCGGGCGCCCCCGCCGTTGTCGTCACGCCACGGGCCCGACCCCGCGACTTGTCGGTCCCGACAAGGGCCTCAGCCGCGTGCGCCCCGGGGGCCGCGCACGGCGTTGCGCAGTTGGAGCCACGTCACGAGCGTGTCGTCGCCCGCGTCCAGGGCGACCCCGAACATCTCGGTCAGCCTGCGGACCCGGTAGCGAGCGGTGTTCTCGTGGACGCCGAGGGCGCGGGCGGTCGCGGCGACGCTCCCGGCGGACCCCAGATACGCCAGCAGCGTCCCGGCGTAGTCGGTGCCCTGGTCCGCGTCGTGGCGCAGGACGGCGCGCACGGCGGGCAGCCGCAGCACGTCCTCGTCGATCGGCGCCCCGGACCGCAGACAGGCGAGGACGACCTGAGGGCGCACGTCGTGCAGGGTGGCGACACCTCCGTGGGGCGGGTCGGCGCGCGGGTCGAGCAGCGTGTCCACGACCCGCCGGGCGAGCGGCCGGGACCCGGCGACGGCCGCGAGGCCGTCGACGACGGCGCCGAAGCCGACGACCAGTTCCACCCCGGCGGACCTGCGGGCCGCCGTCACCAGGTCCGTGCCCAGCCTGCGCAGCCGCGCGGCCAGCCGCGCCTGGCCCCGGTCGTCCTGGGGCGGGTCGAGCACGGGCAGCAGCAGGACGACGTCGCCCGCCTCCAGCACGGCCGCCGACTCCGGGTGCCAGTGCTCACCGTGCAGCGTGATCAGGTCGCGGACGCGGGCGGCGTCGGCGGCCCGCAGCTCACTGGCGACCGGTCGTACCGTCGCGAGGACGAACGAGGCACGCGCGGGCAGCGCCAGCGCCGCGGCGGCGCTCGCCGCGTCCAGCGAGGAGGCCAGCAGACCGCGGAGCGCGTCGCCGCGCCGCTCCCGCTCGGGGCTGACCGCCTCCCGCGACCGCAGCAGGTGCAAGGCGACGCTGCGGGCGGCGTCCAGCAGCGCGCGTTCCGCGTCGTCCACCAGCTTCGGCCGGTCCGCCAGGACGAAGATCACGCCGAGCACCTGGTGCCCCGCCCGTACGGCGACGGACATCCGGTCGGCGTACTCCGGACCCGAACTGGCGAACCGCACCGGGCCCTGCGCGGCGATCACGGCCTGGTACTTCGCCGCGTCGCCCGGGCGTTCCGGTGTCCGGCGGCCGAGGATCGCCAACCGCCGGATCTCGTCGATCTCCTGGTCCGGCAGGTTGGAGTACGCCAGGATCCGGCCGTCGACCTCCTCGATCGTGACCGGCCCGCCCAGCGACGCCGCGATCGCGTTGGCCAGGCCGAACAGGTCGCCGATGCCGCCCGCCTCCTCGGGGACGGCGGCCCGAGCGGCACCGGCCGCGGTGACGAACGCGTCCAGGCGCCGCCAGGCCATCTCGTCGGGCGTGCACAGCAGGGCGATGTCCGCCTCGCGGGCGGCCTCGACGGCCCGGCCCAGGTCCCGGCCCCACGCCTTCACCACGACCGCGCTCGCGCCCGCGGCGGCGGCCTGCCGTATCCGGTCGGTCACCTCGGCGGGATCGGACCTGCCCCCGGTGAGCAGTACGACAGCCCCCGCCACGTCGTGGATCGGTTCGTCGGGACCGTGGACCACGGGCTCGCCCGCGGGCCGGGCCAACCGCGCCCGGTCACCGCCGACGAGCCGCAGCGTGTGCGGTCCCAGGCTCTCCAGCAGGTCGCGCAGCGTGCCCACGGCCGCCGAGGACGCGGCGGGGGTCACCGACCGCGCGACGCCCTCGCCAGTGTCCATCACCCCAGGCTATCGGCCCCCTTTGTGGCTGAGCACAAGTCGGCGCCGCCGAGTGCGTGGGCAACTCCAGAGCGGCGCCAGGGCCGTCCTGGAGACGATGCCACCGCGCCCCCGGCGCACGAGTGGCCCGGTCCCGGGGCCGAGACCGACGTCTTCGAGGAGACCGCGTGCCGACAGGAGACCGCGTGCCGACAGAAGACCGCGTGCCGACAGGAGATTCCGTGCCGACGCGATACGCGGCCCCGCGCGGCGGTCCGCTGGCGGGCACCGTCGTGATCGACTGCACGTCGGTGGTGATGGGGCCGTACGCGACCTCGCTGCTGGCCGACCTCGGCGCCGAGGTCGTCAAGGTCGAGCCGCCGGGCGGCGACATCGGGCGCAGGATCGGGCCGACGGCGGCCGACGGTCTCTCGGCCCTGTCGCTCCGGCTGCTCCGCAACAAGACCTCCGTGGTGCTCGACCTGGCGACGGGGGAGGACCGACGCCGCTTCACCGACCTGGTGACCGGGGCCGACGCGGTGGTGACCAACATCCTGCCGAGCGCCCGCGAACGGCTCGGCCTCGACTACGCCGCGCTCGCGCGGGTCCGCCCCGACATCGTGCTCTGCACCGGACAGGCGTACAGCTCCCGCTCCGGCCTGCGCGACGTCACCGGCTACGACGACACGGTCCAGGCGCTGTCCGGCATGGCCGACAGCTACCGCCTGCGCGGCGGTGAACCGGCGTACTCGCCGTCGGTCACGGCCGACAAGACCTGCGGCCTCCTGATGGCGCTCGCGACGGTCTCGGCCCTGTACAGCCGCCTGCGCGACGGCCACGGCCAGTGGGTGGACGTGCCGATGGTCGACAACATGGCCGCGTTCAACCTCGTCGAGCACCTCGCGGGCCACACCTTCGACCCGCCGCGCGGCGACATCGGGTGGGCGCGGTCGCTGGCACCCGCCCGGCGCCCGCATCCGGCCCGCGACGGCTGGGTCTGCGTCATGCCGTACACCGATGCCGACTGGCGGCGCTTCCTCGTGCTCGCCGGGCGCGACGACCTGCTGGACGACCCCCGGTTCGCCACCGCGGGACAGCGCGGCGGCCGGTCGGACGAGGTCCAGGCGGTCATCGCGGACTACGTGTCCGGCCGCACCGTCGCGCGGATCGTGTCGGCGTGCCGGACCGCGAGGATCGCCTGCGCGCCCGTACGCACCCTGGAGTCCCTGGCCGACGACGACTATCTGCGCGAGCGGCGCACCGTGGAGACCCTGGAGCATCCGGCCGTCGGCCGCTACCGGAACGTGCGGCTGCCATTGGACTTCAGCCGGACACCGCTCGGCGACGACACCCCGGCACCGCCGCTCGGCGGCCGTCCCCAGGGCCTTCCTCAGGACCGGCCCCAGGGATGAGGACCGCGATACGGCCGGTCGTCGGGGCTCACCGCACCTCGCGCCGCCACCCCCGCGGGTTATCGCTTCGCGGGCAGCCCTCGCGGCTCGGTACGATTCAGCGGTGCGGCGCCCGCCGCCGCCGAGTCACCACAGCCAGCAGGACCTGAGTCAGGAGCAGACCGGTGTCAGATGTCCGTGTGATCATCAAACGCGATTCCGTTGAGCTGGAAGAGCGGACGGTCACGACGGGCACGACCGCGGCCGAACTGTTCCCCGGCGACCGGTCCGTGATCGCCGCCCGCGTCGGCGGCGAGCTGAAGGACCTCGCGTACGCCCTCGCCGACGGCGACGAGGTCGAGCCGGTGGACATCACCAGCCAGGACGGCCTCAACATCCTGCGGCACTCCACCGCGCACGTGATGGCGCAGGCCGTGCAGGAGCTGCACCCCGAGGCCAAGCTCGGCATCGGCCCGCCGGTCAAGGACGGCTTCTACTACGACTTCGACGTCGAGAAGCCGTTCACCCCCGACGACCTCAAGGCCGTCGAGAAGAAGATGCAGGAGATCCAGAAGCGCGGCCAGCGCTTCTCGCGCCGGGTCGTGACCGACGAGGCCGCCCGCGAGGAGCTGGCCGACGAGCCGTACAAGCTGGAGCTGATCGGCCTCAAGGGCGGCGCCGCGTCCTCGGACGACGGCGCGGACGTCGAGGTCGGCGCCGGTGAGCTGACCATCTACGACAACCTGGACGCGAAGACCGGCGAGCTGTGCTGGAAGGACCTCTGCCGGGGCCCGCACCTGCCCAGCACCCGCAACATCCCGGCCTTCAAGCTGATGCGCAACGCGGCGGCGTACTGGCGCGGCAGCGAGAAGAACCCGATGCTCCAGCGGATCTACGGCACCGCCTGGCCCACCAAGGAAGAGCTGAAGGCGCATCTGGACTTCCTGGAGGAGGCCGCCAAGCGCGACCACCGCAAGCTGGGCAACGAGCTGGACCTCTTCTCCATCCCCGAGCAGATCGGCTCGGGCCTCGCGGTCTTCCATCCCAAGGGCGGCATCATCCGCCGCACCATGGAGGACTACTCGCGCAGGCGGCACGAGGAGGAGGGGTACGAGTTCGTCTACACCCCGCACGCCACCAAGGGCACCCTGTTCGAGACCTCGGGCCACCTGGACTGGTACGCCGACGGCATGTACCCGCCCATGCAGCTCGACGAGGGCACGGACTACTACCTCAAGCCCATGAACTGCCCGATGCACAATCTGATCTTCGACGCCCGCGGCCGGTCCTACCGCGAACTGCCGCTGCGGCTCTTCGAGTTCGGCACCGTGTACCGCTACGAGAAGTCCGGCGTCGTGCACGGTCTGACCCGGGCCCGCGGCTTCACCCAGGACGACGCGCACATCTACTGCACCAAGGAGCAGATGGCCGACGAGCTGGACACCACGCTCACCTTCGTGCTGAATCTGCTGCGCGACTACGGACTGACCGACTTCTACCTGGAGCTGTCCACCAAGGACCCGGAGAAGTTCGTCGGCTCCGACGAGGTCTGGGAGGAGGCCACCGAGACGCTGCGCAAGGTGGCCGAGAAGCAGGGGCTGCCGCTGGTCCCCGACCCGGGCGGCGCCGCCTTCTACGGGCCGAAGATCTCCGTGCAGTGCAAGGACGCCATCGGCCGCACCTGGCAGATGTCGACCGTGCAGCTCGACTTCAACCTGCCCGAGCGGTTCAACCTGGAGTACACCGGCCCCGACGGGACCAAGCACCGCCCGGTGATGATCCACCGCGCGCTGTTCGGCTCGATCGAGCGGTTCTTCGCCGTGCTGCTCGAGCACTACGCGGGCGCCTTCCCGGCCTGGCTCGCCCCGGTGCAGGCGGTCGGCATCCCGATCGGCGACGCGCACGTGCCGTATCTCCAGGAGTTCGCGGCGGAGGCCAGGCGCAAGGGCCTGCGGGTCGACGTGGACGCGTCCTCCGACCGCATGCAGAAGAAGATCCGCAACCAGCAGAAGCTGAAGGTGCCGTACATGGTCATCGTCGGCGACGAGGACATGTCCGGCGGCACGGTCTCCTTCCGCTACCGCGACGGCTCGCAGAAGAACGGCATTCCGCGCGACGAGGCCATCGCCGAGATGGTGGACGCCGTGGAGCGCCGCATCCAGGTCTGACGGCGCCGAGGTCCGCCGCCCGTGAGATCCGGGACTTCCCCCGCAGCACGCGTGCTCCGGGGGAAGTCCTATGCTGAACGGCATGACGAGTGAGCCGGAACAGCAGATCGGAGCGGGGGTGCCGGACGCGTTCCAGCGCCTGTGGACCCCGCACCGGATGGCGTACATCCAGGGCGAGAACAAGCCCACCGGCCCCGGTGCCGGTGACGGATGTCCGTTCTGCGCGGTCCCGGCCGAGTCCGACGAGGACGGCCTCGTCATCGCGCGCGGCGAGCACGTGTACGCGGTGCTCAACCTGTACCCGTACAACAGCGGGCACCTCATGGTGGTGCCCTACCGGCACGTCGCGGACTACACCGAGCTGGACGGCGCCGAGACGGCGGAACTGGCCGTGCTGACCAAGCAGGCGATGACCGCCCTGCGGTCCGCCTCCGGCGCGCAGGGCTTCAACATCGGGATGAACCAGGGCGATGTGGCGGGCGCCGGGATCGCCGCGCACCTGCACCAGCACGTGGTGCCGCGCTGGGGCGGCGACGTCAACTTCATGCCGGTCGTCGGACACACGAAGGTGCTGCCGCAGCTCCTCGCCGACACCCGCAAGATGCTCGCGGACGTCTGGCCCTCCTGACGGACGTCCCGTCGCCCTGAAACGTCCCGTCGCCCTGAACCCCGCATGAGCGGGAGCCGGAGCCCGGACAGGTCCTAGGCGTCGTACGCGTCGGCCTTCCTGGGCTCCACGCTCTGCGACAGACCGCTCAGCATCATCGAGCGGCTGGTGAAGTGCGAGGTGTCCACGCCGTTCTCGCTCATCACCTGGATCGCGGCGGCGTGCACCGCCCGCAGCACCGGAGTGGCCGCGCGCAGCGCGTCGTCGGCCATGAACCGGTGCTTCCACGGCTTGTCGGCCCACGTGTGCCGCAGCCCGAACGGCTCGGGCAGCTTCAGCGTGCCGCCGAGGTAGTCCAGCACGGCGGGGAAGCGGGTCAGCGGCGCGCGGGCGGCCAGCCGTACCACCTCGTCCGACTCGATCAGCGGGAGCTGTACGGTCCTGGTCTCCCAGAACTTCACCGGCTTGGTGATCGTCTTCTCCTTCGCGGGCGGCCCGGAGGTGAAGATCCCGTGGATCGGGCCGAGCGCGTGCCCGGTGACCTCGATCCGCAGGGTGTGCGCCAGCACCGTCACCGTCGTCATCAGCGTGATGACGAGATTGCCGTCCCAGAGGGTGAACTGGATGCCCAGATAGTGCCGGTTGCCCTTGCCGAACTGCTGCGTGTTGCAGATCCGCTGGATCTCGAAGTCCTTGACCGAGAACGAGTCGACCTCGGGCCCGGTGGGCCGGGAGATCTTGCCCGCGCCCTCGCCGACCGGCACCACGACCCAGTGCTTTATCGACGGCTTGGGGAAGCCGCCGGTGTGCAGCGGGCCGCGCTCGATCATCCGTAGCTGGTCGTGGATGGCGCGGATGACGTCCCAGCTCCGGAACGGGTGGATCTCGGCCAGCCCCTCGCGCGGGATCAGCTCCTCGGCCATCTGCCAGTTCGCCCACCGGCTGCCCATGCCGAGTATGCCCTTGGGCCCCGCGTAGAAGACGACATTGCTGTTCTGCTCCGCGGACAGCTTGGCCAGGCTCTGCCGCAGCAGCTCCGCGCGGGTCTGGTTGGGGTTGCGCGGCACCGCCTCGGGGATCTTCGCGCCGACCGCGGTGCCCGCGACCAGGCCCGCCCAGCGGCTGCGCAGATCCTTCGCGGTGGCCTCGCAGATCCGCTTCGCCCAGAACCAGCCGATGATCGGCGCGATCATCAGGACGCGGAAATACTGCTGCCAGAAACCGCTGAACGGCGGCCGTACCGCGAGCAGCACGGTGAAGGCGGCGGCCACGGCCAGCACGACGGCCCCGAAGGCCCCCGACTTGTTGCCCCGCGCCTTCAGCGACCCGAGCGACTTGCGCAACTGGAATGCGCCGAGCCAGAGCAGCACGCCGGGCAGGAAGAGCACCCCGCACACGCCCATCACCACGGTCAGCCGGTTGTCGCGCTCCTGCCGGATCCGGTTGGCGGCCAGCGCGTGCTCCACCACGGTCTGCGGCACCACACCGAAGGACTGCACCAGTTCACTGCGCGCCGCGCCCAGCATCCTGACCTGGATGGCGCGGGAGAACGCCTCGCCCAGATTCGGCGCGAACAGCGACAGCCGCGGCGCCTTGACGCTCGCCTCGCTGTTGGCGTCGACCAGCGTCGTCACCGGAGTGTCGCGGTACGCGGCGGACGCCAGCGCCTGGGTCGCACCGGTCTCACCGTCGCTGCCGGTCAGCGGAATCTGCGCACCTGGGCTGAAATCGAACCCGATACCGTCCGTCACCACAGGCCCCCAGTCGCCAGTCCCGTACATCCACCGGTTCACCGGTCCATACGGCTCCGACCGGCCCATTCCCCGCACGGGTGAACGTCACACGTTCGGAGCAGTCTCCAGATTAGCGGCGCGACGGCCCGCGGCGTGGCCGCGAGCCGCCGATTGGCCAGCGGACATGTCCACTTGGCGACTTAGCGGCGCTGTTCCGGCGTCCGCCGGCGCTGATTCTCCGTCGCGCGCCCGTCATCTGCCGTGCGCGGTCGCCTCGTCCTTCTCCTCCTGCCGGCGCAGTCTCGTGGCCAGTTGGGCGGGCATCGGCTCGTGCCGCGCGTAGTGCCGGCTGAACCGGCCGGTGCCGTGCGACAGCGACCGCAGATCGACGGCGTAGCGGCCGATCTCGATCTCCGGGACCTCGGCGCGCACCACCGACCGCCCGTCTGCGGCCGGTTCGGTGCCCAGCACCCGGCCGCGCCGCCCCGACAGATCGCTCATCACCGAACCGACGTACGCGTCCGGCACCAGCACGCCGACCTCGCAGACCGGTTCCAGCAGATGGATGGGCGCGCCCGCGGCGGCCTCGCGCAGGGCGAGCGCGCCCGCGGTCTGGAAGGCGGCGTCGGAGGAGTCCACCGAGTGCGCCTTGCCGTCGGTGAGGGTGACCCGGATGTCGACCACCGAGAAGCCGAGCGCGACCCCGCGGGCGGCCTGGGTGCGGACGCCCTTCTCCACCGACGGGATGAACTGCCGCGGCACCGCCCCGCCGATCACCTTGTCCACGAACTCGATGCCGGAGCCGACCGGCAGCGGCTCCACCTGGATGTCGCAGATCGCGAACTGCCCGTGCCCGCCGGACTGTTTGACGTGCCGCCCGCGGGCCGTCACCGGCTCGCCGAAGGTCTCCCGCAGCGACACCTTGTGCGGCACCGCGTCGACCTGCACCCCGTACCGGTTGCGCAGCCGCTCCAGGGCGACGTCGGCGTGCGCCTCGCCCAGGCACCACAGGACGACCTGCCGGGTGTCCGGATTCTGTTCGAGACGCATCGTCGGGTCCTCGGCGACCAGCCGCGCCAGGCCCTGGGAGAGCTTGTCCTCGTCGGCCTTGCTGTGCGCCTCGATGGCGATCGGCAGCAGCGGGTCCGGCATCACCCACGGCTCCATCAGCAGCGGCCCGTCCTTGGCCGAGAGCGTGTCGCCGGTCTCGGCGCGGGTCAGCTTGGCCACGCACACCAGATCGCCCGCGCCCGCCGAGGGCACCGGCCGCTGGTGCTTGCCGAAGGGCGACGACAGCGCCCCGACCCGCTCGTCCACGTCGTGATCCTCGTGCCCGCGGTCCTCCATGCCGTGGCCCGACACGTGCACCGTCTCGTCCGGCCGCAGGGTGCCGGAGAAGACCCGCACCAGACTGATCCGGCCCACGTACGGGTCCGAGGACGTCTTGACCACCTCGGCGGCCAGCGGCCCCTCCGGGTCGCAGACCAGCGCGGGGCGCCCGCCGCCGTCCGGCGTCGTGACCGGCGGCGCCTCCCGCTCCAGCGGGGTCGGGAAGCCGCCGGTGATCAGCTCCAGCAGCTCCACGGTGCCCAGGCCCTGCCGGGCGCCGTCCGCGGCGGGCGCGGCGGCCAGCACCGGGTGGAAGGAGCCGCGCGCCACCGCCCGCTCCAGGTCGTCGACGAGCGTCTTGACGTCCAGTTCCTCGCCGCCGAGGTAGCGGTCCATCAAGGTCTCGTCCTCGCTCTCGGCGATGATCCCCTCGATGAGCCGGTTGCGCGCCTGCTCCACCAGCGGCGCCAGCGCCGCGTCCGGCTCTGCCTCGGCCCGCTCGCCGGACGCGTAGTCGTACACCCGCTGCGAGAGCAGCCCCGCCAGGCCCGTCACCGGGGCGTGGCCGTCGGGGCCCGCGGGCCCGTGCACCGGCAGATACAGCGGCAGCACCGAATCGGGGGAGTCGCCGCCCAGCTCCGCCGCGCACTGCGCCGCCATCTCCTCGAAACCGGCCCGCACCGACTCCAGGTGCGTCACCACGACCGCCCGCGGCATCCCGACGGCCGCGCACTCCTCCCACACCATCCGGGTCGCGCCGCCGATGCCCTCGCCGTCCTGCGCGGCCGACACGACGAACAGGGCCGCGTCCGCGGCGCGCAGACCGGCCCTCAACTCCCCGACGAAATCGGCGTATCCGGGGGTGTCCAGCAAATTGACCTTGATCCCGCCCCACTCCACGGGGACGAGCGAGAGCTGTACGGAGCGCTGCTGCCGCTGCTCGATCTCGTCGTGGTCGGACACCGAGCCGCCGTCCTCGACCCGGCCCGCCCGGTTCACCGCGCCGGTGGTCAGCGCCAGCGCCTCCACCAATGTCGTCTTGCCTGATCCGCAATGGCCGACCAGCACCACATTGCGCACGTTCTCGGGGCGGTCGGCCGCCGGTGCCCTTCCGGCGGCTCCTGGCTGTGCGTCTCTCCTGTCCGCTGCACCACCCACGCGTTCTCGCCTCCCGGTCCTCACTGCACGGACCGCGCCCTCGGTGGGGGGCGCGTCACAGGGGCGCCACGGGAGACCGCTCCACGCACAGGCGGCCTCGACGACGCCCGCGGTCTTTCGACCTTCCCACGGCCGTCCGGGTGCGTCCATACGTCGTACGCCGGGCCGCCGCCCCCGCCGCTCCGGCACGGCCTGGGACATCCGGTGCGCGCGGGCTGGCTACGATGGGCCATCCGGCTGCCGCTCCGGCCGCCGTGACACCATCCTCCGACCTGTCGGGAAGGCCATGCTGAACAAGTACGCGCGTGCGTTCTTCACGCGTGTTCTCACGCCGTTCGCCGCATTTCTGCTCCGCAAGGGGGTCAGCCCCGACGCGGTGACCCTGCTCGGCACCGCGGGTGTCATGGCGGGCGCACTGGCCTTCTATCCCAGGGGCGAGTTCTTCTGGGGCACCGTGGTGATCACGCTCTTCGTCTTCTCCGACCTGGTGGACGGCAACATGGCCCGCCAGGCCGGGGTCTCCAGCCGCTGGGGCGCCTTCCTCGACTCGACCCTCGACCGGGTCGCCGACGCGGGCATCTTCGGCGGACTCGCCATGTGGTACGCGGGCCGCGGCGACGACCTCGTGCTGTGCGCGGTGACGATCTTCTGCCTGGCCAGCGGCCAGGTGGTGTCCTACACCAAGGCGCGCGGCGAGGCGATCGGCCTGCCGGTGAACGTCAACGGCCTGGTCGAGCGCGCCGAGCGCCTGGTGATCACGCTGACCCTGTGCGGCTTCGCCGGCCTGCACAAATTCGGCGTCCCCGGCATCCAGTACCTGCTGCCGATCGCCCTGTGGGCGGTCGCCGCGGGCAGCCTGGTCACCCTCGTCCAGCGGGTCGTCACCGTACGCCGCGAGTCCGCGGAGGCCGACGCCGCAGCCGCAGCCGCCGCCGCCGCGGGGCAGGGGAGCAGCGCGTGAGCGAGGACGCCTCCCGGGCCGCGCGGCTCAGGGGGAGCCTCGCCGACGGGCTCTACGGGCTCGGCTGGAGCGCGGTCAAGACGCTGCCGGAACCGGCCGCCCGAGCGCTCGGCCGCGCCATCGCGGACGTCACGTGGCGGCAGCGCGGCAAGGGCGTCCGACGCCTCGAGGCCAACCTGGTCCGGGTCGTGCCGGACGCCGACGAGGCACGGCTGCGCGCGCTGTCGCGCTCGGTCATGCGGTCCTACCTGCGCTACTGGATGGAGTCCTTCCGGCTCCCGGCCTGGAGCAAGGACCGCATCCGCGGCGGCTTCGACCCCGCCGACGTCCACTACCTGACCGACGGCCTCGCCGCCGGGCGCGGCGTCATCCTGGCGCTGCCGCACATGGCCAACTACGACCTGGCCGGCGCCTGGGTGACCACCGCGCTCGACACCCCCTTCACCACCGTCGCCGAGCGCCTGAAGCCCGAGACGCTGTACGACCGCTTCGTCGCCTACCGCGAGAGCCTGGGCATGGAGGTGCTGCCGCACACCGGCGGCGCCGCCTTCGGCACCCTGGCCCGGCGGCTGCGGTCCGGCGGCCTGGTCTGCCTGGTCGCCGACCGGGACCTGTCGGCCAGCGGCGTCGAGGTCGACTTCTTCGGCGAGCGCACCCGGCTGCCCGCGGGCCCGGCCATGCTCGCCCAGCAGACCGGAGCGCTGCTGCTCCCCGTCACCCTCTGGTACGACGAGTCGCCCGTCATGCGCGGCCGCGTCCACCCGCCGGTCGAGGTCCCCGCGACCGGCGACCGTACGTCCAAGACGGCCGCGATGACGCAGCGACTGGCCGACGCGTACGCCTCCGGCATCGCCGAGCACCCCGAGGACTGGCACATGCTGCAACGCCTGTGGCTGTCCGACCTCGAACCCCGCCCCGAACCCCCGGCGGGCGGCGCCGACGCGGCGGGGGAGAGCGCGGGAGCAACGGTGGAGGGCACGTCCGGCGTCTCCCCGCGGGGCGGCCCGGGCACCGCCGCGGCCGAAGGCGCCGGTAGGGCCGACGGCACGGACGGCGCCCACAGCACGGCCGGCACGGACGGCCCGTCGGGCGCGGGCGGTACGGCCGGCGGCCCACCTGACCACTCCGGAACGGAGAAAACGTGAGGATCGGGATCGTCTGCCCGTACTCCTGGGACGTCCCCGGCGGCGTCCAGTTCCACATCCGCGACCTCGCCGAGCACCTGATCGGCCTCGGCCACGAGGTCTCCGTGCTCGCCCCCGCCGACGACGAGACACCGCTGCCGCCGTACGTGGTGTCGGCGGGCCGCGCCGTGCCGGTCCCGTACAACGGCTCGGTCGCCCGGCTCAACTTCGGCTTCCTGTCCGCCGCCCGGGTCCGCCGCTGGCTGCACGACGGCAACTTCGACGTCATCCACATCCACGAACCCGCCTCGCCCTCGCTCGGCCTGCTGGCCTGCTGGGCGGCGCAGGGCCCGATCGTGGCCACCTTCCACACCTCCAACCCGCGGTCGCGGGCGATGATCGCCGCGTACCCGATCCTGCAACCCGCGCTGGAGAAGATCAGGGCCCGGATCGCGGTCAGCGAGTACGCCCGCCGCACCCTCGTCGAGCACCTGGGCGGCGACGCGGTCGTCATCCCCAACGGCGTCGACGTGGACTTCTTCGCGCGGGCCGAGCCCAAGAAGGAGTGGCAGGGCGGCACGATCGGCTTCATCGGGCGGATCGACGAGCCGCGCAAGGGCCTGCCCGTGCTGATCCGGGCACTGCCGAAGATCCTCGCCGAGCGGCCCGGCACCCGGCTGCTGGTCGCGGGCCGCGGCGACGAGGAGGAGGCCGTCGAGTCGCTGCCCGAGGCGATGCGCGACCGGGTCGAATTCCTCGGCATGGTCAGCGACGAGGACAAGGCGCGGCTGCTGCGCAGCGTCGACGTCTACGTGGCGCCCAACACCGGCGGCGAGTCGTTCGGGATCATCCTGGTCGAGGCGATGTCGGCGGGCGCCGCCGTGCTCGCCAGCGACCTCGACGCCTTCGCGCAGGTCCTCGACCAGGGCGCGGCGGGCGAACTCTTCGCCAACGAGGACGCCGACGCGCTCGCCGCCGCCGCCCTGCGGCTGCTCGGCGACCCCGCCCGCCGTACCGAACTGCGCACCCGCGGCAGCGCCCATGTGCGGCGTTTCGACTGGTCGGTGGTCGGCGGTGACATCCTGTCCGTCTACGAGACCGTCACCGACGGCGCCGCGCATGTCGCCGCGGACGAACGCACCAGCCTTCGGGCGAGATTCGGCCTGGCAAGGGACTGACAGTGACCACCATCATCTGGGTCGCGGTCGCGATCGTCGCGATCGGCCTCTACCTGAGCTGGACGGCCGGGCGCCTCGACCGCCTGCACGCCCGGATCGACGCGGCGCGCGCCGCCCTGGACGCGCAACTGCTGCGCCGCGCCTCGGTGGCCCAGGAACTGGCCACGGCCGGTGTGCTGGACCCGGCCGCGTCGATCGTGCTGTACGAGTCCGCGCACGCCGCCCGGCAGGCCGAGCCGGAGCAGCGGGAGGTCGCCGAGAGCGAGCTGAGCCAGGCGCTGCGCGCGGTCTTCTCCGAGCCGGGCGCGGTCGCCGAGATCGGGGAGGCGCCGGGCGGCACCGAGGCGATCAAGGAGCTGACCCAGTCGGTACGGCGGGTGCCGATGGCCCGGCGCTTCCACAACGACGCGGTACGCGCCGCGCGGGCGGTCCGCAGACACCGCGTGGTGCGCTGGTTCCGGCTCGCGGGCCACGCCCCCTTCCCGCTGGCCTTCGAGATGGACGACGAGCCGCCGGTGCCGCTCACGGCGGACGGCGCCGGGTCGCACTGAACGCCCCGGCACCACGGAGCGCAGCGGCACCCGCCGGACGCACCGATCCGCGCGGGCCACACGGCCACCCGCCGGCTCGCGGGGAGCCACCGCGGCGGAATTGGCCCTTTCCCGCCCCCGGCGACCGGCCGGACCATGGAGAAAAGCCACCGATTTCGTCAGCGAGTGAGGTCACCGTGTCCACCAGCCCCTCCGCCACCACCCCCGAGACCGGCACCGCACGCGTCAAGCGCGGTATGGCCGAGCAGCTCAAGGGCGGCGTGATCATGGATGTCGTCACCCCGGAGCAGGCGAAGATCGCCGAGGACGCGGGCGCCGTCGCCGTCATGGCACTGGAGCGGGTTCCGGCCGACATCCGCGCGCAGGGCGGCGTGGCCCGGATGTCCGACCCGGACATGATCGAGGGCATCATCAACGCGGTGTCCATCCCCGTGATGGCCAAGTCCCGGATCGGCCACTTCGTCGAGGCCCAGGTCCTCCAGGCGCTCGGCGTCGACTACATCGACGAGTCCGAGGTGCTGACCCCCGCCGACGAGGTCAACCACTCTGACAAGTGGGCCTACACCACCCCCTTCGTCTGCGGCGCCACCAACCTCGGCGAGGCCCTGCGCCGGATCGCCGAGGGCGCGGCCATGATCCGCTCCAAGGGCGAGGCCGGCACCGGCAACGTGGTCGAGGCCGTCCGCCACCTGCGCCAGATCAAGGGCGAGATCTCCCGCCTCAAGGGCCTGGACAACAACGAGCTGTACGCCGCCGCCAAGGACCTGCGCGCCCCGTACGAGCTGGTCAAGGAGGTGTCGGTGCTGGGCAAGCTGCCCGTCGTGCTGTTCTCCGCGGGCGGTGTGGCCACCCCGGCCGACGCCGCGCTGATGCGCCAGCTCGGCGCCGAGGGCGTCTTCGTCGGCTCCGGCATCTTCAAGTCCGGCGACCCGGCCAAGCGCGCCGCCGCGATCGTCCGCGCCACCACCTTCTTCGACGACCCGAAGGTCATCGCGGACGCCTCCCGCAACCTCGGCGAGGCCATGGTCGGCATCAACATCGACACCCTCCCGGAGTCCGAGCACTACGCCAACCGCGGCTGGTAAGGCGACGATGACCAGCTCTCCCACCATCGGCGTCCTGGCACTCCAGGGCGACGTCCGGGAGCATCTGACGGCACTGGCCGCGGCGGACGCCGCGGCCGGTCCCGTCCGGCGCCCGGAGGAACTGGCCGGAATCGACGGCCTGGTGATACCCGGCGGCGAGTCCACCACCATCTCCAAGCTCGCCGTGCTCTTCGGCCTGATGGAACCGCTGCGCGAGGCGATCCGCGGCGGCCTGCCGGTCTACGGCACCTGCGCGGGACTGATCATGCTCGCCGACAAGATCCTCGATCCCAGGTCCGGCCAGGAGACCTTCGGCGGCATCGACATGATCGTCCGCCGCAACGCCTTCGGCAGGCAGAACGAGTCCTTCGAAGCGGTCGTCGACGTCACGGGCGTCGAGGGCGGCCCGGTCGAGGGCGTCTTCATCCGCGCGCCGTGGGTCGAGTCGGTGGGTGCGGACGTGGAGGTGCTCGCCGAGTACGGTGGCCACATCGTCGCCGTCCGTCAGCGCAATGTGCTCGCCACGTCGTTCCACCCCGAACTGACCGGCGACCACCGGGTCCATGAATTCTTCGTGGACACTGTGCGCGCGGCGGGCTGACCGGATCCCGGTAGGATCGACGGCGCGACGAAAGACAGCATTTGGTGACGCGAAGGAGACAGTCGGATGTCCGGCCACTCTAAATGGGCTACGACCAAGCACAAGAAGGCCGTGATCGATGCCAAGCGCGGCAAGCTCTTCGCGAAGCTGATCAAGAACATCGAGGTCGCGGCGCGGACCGGTGGCGCCGACCCGGACGGCAACCCGACGCTGTTCGACGCCATCCAGAAGGCGAAGAAGAGCTCGGTACCGAACAAGAACATCGACAGCGCGGTCAAGCGCGGCGCCGGTCTCGAAGCCGGTGGCGCCGACTACCAGACGATCATGTACGAGGGCTACGGTCCCAACGGTGTCGCGGTGCTCATCGAGTGCCTGACCGACAACCGCAACCGCGCCGCGTCCGACGTGCGGGTGGCCATGACCCGCAACGGCGGCTCGATGGCCGATCCGGGCTCGGTGTCGTACCTGTTCAACCGCAAGGGCGTGGTGATCGTCCCCAAGGCTGAGCTGGGCGAGGACGACGTGCTGGACGCGGTGCTCGACGCGGGCGCCGAGGAGGTCAACGACCTCGGTGAGTCCTTCGAGGTGATCAGCGAGGCCACCGACCTGGTGCCGGTCCGCAAGGCGCTCCAGGAGGCCGGGATCGACTACGACTCGGCCGACGCCAACTTCCTGCCCACCATGCAGGTGGAGCTGGACGAGGACGGCGCGCGCAAGATCTTCAAGCTCATCGACGCGCTGGAGGACAGCGACGACGTGCAGAACGTCTTCGCCAACTTCGACGTCTCCGACGAGGTCATGGAGAAGGTCGACGCCTGAGCCGCGCTCAGGCGGTGACGCCGGGGCCGCGCGCGAGCGGACCCTGACGGACGGTCAGCCGGAGGGGCCGACGGGACACACCCCGTCGGCCCCTCCGCTGTTTGTCGGCCCCAACCGATAACCTGCACGAACAGGTTGGCGAAGACGGCGGCTGACGGGCGCGGAAGGGGGCGGCATGCGAGTGCTCGGCGTGGACCCGGGTCTGACCCGGTGCGGCATCGGAGTGGTGGACGGCGTTCCCGGACGCCCGCTGACGATGGTCGGCGTCGGCGTCGTACGCACCCCGGCCGACGCGGAGATCGGCGACCGGCTCGTCCTGATCGAGCGCGGCATCGAGGAGTGGCTCGACGAACACCGCCCGGAGGCGGTCGCCGTGGAGCGGGTCTTCAGCCAGCACAATGTGCGCACCGTGATGGGCACCGCCCAGGCGAGCGCGGTCGCCATGCTGTGCGCCGCCCGCCGCGGCCTGCCCGTCCACCTGCACACCCCCAGCGAGGTCAAGGCCGCCGTCACCGGCAGCGGCCGGGCCGACAAGGCGCAGGTCGGCGCGATGGTGACCCGGCTGCTGCGGCTCGACGCCCCGCCGAAACCGGCCGACGCCGCCGACGCGCTGGCACTGGCCATCTGTCACATCTGGCGCGGCGCCGCCACCAACCGCCTCCAGCAGGCCATCGCCGCCCACCGCCCCGTACGACCCCAGGAGTCCGCCAAGTGATCGCCTTCGTCAGCGGCCAGGTCGCCGCGCTCGCCCCCGACACCGCGGTCATCGAGGTCGGCGGCGTGGGCATGGCCGTCCAGTGCGCCCCGAACACCCTGGCCGCGCTGCGGATCGGCCAGCCCGCCAAACTCGCCACCTCCCTGGTGGTCCGCGAGGACTCGCTCACCCTCTACGGCTTCGCGGACGAGGACGAGCGGCAGGTCTTCGAACTGCTCCAGACCGTCAGCGGAGTCGGTCCCAGGCTCGCCCAGACGATGCTCGCCGTGCACACCCCGGACGCGTTGCGCTCCGCGGTCGCGGTCGGCGACGAGAAGGCGCTGACCGCGGTGCCCGGCATCGGCAAGAAGGGTGCGCAGCGGCTGCTCCTGGAGCTGAAGGACCGGCTGGGCGAACCGGTCGGCTCCGGCGCGGACCGGGGAATCGGCAGCCCGGTCGGCGACTCCTGGCGCGAGCAGCTGCACGCCGCGCTGCTCAGCCTCGGCTACGCCACCCGCGAGGCCGACGAGGCGGTCGCCGCCGTCACCCCGCAGGCCGAGGCCGAGCGGGAGCCGAACGTCGGCGTGCTGCTGCGCGCGGCCCTTCAGACCCTCAACCGCACCCGCTGACCGCCCTGTTGACGCCGTCGGCCGCACCCGTACCGGTGACGCCGGTCCGTACCGCCGACCCCACACCGACCCGAGAGACCAACCATGAACTGGGACGACGCCACCGACGAGCGGCCGGAGCGACTGGTCGGCGCCACCGCCGACCATGAGGACCAGGCGGTCGAGGCGGCGCTGCGCCCCAAGGACCTGGGGGAGTTCATCGGGCAGGAGCGCGTACGGCAGCAGCTCGACCTGGTGCTCAGGGCCGCCCGCCAGCGCCAGGGCACCGCGGACCACGTCCTGCTCTCCGGCGCCCCCGGCCTCGGCAAGACGACGCTGTCGATGATCATCGCGGCCGAGATGGGCGTGCCCATCCGGATCACCTCGGGACCCGCCATCCAGCACGCGGGCGACCTCGCCGCGATCCTGTCCTCGCTCCAGGAGGGCGAGGTGCTCTTCCTCGACGAGATCCACCGGATGTCACGGCCCGCCGAGGAAATGCTCTACATGGCGATGGAGGACTACCGGGTCGACGTGATCGTCGGCAAGGGCCCCGGCGCGACCGCGATCCCGCTGGAACTGCCGCCCTTCACCCTGGTCGGCGCCACCACCAGGGCCGGACTGCTGCCCCCCCCGCTGCGCGACCGCTTCGGCTTCACCGGACACATGGAGTTCTACGCCCCCGCCGAACTGGAGAAGGTCATCCGCCGCTCCTCCGGGCTGCTGGACGTCGAGGTCGCCGACGACGGCGCCGCCGAGATCGCCGGACGCTCCCGCGGCACCCCCCGGATCGCCAACCGGCTGCTGCGCCGGGTCCGCGACTACGCCCAGGTCAGGGCGGACGGCGTGATCAGCCGGGAGATCGCCGCCAAGGCGCTGGAGGTCTACGAGGTGGACGAGCGCGGTCTCGACCGGCTGGACCGGGCCGTGCTCCAGGCGCTGCTGAAGCTCTTCGGCGGCGGGCCCGTCGGCCTGTCCACGCTCGCCGTCGCGGTCGGCGAGGAGCGCGAGACCGTCGAGGAGGTCGCCGAGCCGTTCCTCGTCAGGGAGGGCCTGCTGGCCCGGACACCGCGCGGCCGGGTGGCCACGCCCGCGGCCTGGACGCACCTCGGTCTGGTACCGCCGCACAATCCCGCCGGACCCGGACAGAGCGGGTTGTTCGGACCCTGACCGCCGATAGACTCGCCCCTTCAGGAACCCCAGTGCCATGCTTGGCGTTGTTCAGGCGGCGAGCCAGCGCTTAGACTCCGCCGACGCCCTTCCTCCGGATCGGCACCCACATCCCGAAACCCAGGCCAGCCCCACGTTGGCCGTGCGAAGGAACGTCCAGACCGTGAGTATCGTCACTCTCCTCCCCTTGGTCCTGATTGTTGGCGTCATGTTCATGATGACGCGCTCGGCCAAGAACAAGCAGCGCCAGGCACTGACCATGCGGAACCAGATGGAGCCCGGATCGGGCGTCCGCACGATCGGTGGCATGTACGCCGTGGTCAAGGAAGTGAACGAGGAGACGGTCCTCCTTGAGCTGACGGACGGGGTGCACGCACACTTCGCGAAGAACGCCATCGGCGCCGTGCTGGCCGAAGAGGAGTTCAACCGGATCGTGCACGGCATCGAGCCGGAGGAGATCGAGCACGACGACACCGAGGACACCGAAGGCGACGTCACCGCCGACGCGGCTTCCGGGGATGCCGCTGCGACGGACGACGTCAAGAAGGACGCCAAGGACTCGGGCGAGCACCGCATCGATCTGAGCAAGACCGAGGACGCGCCGGGGCAGGACGGCCCCGACTCCACGTCCAAGTAAGGGTCCGGCTCTCACAACTTCGTGGCCACCCCATGAGCGTGCAGGCTCAGGGGCGGTAGGACAGGGAGAATCAAGAAGGTGGCAGCAGCCAACAAGGGCCGCAGGCCGTCCCCGGGGAGTCAGGGATACCCCGGGCGCGCTCTGGCCGTGATCGTGATCGCCCTGGTGGCGCTGACCGGAGGCATGTTCCTCTCCGGCAACACCACTCCCCGACTGGGCATCGACCTGGCCGGCGGTGTCAGCATCACGCTGACCGCCAAGGCGGACCAGGGGAACGCGGTCACCAAGTCCAATATGAACACGGCGGTCAGCATCATCAACCGCCGTGTCAACGGACTCGGTGTCTCCGAGGCGGAGGTGCAGACCCAGGGATCGAACAACATCATCGTCAACATCCCCAAGGGCACCAACGCCGCCCAGGCCGAGCAGCAGGTGGGCACCACCGCGCAGCTCGCCTTCCGCCAGGTGCTGACCGCCGCGGACGGCAACCCGGCCACGGCCGCGCCCAAGCCCTCGGCCAGCCCCTCTGCCTCCGGCGGTACGACGCCGAAGCCGAGCGGCACGCCCAGCGCGACGGGCACCCCGAAGGCCACCGGGAGCACCACGTCCAGTCCGCAGGGCCGCGCCGTCACCGACGCGCTGAAGTCGAGTGTGAACAAGGCGCCGACACCGACGCCCACCGCGACGCCCAGCAACCCGGCGACCACGCCCGGCACGGGCGCCGCCGACCTGTCGATCCCCGCCGACCTCCAGGCGAAGCTCGACAAGCTCGACTGCACCGACCCCACGCAGCGCACCGCGGCCAGCAAGGGCACCAAGCCCGGTGACAAGGTCGTCGCCTGCGGTCAGCAGGGCAACCAGTGGATCAAGTACGCGCTCGGCCCGACGCTGATCGACGGCAAGCGCGTCTCCGGCGCCAGCGCGAACTTCGACTCGCAGCAGGGCAACGGCTGGGTCGTCAACCTGACGTTCGACTCCAAGGGCGCCAGCCAGTTCACCAAGGTCACCGGCGACCTCGCCTCCCAGGCCCAGCCGAACAACCAGTTCGCGATCGACCTGGACGGCAACGTCGTCTCGGCCCCGTCGGTCTCCCAGGCCCTGCCCGGCGGCAGCGCCCAGATCTCCGGAAGCTTCACCCAGAAGTCCGCCGAGGACCTGGCGAACGTGCTGAAGTACGGCTCGCTGCCCCTGGCGTTCTCCATCCAGGACACGACCACGGTCTCTCCCGCCCTCGGCGGCGAGCAGCTCCGCGGCGGTCTGATCGCCGGCGCCGTCGGCCTCGTCCTGGTCGTGCTCTACATGTTCGCCTACTACCGCGGACTGAGCCTCGTGGCGCTCGCGAGCCTCGTGGTCTCGGGCGCGCTCACCTACACGATCATGTGTCTGCTCGGTGAGGCGATCGGCTTCGCACTGAACCTGCCCGCGGTCTGTGGTGCCATCGTCGCCATCGGTATCACCGCCGACTCGTTCATCGTCTTCTTCGAACGGATCAGGGACGAGCTCCGTGAGGGCCGCTCGCTGCAACCCGCGGTCGCCCGCGGCTGGCCGCGCGCCCGGCGCACCATCCTGGTGTCGGACTTCGTGTCCTTCCTCGCCGCCGCCGTGCTGTTCACCGTGACGGTCGGCAAGGTCCAGGGCTTCGCGTTCACGCTCGGTCTCACCACCGTGCTCGACGTCGTCGTGGTGTTCCTGTTCACCAAGCCGCTGATGACGATCCTCGCCCGTCGCCCGTTCTTCGCTCAGGGCCACAGGTGGTCCGGTCTCGATCCCAAGGCGCTCGGCGTGAAGGCGCCGCTGCGTCGGAGCGTCCGCCACAACCGGCCCACCGAGACGAAGGAAGCCTGATGTCCAAGCTCAGCAATCTCGGTCACCGGCTGCACCGCGGCGAGATCGCGTACGACTTCGTCGGCCACCGCAAGATCTGGTACGGCGTATCGATCCTGATCACGGTCGTCGCCGCGGTCGGCCTGGTGGTCAACGGCCTCAAGCTCGGCATCGAGTTCTCCGGCGGCGCGGACTTCACCACGGCCAAGACCTCCATCTCGGTCGCGGACGCGCAGAGCAAGATCGAGGGCCACACCGCCGGCCACGACGCGACGATCCAGAAGCTGGGCAGCGGAAAGCTCCGCATCCAGGTCAGCGACATCTCCACCGAGGCGTCCAAGTCCGTCCAGCAGAACATCTCCAAGGAACTGGGCATCCCGCTCAAGGACATCGACGCGCAGATCGTCGGTCCGAGCTGGGGCAAGGAGATCTCCCACAAGGCCCTTCAGGGTCTGATCATCTTCCTGGTGCTGGTGGTCGCCTATCTGGCCATCGCCTTCGAGTGGCGCAAGGCCGTCGCGGCACTGATCGCCCTGCTCCACGACCTCACGATCACGGTCGGTGTCTACGCCATCGTGGGCTTCGAGGTCACACCGGGCACGGTAATCGGTCTGCTCACCATCCTCGGTTACTCCCTCTACGACACCGTCGTCGTCTTCGACGGTCTGAAGGAGTCCACCAAGGACATCACCAAGCAGAACAGGTACACCTACAGCGAGATCGCCAACCGCAGCCTCAACGGCACCCTGGTGCGGTCGATCAACACCACGGTCGTCGCCCTGCTGCCGGTCGGCGCGCTGCTCTTCATCGGTGGCGGCATCCTCGGCGCGGGCATGCTCAACGACATCGCGCTCGCGCTGTTCGTCGGCCTCACCGCCGGTGCGTACTCCTCGATCTTCATCGCGACCCCGATCGTCGCGGACCTCAAGGAGCGCGACCCGGCGATGAAGCAGGTCCGCAAGCGGGTGCTCGCCCGCCGGGCCTCCGACGCCACGAAGGCCGCCGAGGCGGCTGCCCGCGGCGAGGAGCCCGCCGACCCCGAGGACGGGGACGGGGACGACGACGACCAGGCGGAAGCCGCAGCGGCCGGCGCCGGTGTGGTGGGCCCGCGGGCCCAGGGCTCCGCCCCGGGCAGCCGTTCCGGCGGCACCCGCGGCGCGTCCGCCAACCGCGGCACCCGTGGTGGCCGCAACCGCCCCTCGGGCAAGCGGCGCTGACCGTGAATCGCCGCCGCCCGGTCGACACCGACCGGGCGGCGGCGATTTTCCGTTTCCCGAACCACATCGACCGACCCTCGTCGACCGACGAGCGCTCCATGGCCCGAAGCGCCGTGGAACGACAAGCACGTCATGGACCGACGCGACATGAACCGACGAAAGTAGCGCGATGACCACCACGGACGCAGCCTCCGCCGAGCTCAGGGAACTGCTGCTCGGCCGCATCCGCGACGTACCGGACTACCCCCAGCCCGGCGTGATCTTCAAGGACATCACCCCGCTGCTGGCCGACCCCGTCGCCTTCAGCGCCCTGGTGGACGCGCTCGCCGCCCTGTGCGCGCGGCACGGCGCCACCAAGGTCGTCGGCCTCGAAGCCCGCGGCTTCATCCTCGCCGCCCCGGCCGCCGCCCGCGCGGGCCTCGGCTTCGTCCCGGTCCGCAAGGCGGGCAAACTGCCCGGAAAGACCCTGGCGCAGTCGTACGACCTGGAGTACGGCACCGCCGAGATCGAGGTGCAGGTCGACGCCTTCGCCGAGGGCGACCGCGTCCTGGTGATCGACGACGTCCTGGCCACCGGCGGCACCGCGGAAGCCTCGCTTGAGCTGATCCGGCGGACCGGCGCGACCGTCGCGGGCGTGGCCGTCCTGCTGGAGCTGGGCTTCCTCGGCGGCCGGGCGCGGCTGGCCCGGGTCCTGGGAGACGCCCCCCTGGACACCCTCGTCGCGATCTGACGCGCTCCGGGCCGCGTACGGGCTCTCGGGCCGCGTACGGGCTCTCGTACGCCATTCGGGTCGCGGGGCCCGGTTGCGGCCTCCTACGAGCGTCCTGCGGCCCCGTACGGCGTACGCGAGGCCCGTACGGGGCCCTGAGGCGGGCGCCCGGCAGGCTCGGGCGCCCGCCTCTCGCCGCAGGTCGATACCATGGAACTTCTACCCCGCGTGAGGAGTGCTCTTGCCAGACCAGGCCCAGCCACTCGACGCCGCGGGCGGGAAGGAACCGGCCGCGGGTGGCACGGGGACGTCCGCCGACAGCCGGACCGCCGCACCCACCCCCGCTCCCGCGCCCGCCAAGCCCGTCGCGCCAGAACCGGCCGCGCCCGCCGTACGCCCGGTGCGTACGCCCGGCAGCGTCGCGCCGACGCGTCCCGGGGCCTCCTCCAGCCGCGTCCGCGCCCGCCTCGCCCGGCTCGGCGTGCAGCGCTCCAGCCCGTACAACCCGGTGCTCGAACCGCTGCTGCGCGTGGTGCGGGGCAACGACCCGAAGGGCGACAGCGCCCAGCTCCGGCAGATCGAGCGGGCCTACCAGGTCGCCGAGCGCTGGCACCGCGGCCAGAAGCGCAAGAGCGGCGACCCGTACATCACGCACCCGCTGGCCGTCACCACGATCCTCGCCGAACTGGGCATGGACCCCGCCACCTTGATGGCCGGGCTGCTGCACGACACCGTCGAGGACACCGAGTACGGCCTGGACGCGCTGCGCCGCGACTTCGGCGACCAGGTGGCGCTGCTGGTCGACGGCGTCACCAAGCTCGACAAGGTGAAATTCGGTGAGGCCGCGCAGGCCGAGACCGTGCGCAAGATGGTCGTCGCGATGGCCAAGGACCCCCGCGTCCTGGTGATCAAGCTCGCCGACCGGCTGCACAATATGCGCACGATGCGCTATCTCAAGCGCGAGAAGCAGGAGAAGAAGGCCCGCGAGACGCTGGAGATCTACGCCCCGCTGGCGCACCGGCTGGGCATGAACACCATCAAGTGGGAACTGGAGGACCTCGCCTTCGCGATCCTCTACCCCAAGATGTACGACGAGATCGTCCGGCTGGTCGCCGAGCGCGCCCCCAAGCGCGACGAATACCTCGCCGTGGTCACCGACCAGGTCCAGCAGGACCTGCGCGCCGCCCGGATCAAGGCCACCGTCACCGGCCGCCCGAAGCACTACTACAGCGTCTACCAGAAGATGATCGTCCGCGGCCGGGACTTCGCGGAGATCTACGACCTGGTGGGCATCCGCGTCCTGGTCGACACCGTCCGCGACTGCTACGCGGCGCTCGGCACCATCCACGCGCGATGGAATCCGGTCCCCGGCCGGTTCAAGGACTACATCGCGATGCCCAAGTTCAACATGTACCAGTCGCTGCACACGACGGTCATCGGGCCCAGCGGCAAGCCCGTCGAATTGCAGATCCGTACCTTCGACATGCACCGCCGCGCCGAGTACGGCATCGCCGCGCACTGGAAGTACAAGCAGGAGGCGGTGGCGGGCGCCTCCAAGGTGCGCACCGACAGCCCGCGGTCCGACAAGAAGGACGACGCGGTCAACGACATGGCGTGGCTGCGCCAGCTCCTGGACTGGCAGAAGGAGACCGAGGACCCCGGCGAGTTCCTGGAGTCGCTGCGCTTCGACCTCTCGCAGAGCGAGGTCTTCGTCTTCACACCCAAGGGCGACGTGATAGCGCTGCCCGCGGGCGCCACCCCGGTGGACTTCGCGTACGCCGTGCACACCGAGGTCGGCCACCGGACCATAGGCGCCCGTGTCAACGGCCGCCTCGTACCGCTGGAGTCGACACTCGACAACGGCGACACCGTCGAGGTCTTCACCTCCAAGGCCGCGGGAGCCGGGCCGTCCCGCGACTGGCTGGGCTTCGTCAAGTCGCCGCGGGCGCGCAACAAGATCCGCGCGTGGTTCTCCAAGGAGCGCCGCGAGGAAGCGGTCGAGCAGGGCAAGGAAGCCATCGCCCGCGCGATGCGCAAGCAGAATCTGCCGATCCAGCGGGTGCTCACCGGCGACTCGCTGGTCACCCTCGCGCACGAGATGCGCTACCCCGACATCTCCGCGCTCTACGCGGCGATCGGCGAGGGGCACATCACCGCGCAGTCCGTCGTGCAGAAGCTGGTCGACGCGCTCGGCGGCGAAGAGGGCGCCACCGAGGACATCGCGGAGATCACCACCCCCACACAGGGGCGCACCAAGCGGCGGGCCAACGCCGACCCCGGTGTCATCGTCAAGGGCGCCAGCGACGTCTGGGTCAAGCTCTCCCGCTGCTGCACCCCGGTGCCGGGCGACCCGATCATCGGCTTCGTCACCCGCGGCAACGGCGTCTCGGTGCACCGCGCCGACTGCGTCAACGTGGACTCGCTCTCGCAGCAGCCCGAGCGGATGATCGAGGTCGAGTGGGCGCCCACCCAGTCGTCGGTCTTCCTGGTCGCCATCCAGGTCGAGGCCCTCGACCGGTCCCGGCTGCTCTCGGACGTCACCCGCGTGCTGTCCGACCAGCACGTCAACATCCTGTCCGCGGCCGTCCAGACCTCCCGCGACCGCGTCGCCACCTCCCGCTTCACCTTCGAGATGGGCGACCCGAAGCACCTGGGCCACGTCCTGAAGGCGGTACGCGGCGTGGAGGGCGTCTACGACGTCTACCGGGTGACCTCGGGCCGCCAGAGGTAAGCGAGGCCGCGGGCGGGCGGGCACGACCCACGACCGGCCCGCGGACGCCCGACGGCCCCGGCACTCATCATGAGTGCCGGGGCCGTCGGGCGTCCGCGGGCCGGTCAGCCGCCGAACTCGCCCATGCCCTTCAGGGCCGCGTCCAGCAGCGCCTGACGCCCGTCAAGCTCCGACTGGAGCTTGTCCGCCTTCGCGGTGTTCCCCGCGGAGCGCGCCGCGTCGATCTGCTTCTGGAGCTTCTCGACCGCCGCCTGGAGCTGACCGGTCAGACCGGCCGCCCGCGCCCGGACCTCGGGGTTGGTGCGCCGCCACTCGGCTTCCTCGGACTCGGCCAGCGCACGCTCCACCGCGTGCATACGGGCCTCGATCCGCGGCCGCGCGTCCCGCGGCACGTGCCCGATGGCCTCCCAGCGCTCGTTGAGCGAGCGGAAGGCGGCACGCGCCGACTTCAGCTCGGTCACCGGGAGCAGTTTCTCGGCCTCGACGACCAGCTCCTCCTTGAGCGCGAGGTTGTCGCGCTGCTCGGTGTCCCGCTCGGCGAACACCTCGGAGCGGGCGGCGAAGAAGACGTCCTGGGCGCCGCGGAAGCGGTTCCACAGATCGTCCTCGGCCTCGCGCTGCGCACGCCCGGCCGCCTTCCACTCCGTCATCAGCTCGCGGTAGCGGGCCGCGGTGGGCCCCCAGTCCGTCGAGTTCGACAGCGACTGCGCCTCGGTGACCAGCTTCTCCTTCGTCCGCCTGGCCTCCTCGCGCTGCGCGTCGAGCGACGCGAAGTGCGCCTTGCGGCGCTTGGAGAACACCGAACGGGCGTGGCTGAAGCGGTGCCACAGCTCGTCGTCCGCCTTGCGGTCGAGTCGCGGCAGGCCCTTCCAGGTGTCGACCAGGGCGCGCAGCCGCTCGCCCGCGGTCCGCCACTGCTCGCTCTCGGCGAGCTGCTCGGCCTCCGCGACAAGCTGCTCCTTGGCGACCTTCGCCTCTTCGCTCTGCTTCGCCCTGGCCGCCTTGCGCTCCTCGCGCCGGGAGTCCACCAGCGCGACCAGCGCGTCGAGCCGTTCGCCCAGCGCCGCCAGGTCGCCCACCGCGTGCGCCTCGGTCACCGAGACGCGCAGGTGCTCGATCGCGGCCAGCGCGTCCTTGGGCGCGAGATCGGTGGTCCGCACCCGTCGTTCGAGGAGGCCGATCTCCACGACGAGTCCTTCGTACTTGCGCTCGAAGTAGGCGAGCGCCTCCTCAGGAGAACCCGCCTGCCACGAACCGACCTCCTTCTCCCCGTCGGCCGTACGCACGTACACGGTCCCCGTCTCATCGACGCGGCCCCACGGGTCGCTGCTCACAGCGCCTCCTCCACGTGATGCCCGGCCGGCTCACGGCCGGACATCTTCCACAGAATTTCACCGGTTGGGCCGCACGCCCTGACCGGTCCAACGCCAACATAGGCGACCAGCACCCCGGCTGTCCGCATCCGATGCGGGCCCAATCAGGATTTGCTGACGGTCGCCTTGTTGATCACCACGGTCGCGTTCGGCGCGGTGTTGCCCGTCGTCTGGTCGGCGGGCTGGGCGCCCGCGGCGGCGATTTTGTCGAGCACCTTCATACCGGCGGCGTCGATCGTGCCGAACGGCGTGTAGCTCGGAGCCAGCGGGCTGTCCTTGTAGACCAGGAAGAACTGGCTGCCGCCGGTGTGCGCCTGGCCGGTGTTGGCCATGGCCACGGTGCCCGCCGGGTACGTCACGGTCTTCTGCGCGTCGGCCTTGCCGAACGCCGTCAGATTCTCGTCCGGGATCGTGTAGCCGGGGCCGCCGTTGCCCCGCGCGGTCGGGTCGCCGCACTGGAGGACGAAGATGCCCTCGGTGGTCAGCCGGTGGCACTTGGTGTGGTCGAAGAAGCCCTTGTCCGCGAGGAACTTGAAGGAGTTCGTGGTGTCGGGGGCCTTCGCCGCGTCCAGCGCGATCGGGATCGAGCCGCAGGTCGTCTGGAGCGTGAAGGTGTACTTCGCGCTCTTGTCGATCGCCATCTTCGGCTCGGTCTTCCACTGCTCCGTGCCCGGCGCGCCCGCGTCCGCCTTGCCGCACGGGTCCGGCGCCTTCGAGGGGGTCGCCGACGGCGACGCGCTGGCGTTGGCCGCCGCGTCGTCCGTGGACTTCTTCTTGCCGCTGCTGTCGAAGGCGCCCAGGCCCCAGGCGGAACCGCCGCCGATGACGACCACGGCGAGCACGGCGGCGATCACCGAGTTGCGCGTCCGCGACTTGCGGCGCATCTGCACCCGCCGCTGCTGCTGCCGCTCGAACTTCTCCCGGGCGAGCTGCCGCCGCCGCTGATCCTTGGTGACCACTTCGCCGTCTCCCGGTCGTGTCTCGTGAGTGCTGTGCGATGACTGTGTTTCCGCTGTCCACGACCTGTCGGCAGGCCGTGTGCCGCGGTGCGCTCGAACGCGAATACGCGTGCCGCAGATCTTCGCGGCATGCGCGTCCCCCGTCCAGTCCGCACGCGGTCCGATGAAGGCACAATACGAGTTCGCTGCGGCGGTACGGCGGCCGGTAGGCTCGTGAACGGCCGATATCTCCCGCGGCCGACACCGCGGACGACAGAAGGACGAACGTGCTCATTGCCGGGTTCCCCGCCGGGGCCTGGGGCACCAATTGTTATGTGGTCGCCCCCGCCGCGGGTGAGGAGTGCGTGATCGTCGACCCGGGCCACCTCGCGGTCCAGGGCGTCGAGGACACCCTCGCCAAGCACCGACTGAAGCCCGTCGCCGTCATCCTCAGCCACGGCCACATCGACCATGTCGCCTCCGTCGTACCGGTCTGCGGCGCGCACGACGTGCCCGCCTGGATCCACCCCGAGGACCGGTACATGCTCAGCGACCCCGAGAAGGCGCTCGGCCGCGCCATCGGGCAGCCGCTGATGGGGGAGCTGACCATCGGCGAGCCCGACGACGTCAAGGAACTGGCCGACGGCGCCGCGCTGACGGTGGCGGGTCTGGAGTTCTCCGTCGCGCACGCGCCCGGCCATACCAGGGGGTCGGTGACGTTCAGGCTGCCAGAGACCGCCGACATCCCGTCGGTGCTGTTCTCCGGCGACCTGCTCTTCGCCGGCTCCGTCGGACGCACCGACCTGCCCGGCGGCTCCATGGCCGAGCTGTACGAGTCGCTGGCGCGTGTGTGCCTGCCGCTCGACGACTCGACCGTGGTGCTCTCCGGCCACGGCCCCCAGACGACCATCGGCCGCGAGCGCGCCGCCAACCCCTACCTGGGTGAGGTGGCCCGCGGCCCAGGAGCCGGAGACCCGGCTCCGCGACGAGGATTGTGACGGATTCAGTGAGTTCCGCCGTACGCGCCTTCCAGGCCCCCAAGGGCACCTACGACCTGCTGCCGCCCGACTCCGCGGTGTTCCTCGCGGTGCGCGAGGCCATCGCCGCGCCCGCCCGCCGGGCCGGTTACGGCTATGTCGAGACCCCCGGTTTCGAGAACGTCGAACTGTTCTCCCGCGGTGTCGGGGAGTCCACCGACATCGTGACCAAGGAGATGTACACCCTCACCACCAAGGGCGGCAGCGAACTCGCGCTGCGCCCCGAGGGCACCGCCTCCGTCCTGCGCGCGGCCCTCCAGGCCAACCTGCACAAGACGGGGAATCTGCCGGTCAAGCTCTGGTACTCCGGCTCCTACTACCGCTACGAGCGCCCGCAGGCGGGCCGCTACCGGCACTTCTCGCAGGTCGGCGCGGAGGCGATCGGCGCCGAGGACCCGCTGCTCGACGCAGAGCTGATCATCCTGGCGGTGGACGCGTACACCGACCTCGGGCTGCGCGACTTCCGGCTGCTGCTCAACTCGCTCGGCGACCGCGAGTGCCGTCCGGTCTACCGGGCCGCCCTCCAGGACTACCTGCGCGGCCTGGACCTGGACGAGGAGACCCGCGCCCGGATCGAGATCAATCCGCTGCGGGTGCTCGACGACAAGCGCGACTCCGTACAGAAACAGCTCGCCGACGCGCCGCTGATCCGCGACCACCTGTGCGAGGCGTGCAAGGCGTACCACGAGGAGGTGCGCGCGCTGCTGACCGAGGCGGGCGTGGCCTTCGAGGACGACCCCCGGCTGGTGCGCGGCCTGGACTACTACACCCGCACCACCTTCGAATTCGTCCACGACGGGCTCGGCTCGCAGTCCGCGGTCGGCGGCGGCGGGCGCTACGACGGGCTCTCCGAGATGATCGGCGGCCCCGCGCTGCCGTCGGTCGGCTGGGCGCTGGGCGTGGACCGTACGGTGCTCGCGCTGCGCTCGGAGGGCGTGGAACTGGCCCTTCCCGCGGTCACCGACGTCTACGCCGTACCGCTCGGCGACGAGGCGCGGCGGGCGCTGTTCGGCACGGTCACCGCGCTGCGCAGGGCCGGGATCGCCGCGGACTTCGCCTTCGGCGGCAAGGGCATGAAGAACGCGATGAAGTCCGCGAACCGCTCCGGCGCCCGATTCGCGCTCGTCGCGGGGGAGCGGGACCTCGCCGAGGGCGTCGTCCAGCTCAAGGACCTGGGCAGCGGCGAGCAGACGGCGGTCCCGCTCGCCGAGGTGGTCGCGAGCGTCAAGGCGCGGCTCGTTTGACCCTCTTCCGTGTACCAGGGCGTGCAGGACTTATCCAGTCCTGACCGCCCTGGTGCACAATGTTGGGTGCCCGCTCCCCACGACCTAAGAGATCGGCGATCATGACGACTTCCGCGTTGGACGAGACGCGTACGGACGGCGGCGCCGAGGACGAGCGGCGGCCGGCCGACGGCATCGGAGCAGGGCGCGCGTACACCTGGCTGCTGCTGATCTGCGGCCTGCTCGGCACGGTCGCCGCGTTCGTGATCACCGATGACAAGTTCAAGCTGCTGGAAGACCCGAATTACACCCCCGCGTGCAGCCTGAACCCGATCATCTCCTGCGGCAACATCATGAAGAGCGAGCAGGCCCACGCGTTCGGCTTCCCGAACCCGATGATCGGCATGATCGCCTACCCGGTCATGATCTGCGTCGCAATGGGCATCCTGGCCGGCGCCCGCTACCGTCCCTGGTTCTGGCTCGGCCTCCAGGCGGGCACCCTGTTCGGTGTCGGATTCTGCACCTGGCTCCAGTACCAGTCGCTGTACAGCATCGGCTCGCTCTGCCTGTGGTGCAGCCTCGCCTGGGTCGTGACCATCGCCGCGTTCTGGTACACGGCGGTGCACAACGTCAAGCACCGGATCATCAAGGTGCCCGAGGGCGCGCGCACCGCCGTGCTGGAGTTCCACTGGGTCGTGCCGGTGCTCTGGTACGGGGTGCTCATCCTGCTGATCCTGACCCGCTGGTGGTCGTACTGGAAGACGCTGGTCTGAGCGGTTCCGCCGAGCGGCCCGCCCGCTACAGCGGCGTGACGTAGGCGCCGGAGATGCCGCCGTCCACCAGGAACTCGGCGGCGGTGATGAATCCGGCGTCGTCGCTGGCCAGGAACGCCACGGCGGCGGCGATCTCCTCGGCTGCCGCGAACCGCCCCAGCGGAATGTGCACCAGCCGCCGCGCCGCCCGCTCCGGGTCCTTCGCGAACAGCTCGCGCAGCAGCGGGGTGTCCACGGGCCCGGGGCACAGCGCGTTCACCCGGATCCCCTCGCGGGCGAACTGCACGCCCAGCTCCCGCGTCATCGCCAGCACCCCGCCCTTGGACGCGGTGTACGAGATCTGCGAGGTCGCCGCGCCCATCACCGCCACGAACGACGCGGTGTTGATGATCGCCCCCTTGCCCTGCCGCCGCATGTACGGCAGCGCGGCCTTGCAGCACAGGTAGACCGACGTCAGATTGACCTCCTGCACCCGGCGCCACGCGTCCAGCCCGGTGGTGAGGATCGAGTCGTCGTCGGGCGGTGAGATCCCCGCGTTGTTGAAGGCGATGTCGACCGAGCCGTAGGTGTCGTGGGCGGCCTTGAACAGCGCCTCGACCTGCTCCGGGTCGGTCACGTCGGTGGCGACGAAGAGCCCGCCGGTCTCCTCGGCCGCCGCCCGCCCGCTGTCCTGGTCGATGTCGGCGACCACGACCCTGGCCCCTTCCGCGGCGAACCGCCGCGCCGTGGCCAGGCCGATGCCGCTGCCGCCGCCGGTGATGACGGCGGTACGGCCGACGAGGCGGCGGCAGACCGGCTGCTCCGTCCCGGCGGCGGCAGCCGTGCCGGTCACGTCTGTGCTGTCTGTGGTCTCGGGCATACCCTGCTACTCCTCGGTGCCGATGAAGACGTTCTTGGTCTCGGTGAACGCGGTGAGCGCGTCGGGTCCCAGCTCGCGGCCGAGCCCCGACTGCTTGAAGCCGCCGAAGGGCGTCCAATAGCGCACACTGCTGTGCGAGTTGACGGACAGATTCCCGGCCGCGACACCGCGCGCGAGCCGCAGCGCGCGGCCCAGGTCGCGGGTCCACAGCGAGCCGGACAGGCCGTACGGTGTCGCGTTCGCCAGCCGCAGCGCGTCCGCCTCGTCGTCGAAGGGCAGCACGACCGCCACCGGGCCGAAGATCTCCTCGGTGGCCGCTGGCACGCCGGGGTCGGCCGGGGCGAGCACCGTCGGCGGGTACCAGAAACCGGGGCCCTCGGGCGCGGAACCCCGTGCCACGACCGGTAGTTCGGGCGTGACGTAGCCGCGGACCCGCTCGCGCTGGACCGCCGAGATCAGCGGGCCCATCGCGGTCGCCGGGTCCGCCGGGTCGCCGACCCGCACCGCCCGCACGCCGGAGGCCAGCAGGTCGAGGAAGCGGTCGTAGACCTCGCGCTGCACCAGCAGCCGGGTGCGGGCGCAGCAGTCCTGGCCCGCGTTGTCCAGGAACGCCATCGGGTCCCCGGCGCGCTCCAGATCGGCGTCCGCGAAGACGACGTTGGGGCTCTTGCCGCCCAACTCCAGCGTGAGCCGCTTCACTTGGGCCGCACACCGCTCCATGATCCGCTTGCCGACCGCCGTGGAGCCGGTGAAGACGATCTTCCGTACGTCGGGGTGGTCAACCAGCCGCGCCCCGGCGACGGGACCCGCGCCGGGCACCACCTGAAACAGGCCCTCGGGCAGCCCGGCGGCCAGGGCGAGTTCGGCCAGCCGCAGGGCGGTCAGCGGGGTGGTCTCCGCGGGCTTGAGCACGACGGCGTTGCCCGCGGCCAGCGCGGGGGCGAAGCCCCAGGCGGCGATCGGCATCGGGAAGTTCCACGGCACGATGACCCCGACCACGCCGAGCGGTTCGTGGAAGGTCAGGTCGAGGCCGCCCGCCACCGGGATCTGACGGCCGCTCAGGCGCTCGACGCCGCCCGCCGCGTACTCCAGCAGGTCCCGGACGTTGCCCGCCTCCCAGCGGGCGTTGCCCACGGTGTGGCCCGCCTCCCGCACCTCCAGCGCGGCCAGTTCCTCCAGGCGCGCGTCGACCTCGGCGGCGAACCGCCGCAGCAGCCGGGCGCGTTCACCCGGCGCGAGCGCCGCCCAGCCCCGCTGGGCCCGCACCGCGGCGGCGACCGCCGCGTCCACACCCTCCGGGGAGGTCGCCGCGACCGTCGCGACGACCTCCTCGGTGGCGGGGTTGAGTACGTCGTGGCTCTCCTGCATCCCGTCCGCCCTTACATCCGCTCGAAGGAGCGGAACCGCTCCCAGTCCGTGACCGCGGTGTCGAACTGCCGCTGCTCGATCCGCGCCATGTTCGCGTAGTGCGCGACGACCTCGGGGCCGAACACCTCACGGGCCAGGTCGCTGCCCGACCACAGCTCGGCGGCCTCCCGCAGCGAGCCGGGCACCCGCTCGTACGACTCCGTGTACGCGTTGCCCGTACACGGCTCCGGCAGCTCCAACTCCCGCTCGACGCCGTGCAGTCCGGCCGCGACCATCGCGGCGACCGCCAGATACGGGTTCACGTCGCCGCCCGGCACCCGGTTCTCCAGCCGCAGCGACGGGCCGTGGCCGACCACGCGCAGCGCGCAGGTGCGGTTGTCCCGGCCCCAGGCGACCGCGGTGGGCGCGAAGGAGCCGGGGCGGAACCGCTTGTAGGAGTTGATGTTCGGCGCGAAGAACAGCGAGAACTCCCGCAGGGCGGCGAGCTGTCCGGCCAGGAAGTGCCGCATCAGCGGGGACATCGCGGTGGGGGAGCGGTCCTCGGGGTCGGCCATCGCCGGGGCGCCGTCCGCGTCCCGCAGCGACAGGTGGATATGGCAGGAGTTGCCCTCGCGCTCGTTGAACTTCGCCATGAAGGTGACCGCCATGCCCTCCTGCGAGGCGATCTCCTTGGCGCCGGTCTTGTAGACGCTGTGCTGGTCGCAGGTGGTCAGCGCCTCGTCGTAGCGGAACACCACCTCGTGCTGGCCGAGGTTGCACTCGCCCTTCGCGGACTCCGGGACGAGCCCGGCGCCCGCCATCTCGTTGCGGATGCGGCGCAGCAGCGGCTCGACCCGGGCGGTGGCCAGCACCGAGTAGTCGGCGTTGTACTGGTTGGCCGGGGTCAGCCCGCGGTAGCCGCTGTCCCACGCCCGCTCGTAGGTGTCGCGGAAGACCAGGAACTCCAGCTCGGTGCCCGCGTGCGCGGTCAGGCCGTGTCCGGCGAGCCGGTCGAGCTGCTGCCGCAGGATCTGCCGCGGCGAGGCACTGACCGGGCTGCCGTCCTCCCACGTCAGATCGGCCAGCAGCAGCGCGGTGCCGTCCTGCCAGGGGACGCGGCGCAGCGTCGAGGGATCGGGGCGCATCGCGAAGTCGCCGTAGCCCCGCTCCCAGGACGACATCGCGTAGCCGTCCACCGTATTGAGGTCGATGTCGACGGCGAGCAGGTAATTGCACCCCTCCGAGCCGTGCGGCAGCACCTCCTCCAAGAAGAACGGAGCCGCGAACCGCTTGCCCTGGAGCCGCCCCTGCATATCGGTGAAGGCCAGGACGACGGTGTGGATCTCGCCCGCCGCCACCAGCGAGCGGAGCGCGCCGACGGACAGGGCTGGAGTGTGTTCTGCCACAGCGGAACCTCTCGGATCGGTCGGAAGACTTAAGGTATGGCTGTGAACCATTGAAGGGAAGGGGGCCTCGCCATGACGGAGCGGATGACGGAACCGATGGCCGATTCGACTGCCGATTCGACGGCCGAGCCGGCGGCCGGGTCAGCGGCCGAGCGGTCGGCGGAGCCCCCGGCGCAGGCCGCCGATCCGCTCGACACGGTGCTGCGCCCGGTGCGCGGCGGCAACGGCTTCGAGGAGGCCGTGGAACGGCTGCTCCAAGTGGTCCGGCTCGGCCTGGTCCCCGCGGGCGGACGCCTGCCACCGGAACGGGAACTCGCCGGGCGGCTGGCGATCAGCCGGGTCACCCTGCGCGAGGCGCTGCGCGTGCTGCACGAGCAGGGCCTGGTCGAGAGCCGCCGCGGTCGCCAGGGCGGCACCTTTGTCCGGCCGAGGCCGCCCGGCGCGGACGGCCCGCCCGTGGACGCGGCGGGCCTGGGCGCGGCCGGTCTGGACGCGGCGGCCCTGGACGACGTGCTCCGCTTCCGCGAGGTACTGGAGGTGGGCGCCGCCGGGCTCTGCGCCCGCGCCCGCCTCACCGGAGCGGACGCCGACCTGCTGCGGGCCCGGCTGCGCGCCACCGGGGACGCCTCCATCGAGGACTACCGGCGCGCCGACACGCTCCTGCACCTCGCGATAGCCGAGCTGTCCGGCTCCCCCTCGCTGGCCCGCCAGTACGCCGCCGTCCGCGCCCGGGTCAACCAACTCCTGGACGGCATCCCCATGCTGGTCCGCAACATCGAGCACTCCCAGGGCCAGCACGCCGCCCTGGTCGCCGCCGTCCTGGCCGCCGACGAAACGCGGGCGCGGCAGACGATGCGGCAGCACCTCGCGGGCACGGCGTCACTGCTGCGGGGCTTTCTGTCCTAGGGCGTGTCCGTAAAGTCTCGTCTGGCTGGCGGCGCCTGGCACGCACGCTCGCTGCGTTGTCGGGCTCATCCGAATAGGCCCACTATGAGGACGGCCTCCCCCAGACTTCGTCCGGGGGCACCCCCACCGCCATTGCCGATCGCACGCACCAGACACCGCCAGCCCCGCCCTCCGGGCGGACGACGCGACTTTACGGACACGCCCTAGCACCGGGGCGGACGATCGCGCCGGTTAAGGTACGAGTCCGGACCATTGGCCGACGCGGGAGGACGGGGACGGTGCCGAGGACGCTGCTGGTGGGGGTCACCACCTATCTGGAGCGGGCGCGCTGGGGGCTGTGGGACACCTCGGCCGTCCTGCTGCCCGCCGTCTACCCGCGCCTGGTGCAGGCCGCGGGCGCCGTCGCCGTCCTGCTGCCGCCCGACGCGGCCGAGCGCGCACCGGCGGCCGTCGCGCGGATGGACGCGGTGATCGTGGCGGGCGGCCCCGACATCGCGCCCGAGCACTACGGCGCACCACGGCACCCGCGCACCGGCCCGCCCGCACCGGAGCGCGACGGCTGGGAGTCGGCCGTCCTGCGCGCCGCCCTGGACGCGGCCGTCCCCGTCCTCGGGATCTGCCGCGGCATGCAGCTCATGAACGTGCTGTACGGCGGCACGCTCCTCCAGCACCTGCCGGACCGCGTCGGCCACGACGCCCACGCCCCCGCGCCCGGCGTCTTCGGCGAGCACCGCGTCACGCCCGTGCCCGGCACCCTGCTGGCCCGCGTACTGCCGGGCCCCCAGGACGTGCCCACCTACCACCACCAGGCCGTCGACCGCCTCGGCGACGGTCTCACCGCCGCCGCGCACGCCGACGACGGCACCGTCGAGGCCGTCGAGGCGCCCGGCGAGCGCTTCGCCCTCGGCGTGCAGTGGCACCCCGAGAACGGCACCGACCCGCGCCTGGTCCACGCCCTGCTCGCCGCCGCCGCCGACCGGGCTGTCACACCCAGCGCATAGGCTGCCGGAGTGGAGCCAGATCTGTTCACCGCAGCCGCAGAGGACCGTCACGAGCGGGATCCGGGCAGCAGCCCGCTCGCCGTACGGATGCGGCCCCGTACCCTCGACGAGGTCGTCGGCCAGCAGCACCTGCTGCGCCCCGGCTCCCCGCTGCGCCGCCTGGTGGCCGACGGCGGGGGACCGGCGGGCGCGTCCTCGGTGATCCTGTGGGGGCCGCCGGGCACCGGGAAGACCACGCTGGCGTACGTGGTCAGCAAGGCCACCGACAAGCGCTTCGTCGAACTCTCGGCGATCACCGCGGGCGTCAAGGAGGTCCGCGCGGTCATCGAGAGCGCCAAGCGCCAGGCGGGCGGGTACCAGCGCGAGACCGTGCTGTTCCTGGACGAGATCCACCGCTTCAGCAAGGCCCAGCAGGACTCCCTGCTGCCCGCCGTCGAGAACCGCTGGGTCACCCTGATCGCGGCCACCACGGAGAACCCGTACTTCTCGATCATCTCGCCGCTGCTGTCCCGCTCCCTGCTGCTCACCCTCGAACCGCTCACCGACGACGACCTGCGCGGTGTGCTGCGCCGCGCGGTGACCGACGAGCGCGGTCTGGGCGGCGCGGTGACGCTGCCGGACGACGCGGAGGAGCACCTGCTGCGGATCGCCGGCGGCGACGCGCGGCGCGCCCTGACCGCCCTGGAGGCGGGTGCGGGCTCCGCCCTGGACAAGGGCGAGGACACGCTCACCCTGGCCACCCTCGAAGAGTCCGTCGACCGGGCCGCCGTGCGCTACGACCGCGACGGCGACCAGCACTACGACGTGGCCAGCGCCCTCATCAAGTCCATCCGCGGCTCCGACGTGGACGCCGCCCTGCACTACCTCGCCCGCATGATCGACGCGGGCGAGGACCCGCGCTTCATCGCGCGGCGCCTGATGATCTCCGCCAGCGAGGACATCGGCCTCGCCGACCCCACCGCCCTGCCCACCGCCGTCGCCGCCGCCCAGGCCGTCGCCATGATCGGCTTCCCCGAGGCCGCGCTGACCCTCAGCCACGCCACCATCGCGCTGGCGCTCGCGCCGAAGTCCAACGCGGCCACCACCGCGATCGGCGCGGCGCTGGCGGACGTACGGGCGGGCAAGGCCGGACCCGTGCCCGCGCACCTGCGCGACGGCCACTACAAGGGCGCCGCCAAGCTCGGCCACGCCCAGGGGTACGTCTACCCGCACGACGTGCCCGGCGGCATCGCCGCGCAGCAGTACGCGCCGGACGAACTGCGCGACCGCCGCTACTACGAGCCGACCCGGCACGGCACGGAGGCCCGGTACGCGGACGTCCTGGACCGGGTCCGCGCCCGGCTCTCGGGCGAGGCCCCGGCCTCGGACTGACACACCCCCGGATCAGCAGTCGCGGGCCGCGTCGAAGAGGGCGTGCATCGAGCGGCGCAGCCCGTCGCGGTCGCGGACGGGCTCGGGGAAGTCGAAGCGGGCGTCGAAGACGCTGTTGTCGCCGGTGAAGCGCACGCGCAGCCCGAAGCGGTCGAGCGCCAGCGGCACGGCGCTCAGCGGGGGGCGCGAGCCCGCGAAGGCGTCGTCGCAGGACGCCTCGCGGCGGCCGACGAGGGCGCACAGCAGACCCACCTGGGCGCTGTGGGCGGCGGCGAGGTGCTGGAGCAGTTCGCTCTCGTACTCGGCGAGCGGGTCGGCGGCGGCGTCGGCGAACTCGTCGGGCTCGACCAGGGCGGCGCCCCACAGGTCGTCCAGTGAGATCTCGCCGGTCTCCAGGCGGAGCAGCGTCGTACCGGACTCCATCGCGCCGCCCAGGACGGGTGTCAGCCAGCCCGCGACCCAGGCCCTGCCGCGGATCCGGTGCGGCACCGCGACCGGCGCCACATCCGTGATCTCCAGCACAGCCTCGATCTCCTCGCCGCCCGCGGCCCGCACCACGCGCACGGCGGGGGATTCGTCGGGGAACAGCAGGAACACGTCGCCGGTGGGCCCCACGGAGCGGCGCACCGGGGTCATGACGTCGGATCCGGCCGTGGCCAGGCCGGGAATCGTCACGACGGCGGACGAGTTATTCTCGACGAGAGTTCGCGCGCGTTCGGCTGCCGAGGGCAGCCGGGGCGCTTCTTCCACTTCGGGACGCGGCTGACCATGTGCTGGTACACCAGGCATGGGGTTCCCGGGTCGAAACATGCGTTCTCCTCAGCTAAGGTAAGCCTTACCTAATTTACACGGAGGTTCCACGCACGTGAATCAGTCGCGTCCCAAGGTCAAGAAGTCCCGGGCGCTGGGCATCGCGCTCACCCCCAAGGCGGTCAAGTACTTCGAGGCCCGCCCCTACCCGCCCGGTGAGCACGGTCGCGGTCGCAAGCAGAACAGCGACTACAAGACCCGGCTGCTGGAGAAGCAGCGGCTGCGCGCGCAGTACGACATCAGCGAGCGGCAGATGCAGCGCGCGTACGACCGCGCCAAGAAGGTCTCCGGCAAGCGGACCGGCGAGGCCCTGATCATCGAGCTGGAGCGGCGCCTGGACGCCCTCGTGCTCCGTGCCGGTCTGGCCCGGACGATCTACCAGTCCCGCCAGATGGTCGTGCACGGCCACATCGAGGTCAACGGCCGCAAGGTCGACAAGCCGTCCTTCCGGGTCAGCCCGGACGACGTCGTGACCGTCCGCGAGCGCTCCCGCGAGAAGACGCCGTTCATCGTCGCCCGCGAAGGCGGCTGGGCCGGTGAGGGCGAGGCCCCTCGCTACCTCCAGACCAACCTCCAGGCCCTCGCCTTCCGCCTGGACCGGGACCCCAACCGCAACGAGATCCCCGTCATCTGCGACGAGCAGCTCGTCGTCGAGTACTACGCCCGCTGACCCCCTCCGGGGAGGTCGCCGAGGTGGGGCGCCGCGCTCCGTACGGGAGGCGGTCGCCCCCGGGGCCCGGTCAACCGGCCGGTGGCAAGCGGCCCCCGGGACCGGTGGTGACGCCGCCGCCGTCGTGGTCGGTCGTGTAGCGCGTCCCTCAGCCGCCGCTGGGAAGTACCCGCGTCCCCCTCACTCGGGCGCGACCACCTCCGCGGGGGCCGCGCTCCTGGCGGGGGCCTTCCGGGCGGGACGCTCGCGGGTGGCGGCGGCGGGCGACGGGCGGTGGAGGGCGCGGTGGACCGCCGCGTCCAGCCCGAACCGCTCGCCTTCGCTCAGGGCGGCGGCGTAGGCGTCGTCACCCAGCGCCGCCCGCACGCGCGCCTCGCACAGCACGTGCGGGGCGTTGAAGAAGCGGGAGCCGAACAGGCGCAGGCCGACCGAGGCCCACAGACGCCCCGCGGCGCCCTGGAGGACCGCGGCCTCGTGCGGGGCGCCCTCGTCCTCGGTGATGAGGGCCAGCAGCTCCAGGGCGAGCACCGCGCCGACCAGGTCGCGGAAGGCGTGGTCGATGGCCAGCGCCTCCTCGGCCAGCCGCCGCGCCTCCGCGCGGTCGCCGCCGAGCCAGGCGGCGTAACCGAGGACGTAGAGCGCGTAGGCCAGCGTCCAGCGCTCCCCGTGGTCGTGGCAGATGTCGCGGGCCTCCGCGGCGAGGGTCACCGCCTGGTCCAGGTCGCCCTGGAAGGCCACCGCCATCGCCAACTCGACCTGCGCCATGAGGACGTTGCTGTTGAGTTCGCCGATCCGGCGGTAGCGCAGCAGCGCGTCCCCGATGAACCGTTCGGCCCGCGGCATGTCGTCGGAGACCAGCGCGAGGCAGCCCAGCCGGTGGACCGCGTACGCCATCGCCGTACCGTTGTCGGCCGCCTCGGCCTCGCTGCGGCACTGCTGGAGCACGTCGAGCGCGGTGACCGAGTCGCCCTGGAGCAGCGTCACATAGCCGTACACCCACATCGCCTTGGCGCGCGCCTCCGAGCGCCCCGCGGCGAGGTCGAGGGCCCGCTCCAGCCAGTGCCTGCCCTCCGCGAGCCGCCCGCAGCCGACCCAGCAGAACCACAAGGTGCCCGCCAGATACTGGCCGACGGCCGGGTCCTCCGGCGGCCGGTCCGCGGCGCCGTCCAGACTGAACTCCAACGCCAGCCGGAGATTGGGCAGTTCGGCCTCGACCCGCGCGGCCACCTCCGACTGCCGGGGGCTGAACCAGTCCAGCTCGCACCAGGTGGCCAGACCCAGGTACCAGTCGCGGTGCCGCCGCCGCATCCGTACGTCGTCGCCGAGCGCGGCCAGCCAGCCCGCGCCGTACTCGCGGACCGTGTCCAGCATCCGGTAGCGCACCAGACCGTCGGCGCCCTCCTCGCGGCTGAGCACCGACTGGTCGACCAGCGCGGACACCGTCTCCACGATGTCCTCCTCGGCCAGGTCGGGACCCGCGCACACGTACTCCACCGCGTCCAGGTCGAACCGTCCGGCGAAGACCGACAGCCGCGCCCACAGCAGCCGCTGGCCCGGCGTGCACAATTCGTGGCTCCAGCCGATCGCCGTACGCAGCGCGCGGTGCCGGGCGGGCGCGGTGGGGTCGCCGCCGGTCAGCAGCCGGAAGCGGTCGTCGAGCCGTTCGAGCACCTGCTCCACCGACAGCGCCCGCAGCCGGACCGCCGCCAGTTCGAGGGCGAGCGGAAGGCCGTCGAGCCGGGTGCACAGCTCCAGGACGGGACCGCTGTTGGCCGGTGTCACGGTGAAGCCCGGCAGCACGGCCGCGGCGCGCTCGGCGAACAGCCGCACGGCGTCGCTGCGGGCGTCCGGCGCGGGCAGCGGCGCCAACGGCAGCAGCCGCTCCCCGGTGATGCCCAGCGGCCTGCGGCCGGCCGCCAGCACCCGCAGCCCCGGCGCGCGGCGCAGCAACTCCGCGGCGAGGGAGGCCACTTCGGCGTGCACCCGGTCGTAGCCGTCGAAGACCAGCAGCAGCTCGCGGCCGGCCAGCCCCTCGGTCAGCACCGAACGCGTCGAGCGGGTGGTGTGGTCCGCCAGCCGCAGCGCCTCCGCGACCGCGTGGTCCAGCAGCGACGCGTCGCCGAGCCCGGACAGGTCGACCAGCCAGACGCCGCCGAGGAAACGGTCCTGCGCGTGCCTGGCGGCCCGCAGCGCCAGCCGCGTCTTGCCCACCCCGCCGACTCCGGTCACGGTGCTCAGCCGGGACTCCGCCGCCGGCGACAACAGTGCGTCGAGCGCCGCGAGTTCGGACGTCCTGCCGACGAAGCCGGTCAGCTCGGCGGGGAGGTTACCCACAGTCTCCATGGTGTACGGAGCGTACTTGACTGTGCGCGGACCGTACAATCCCGTCGCCGAGTAGTGGTATAACGCCCGCGCTTGCCCGGTTGTGGGACAGCCCCGGCGCGCGCGTAATGCGGTACGGACGCGCAGGCCCGGCGCGATAGGGTCGGAGGCCGATGTCGTGGTGAAAACCAGCCGCGGACCGCGGTCGTGAGAAGCGGCCGTGGAAGCGGTCGCGGGAAGCAGCCGTGAGAAGCGGCCGAAACAGCGCGGCGAAGTGTCCGTGAGATGCCGACGGTGAGGGAGCGGAGCAACGTGTCCGGTGCAGAGGTGGCTGGCCTCATCGTGGCGGTCTTCTGGGCGATCCTGGTGTCGTTCCTGGCCGTCGCGCTGGTCAGGCTCGCCCAGACGCTCAAGCGGACCAGCGAACTCGTGGCAGGCATCACCGAGCAGGCCGTACCGCTGCTCGGCGACGCCTCCGACGCGCTGCGCACCGCCCACAGCCAGCTCGACCGGGTCGACACCATCACCGCGGAGGTCGCCGAGGTGACGGCCAACGCCTCCGCGCTCTCCTCCACCGTCGCGTCGGCCTTCGGCGGACCCCTGGTGAAGGTCGCCGCCTTCAGCTACGGCGTACGGCGCGCGGTCGGCCTGCGGACCTCCGGCGGAGCGGGCGCGGGCGCGGCGGCCAACGGCGCGGCGGGCACCGACCGCTCCCGTGCCAGGACCGTCAAGGCAGGCAAGGTGCTCCCCGCCGCCCGGCGCGGCGGCCGTCGCAACCGCTCGAAGGACTGAGGCCACATGTTCCGCCGTATGTTCTGGTTCGTCACCGGCGCCGCCACCGGCGTCTGGGCCACCACCAAGGTCAACCGGGCGCTGCGCCGCCTCACGCCGGAGAGCCTCGCGGCGACCGCGGCCGACCGCGCGCTGGAGACCGGCGCGCGGCTGCGGGTGTTCGCCCAGGACGTACGGGCGGGCATGACGCAGCGCGAGAGCGAGCTCCAGGACGCGCTCGGCCTCACCGGCAGCGCCCCGCAATCCGAAATCCCGTCCGAACTCCCGGCACCGCGCCGGAGCATTGCGTACAACCGGAAGGACGAACACTGATGGAGTCGGCAGAAATCCGCCGCCGCTGGCTGCGCTTCTTCGAGGAGCGCGGGCACACCGTTGTCCCTTCGGCGTCGCTCATCGCGGACGACCCGACTCTGCTGCTGGTCCCGGCGGGCATGGTCCCGTTCAAGCCGTACTTCCTCGGTGAGGTCAAGCCGCCCTTCGACCGCGCCACCAGCGTGCAGAAGTGCGTCCGCACCCCGGACATCGAAGAGGTCGGCAAGACCACCAGGCACGGCACGTTCTTCCAGATGTGCGGCAACTTCTCCTTCGGCGACTACTTCAAGGAAGGCGCCATCAAGTACGCCTGGGAGCTGCTCACCGGCTCCCTGGAGGACGGTGGCTACGGCCTGGAGGCCGACCGGCTCTGGATCACCGTCTACCAGGAGGACGACGAGGCCGAGCAGATCTGGCGCGACGTCATCGGCGTCCCCGCCGAGCGCATCCAGCGCCTCGGCATGGGCCCCAACTTCTGGTCCATGGGCGTCCCCGGACCCTGCGGCCCCTGCTCCGAGATCAACTACGACCGCGGCCCCGAGTTCGGCGTCGAGGGCGGCCCCGCCGTCAACGACGAGCGGTACGTGGAGATCTGGAACCTGGTCTTCATGCAGTACGTGCGCGGCGCCGGTGAGGGCAAGGAGAGCTTCCCGATCCTCGGCGACCTGCCCAGCAAGAACATCGACACCGGCCTGGGCCTCGAACGCCTCGCGATGATCCTGCAGGGCGTGCAGAACATGTACGAGACCGACACCCTGCGCGTCGTCATGGACCGCGCCACCGAACTGACCGGCGTGCGCTACGGCCAGGCCCACGATACCGACGTGTCGCTGCGCGTGGTCGCCGACCACATCCGCACCTCCGTGATGCTGATCGGCGACGGCGTCACCCCGGGCAACGAGGGGCGCGGCTACGTCCTGCGCCGCATCATGCGCCGCGCCATCCGCAATATGCGGCTGATGGGCGCCACCGGACCGGTCGTCGCCGAACTGGCCGACGTCGTCATCAAGACCATGGGCGAGCAGTACCCGGAGCTGATCTCGGACCGCAAGCGGATCGAGACGGTCGCCATCGCCGAGGAGACCGCCTTCCTCAAGGCCCTCAGCGGCGGCACCAACATCCTCGACACCGCCATCACCGAGACCAAGTCGGCCGGCGGCAGCGTGCTCCCCGGCGACAAGGCGTTCCTGCTCCACGACACCTGGGGCTTCCCGATCGACCTCACCCTCGAAATGGCCTCGGAACAGGGCCTGTCGGTGGACGAGGAGGGCTTCCGCCGCCTGATGAAGGAGCAGCGGGACCGCGCCAAGGCCGACGCCCGCGCCAAGAAGACCGGCCACGCCGACCTGTCCGCTTACCGCGAGGTCGCCGACCGCTCCGGCAGCACCGAGTTCACCGGCTACACCCAGAACCACAACGAGGCCACCGTCGTCGGCCTGCTGGTCGACGGCGTCCCGTCGCCCGCCGCCACCGAGGGCGACGAGATCGAAGTGGTGCTCGACCGCACCCCGTTCTACGCCGAGGGCGGCGGCCAGCTCGCCGACACCGGCCGCATCCGCGCCGACAACGGCGCGGTGATCGAGATCCGCGACGTCCAGCAGCCGGTGCCCGGCGTCAGCGTGCACAAGGGCGTCGTCCAGGTCGGCGAGGTCACCGTCGGGGCCGGGGTGCTGGCCCAGATCGACCTCGTACGCCGCCGCGCCATCGCCCGCGCCCACAGCGCCACCCACCTGACCCACCAGGCGCTGCGCGACGCCCTCGGCCCGACGGCCGCCCAGGCCGGTTCCGAGAACGCCCCCGGCCGCTTCCGCTTCGACTTCGGTTCCCCGGCCGCCGTCCCCGGCGCCGTCCTCACCGACGTCGAGCAGAAGATCAACGAGGTGCTCGCCCGCGAACTGGACGTCACCGCCGAGGTCCTGCCGATCGCCGAGGCCAAGAGGCAGGGCGCCATCGCCGAATTCGGCGAGAAGTACGGCGAGCGGGTCCGGGTCGTCACCATCGGCGACTTCTCCAAGGAGCTGTGCGGCGGCACCCATGTGCACAACACCGCGCAGCTCGGCCTGGTGAAGCTGCTCGGCGAGTCCTCGATCGGCTCCGGCGTGCGCCGGGTCGAAGCCCTCGTCGGCGTGGACGCCTACCACTTCCTCGCCCGCGAGCACACGGTCGTCGCCCAGCTCACCGAACTGGTCAAGGGCCGCCCCGAGGAGCTGCCCGACAAGATCTCCGGGATGCTCGCCAAGCTCAAGGACGCCGAGAAGGAGATCGAGCGCTTCCGCGCGGAGAAGGTCCTCCAGGCCGCCGCAGGGCTCGCCGAGAGCGCCGCCGACATCAAGGGCGTCGCCCTGGTCGCCGGTACGGTCCCCGAGGGCACCGGCGCCGACGACCTGCGCAAGCTCGTCCTCGACGTCCGCCAGCGGATCGGCGGCGGACGCCCCGGCGTCGTCGCCCTCTTCACCGTCGCCAACGGCCGCCCGCTGACCGTCATCGCCACCAACGAGGCCGCCCGCGAGCGCGGCATCAAGGCCGGCGAGCTGGTCCGCACCGCCGCCAAGACCCTCGGCGGCGGAGGCGGCGGCAAGGACGACGTGGCCCAGGGCGGCGGCCAGAACCCGGCCGCGGTCCAGGACGCCGTCGAGGCCGTCCAGCGCCTGGTGGGCGAGAAGGCGTGACGGACGGTTCGCCGGATCCGAGCCGCCCGGGGCGGGAAGGCGGCATGAGGAGGGGCCGGAGGATCGCGGTGGACGTCGGGGACGCCCGCATCGGGGTCGCCTCGTGCGACCCCGACGGAATCCTCGCCACGCCGGTCGAGACGGTGCCCGGCCGGGACGTGCCCGCGGCGCTGCGGCGGCTCGCCGCGATCGTGGCGGAGTACGAGCCGATCGAGGTCGTCGTCGGGCTGCCGCGCTCCCTCAACGGGGGCGAGGGCCCGGCGGCGGCCAAGGTCCGCGGCTTCGCCCAGCATGTGGCGAAAGTCATCTCGCCGGTTCCGGTGCGCCTGGTGGACGAACGCATGAGTACGGTCACGGCCACGCAAGGGCTCCGCGCCTCCGGAGTGAAGGCGAAAAAGGGACGCTCCGTAGTGGATCAGGCTGCCGCGGTCATTATTTTGCAAAGTGCGCTGGAGACCGAACGGGTGTCGGGTAAAGCTCCGGGCGAGAGCGTCGAAGTGGTCATCTGATCGCGATACGGTAACGTCTCGCGCGACACGGCGGCGCCCCTCGGGCGCCGCCCGTTTCACAGGGTCGGCAAGCCGGTTGCAGACCGCGTACCAAGGGGACCGATGACTGACTATGGCCGGGGCGCCGGCTCCGAACCGTGGCATCCCGAGGACCCGCTCTTCGGTGACGGCTACGACCAGGCGCAGCAGCCCTACCCGCCGCAGCAGCAGGTGCAGTACCCGCAGGCGGAGTACGACCCCTACGCCACCGGTCAGCACCAGCAGCAGTACCCGCAGCAGCAGGGCGGCCAGCAGTACCCCCAGACCCCGCAGCAGTACGAGCAGCAGGGGTACCCGCAGCAGCAGCCGCAGCACCCGCAGGGGCAGTACCAGCCCCAGCAGCACCCTCAACAGCAGCAGTACCCGCAGGCGCAGTACGACGGCTACGACACCGGCTCCCACTCGGTCGGCGGATACGGCCACCAGGACCCGTATGGCGGGCACCAGCCGCAGGATCCGTACGCGGGCGGCCCGCAGCCCGACTTCTACGGGCAGAACGGCTACCCGCCGCCGCAGCAGCCCCAGTACCGGCAGCAGCCGCAGGCGCCGTTCCAGGGCCAGGGGCCCGGGCAGGGGCCGGGCGGTCCGGGACAGGGCGGTCTGAGTCAGGGCGCTCCGGGGCAGGGTCAGCCGCAGGCGCCGCTGCACGGCCAGGGCCAGCCACAGGGCCAGGGCCCGGCGCAGGGCACGCAAGGCGTCCAGGGGGCGCAGGACGGTCACCCGCAGGAGCCGGGCGCGCGCCCGCTGCGGACGGCCCCGGGCAACACCGGCGACTGGGACGCGGGGGAGGACGACGACCCGCGCGAGCACGCCTTCTTCTCCGGCCGCGACGACGACGATGACGACGCCCCCGCGACCACCACCACGAGCGGCGGCGGCAGGCGCGCGGGCAAGTCGGCCCCCGCCAAGGGCGGCAAGAAGCGCCGCAGCGGCTGCGCGTGCCTGGTCGTCCTGGTCGTCCTGGGCGGCGGCCTCGGCGGCGTCGGCTACTTCGGCTACAACTTCTACCAGGACCGCTTCGGCCCGGCCCCCGACTACTCGGGCAACGGCGCGGGCGAGGTCCAGGTCGAGATCCCCAAGGGCTCGACGATCACCACCATGGGCAACATCCTCAAGTCCGACGGTGTGGTCAAGAGCGTCGACGCCTTCACCGCCGCGGCCCGCAAGAACCCCAAGGGCCAGTTCATCCAGGCGGGCGTCTACGTCCTCAACAAGCAGATGTCGGCGGCCTCGGCCGTCACGATGATGCTCGACCCCAAGTCCCAGAACGCGATGATCATCGCCGAGGGCATGCGCGACGCGCAGATCTACGACGCCATCGACAAGCGTCTCGGCCTCTCCGCGGGCAGCACGAAGAAGGTCGCGCACGACCAGGCCAAGAACCTCGGACTGCCGGACTGGGCGGACACCAGCTCCAAGGTGAAGGACCCGCTGGAAGGTTTCCTCTTCCCGTCCCGCTACGGCGTCGCCAAGGGCATGAAGCCCGAAGCGCTGCTGCGCGAGATGGTCGGCGAGGCGAAGAAGCAGTACGCCCAGTTCGACATGGTCGCCGAGGCGAAGAAGCAGAATCTCAGCTCGCCGCTGCAACTGCTCACCGTCGCCAGCCTGGTACAGGCCGAGGGCAAGACCGACGACGACTTCCGCAAGATGGCCAAGGTCGTCTACAACCGGATGGTCCCCACCAACAAGGAGACCTTCGGACTGCTCCAGTTCGACTCGACGTACAACTACATCAAGAACACCAGCGCCACGAACATCAGCCTCGCCAAGATCAAGTCCCTGGACGACCCGTACAACACGTACAAGTACAAGGGCCTGCCGCCGGGGCCGATCGGCAACCCGGGCGTCGACGCGCTGAAGGCGGCGATGAACCCCGACAGCGGGAACTGGTACTACTTCATCTCGCTGGACGGCAAGACGACCAAGTTCACCTCGACGCACGCCGAGTTCCAGAAGCTCTACGACCAGTACAACAGCCAGTAGGACCGGGGCACTTCTTCCGTGGACACGACCGGACACCCGGGCACCCGCCGTGCGGCGGTGCTCGGGTCACCCATCGCGCACTCGCTCTCCCCGGTGCTGCACCGGGCCGCGTTCGAGGCGATGGGCCTCGCCGACGCGTGGCGCTACGACCGCTTCGAGGTCGACGAGGCCGCGCTGCCCGGCTTCATCGGCGGCCTCGACCCCGCCGTCTGGCGCGGTCTGTCGCTGACGATGCCGCTCAAGCGGGCCGTGATCCCGCTGCTGGACGAGATCACCGAGACGGCCGCGTCCGTGGAGGCCGTCAACACGGTCGTGCTCGGCCCCGACGGCCGCCGCAGGGGCGACAACACCGATATCCCCGGCATGCTCGCCGCCCTGCGGGAGCGCGGCATCACCTCCGCGCCGTCCGCGGCGGTCCTCGGCGCCGGGGCCACCGCCTCCTCCGCGCTGGCCGCGCTCGCGCGGCTCGGCACGGCCGAGGTCACCGCGTACGTGCGCGGCCCGGCGCGCGCCGCCGAGATGCGGCAGTGGGGCGACCGCCTCGGCGTCGCCGTGCGCGTCGCCGACTGGGCCGACGCCGCCAAGGCCCTCGACGAGCCGCTGGTCATCGCCACCACCCCGGCCGGCGCCGCCGACCACCTCGCCGCCGCCGTCCCGCCCGCCCCCGGCGCCCTCTTCGACGTCCTCTACGACCCCTGGCCCACCCCGCTGGCCGCCGCCTGGTCCCGGCGCGACGCCCCGGTCGTCGGCGGCCTCGACCTCCTGGTCCACCAGGCCGTCCTCCAGATCGAGCAGTACACCGGCCACGCCCCCGCCCCCCTCGCGGCCATGCGCGCGGCGGGCGAGGCCGCGCTGCCGCGGGGGTGACGGTTCCGGCCGGTCGCTGTCCGCACGGTGGACCGTGTCGGGGCACGGCACGTCGGCGTGGGAGGATCGGGGGACAGGACGGCACGCCGTTGCTCGGGGGCGGCCGGACCGGGACGCGCACATCGAGGGAGCACCGTTGAGCAGGTTGCGCTGGCTGACCGCGGGGGAGTCGCACGGACCCGCACTCGTCGCGACGTTGGAGGGGCTGCCGTCCGGGGTGCCGGTCACCACGGAGTTGGTGGCGGACGCGCTGGCGCGGCGGCGGCTGGGATACGGGCGCGGGGCGCGGATGAAGTTCGAGCGCGACGAGGTGACCTTCCTGGGCGGCGTACGGCACGGCCTCACCATGGGCAGCCCGGTGGCCGTGATGGTGGGCAACACCGAGTGGCCCAAGTGGGAACAGGTCATGTCGGCCGACCCGGTGGACCCGGAGATCCTGGCGGGCCTGGCGCGCAACGCGCCGCTGACCCGGCCGCGACCCGGCCACGCGGACCTGGCGGGAATGCAGAAGTACGACCTGGACGAGGCACGGCCGGTGCTGGAGCGGGCCAGCGCGCGGGAGACCGCGGCGCGGGTGGCGCTGGGCGCGGTCGCGCGGTCGTACCTGAAGGAGACCGCGGGCATCGAGATCGTCTCGCACGTGGTGGAACTGGCCGGGGCGAAGGCGCCCTACGGCGTGGTGCCGGTGCCCGGCGACGAGGAGCGGCTGGACGCGGACCCGGTGCGCTGCCTGGACGCGGACGCGAGCAAGGCGATGGTCGCGGAGATCGACCAGGCCCACAAGGACGGCGACACGCTCGGCGGCGTCGTGGAAGTGCTGGCGTACGGAGTGCCGGTCGGCCTCGGTTCGCACGTGCACTGGGACCGCAGGCTCGACGCACGGCTGGCCGCCGCGCTGATGGGCATCCAGGCGATCAAGGGCGTCGAGGTCGGCGACGGCTTCGACCTGGCCCGGGTGCCCGGCTCCAAGGCGCACGACGAGATCGTGCCGGGCCCCGACGGCGTCCGGCGCGCCTCCGGCAGGTCCGGCGGCACCGAGGGCGGCATGAGCACCGGAGAGGTGCTGCGGGTCCGCGCCGCGATGAAGCCGATCGCCACCGTGCCCCGCGCACTCGCCACCATCGACGTCACCACCGGCGAGGTCGCCCAGGCCCACCACCAGCGCTCCGACGTGTGCGCGGTGCCCGCGGCGGGCATCGTCGCCGAGGCGATGGTCGCCCTGGTGCTGGCCGACGCGGTCGCGGAGAAGTTCGGCGGCGACTCGGTCGTACAGACCCGGCGCAGCGTCCGCGGCTTCCTCGACAACCTGGCGATCAAGTGACCGGCCCGGCGATCGTCCTCGTCGGCCCGCCCGGAGCGGGCAAGACCACCGTCGGCCGCGCGCTCGCCGACCGGCTGGGCACCACGTACCGCGACACCGACGCCGATGTGGAGGCCGTCGCGGGCAAGCCGATCCCCGAGATCTTCATCGACGACGGCGAGCCGCGCTTCCGCGAGCTGGAACGCGCCGCGGTCCGCACCGCCGTCGCCGAGCACGAGGGCGTGCTGTCGCTGGGCGGCGGCGCCGTCATGGACGGCCCCACCCGCGACCTGCTGGCCGGTCTGCCGGTGGTCTTCCTCGACGTCGGCCTGCACCAGGCCGTCCGCCGCGTCGGCCTGGACGCGCCGCGCCCGCTGCTCGCGGTCAACCCGCGCCAGCAGTGGCGCGAGCTGATGGACGTACGCCGCCCGCTGTACACGGAGATCGCCCGCGCCGTGGTCAGCACCGACGACCGCACCCCCGAGGACGTGGCCGAGGCCGTCCTCGACGCACTCCAACTGAAGGACGCATGAGCGAGAACGACGCGGTGGCGCCCCCCACCCGTATCCAGGTCGGTGCCACGGCGGGCACCGAGGCGTACGAGGTGCTGGTCGGTCACCAGCTCCTCGGCGAACTGCCGGGACTGATCGGGCCCAAGGCGCGCCGGGTGGCCGTCCTGCACCCCGAAGCGCTGGCCGGGACCGGCGAGGCGATCCGCGAGGACCTCGCGGAGCAGGGCTTCGAGGCCATCGCCATCCAGCTCCCGAACGCCGAGGAGGCCAAGACCGCCGAGGTCGCCGCCTACTGCTGGAAGGCGCTCGGCCAGACCGGCTTCACCCGCACCGACGTGATCGTCGGCGTCGGCGGCGGCGCCACCACCGACCTGGCCGGTTTCGTGGCCGCGACCTGGCTGCGCGGAGTGCGCTGGATCGCCGTGCCCACCACCGTGCTCGGCATGGTCGACGCTGCCGTCGGCGGCAAGACCGGCATCAACACCGCGGAGGGCAAGAATCTTGTCGGCGCCTTCCACCCGCCCGCCGGAGTCCTCTGCGACCTCGCCGCGCTCGCCTCGCTGCCGGTCAACGACTACGTCAGCGGCCTCGCCGAGATCATCAAGGCCGGGTTCATCGCCGACCCCGGCATCCTCGACCTGATCGAGTCCGACCCGGCCGCCGCCCGCGGCCCGGAGGGCCCGCACACCGGCGAGCTGATCGAACGCGCCATCCGGGTCAAGGCCGAGGTCGTCTCCGCCGACCTCAAGGAGTCCGGCCTCCGCGAGATCCTCAACTACGGCCACACGCTGGCGCACGCGATCGAGAAGAACGAGCGCTACAACTGGCGGCACGGCGCCGCCGTCTCCGTCGGCATGGTCTTCGCCGCCGAACTCGGCCGCCTGGCCGGGCGGTTGGACGACGCGACCGCCGACCGGCACCGCGCCGTACTGGAGTCCGTCGGACTGCCGCTGACCTACCGCGGCGACCAGTGGCCGAAGCTGGTGGAGACCATGAAGGTCGACAAGAAGTCCCGCGGCGACATGCTGCGCTTCATCGTCCTCGACGGACTCGCCAAGCCGACCGTGCTGGAGGGCCCCGACCCGGCCGTCCTGCTCGCCGCCTACGGGGAGGTCTCCGCGTGACCACCCGCGTCCTGGTGCTCAACGGCCCCAACCTCGGGCGCCTCGGCTCCCGCGAGCCCGACGTCTACGGCGCGACCTCGTACGCCGGTCTGGTCGAGGAGTGCACCAAGCTCGGCGCCGAGCTGGGCTTCGACGTCGAGGTCCGCGAGACCAACGACGAGGCGGAGCTGATCGGCTGGCTGCACGAGGCGGCCGACGGCCGGATTCCCGTCGTCCTCAACCCCGGCGCCTTCACGCACTACTCCTACGCGATGCGCGACGCCGCCGCGCAGCGGACCGCGCCGCTGATCGAGGTGCACATCTCCAACCCGTACGCGCGCGAGGCGTTCCGGCACAACTCCGTCGTGGCCGCCGTCGCCTCCGGTACGGTCGCCGGATTCGGCATCGGCTCGTACCGGCTGGCGCTGCGCGCCCTCGCGGAGGACGGCGGCTCCTAGCGGGGCACCCTGGAGGAGCGCGGCTCGTTCACACAACGGCCGTCAGGGGCTGTACCGTTCCGTGTCGAACGGGTTCGTTACCGGCCGGTTCAAGAAGCTGGTCCTCCGTACGGGATGGAGTGGGGCGAGATGCAGCACGCTGTGGGGGCGCCGCAGCCCGGTGGCCCCACCCCGCCCCAGGGGACGGGCGTCAGTACGGGGCACTTCCCGTTGTCCTCGCCCGCGCCCGTGCAGGTCCCGGCGCCGCACGGCAACGGCTCGCTGTCCGGCGCCTCGCACGGCCCGATAGCCGTGCTGCTGATCGGCGCGGCGGGGGCGGGCAAGACGACGATCGCGCGGCACTGGGCCGACCACCGCGGCGCGCCGACCGCGCACATCAGCCTGGACGACGTACGCGAATGGGTGCGGGCCGGTTTCGCCGACCCGCAGGCGGGGTGGAACGAGCACTCCGAGGCGCAGTACCGGCTGGCCCGCCGCACCTGCGGCTTCGCCGCCCGTAATTTCCTGGCCAACGGCGTCTCCTGCATCATCGACGACGCCGTCTTCCCCGACCGCCCCGCCGTCGGCCTCGGCGGCTGGAAGCGGCACGTCGGGCCCGGCCTGCTCCCCGTCGTCCTGCTCCCGGGACTGGACGTCGTCCTGACCCGCAACGCGGAGCGCACCGGCAACCGCCGCCTGTCGGACGAGGAAGTCGCCCGGATCCACGGCCGTATGGCGGGCTGGTACGGCTCGGGCCTGCCCATCATCGACAACTCCCAGCTCGACGTGGTCTCCGCCGCCGCCGCCCTCGACCGCGTCGTGGCCCGCAGCGCCCAGGGCCCGCCCATCTGGTAGCCCGCCCGCACGATCCGGCGGCGGCGGGCGAGCGGCCCGCGTACGGGCTCACGCGGCAGGCGAGCCTTCGGCGGTACGGGCGCGGCCGGCGGCCGGCGGCCCGGCGCCACGGGTGGACGCGCTCAGGAAGCCGGGCCGCCGACGCGCCCATACGCTCGCCACATGTCCGAGGTGCACGCAGCACGCAGAGCACGGCTGCGCGACCGGTGCGCGGCGAACGGCGCGTCCGCCGCGCTGGTGACCCGTCCCGCGAACATCCGCTACCTGACCGGCTGCGCGCCGCAGGGCGCGGCGCTGCTGATCGGCCCGGACGACGACGCGCTGGTGCACCTCACACCGCCGCAGGACGACCGCGACGAACCGCTGCCCGGCGACCTGCGCGCGGTGGTGCTGACGACGCCGGACGGCGACGCGGCGGTGGCCGCCGCCGACCTGGCCCGCGAGCACCACGCCGACTCCCTCGCCGTCGAGGAGCACCACCTGACGGTGACCCGGCACCGGGCGATCAGCTCGGTCGTCGGCGCGCTCCCGCTGTCCGACCTCGGCGGCGCCGTCGAACAGCTCCGGCTGGTCAAGGACGAGCACGAGATCGCCAACCTCAGGATCGCCGCGGAGATCGCCGACCAGGCCCTCGGCGAGCTGCTGGAGTCGATCCTGGTCGGCCGCACCGAACGGCACCTCGCCCTGGAGCTGGAGCGCCGCCTGGTCGACCACGGCGCCGAGGGCCCCGCCTTCCGCACCTCCGTCGGCACCGGGCCGAACTCCGGCGCGCCCCGGCACGTGCCGACCGACCGCCGCGTCGAGGAGGGCGACTTCCTGACCGTCCGGCTCGGCGCCCGCTACCGCGGCTACCGCTGCGAAGTCGGCCGTACGTTCGTCATCGGCACCGCTCCAGCAGCCTGGCAGATCGACCTCTACGAGCTGGTGTTCGCCGCCCAGCGGGCCGGCCGCGAGGCGCTCGCACCCGGTGTGGCCTGCCGAGACGTCGACCACGCGACCCGGAGCCCGCTCACCGCCGCCGGCCACGCGGAGGGTCTGGCACAGTGGTCGGGACACGGCGTGGGTCTGGAAATCGACGAGGACCCTCGGCTGTCACCTGCGGCCATGGGTAAACTGGACGCTTGCGTGCCGGTCACCGTCGAACCGGGGGTCCACCTTCCGGGCCGCGGCGGTGTCCGCATCGACGACACACTCGTCGTACGTCCACTGGCGGACGGCGGGCCCGAGCTACTCACCATCACGACCAAGGAACTGCTCGCCCTGTGACGGGCGCGTGCCCTCCTCGGTCCCCGAAGCAGCACTTTCAGGAGATTCCGCAACCGTGGCCACCACGAACGACCTCAAGAACGGCCTCGTGCTCAAGCTCGACAGCGGCCAGCTCTGGACCGTAGTCGAGTTCCAGCACGTCAAGCCCGGCAAGGGCCCCGCCTTCGTGCGCACCAAGCTGAAGCACGTGCTCTCCGGGAAGGTCGTCGACAAGACCTTCAACGCGGGCGTGAAGGTCGAGACCGCCAACGTCGACAAGCGCGGCATGCAGTTCTCCTACAAGGACGGCACCGACTTCGTCTTCATGGACACCGAGACCTACGACCAGATCATCATCGCGCCCGAGACGGTCGGCGACGCCGCCAACTACCTCCTCGAGGGCTTCGAGGCGGTCGTGGCGATGTACGAGGGCTCCGCGCTCTACGTCGAGCTGCCCGCCTCCGTCGAGCTGGTCATCGAGTACACCGAGCCCGGCGTCCAGGGCGACCGCTCCACCGGCGGCTCCAAGCCCGCCCGCCTGGAGACCGGTTACGAGATCGGCGTCCCGCTCTTCATCACCACGGGTGAGAAGGTCAAGGTCGACACCCGTACGGGCGACTACCTCGGCCGGGTGAACAGCTAACCGTGGCTGCCCGGAACAAGGCCCGCAAGCGGGCCTTCCAGATCCTCTTCGAGGCGGAACAGCGGGGCGTCGACCCCAAGACCGCCATGGCGGACTGGATCCGGCTCGCCAGGACCGACGACCGGCAGCCGCCGGTCACCGAGTACACGATGCAGCTCGTCGAGGGCTGCGAGGCGCACGCCGAGCGGATCGACGAACTGCTGTCCAGCTACTCCGTCGGCTGGTCGCTCGACCGGATGCCGGTCGTGGACCGCAATGTGCTGAGGCTCGGCACGTACGAGCTGCTCTGGGAGGACGACGTCCCGGACGCGGTCGTGCTGGACGAGGCGGTGCAGCTCGCCAAGGAGTTCTCCACCGACGAGTCACCGGCCTTCGTCAACGGGCTGCTGGCCCGGCTGATGGAACTGAAGCCGACGCTCAAGCGGTAGGAACCGCGCCCGAGCGCCCGGCCCGTCCTTCCGGGCCCGAAGCAGAAGTTGAACAATATTCTGCTTCGGGCCTGGTGTGTGTCCTGGCCCTGGCCTAGATTCCCGCGCATGGACGAAACGGACGACCGGACCGACGACGCGATCCTGAAGCACCTCGCCGGACTGCGCGCCGCCGACCTGCCCGTGCACGGCGGACGGACGATGGCGTACGTCTACGACGCGGGACTCGACGGGCTCGACGATCTGGCGGCGAGCGCCCAGGCCGCCTTCGCGGGCGTCAACGGCCTCGACATGACCGCCTTCCCCAGCGTGGTCGCGCTGGAGAACGACGTCGTGGGGCGGGCGGCGGCCGTACTCGGCGGCGGCCCGCGGACGGCGGGCACCTTCACCAGCGGCGGCACCGAGAGCTGCCTGCTGGCCGTCCTCACCGCCCGCGAGCACGCCCGCAGGACGCGCGGCGTCACCGCCCCCGAGATCGTGCTCCCCGTCACCGCGCACGCCGCCTTCCACAAGGCCGCGGCGCTCTTCGGACTCACTGTCGTGAGCGTCCCGGTGGACCCGGAGACCTTCCGGGTGCGGGCCGAGGACATGACAGCCGCCATCGGCCCCCGTACCGCCCTCGTCGTCGTCTCCGCGCCCTCCTACGCGCACGGCGTGCTCGACCCGGTCGCCGAGGTGGCGCGGGCGGCGGCCGAACGCGGCACGCTGTGCCACGTGGACGCCTGCATCGGCGGCTGGTACCTGGCGCACCGGCGGCTGGCCGACGGCATCGCGCCGCCGCCCGCCTTCGACCTCGCGGTGCCCGGCGTCACCTCGCTCTCGGTCGACCTGCACAAGTACGGCTACACGCCCAAGGGCGCCTCCGTGCTGCTCTTCCGGGACGCGGAACTGCGCAGGCACGGCTGGTTCGCGCACGCCTCCTGGCCGGGCTACCCGGTCGTCAACGCGACCTTGCAGGGCACCAAGTCCGCCGGGCCGCTCGCCGCCGCCTGGGCGGTGCTGCGCAGGGTCGGCACCGACGGGTACACCGACCTGTCCCACCGCGTGCACGCGGCGACCGTACGGCTGGTCGAGGGGATCGGCCGGATCGAGGGGCTGCGGGTGCTCGGCGCCCCCGAGGCGTCGCTGGTGGCCGTCGCCTCCGCCGACCCGGCGCTCGACCCGTTCGTGGTCGCGGACGAGATGCGGCTGCTCGGCTGGTACCTCCAGCCGCAGCCCGCCTTCGGCGGCTCACCGTCCAATGTGCACCTCACGGTCACCGCCGCCGTCGCCGACCCGGACCGGATCGACGAACTCCTCGCCCACCTGGCCGACGCCGTGACCAGGGCCCGCGCGTACGGCCCGACCGCCGTCGACCCCGGACTCGTGGAATTGGCCGCCGCGCTCGACCCGGACACCCTCGGCCCCGACGAGGTGGCACTCGCCCTCCAGCTCGCGGGCGTCGGCCCCGGCGGCGCGCTGCCCGACCGCATGGCCCCCGTCCTCGCCGTCCTCCAGGCCCTGCCCCCGCGCCTCACCGAACGCCTGCTGCCCGAGGTCATCTCCCGGATGTACGCGAGCGCCCCGGCCTGACGCCGCCCGCCACGAGCCCGCCCCGCCGCACCGGAAAAACCCGGTGCGGCGACCGGAGCCGCCTCCCTACACTCGGCACGCGTCCACGCGCCGCCACCATCGGACGGCGCGTGCCATGACGAGTGAACGGACCAGTGAGGGGAGCCCGGCCGTGCGTCACCGCAGCGCAGTCGTCGTTCCCCCGACCCGGCACCGGGTGATTCTGGTGTCTCGGTCCGCCCGGTGCCCGCTGCGCGGCCGGCACCGTGGCCCCGTGACGCCCGCCTGACCCCGTCGGGCCCCCGACCGATCGGCTCGACCCCGCCTCCCCGCCGCCCTGCCTGCCAGGCCCGCCGCCGTACCCGTACGCCCGGACACCCGGGCGCGGCTCGGCGCTACGGCCGCGCGGCTTCACGGCTCTCCGGACGGGGCCACATCGGTCGTACGTCACGACAATCGCGCCGCCACCTCACCGGATCATCCGAAAGGTCACAGGCCGTGCGCAGCAACCCGAACCGTCCGTCCGTACCGGCACTCGCCGACGTCAGGAACCTGGGCATCCTCGCCCACGTGGACGCGGGCAAGACCACCGTCACCGAACGGTTCCTCTACCTCACCGGCGCCACCCACAAGCGCGGCGAGGTCCACGACGGGACGACCGTCACCGACTTCGACTCCCAGGAGCGCGACCGCGGCATCACCATCTTCGCCGCCGCGGTGAGCTGCGAGTGGGACGGGCACTGGTTCAACCTGATCGACACCCCGGGGCACGTCGACTTCGCCGACGAGGTGGAGCGCTCGCTGCGGGTGCTCGACGGCGCCATCGCCGTGTTCGACGCCGTAGCGGGCGTCGAGCCGCAGAGCGAGTCGGTGTGGCGGCAGGCGGACCGGCACGGCGTGCCGCGGATCGTCTTCGTCAACAAGCTGGACCGCGCGGGCGCCGATCTGGACCGGGCGGTCGACTCCATCCGACGGCGGCTGCACACCGTCCCGCTGGTCGTCCAGCTCCCGATCGGCCGGGAGGACGGCTTCACGGGCGTCGTCGACCTGCTGCGGATGCGCGCCCTGGTCTGGACGGACGGCTGCGGCCCGCGCGAAGGCGCGGTGCCCGACGAGCTGAAGCAGGAGGCGGACCGGCGGCGACGGCTGCTGGAGGAGACGGTGGCGGAGCTGCACCCGGCCGCGCTGGAGGAATTCTGCGCGCGCTCGGCGCTGTCGGAGCCGACCCTGACGGCGGCCCTGCGCGACCTCACCCGCGGCGGAGAGGGCGTCGTGGTCCTCTGCGGCTCGGCTTACCGCGACCGCGGCATCGAACCGCTGCTGGACGCGGTGGCGGCCTATCTGCCGTCGCCGCTGGACGTGCACCCGGTCCGGGGCACGCTCGACGGCGAAACGCGCGAACGCGCGGCCGACCCGGCGGAACCCTTCGCCGGGCTGGTGTTCAAGGTCAACTCGACCGCCACCGGGCGGCTGACCTGCCTGCGGATCTACGCGGGAACGATCAGGAAGGGAGACACGGTGCTGGACGCGGGCACCGGGCGCGGCGAGCGGATCGGCCGCATCCTGCGGCTGCACGCCGACCGGCAGACCGAGCTGGAACAGGCGGTCGCCGGGGACATCGTCGCGGTGGTCGGGCCGAAGGCCGCCCGCGCGGGCACCACGCTGTGCGCGCCGGGCGCCCCGCTGGTGCTCGAACCCCCGGTGGCGGCCGACCCGGTCGTCTCCGTCGCGGTCGAGGCCGCCCGCAACACCGACACCGAACGGCTGGTGTCGGCGCTCGCACGGCTGGTCGAGGAGGACCCGTCGCTCGCCGTCAGGACCGATCCCGAGACCGGCCAGATGGTGCTCGCGGGCATGGGCGAACTGCACCTGGAGGTCGCGGTGGAGAAGATCCGCCGCGCCCACGGCCTGGAGGTCGGCGTCGGCCGCCCGCAGGTCGCCTACCGGGAGACGGTCGTCCGCGGGGTGACGGGCCATGTCCACCGGCATGTCAAACAGGACGGCGGGGCGGGGCAGTTCGCCCATGTCGTCATCGATGTGGCGCCGCTCGGCGCCGAGGAGGGGGAGGAGGAGTTCGTGTTCACCTCGACGGTGACCGGTGGCCGGGTGCCGCGCGAGTACGTTCGCGCGGTCGAGGACGGCTGCCGTGACGCTCTCGCGCAGGGGCCGCTGGGCGGTCACCCCGTGACGGGGGTGCGCGTCACGCTGACGGACGGGGCGACCCATGCGAAGGACTCCTCGGAGCTGGCTTTCCGCACGGCGGGCCGTTACGCGCTCCGCGAGGCGCTGCGGGCCTCCGCGATGGTGCTGCTGGAACCGGTGACCGAGGTGACGGTCACCGTGCCCGAGAGCGCCGTGGGCGCCGTCCTCGGCGACCTGGCCGCGCGTCGCGGCCGGGTGACCGCCTCTGGCGTGGTGGCCATGGGCTCCACGGTCCTCACGGCGACCGTCCCCCTGGCCGAGCTGTTCGGTTACGCCACCGGGCTGCGGAGCCGCACGCATGGCCGTGGCACCTTCAGCACCTGCCCCGCGGGCTACCTCCCGGCCCCGTCGCGGTGACCAGGACCCCGGGGGTGCCGCTTGCGGTGTCGTCCCGAGTGCCGCGCCGCGTCGGCTGAGTGCGCGGTTTCCCGCGCCCGCGGGGGGTGATCCTCTGCCCGGAAGACCGGAGGGCGGACCCGTCAGGGGCGTGGGGAACCGCGCGACAAGCCACGGCGGACCGCGCCCCTCGGGGCGGGCGCCCCGGAACGCGGAGCCGCCCGGTGCGGGCCCCGGGAAGGGGTCCGCACCGGGCGGCGGGACGTTTCTGCACTATTCGGGCGAGCCGGGCGCCTAGCCCTCTTCGTGCTGGACCGCGCGCCGCGCGTCGGCGTCGAGGACGCCCCAGCCGATGAGCTGCTCGGTGAGTACGGACGGCGACTGGTCGTAGATCACGGCCAGGGTACGGAGGTCGTCCTGGCGGATCGACAGCACCTTGCCGTTGTAGTCGCCGCGCTGGCTCTGGATCGTGGCGGCGTACCGCTGGAGAGGCCCGGCCTTCTCCGGCGGGACCTGGGACAGGCGCTCCAGGTCGAGGACGAGCTTCGGGGGCGGCTCGGCCGCCCCGCCGGGGGTCGTACCCGGCAGCAACTCCTGGACCGGAACTCCGTAGAAGTCCGCAAGCTCGGCGAGTCGCTGCACGGTCACGGCACGGTCGCCGCGCTCGTACGAGCCCACGACCACTGCCTTCCAGCGGCCCTGGGACTTCTCCTCGACGCCGTGCAGGGACAGGCCCTGCTGCGTGCGGATGGCCCGGAGCTTTGCTCCGAGCTGCTTGGCGTAATCGCTGGACATATGGCTCCCCGGACGGAAACTCGGTGACTCACTGTGAGGTTACGCAGCGTAATCCGTGCTCGTCAAGCCGGAAAGGGCCGATCGGTCGCTGACCTGGGCGCTCTGCGCCACCTGATACCGTTGCCGCGTACCCCTGACGTCCTTTAATGCCCGTCCCGTGAGGCGGGGAAGGAGGTCCCCGACCCATGGTCGAAGACCGCAGTACCCCGGAAGACCGCGATACCGCCGAGTGGAACCCCGCGCCCGCCCGTCCGGTGCTCGAAGCACCCGACATCGCGCGCGTCCTCACCCGTATCGCCCACGAGATCGTGGAACGCGCCAAGGGCGCGGACGACGTGGTGCTCCTCGGCATCCCGACCCGCGGCGTCTATCTGGCGCAGCGCCTGGCGGCCAAGCTCGCCGAGATCACCGGCCGCACGACGGCCGTCGGCTCCCTCGACATCACCATGTACCGCGACGACCTGCGGCTGCACCCGGCGCGCGCGCTGGCCCGCACCGAGATCCCGGCCACCGGGATCGACGGCAGGCTCGTCGTCCTCGTCGACGACGTGCTCTTCTCCGGCCGCACCATCCGCGCCGCCCTCGACGCGCTCAACGACATCGGCCGCCCCCGCGCCGTACAGCTCGCGGTCCTGGTCGACCGCGGCCACCGTGAACTGCCGATCAGGGCCGACTACGTCGGCAAGAACCTGCCCACCTCGCTGCGCGAGACCGTCAAGGTCCAGCTCACCGAGGAGGACGGCCGCGACACCGTCCTGCTCGGCCAGAAGGACGACAAGGACCGCGACCGGCGCGACCGCCGTGACCGGGACGACGCGGCGCCGCGCGAGGGCCTCCCGGCGGACGACTAGCGCACCCAGGACAGGACCCCCGCCGGGGTCCTGTGCTTCCGCGCGCCCTGACCCGCCCCAGCACCCCCGGAGTGACCCGCATGAAGCGCCACCTGATCTCGGCCGCCGACCTCAGCCGCGACGACGCCCTCCTCGTACTCGACACCGCCGAGGAAATGGCCCGCGTCGCCGACCGGCCCATCAAGAAACTGCCCACCCTGCGCGGCCGTACCGTCGTCAACCTCTTCTTCGAGGACTCGACGCGGACCCGCATCTCCTTCGAGGCCGCCGCCAAGCGGCTCTCCGCCGATGTCATCAACTTCTCCGCCAAGGGCTCCTCGGTCTCCAAGGGCGAATCTCTCAAGGACACCGCGCTGACCCTGGAGGCGATGGGCGCCGACGCCGTCGTCATCCGGCACGGCTCGTCCGGCGCGCCGCACCGTCTGGCCACCTCCGGCTGGATCAACGGCTCGGTGGTCAACGCGGGCGACGGCACCCACGAACACCCCACGCAGGCACTGCTGGACGCCTTCACCATGCGCCGCCACCTGTCCGGCGTCGGCCGCGACCTGGAGGGCCGCCGCGTCACCATCGTCGGCGACATCCTGCACAGCCGGGTCGCCCGCTCCAACGTGCTGCTGCTCAACACCCTCGGCGCGCGCGTCACCTTGGTCGCCCCGCCGACCCTGCTGCCGATCGGCGTCGAGCAGTGGCCGTGCGAGGTCAGCTACGACCTCGACGCGGTGCTCGCCAAGACCGACGCGCTGATGATGCTGCGCGTGCAGAGCGAGCGGATGAACGCCGCCTTCTTCCCCACCGAGCGCGAGTACACCCGGCGTTACGGCGTGGACGGACTGCGGATGGCGGTGCTGCCCGAGCACGCCATCGTCATGCACCCGGGGCCGATGAACCGCGGCATGGAGATCACCGCCGAGGTCGCCGACTCGCCGCGCTGCACCGTCGTGGAACAGGTCGCCAACGGCGTCAGCACCCGGATGGCCGTGCTGTACCTGCTGCTCGGCGGCTCGGAACCGGCCATCGCCACCACCGCGCCCGTCCCCGAGACCGTACCCGCGACGACCGGCCCCGCCCGTACCGAGGAGAGCAAGTAACCATGAGCAAGATCCTGATCCGTGGCGCGAAGGTACTGGGCGGCGAGCCGCAGGACGTCCTGATCGACGGCGAGACCATCGCCGGGATCGGCGCGGGCCTGTCCGGCGACGGGACCGAGGGCGCCACCGTGGTCGACGGCGAGGGCCGGATGGTCCTGCTGCCCGGCCTGGTCGACCTCCACACCCACCTGCGCGAGCCGGGCCGCGAGGACTCCGAGACCGTGCTGACCGGCACCAGGGCCGCCGCGATCGGCGGCTACACCGCCGTGCACGCCATGGCCAACACCTTCCCCGTCGCCGACACCGCGGGCGTCGTCGAGCAGGTCTGGCGGCTCGGCAAGGAGTCCGGCTACTGCGACGTGCAGCCGGTCGGCGCCGTCACCGTCGGCCTGGAGGGCAAGCAGCTCGCCGAACTGGGCGCCATGGCCGACTCGGCCGCCCGGGTACGGGTCTTCTCCGACGACGGCAAGTGCGTGGACGACGCGGTGATCATGCGCCGCGCGCTGGAGTACGTGAAGGCGTTCGACGGCGTCGTCGCCCAGCACGCGCAGGAGCCCCGGCTCACCGAGGGCGCCCAGATGAACGAGGGCGCCGTCTCCGGCGAACTGGGCCTGACCGGCTGGCCCGCCGTCGCCGAGGAGTCGATCATCGCCCGCGACATCCTGCTCGCCGCGCACGTCGGCTCCCGCGTGCACATCTGCCACCTGTCCACCGCGGGCTCCGTCGAACTCGTCCGCTGGGCCAAGTCCAAGGGCTGGGACGTCACCGCCGAGGTCACCCCCCACCACCTGCTGCTCACCGACGAGCTGGTGCGTACGTACAACCCGGTCTACAAGGTCAACCCGCCGCTGCGCACCGAGGCGGACGTGCTCGCGCTGCGCGAGGCCCTGGCCGACGGCACCATCGACTGTGTGGCCACCGACCACGCACCGCACCCGCACGAGGACAAGGACTGCGAGTGGGCCGCCGCCGCCATGGGCATGGTGGGTCTGGAGACCGCGCTGTCCGTCGTGCAGCACACCATGGTCGACACCGGACTGCTGGACTGGGCGGGCGTCGCCGACCGCATGTCGGCCAGGCCCGCCGTCATCGGACGGCTCGCGGGCCACGGACGGCCGCTCGCCGAGGGCGAGCCCGCCAACCTCGTCCTGGTCGATCCCGCATACCGTGGGGTGGTCAATCCCGCGGGCTTCGCCTCCCGCAGCCGCAACACCCCCTACGAGGGACGCGAACTGCCGGGCCGGGTGCACGCCACCTTCCTGCGGGGCCAGGCGACGGTCATGGACGGGAAGCTCACGTGACACCTCTGACACTGCTGGCGGCCGGTACGGCGCGGGCCGCGGACAAGCACTCGGCGAAGGTCACCGACTGGACCGACCGGATCGGCTGGATCGTCGGCCTCGCCCTGTTCGTCGGCCTGCTGTACTGGCTGATGCGCCAAGGCTGGCAGTGGCGCCGCACCCTCCAGGGCGGCCTGCCCGCACTCCCGCAGGCCCCCGAGGAGACCGGCGAACCGCTCCTGGAATTCGACGGCCGCTACCACGGCAGCACCACCGCGGGGCAGTGGCTGGACCGGATCGTCGCCCACGGCCTCGGCGTACGCAGCAAAGTGACGCTCACCCTCACCGAGGAGGGCCTGGACGCCGACCGCGTCGGCGCCCCCGGCTTCTTCGTCCCCGCCGCCGCCCTGCGCGGCGCCCGCCTCGACAAGGGCATCGCGGGCAAGGTCCTCACCGAGGGCGGCCTGCTGGTCGTCACCTGGGAGCACGGCGGCACCCTCATCGACTCCGGCTTCCGCGCCGACCAGGCCGCGCAGCACCCGGCCTGGGTCGCGGAGATCAACCGCGTCAGCGGCGGCGAGGACGCCCCCGGCCGACGGGCGGCGGACGTCGCCTTCGCGGACCACACACCGGGCGTCGGCCCGGCCGAACAACAGGCAAAGAAGGAAGGCGCACAATGACGACCTCCGTCCGGGCGGCCACCGCACCCGCCGTACTCGTCCTGGAGGACGGCCGCACCTTCCGCGGCCGTGCCTACGGGGCGGTGGGGGAGACCTTCGGCGAGGCCGTCTTCTCCACCGGTATGACCGGCTACCAGGAAACGCTCACCGACCCCTCGTACCACCGCCAGGTCGTCGTCATGACCGCCCCGCACGTCGGCAACACCGGCGTCAACGACGAGGACGCCGAGTCGTCCCGCATCTGGGTGTCCGGCTACGTCGTACGCGACCCCGCCCGCACCCCGTCCAACTGGCGCTCGCGGCGCTCGCTCGACGAGGAGCTGACCACCCAGGGCGTGGTCGGCATCAGCGGCATCGACACCCGCGCCCTCACCCGGCACCTGCGCGAACGCGGCGCCATGCGGGTCGGCATCTTCTCCGGCGAGGCACTGGCCGACGACGGCACGCTGCTCGCCAGGGTCCGGCAGGCCCCCGAGATGACCGGCGCCGACCTGTCCGCCGAGGTCGCCACCCGGCAGACCTACGTCGTCCCGGCGATCGGGGAGAAGCGCTTCACCGTCGCCGCCCTCGACCTCGGCATCAAGGGCATGACCCCGCACCGGATGGCCGAGCGCGGCATCGAGGTGCACGTCCTGCCCGCGAACGCGAGCGTCGAGGACGTCTACGCGGTCGCGCCCGACGGCGTCTTCCTGTCCAACGGCCCCGGCGACCCGGCCACCGCCGACCTCACCGTCATCCAGGCCGTCCTGGAGCGCGGGACCCCGCTGTTCGGCATCTGCTTCGGCAACCAGCTCCTCGGCCGGGCGCTCGGCTTCGGCACGTACAAGCTCAAGTACGGCCACCGCGGCATCAACCAGCCGGTGCAGGACCGCGGCACCGGCAAGGTCGAGGTCACCGCGCACAACCACGGCTTCGCCGTGGACGCGCCGCGCGACCGGGTCAGCGACACCCCGTACGGCCGCGCCGAGGTCAGCCATGTCTGCCTCAACGACGACGTGGTGGAGGGTCTGCGGCTGCTCGACCGGCCCGCCTTCAGCGTCCAGTACCACCCGGAGGCGGCGGCGGGACCGCACGACGCCGCCTACCTGTTCGACCGCTTCGTTTCCCTGATGGAGGGCCAGCGTGCCTAAGCGCACCGATATCCAGTCCGTCCTGGTCATCGGCTCCGGCCCGATCGTCATCGGCCAGGCCGCCGAGTTCGACTACTCAGGCACCCAGGCGTGCCGGGTCCTCAAGTCCGAGGGCCTGCGGGTCATCCTCGTCAACTCCAACCCCGCCACGATCATGACCGACCCGGAGATCGCCGACGCCACGTACGTCGAGCCGATCACCCCGGAATTCGTCGAGAAGATCATCGCCAAGGAGCGCCCCGACGCGCTGCTGCCCACCCTCGGCGGCCAGACCGCGCTCAACACCGCGATCTCGCTGCACGACAACGGCGTCCTCACCAAGTACGGCGTCGAGCTGATCGGCGCCAACGTCGAGGCGATCAACAAGGGCGAGGACCGCGACCTGTTCAAGGGCGTCGTCGAGGCCGTCAAGGCGAAGATCGGCTACGGCGACTCCGCCCGCTCGGTGATCTGCCACACCATGGACGACGTGCTCGCCGGCGTCGACACCCTCGGCGGCTACCCCGTCGTCGTCCGCCCCTCCTTCACCATGGGCGGCGCGGGCTCCGGCTTCGCGCACGACGAGGACGAACTGCGCCGCATCGCCGGCCAGGGCCTGACCCTCTCGCCGACCACCGAGGTGCTCCTGGAGGAGTCCATCCTCGGCTGGAAGGAGTACGAGCTGGAGCTGATGCGCGACAAGCACGACAACGTCGTGGTCGTCTGCTCCATCGAGAACTTCGACCCGATGGGCGTGCACACCGGCGACTCCATCACCGTCGCGCCCGCGATGACCCTCACCGACCGCGAGTACCAGATCCTGCGGGACATCGGCATCGCCGTCATCCGCGAGGTCGGCGTCGACACCGGCGGCTGCAACATCCAGTTCGCCGTCAACCCCGAGGACGGCCGGGTCATCGTCATCGAGATGAACCCGCGCGTCTCCCGCTCCTCCGCGCTCGCCTCCAAGGCCACCGGCTTCCCGATCGCGAAGATCGCCGCCCGCCTGGCCGTCGGCTACACGCTCGACGAGATCCCCAACGACATCACCGAGAAGACCCCCGCGTCCTTCGAACCGACGCTGGACTACGTCGTCGTCAAGGTGCCGCGCTTCGCCTTCGAGAAGTTCCCGGCCGCCGACGCCACCCTCACCACCACCATGAAGTCGGTCGGCGAGGCCATGGCCATCGGCCGCAACTTCACCGAGGCGCTCAACAAGGCGCTGCGCTCGCTGGAGAAGAAGGGCTCGCAGTTCGACTTCGTGACCCCGGTCTCCGCCGCGGACAAGGAAGCGCTGCTGGCCACCGCCGCCGTCCCCACCGACGGCCGGATCAACACCGTCATGACCGCGATCCGCGCCGGGGCCACCCCGGAAGAGGTCTTCGACGCCACGAAGATCGACCCCTGGTTCGTGGACCAGCTCTTCCTGATCCACGAGTACGCCGTCGAACTGGCCGCGGCCGACCGCCTCGACCCCGAACTGCTCGCCGACGCCAAGCGGCACGGCTTCTCCGACGCCCAGATCGCCGGCATCCGCTCCCTGCGCGAGGACGTCGTCCGCGAGGTCAGGCACGCGCTCGGCATCCGCCCGGTCTACAAGACCGTCGACACCTGCGCCGCCGAATTCGCCGCCGACACCCCGTACTTCTACTCGTCCTACGACGAGGAGAGCGAGGTCGCGCCGCGCGAGAAGGCCGCCGTGATCATCCTCGGCTCCGGGCCCAACCGGATCGGCCAGGGCATCGAGTTCGACTACTCCTGCGTCCACGCCTCCTTCGCGCTGCACGACGCCGGGTACGAGACCGTGATGGTCAACTGCAACCCGGAGACCGTCTCCACCGACTACGACACCTCCGACCGGCTCTACTTCGAGCCGCTCACCCTGGAGGACGTCCTGGAGATCGTGCACGCCGAGACGCTCGCGGGCCCGGTCGCCGGTGTCATCGTGCAGCTCGGCGGCCAGACCCCGCTCGGCCTGGCGCAGGCCCTCAAGGACAACGGGGTGCCGGTCGTCGGCACCTCGCCCGAGGCGATCCACCTCGCCGAGGACCGCGGCGCCTTCGGCCGCGTACTGGCCGCCGCCGGACTGCCCGCGCCCAAGCACGGCACCGCCGTCACCTTCGACGGCGCCAAGGCCATCGCCGACGAGATCGGCTACCCGGTGCTCGTCCGCCCCTCGTACGTGCTCGGCGGGCGCGGCATGGAGATCGTCTACGACGAGACCCGGCTCGCCTCCTACATCGCCGAGTCCACCGAGATCAGCCCCGACCGCCCCGTGCTCGTCGACCGCTTCCTCGACGACGCCATCGAGATCGACGTGGACGCGCTCTACGACGGCCACGAGCTGTACCTCGGCGGCGTCATGGAGCACATCGAGGAAGCCGGCATCCACTCCGGCGACTCCGCGTGCGCCCTGCCGCCGATCACGCTCGGCGGCCACGACATCAAGCGGCTGCGCGCCTCCACCGAGGCCATCGCCGCCGGAGTCGGCGTACGCGGCCTGATCAACATCCAGTTCGCGCTCGCCGGGGACATCCTCTACGTACTGGAGGCCAACCCGCGCGCCTCCCGTACCGTCCCCTTCACCTCCAAGGCGACCGCGGTGCCGCTGGCCAAGGCCGCCGCGCGGATCTCGCTCGGCGCCACCGTCGCGGAACTGCGCGCCGAGGGCCTGCTGCCGACGACGGGCGACGGCGGTACCCTGCCGCTGGACGCGCCGATCTCCGTCAAGGAGGCGGTGCTGCCCTGGTCGCGGTTCCGCGACATGCAGGGCCGGGGCGTCGACACCATCCTCGGCCCGGAGATGCGCTCCACCGGCGAGGTCATGGGCATCGACGCGGTCTTCGGCACCGCGTACGCCAAGTCCCAGGCCGGAGCGTACGGCGCGCTGCCCACCAAGGGCCGCGCCTTCATCTCGGTCGCCAACCGCGACAAGCGCGCGCTGATCTTCCCGGCCCGCGCGCTGATCGAGCACGGCTTCGAACTGCTGGCCACCTCGGGCACCGCGGAAGTCCTGCGGCGCAACGGCATCGAGGCGCGGGTCGTGCGCAAGCAGAGCGAGGGCGTGGGACCCGAGGGCGAGCCGACCGTCGTCACCCTCATCCACGAGGGCGAGGTCGACCTCATCGTCAACACCCCCTTCGGCACCGGCGGACGTCTGGACGGCTACGACATCCGCACCGCCGCCGTCGCCCGCGGCATCCCCTGCCTGACCACGGTCCAGGCGCTCGCCGCGGCCGTCCAGGGCATCGACGCCTTGACGCGCGGCGACATCGGGGTGCGCTCCTTGCAGGAGCACGCGCGGCATCTGATCGCGGCGCGCGAGGGGTGAGCTGCGGCCCGGCGCCCGCTGTGCGCGCAGTTCCCCGCGCCCCTTCCGGGGCGCATCCCCCTCCGAGGAGATGACCGCTACACGATGTACCACCTCTTCTTCCGGCTCTTCTTCCGGCGCATGGACGCCGAGAGCGCCCATCACCTGGCCTTCCGGTGGATCCGGCTGGTGGCGCGGATCCCCGTCCTGCGCACCTTCGTCGCGGCGGCGCTCGCGCCGCGCTACGCGTCGCTGCGTACCGAGGCCCTGGGCCTGCGGATGCACGGCCCGTTCGGGCTGGCGGCCGGGTTCGACAAGAACGCGGTCGCCATCGACGCGATGGCCATGCTCGGCTTCGACCACGTCGAGATCGGCACGGTCACCGCGCAGGGCCAGTCCGGCAATCCGCGGCCCCGGCTGTTCCGGCTGGTCGCCGACAGCGCGCTGATCAACCGGATGGGCTTCAACAACGACGGGTCCGCCGCCGTCGCGGACCGGCTCGCCGCCCGGCGACCGGTCTTCCGTACCACCGTCGGCGTCAACATCGGCAAGACCAAGACGGTCCCGGAGGAGGCGGCGGCGGGCGACTACGTGACGTCCACCGAGCGGCTGGCCGCGCACGCCGACTACCTGGTGGTCAACGTGTCCTCGCCGAACACGCCGGGACTGCGCAATCTCCAGGCGACCGCCGCCCTGCGCCCGCTGCTGACGGCGGTACGCGAGGCCGCCGACCGTACGGTGACCGACCGCCACGTGCCGCTGCTGGTCAAGATCGCGCCCGACCTGGCGGACGAGGACGTGGACGCCGTCGCCGACCTCGCCGTGGAACTGGGCCTCGACGGCATCATCGCCACCAACACCACCATCGCCAGGGACGGCCTCGGCCTGGCGTCCGACCCCCGGCTGACCGCGGAGACCGGCGGGCTGTCCGGCGCGCCGCTGGGCGACCGCTCCCTGGAAGTGCTGCGCAGGCTGTACGCGCGGGTCGGCGACCGGATCACGCTGGTCGGCGTCGGCGGCATCCGCGACGCGGAGGACGCCTGGCAGCGGATTCTCGCGGGCGCCACCCTGGTGCAGGGCTACAGCGCCTTCATCTACCAGGGCCCCTTCTGGATGCGCGCGGTCCACAAGGGCCTGGCCGCCCGCCTGGCCACCAGCCCGTACGCCACGCTCGCCGACGCCGTCGGCGCCGACACACGGAAGGTGCCGGTATGACCCCGACCCCGCCGCAGGTGGAACTCGAACCCTTCGGCGCGCGGCTGCGCCGGGCCATGGACACCCGCGGACAGCTCTGCGTCGGCATCGACCCGCACGCCGCGCTGCTCACCGCGTGGGGTCTCAACGACGACGTGGCCGGTCTCGAACGCTTCACGATGACCGTGGTCGAGGCGCTGGCCGACCGTACGGCGGTCCTCAAACCGCAGTCGGCGTTCTTCGAGCGCTTCGGCTCGCGCGGTATCGCCGTACTGGAGCGGGCGGTCGCCGAGGCGCGGGCCGCGGGCGTCCTGGTGCTGATGGACGCCAAGCGCGGCGACATCGGCTCGACGATGGCCGCGTACGCCGCCACGTATCTGGACAAGGACTCGCCGCTGTTCTCCGACGCGGTCACGGTCAGCCCCTATCTCGGCTTCGAGTCGCTGCGGCCCGCGCTGGACGCGGCGCGGATCTCGGGGTCCGGGGTCTTCGTCCTCGCCCTGACCTCCAACCCGGAGGGCGCGGAGGTGCAGCGGGCGACGGCGGCGGGCGGCGCGTCCGTCGCGCAGGTGATGCTCGACCACATGGCGGCCGAGAACGCGGGTGTGACGCCGCTGGGTTCGGTCGGCGCGGTGGTCGGCGCGACGCTGTCGGAGGCGGGCGCGGATCTCGACATCAACGGGCCGCTGCTGGCGCCCGGCATCGGGGCGCAGGGCGCCACGCCCGCGGGACTGCCGGCGCTGTTCGGCTCCGCGGTGGCCAATGTGGTGCCCAGCGTCAGCCGGGACGTGCTGCGGCACGGACCCGACGCGGCGGGACTGCGCGAGGCGGCGGCGCGCTTCACCGACGAGGTGCGCGCGGCGGTCTCGGGCGGGTAGCCGTACCGGTCGGGGGTAGGCGGCCCAACGACGGTGCGCGGCAGGGGAGTCCGGGTCCTCCGGGGCCCGGACGGACCCCAAAACGTTGCCCCGGTCGCGCCCCTGATGGGGCCGGTCGCGCGCTGTTTAAACGTCAAAAAGAAGGTTCAGATTCAACCACCGAACGAATTGACGCAGAAACCTGTTCCGCTTTGCCCCAAATATCCCGCTGGATCGAGTCTGACCAGGACTTTTCGTCTGTTCTCGCTGACTTGAGCCGTTCGGACCGCTAGTCTCCGACAGGAGCGGCGACGTTCACTCGCGTCGCTTCTCGCCCCGTAAACGCGGGGGGAGTGTGCTCCACCACACGGTCCATATCCGATTGCTCTACATCCGAGGTGACGTAGGCGTGGCTCTTCCGCCCCTTACCCCTGAACAGCGCGCTGCCGCGCTCGAAAAGGCCGCCGCGGCTCGCCGGGAGCGCGCCGAGGTCAAGAACCGGCTCAAGCACTCCGGCGCCTCTCTGCACGAGGTCATCAAGCAGGGCCAGGAGAACGACGTCATCGGCAAGATGAAGGTCTCCGCTCTCCTGGAGTCCCTGCCCGGCGTCGGCAAGGTGCGCGCCAAGCAGATCATGGAGCGGCTCGGGATCTCCGAGAGCCGTCGCGTCCGTGGTCTGGGCTCGAACCAGATCGCGTCCCTGGAGCGCGAGTTCGGCGGCGCCTCCGCCTGACGGTCCTCGTGCCCCCGGCAAGCTTTGCCCCGCCGCGGCACCAGCACCTCCGGGAACCAGGGATAATCGCTCCATGAGTTCTACAGTCTCCCGGGGGGCGGCCCGCCCCCTCGCTTCGCAGGGGGCCACTCCGGCCCCCCCGGACAGACACCCGCGACTGACCGTGCTCTCCGGCCCCTCAGGGGTCGGCAAGAGCACGGTCGTCGCCCACCTGCGCACGGTGCACCCCGACGTCTGGCTGTCGGTCTCCGCCACCACGCGCAAGCCGCGCCCCGGCGAGCAGCACGGTGTCCAGTACTACTTCGTGGACGACGACGAGTTCGACAAGCTCGTCGCCAACGGCGAACTGCTGGAGTGGGCCGAATTCGCCGGGAACCGCTACGGCACGCCCCGCGCGGCCGTGCTCGACAAGCTCGGCGCGGGCGAGCCCGTGCTGCTGGAGATCGACCTCCAGGGCGCCCGGCTGGTCCGCGAGTCGATGCCCGAGGCGCGCCTGGTCTTCCTCGCGCCGCCGAGCTGGGAGGAACTGGTCCGCCGCCTCACCGGGCGCGGCACCGAATCGCCCGAGGTGATCGAGGAACGGCTGAGCGCGGCCAAGGTCGAACTGGCCGCCGAGGCCGAGTTCGACGTGACCCTTGTCAACACCTCGGTCGAGGCTGTAGCGCGTGAGCTGCTAGCCTTGATGCAGATTGACTGAGCTGACTCAGTCTTTTCCGTTTTCCATCAGTAGTAGGGGTAGGTAGAGCGTGTCCTCTTCCATCACCACGCCCGAGGGCATCATCAATCCTCCGATTGACGAGCTGCTCGAAGCCACCGATTCGAAGTACAGCCTGGTGATCTACGCCGCCAAGCGGGCGCGCCAGATCAACGCGTACTACTCCCAGCTCGGTGAGGGCCTGCTGGAGTACGTCGGCCCGCTCGTGGACACCCACGTGCACGAGAAGCCGCTCTCCATCGCGCTGCGCGAGATCAACGCGGGTCTGCTGACCTCCGAAGCGGTCGAGGCACCCGCGCACTGACGCCAGCACACATCCACACGCGTTTCAGCACGGGCCCGGCGGAGCGACCGCCGGGCCCGTGGTGTGTCATGGGACGTGTCACGTGACCCGCGCGGAACGGGTCGCGGGACAGGTCGCAGGACGGTTCGGACGACGGATCTCGGGTCGGGAGACACGATGGCGAAACCACAGGTCGTGCTGGGTGTGAGCGGCGGCATCGCCGCCTACAAGGCGTGCGAGCTGCTGCGGCGGCTCACCGAGTCGGGGCACGGCGTGCGGGTGGTGCCCACCGAGTCCGCGCTGCACTTCGTCGGCGAGGCCACCTGGTCGGCGCTGTCCGGCAACCCGGTCTCCACCCGCGTCTGGGACGACGTCCACGAGGTCCCGCACGTACGGATCGGCCAGCACGCCGACCTCGTCGTGGTCGCCCCCGCCACCGCCGACCTGCTCGCCAAGGCCGCCCACGGCCTCGCCGACGACCTGCTCACCAACACCCTGCTGACCGCCCGCTGCCCGGTGGTCTTCGCCCCCGCGATGCACACCGAGATGTGGGAGCACCCGGCCACCCGGGAGAACGTCGCCACCCTGCGGCGCCGGGGCTGCGTCGTCATCGAACCCGCCGTCGGCAGGCTGACCGGCGTCGACACCGGCAAGGGACGGCTGCCCGACCCCGCCGAGATCTACGAGGTCTGCCGCCGCGTGCTGCGCCGGGGACCCGCCGAGCCGGACCTGGCCGGACGCCATGTGGTGATCAGCGCGGGCGGTACCCGCGAACCCCTCGACCCGGTCCGCTACCTCGGCAACCGCTCCTCCGGCAAGCAGGGCTACGCGCTGGCCCGTACCGCCGTGGCGCGCGGCGCCCGGGTCACCCTCCTCGCGGCCAACACCGGACTACCCGACCCGGCCGGCGCCGACGTCGTCACCGTCGGCACCGCGGAACAGCTCAGGGAAGCGGTGCTCAAGGCCGCCGCCGACGCCGACGTGGTGGTGATGGCCGCCGCCGTCGCGGACTTCCGCCCCGCGCGGTACGCGGCGGGCAAGATCAAGAAGAAGGACGACCAGGAGCCCGCGCCGATCACCCTGGTCCGCAACGCCGACATCCTCGCCGAGATCTCCGCGCACCGCGCCCGGCCGGGACAGCTCGTCGTCGGCTTCGCCGCCGAGACCGACGACGTCCTCGTCAACGGACGCGCCAAGCTCACCCGAAAGGGTTGTGATCTGCTCGTCGTCAACGAAGTGGGTGACGGCAAGGCGTTCGGCACCGAGGAGAACGAGGCTGTGGTACTGGGCGCCGACGGCAGCGAGACCCCCGTACCGTACGGGCCCAAGGAGGATCTCGCGGACCGGGTGTGGGATCTTGTCGGCGCGAGATTGCCGGAAAGTGACACTCGGGTGGACGCGTGATGACGCGTTCCGCCACGAATCCAAAGGCCGAGATGCCGTGTCACGTCCGCGGCGGCGGACTATAAGCTTGCAGTGGAGTGCCGGGCGCAGCCCTGCGCACTCCGCCCAGATTCAGCCAGCAGCCGCTGCAACCCCAGGGAGCGATGTGTCCCGCCGCCTGTTCACCTCGGAGTCCGTCACCGAGGGACACCCAGACAAGATCGCTGACCAGATCAGCGACACCATCCTCGACGCCCTCCTCAAGGCAGACCCGCACTCCCGGGTCGCCGTCGAGACGCTGATCACCACCGGTCAGGTGCATATCGCGGGCGAGGTCACGACCACCGCCTACGCCGATATCGCCACCCTGGTGCGCAACAAGATCCTGGAGATCGGCTACGACTCCTCCAAGAAGGGCTTCGACGGCGCCTCCTGCGGCGTCTCGGTGTCCATCGGCGCGCAGTCCCCTGACATCGCACAGGGTGTCGACACCGCGTACGAGAAGCGCGTCGCGGGTTCCGCCGCGACCGACGACGACCTGAACAAGCAGGGCGCGGGCGACCAGGGCCTGATGTTCGGCTACGCGTCCGACGAGACGCCCGAGCTGATGCCGCTGCCGATCACGCTCGCCCACCGCCTTTCCAGGCGGCTGACCGAGGTCCGCAAGAACGGCCAGATCCCGTACCTGCGCCCGGACGGCAAGACCCAGGTCACCATCGAGTACGACGGCGACAAGGCCGTCCGCCTCGACACCGTCGTGGTCTCCTCGCAGCACGCCTCCGACATCGACCTGGAGTCGCTGCTCGCGCCCGACATCCGGGAATTCGTCGTCGAGGTCGAGCTGAAGGCCCTGCTCGACGACGGCATCAAGCTCGACACCGACGGCTACAAGCTGCTGGTCAACCCCACCGGCCGCTTCGAGATCGGCGGCCCCATGGGTGACGCCGGGCTCACCGGCCGCAAGATCATCATCGACACCTACGGCGGCATGGCCCGCCACGGCGGCGGCGCCTTCTCGGGCAAGGACCCGTCCAAGGTCGACCGCTCCGCCGCCTACGCCATGCGCTGGGTCGCCAAGAACGTCGTCGCCGCCGGGCTCGCCGCGCGCTGCGAGGTCCAGGTCGCCTACGCCATCGGCAAGGCCGAGCCCGTCGGTCTCTTCGTCGAGACCTTCGGCACCGCGAGCGTCGACGTCGAGAAGATCGAGCAGGCCATCAGCCAGGTCTTCGACCTGCGGCCCGCCGCGATCATCCGCGACCTCGACCTGCTCCGCCCGATCTACGCCCAGACCGCCGCCTACGGCCACTTCGGCCGCGAGCTGGAGGACTTCACCTGGGAGCGGACGGACCGCGTCGACGCCCTGCGCGCGGCCGCCGGGCTCTAAGTCCGTACGGCGCCCCCGCCCCGGTATGGGGGCGCCGTCTCGCGGCGGCGCGAGTGTGTCCGAGGGGTCTGTAAGAATCGCAAGGTGAGCAGCGAGAACGGTCAGGACGCCGAGCCCCCCGCAGGGGAGCAGCTCGCGCTCATTCGGGAGACCGTCAAGAAGGCGAAGGAGCCCAAGGCCAAGCCGCGGACATGGCGCGGGGCGGCCCTCGCCGAAGGGCTGCCGGTGGCACGGGTGCTGGTCGACAAGGGGCTGCTGCACCTGGACCAGTTCTTCGACTACGCGGTGCCGGCGGCCATGGACGAGGAGGCCAGACCCGGCGTACGGGTCAGGGTCCGCTTCGGGGCGCGCGTGGTGAAGGGCAGGAGAGAAGGCGGCTCGCTGCACGACGGCTTCATCGTCGAACGGCGGGCCGAGAGCGACTTCCGCGGCCCCCTCGCCCCGCTCGCGCAGGTGCTGTCGACCGAGCAGGTGCTGACCCCGCCGCTGCTGAAGCTGTGCCGCCAGGTCGCTGACCGGTACGCCGGAGCGCTCGCCGACGTCGTCCAGCTCGCCGTCCCGCCCAGGATGGCCCGCGCCGAGCGCGATCCGTCACCGGGACCGCTGCCGGACCCGGCGGCGCCGGAGCCGGGGAGCTGGCAGCGGTACGCGACGGGCCCCGCGTACCTCCAGGCGCTGGCCCGCGGCGACACGCCCCGCGCGGTCTGGCTCGCGCTGCCCGGACCGCACTGGCCGCGCGAACTGGCGGTGGCCGTCGCCACCACCCTCGCCTCTGGCCGCGGCGCCCTGGCCGTACTGCCCGACGGCCGGTCCGCCGCCCGGGTCGACGCGGCGCTGACCGAACTGCTCGGCGAGGGCCGCCACGTCCTGCTCACCGCCGACGCGGGCCCCGAGGAGCGGTACCGGCGCTGGCTGGCCGTCAGCCGCGGCGCGGTACGGGCCGTCGTCGGCACCCGCGCCGCGATGTTCGCGCCCGTCACCGACCTCGGCCTCGTCGCGCTCTGGGACGACGGCGACTCCAGCCACGCCGAGCCGCACGCCCCGCAGCCGCACGCCCGTGACGTCCTGCTGCTGCGCGCCGCCGAGGAACGGACCGCGTTCCTGCTCGGCGGCCTCACCAGCACCGTCGAGGCGGCCCAGCTCGTGGACAGCGGCTGGGCGCTGCCGCTGGCGGCCGGCCGGGACGAGGTACGGGCGGCGGCGCCGCTGATCCGCACGGTCGGCGACGGCGACCAGGCCAGGGACGAGGCCGCGCGCGCCGCCCGGCTGCCGTCGATCGCCTGGCAGGTCACGCGGGAGGCGCTGGCGCGCGGCCCGGTCCTCGTCCAGGTGCCGCGCCGCGGCTACGTACCCCGGCTCGCCTGCGACAACTGCCGCGAACCCGCCCGGTGCACCGCCTGCGCCGGGCCGCTCGAAGTCCGCGAGCAGGGCGGCACCCCGCACTGCGGCTGGTGCGGGCGGCCCGCCGCCGACTGGCACTGCCCCGAGTGCGGCGGCTTCCGGCTGCGCGCCCAGATCGTGGGCGCACGGCGCACGGCCGAGGAGCTGGGGCGCGCCTTCCCCAAAGTGCCGGTACGCACCTCGGGGCGCGACACCGTCCTCGCCTCGGTCGGCGCGGCCCCCGCGCTGGTCATCGCCACCCCCGGCGCCGAACCCGTCGCCGACACCGGCTACGCGGCGGCCCTGCTGCTCGACGGCTGGGCGCTGCTGAACCGGCCCGACCTGCGCGCCGGTGAGGAGGCGCTCCGGCGCTGGGCGCACGCCGCCGCCCTCGTACGGCCCGCGGGCGAGGGCGGCACCGTCGTCATCCTCGGCGAGCCGACCCTGCGGCCCGTCCAGGCCCTCGTCCGCTGGGACCCCGCCGGGCACGCCCTGCGCGAGCTGGCCGAACGCGCCGAGCTGCGCTTTCCGCCGGTCTCCCGGATGGCCTCGGTCGTCGGGCCCCCGGCCGCCGTGGTCGACCTCCTCGACACCTTGCGGCTCCCGCCGGGTACCGACCAGCTCGGGCCCGTGCCCCTGCCCGTCCCCACGTCCGGCCCCGGCCGCACCCGCCGCCACGGGGAGCCGCCGCCCGGCGAGCAGTGGGAACGGCTACTGCTCCGCGTGCCCCCCGGCACCGGCTCCGCCCTCGCCGCCGCCCTCAAAGAGGCCCAGATCGCTCGCGCCACCCGTGGCGCCTCCGACCCGGTCCACGTCCGCATGGACCCCCCCAACATCGGCTGACCGGCTCCGCCGGGGGTTCCCCACGTTCCCGGTGACCCGGTTGACCGCCCCGAACGGCCCCTGTCCCGCGACGGCTTTCCCGCGCCCCTGGCGGGGGCTGTGCCTGTCGTTTGCGCACGACGGCTCGTCGTGGCTTGTCGCGCAGTTCCCCGCGCCCCTCAAAAGACCGGCGCCACCGCCACGTGCACGACCACGTGCGCTCACCCCACGCGGCCGAGAGCCCCGCCAGGGGCGCGGGGAACTGCGCGACGAGCCACGACGGACCGTCGTGGGAAGCGGACCGCGTGTCCCAGGGCCCTGGGGGGAGGGTGGGGGAAGGCACGGCAAGCCGCGACGGGCCGTCGTGGGGGAAAAGGGGGCAACCCCCTCCCGGAAGCGCGCCGCAGGCGCGCGGTGCCCGACCTGTCGGCGTGGCGGGCGGCGGCGGGACTACGGCGCGGAGGAGGGAGGGGGGAGGGGACGGCGTCAGCCGTTGCGCGGCCCGGGGAAGGACGTGACGGCGTCCTCACGGTCGTCGCGTGGCTCACGCGCTTCCAGTGCCCCCAGCGGAAGCGGGCCCGGCGGAAGCGCCCCCGGCATGGAACGGGCGGCGGGGACGGACGCGAGGGGCGCGGGGCTGCCGGTCACCACCCCGTGCCCGGAGGCGGCCTGCTCGTCGGGTCCGGGAGGCGCGCTGCGGCGCCCGCCGTACCGGCGGTGCACCGCCTGTTTGGTCACGCCGAGCGCGGAGCCGACGGCGTCCCAGGAGAACCCCAGGGAGCGGTCGAACTCCACGGCCGCGGTGACCAGGGTCTCCACGCTGTCGCGCAGCTCCTGAGCGAGCCGGACGGTCGGGGCGGGCGCGCGGCCGTACACGACGAATCCGGCGGTGGGGCCGCTGCGGCGCGGCCGGTAGACGTTGCCCAACTGGGCGGTCAGGGTCCGCAGCGCGTCCACTTGGCGGCGGACCCTTTCGATGTCCCGCACCAGCAGGTGCAGGCTGGCCCGTGCCTGGGCGTCAGGGGTTGCGTGGTCGGGCATCAACAAGCCTCTCCAACCGGCGGTTACTTAAGGAATGGGCCGTGTGCATTGACCCGAATTCGGGCAAACTCTCTTGACCAACGCGCCAGCCGCCCATGGAGTCACGCAGCAAGGGGCGCAGCCCACCCCTCGGGGGGCGCGCGGCCGGGCGCGCACCCCCGCCACGGCGGGCCGAACGCGCCTCTAGAATTGACCCCTGCCCCGTCCCCGGGGCGGTCAGGACGGCCGGCACCCGGCGTCCGGAGCCGCCGCCGTACGCCCGTTCCAGGAGACCGCCGCCGTGTCCGTCAAGCCCATCCGCCTCTTCGGTGACCCGGTGCTGCGCATGACGGCGCAGCCGGTCACGACCTTCGACAAGGAACTGCGCACGCTCGTGCAGGACTTGACCGACACCATGCGGGACGCGCCGGGCGCGGGCCTGGCCGCGCCGCAACTGGGCGTCTCCCTGCGGGTGTTCACCTACTTCGTCGAGGGCGAGCTGGGCCACCTGATCAACCCGGAGCTGACGCTCAGCGAGGACGAGCAGGACGGTCCCGAGGGCTGCCTGTCGCTGCCTGGCCTGACGTACGACTGCAAGCGCGCGTACGGCGTCGTCGCCAAGGGCCGCAACATGTACGGCGACCCGGTCACGATCGAGGGCACGCAGCGGCTCGCCCGCTGCATCCAGCACGAGACGGACCACCTGGACGGGGTCATCTTCATCGACCGGCTCGACACCGAGCAGCGCAAGGCCGCGCTCAAGGCGATCCGCGAGGCGACCGAGGGCCCGGACGGCATCTGGCGGGTGCCGGGCGAGAACAGCGTGCCGCAGGTGAAGATCTCGCCGCACGACACCTTCGGGCGCGGGCAGTGACGCCCGCCCCCTGACGGCGGCGAGCCGTCACGCCGTCGCGCCGTCAGGCCGAAAAGCCCGCCCGTGAACCACCATCGAGAGGCACACCCCGCACGATGAGGCTCGTCTTCGCCGGCACCCCCGAGGTCGCCGTACCCGCACTGGACGCACTGCTGGCCTCCGACCGGCACGAGGTCGTCGCCGTCGTGACCCGGCCCGACGCGACGGCCGGGCGCGGCCGCAAGCTGCTGGCCAGCCCCGTCGCCGAGCGGGCCGCCGAGGCCGGCGTCGAAATCCTCAAGCCCGCGCGCCCCCGCGACGAGGACTTCCTCGCCCGGCTGCGGGAGATCGCCCCCGACGCCTGCCCGGTCGTCGCCTACGGCGCGCTGCTGCCCAAGGCCGCGCTCGACATCCCCGCGCACGGCTGGATCAATCTGCACTTCTCGCTGCTGCCCGCCTGGCGCGGCGCCGCGCCCGTGCAGCACGCGGTCATGGCAGGTGACGAGGTCACCGGCGCGTCCACCTTCCTCATCGAGCAGGGGCTCGACTCCGGGCCCGTCTACGGCGTCCTCACCGAGGAGATCGGCCCGACCGACACCAGCGGCGACCTGCTCACCCGGCTCGGCCGCAGCGGCGCCGGGCTGCTCGTCGCCACCATGGACGGCATCGAGGACGGCCGCCTCGTCGCCCGGCCCCAGCCCGCCGACGGGGTCACCCTCGCGCCCAAGATCACCGTCGAGGACGCGGCCGTCGACTGGACGGCGCCCGCGCTCCGCGTCGACCGCCTCATCCGGGGGTGCACCCCCGCGCCCGGCGCCTGGACCCTGACCTCCGGCGAACGCCTCAAGCTCGGGCCCGTCCGGCCCCAGCCCGACCGCGTCGACCTCGCCCCCGGCGAGCTGAGTGTCGCTAAGAACGCCGTGTACGTCGGGACCGGGAGCCACGCCGTACTCCTCGGAGAGGTGCAGCCGCAGGGCAAGAAGCGGATGGCCGCCGCCGACTGGGCCCGGGGCGCCCGCATCCCGTCCGGCTCCCGCCTCGGGGCCTAGGGCGGACACGCCCTGGGGCCTGTCCGCAGGGCAGAAGTACGCCCCGCGCCGCAGGCGCTTAGGGTGGACGGCGACCGACCTTCGTAAAAATCGGAGCACCTTCACACGTGAACGACCAGCCGCGCCGCCGCCCGCAGGGCAAGCCGTACCGCCGACCCCAGCGTGACCCCGTCAGAATCCTGGCGTTCGAGGCGCTGCGGGCGGTGGGGGAGCGGGACGCGTACGCGAATCTGGTGCTGCCCGGCCTGCTGAAGGCGGCGGAGGCGGAGGCGGTGAAGAAGGGCCGGGAGTTCGACCGGCGGGACGCGGCGCTGGCGACAGAGCTGGTGTACGGGACGCTGCGGCGGCAGGGAACGTACGACGCGGTGATCGCGGCCTGCGTGGACCGGCCCTTGCGCGAGGTGGACCCGCCCGTGCTCGACGTGCTGGCGCTGGGCACCCACCAGCTGCTCGGGACGCGTATCCCGACGCACGCGGCGGTCTCGGCGAGCGTGGAGCTGGCCCGGGTGGTGCTCGGCGACGGCCGGGCGAAGTTCGTGAACGCGGTGCTGCGGAAGGTCTCCGCGCACGACCTGGACGAGTGGCTCGAACTGGTCGCGCCGCCGTACGACGAGGACCCCGAGGACCACCTGGCCGTCGTGCACTCGCATCCGCGCTGGGTCGTCTCGGCGCTGTGGGACGCGCTCGGCGGCGGCCGGGCCGGGATCGAGGACCTGCTGGCGGCGGACAACGAGCGGCCCGAGGTGACACTGGTCGCGCGCCCCGGCCGGTCGACCGCGCGCGAGCTGATGGAGTCGCTGCCGCCGGACACGACGGAGCCCGGCCGCTGGTCGCCGTACGCGGTACGGCTGGCCGAGGGCGGTGACCCGGCGGCCGTGGACGCGGTCCGCGAGGGCCGGGCCGGCGTGCAGGACGAGGGCAGCCAACTCGTCGCCGCCGCGCTGGCCGCCGTCCCGCTCGACGGCCGGGACGCCCGCTGGCTCGACGCCTGCGCGGGCCCCGGCGGCAAGGCCGCGCTCCTCGCGGCCCTCGCGGCCCAGCGCGGCGCGGAACTCGTCGCCGCCGAGAAGCAGCCCCACCGCGCCCGCCTCGTGGCCCGCTCCCTGGCGGGCAACCCCGGCCCGTACCAGGTCGTGGTCGCCGACGGCACCCGCCCCGCCTGGGCCGAGGGCTCCTTCGACCGCGTCCTGGTCGACGTGCCCTGCACCGGCCTCGGCGCGCTCCGCCGCCGGCCCGAGGCCCGCTGGCGACGGCGCGCCGAGGACGTACCCACCTTCGGCCCCCTCCAGCGCGGCCTGCTCACCGAGGCCCTGCACGCCGTACGCGTCGGCGGCGTCGTCGGCTACGCGACCTGCTCCCCGCACCTGGCGGAGACCCGCGCCGTCGTGGACGACATCCTCCGCGACGACCGCGCCCCGGCCGCCGAGCGCATCGACGTACGCCCGCTGCTGCCCGGTGTCCCCGCCCTCGGCGACGGCCCCGACATCCAGCTCTGGCCGCACCTGCACGGCACGGACGCGATGTACCTCGCCCTCCTGCGCCGTACGGCCTGACCGCCCGCCGGGAGCCGGTCGCCCGCGTTCAGCCGCGCGGGCGAAAAACATCCGGCGGCGATGTCGAGAACCCGCGCACGGCTCCGTCCCCGAGGTGAAGCGCGACCACAATGGGCCGCATCCGCACCGAGGAGAAGCACCATGGCGAAGTATCTGCTGCTCAAGCACTACCGGGGCGCCCCGGCGTCGGTGAACGACGTACCCATGGCGCAGTGGACGCCCGAGGAGATCTCGGCGCACGTGACGTACATGAACGACTTCGCGACCCGCCTCGAGGAGACCGGCGAGTACGTCGACAGCCAGGCGCTCGCCCCCGAGGGGACCTTCGTGCGGTACGACGGGGAGGGGCGTCCGCCGGTCACCGACGGGCCGTTCGCCGAGACCAAGGACGTCATCGCCGGGTGGATGGTGATCGACGTCGACAGCTACGAGCGGGCCCTCGAACTGGCAGGGGAGCTGTCGGCCGCGCCCGGCGCCGGGGGGAAGCCGATCCACGAATGGCTGGAGCTGCGTCCGTTCCTCGGCGCCCACCCCACCGTCACGGGGTGCCCCCACTGATGGACGAGGCTCTGGTCAGGAGCCTCACCCCGGCAGTGCTCGCGATCCTCGTCCGGCGCGGAGCCGACTTCGCGGCGGCCGAGGACGCGGTGCAGGACGCACTGGTCGAAGCGGTACGCGTCTGGCCCGACGATCCGCCGCGTGACCCGAAGGGCTGGCTGGTGACGGTGGCCTGGCGGCGGTTCCTCGACGCGACGCGGGCGGACACGGCCCGGCGCAGGCGTGAGGACCGGGTGGACGAGGAACCGGCGAGCGGGCCCGCCTCCGGCGCGGACGACACCCTCCAGCTCTACTTCCTGTGCGCGCACCCGTCGCTGACCGCGTCGTCGGCGGTCGCGCTCACCCTGCGGGCCGTCGGCGGCCTGACCACCCGGCAGATCGCCCAGGCGTATCTGGTGCCCGAGGCGACGATGGCACAGCGCGTCAGCCGGGCCAAACGCACCGTCTCCGGCGTGCGGTTCGACCGGCCGGGCGACGTCGCCACGGTGCTGCGGGTCCTGTACCTGGTCTTCAACGAGGGCTACTCCGGCGATGTCGACCTGTCCGCCGAGGCCGTCCGGCTCACCCGGCAGCTCGCGGCCGTGATCGACCACCCCGAGGTGGCGGGGCTGCTCGCCCTCATGCTGCTGCACCACGCCCGCCGGGCCGCCAGGACCGCGCCCGACGGCAGCCTCGTACCGCTCGCCGAGCAGGACCGCGGCCGGTGGGACACCGGGGCGATCGCCGAGGGCGTCGAGATCCTTCAGGCGGCGCTGGCCCGCGACCGGCTGGGCGAGTTCCAGGCCCAGGCCGCCATCGCGGCGCTCCACGCGGACGCGCCGACGGCCGAGGAGACCGACTGGGCGCAGATCGTCGAGTGGTACGACGAACTGGCGGCCCTGACCGACAGCCCGGTCGTCCGCCTCAACCGGGCGGTGGCGGTCGGCGAGGCGGACGGCCCCCGCGCCGGTCTCGCGGCGCTCGCCGCCCTCGACGACACGCTGCCCCGGTACACGGCGGTGGCCGCGTATCTCCACGAGCGCGACGGCGATCTGGCGACGGCGGCCCGGCTCTACGCGCAGGCGGCCCCGAAGGCGCCGAACCTCGCCGAGCGCGACCACCTGACCCGGCAGGCGGCCCGGCTCAACACCCGCCGCGAGCGCTGACGCGCCCGTGATCCGCCGGACAGGCCCTAACGGCTGTCCGCTGGCTGCTCCCGGTCCTCCTCGCGCGCCTGCGCCGGGGCGGCACGGGGCGAGTCGAGCCTGCTCGGCCACCACACCCGGTGGCCCAGGTCGAGGGTGATCGCGGAGACGAGCACCGAGCGGACGACGAAGGTGTCGAGCAGGACGCCGAAGGCGACCGCGAAGCCGATCTCGGCGAAGCCGACGACCGGGAGCGTGCCGAGCACCGCGAAGGTGCCCGCGAGGACGAGTCCGGCCGAGGTGATCACCCCGCCGGTGGCGGCGAGACCGGTACGGACGCCGTCGCGGGTGCCGCGCCGGACGGTCTCCTCCCGGATGCGGGTCATGAGGAAGATGTTGTAGTCGATGCCCAGCGCCACCAGGAACACGAAGACGAACAGCGGGAACGCCGTGTCCTCGCCCGCGTATCCGAACACGTGCCGGAAGACCAGCGAGCTGACGCCGAGGGCGGCGCCGAAGGACAGCACCACCGTGGCCATCAGCACCAGCGGCGCCACCAGGGCCCGCAGCAGCAGCGCCAGGATCAGCAGGACGACCAGCAGGATCAGCGGGATCAGCAGCTTGTTGTCGCGGCTCGCCGCCTGATTCGTGTCCTTCTGCACCGCCGTCCCGCCGCCGACCAGGGCGTCCGCGCCGGGGACGCGGTGCAGGGTGTCGCGGGCCAGCCGTACGGTCCGCTGGGCGGCCCCGCTGTCCGCGCGGTCGGCGAGAGTGGCCTCCAGGTAGACCCGGCCGTCCCTCCGCGCGGCCACGCCCGGCGGGGTGCCGACCGAGCCGGGCACGACGCCCTTCACCGAGGCCAGCGCCGTACGCACCTCGTCGGCGGCGCCCGCCCGCGCGATCACCACCAGCGGCTGGCCGCCACCGGCCGGGAAGTAGCGGGACTGCACCTTCTGGCCGACCACGGAGTCCGGGGTGTCGGTGAAGCTGTCCGCGCTGGACAGGCCGGTCGCCTTCAGCGAGAAGAGTCCCAGGCCGAGCGCGCCGAGCACGACCACCGTCGTGATCCACACCGACCGCGGCCGGTGGCCGACCGCCGTGCCGATCCGCGACCACACACCGGCCTCGGTCGGCTCCGCGCTGCCCACGTGCGGGATCGCGGGCCAGAACACCCAGCGGCCGAAGATCACCAGCAGGGCGGGGAAGAGCGTGAGCATCGCCAGCAGGGCCACCGCGACACCGATCGCGGCGACGGGGCCGAGCCCGGAGGTCGAGTTCATGTCGGCGGCCAGCAGGCACAGCATGCTCAGCGCCACCGTGGCCGCGCTCGCGATGATCGCGGGGCCCGCCCGGTGCAGGGCGAGCGCCATCGCCTCGTGCCGGTCCTCGTGATCGCGCAGCTCTTCGCGGTAGCGGGCGACGAGCAGCAGCGCGTAGTCCGTCCCCGCGCCGAACACCAGGACGGTGAGGATGCCCGCGCTCTGGGCGTTGACCACCAGACCGGCGTGCTCGGCGAGGAGGTAGATCACCGCCTCCGACGTGAACAGCGCGCCGATCACGGACAGCACCGGCACGAAGAGCAGGCTCAGGCTGCGGTAGGTGATCAGCAGGATCACGACGACGACGGCGAGGGCCGCGTACAGCAGGGTGCCCTCGATCCCGGCGAAGGCGTCGGCGGAGTCCGCGGAGAAGCCGCCGGGGCCCGTGATGTGCGTCCTGAGCCCGTCGTCGCCCTGCCCGACGGTGGACCTGAGCTGCTCGACCGCGTCCGCGATGGTGCTCCAGCCGCTCGGGTCGATGGTGATCGGCACGATGAGCAGCGCGGCGCGCGGCGCGGTCCGCCGGTCGAGCTGCGGTCCGACCGTACGGCTGCCGACGATGCCGTGCGCGGTCAGCGACTTGACCGAGGCGGCGTCCGCGCCGACCTTCGCCACATCCGCGTCGGTCAGGCCGCCGGGCCGGGAGTACACGACGACCGCGGGCGCGCTCTCCGGCACGAACTGCTTCTGGAGCTCCAGCACTCGGGTGGACTCCGCCTTGCTCGGCAGCCAGCTCGCCGAGTCGTTCTTCTGCGCGTCGGTGAGTTTCTGGGCCAGCGGCGAGACCACCACCAGCACGACGATCCACAGGCCGAGCACGACCCACTTGCTCCGCCGCCCGCAGACGACGTGCGCTATCCGTCCCGCTCCGCCCGCCATGAGTGCCCCCCGGGCCCGCTCGTGGTGTCGTCCCCCCGCCGTCCGACGCGACGCCCTGGGAGCGCCGGACCGTGCCGGAGAGTGATCGGCACCAGCATGGCACTGGCGTTCGTGCCGTGTCCGAGGGTTGGCGGGACCGGTGGGTGGGAACACACGTCCTCCGGATCTGGTTTGCTGGACCCATGAGCGTGCAGATCAACCCCAGCATTCTTTCCGCCGACTTCGCGCGGCTCGCCGAGGAGGCGAAGGCGGTCGAGGGCGCCGACTGGCTCCATGTCGACGTGATGGACAGCCACTTCGTGCCGAACCTCACGCTGGGGGTGCCGGTCGTGGAGTCCCTGAGCAGGGCGACGGAGACGCCGCTCGACTGCCACCTGATGATCGAGGACCCGGACCGCTGGGCGCCCGCGTACGTGGAGGCCGGCGCGGGCTCGGTGACCTTCCACGTGGAGGCGGCGGCGGCCCCGGTCCGGCTCGCCAGGGAGATCCGGGCGAAGGGCGCGCGGGCGTCGATGGCGCTCAAGCCCGCCACCCCGGTCGAGCCCTACGAGGACCTGCTGCCGGAACTCGACATGCTGCTGATCATGACGGTCGAGCCGGGCTTCGGCGGCCAGGCGTTCCTCGACATCATGCTGCCGAAGATCCGCCGCACCAGGGCGCTGATCGACCGCTACGGCCTCGACATGTGGCTCCAGGTCGACGGCGGCGTCTCGGCCGAGACCATCGAGCGGTGCGCCGAGGCGGGCGCCGACGTCTTCGTCGCGGGCTCCGCGGTGTACGGCACGGACGACCCCGCCGCCGCGGTCCGCGCGCTGCGCGAGCAGGCCGCCGCGAAGGCCGCGGAAGTGCCCCGGTGACGGGGGCGCCTACCGGGGGTTACCACGGGCGGAAGCGTCTTCGCTACGCGCCCGTAACACGGCACGATCTGCGAGGATGAGCGCGGAGCGGATCACATGGGGCAACGCGGATCAGATAGGCGACTGGGGAGAACCGACGTGAGCACAGGCCGCACACAGGTGCGCATGGGCCCCGGCGAGATGGTCCAGGCGGCGGCGATGGCACGTCGCTTCTACCTGGAGGGCAAGTCCAAAATCCAGATCGCCGAGGAGTTCGGGGTCAGCCGCTTCAAGGTGGCCAGGGTCCTGGAGACCGCCCTCGAACGCGACCTGGTGAGAATCGAGATCCGCGTCCCCGCCGAGCTGGACGCCGAGCGCTCCGACGCCCTGCGCGCCCACTACGGCCTGCGGCACGCCGTCGTCGTCGAGACCCCGCCCGACCAGGCGGACGCGCCCGACCCGGAGAATCTGGGCGCCGTCGCCGCCGACCTGCTCGGCGAGCTGGTGGACGACGGCGACGTGCTCGGCCTGGCCTGGGGCCGCTCCATCATCACCATGGCCAACGCGCTGGACCGGCTCGCGCCCTGCACCGTCGTCCAGCTCACCGGCGTCTACGACGTCGGCACCACCGAGCGCGGCTCCGTCGAGGCGGTACGCACCGCCGCCGCCGTCTCCGGCGGCGAGGCGCACCCGCTCTACGCGCCGATGGTGCTCGCCGACCCCGCCACCGCCAGCGCCCTGCGCGCCCAGAGCGGCATCGCCGCCGCCATGGGCTACTTCGACAAGGTCACCGTCGCCGTGGTCTCCGTCGGCTCCTGGGAAGCGGGCATCTCCACCGTCCACGACGCCCTCACCGACGAGGAGCGCGAGCACTACGCGGGCCTCGGCGTCGCCGCCGAGATGTCCTCCCACCTCTTCGACGCCCAGGGCCGCAGGGTCGGCCGCGACCTCGGCGAGCGCTGCATCACCATCGACGCCGACCGGCTCCGCCGGATCCCCGAAGTGCTCGCCATCGCGGGCGGTCGCCGCAAAGCCGCCGCCATCGACGCGGTGCTCCGCTCCGGCCTCGTCACCAGCCTGGTCACCGACACCGCCGCCGCCGACCACCTCCTGCACTCCACCGCCCCCGCCCCCCGCCCCGCCCTCGACCGCGCCGACCCCGACGGCCCCTGACCCCTCAGGCTTCGCCGCGGTACGAGGACGGCCACCAGCCCGCCGAACGACCGGAGGGGACGGGCCGGGGTGACTCCGCAGGAATGCGTTGACAGCCGGGCGCCGAATTCCGTGTGACCAGGTGTGACGCATTCCGAGGAGGCGCCCCGGCCCGGCACCGACCCACGGTCAGCCGGCGCGGGCAACCGACCCCGACCCGACGGCAACCGGCACCGCCAACCGGCACCGACCCACGGCCACCCGCGATGCCCCCGGCTTGACCCGTGCGGAGTGCCGTTCCGCGCTGGAAGTGATCAAGTGTGGCAGCATCGGCGGCATGCTGCTGCGGTCCGTTCCACGCGCGGTCGCCCCCGTGCTCGCCACCTGCCTGCTCGCTCTGTTCGGGGTCCTCCTCGGCGGCTGCGCGACCCCCACCGTCGTCCCGGCCGCCCACAGCTCCGGGCGGGCCGCCCACGCCTCGTCCACCCCCGCCTGGGCCGACGGCCACCACGTCGTGCACCCCGCCGACCTGCCCCCCGAGGCCCGCACCACGCTGGCGCTGATCGACCGCGGCGGACCGTACCCGTACAGCAGGGACGGCATCGTCTTCGGCAACTACGAGAAGGAACTGCCCGCCCGGACGCGCGGCTACTACCACGAGTACACGGTGCCGACCCCGGACGCCCCGGACCGCGGCGCGCGGCGGATCGTGACCGGCCGCAACGGCGAGATCTTCTACACCTCCGACCACTACCAGAGCTTCGAGGCGGTGCTGCGATGACGGCCACCACACCGCCGGGCGACACCCTCGTACTGGATCTGACCGGGGTCGTCGACCGTCAGTCGTTCATGGACCGCTGCACCGAGCGGCTGCACCTGCCGGACTGGTTCGGCCGCAACTGGGACGCGCTCGCGGACTGCCTGACCGACCTGTCGTGGTGGCCGGTCGGCTCCGACGGGCGGCGGCTGCGGATCGAGGGCTGGCAGGAGTACGCGGCGGCCAAGCCGCGCGAGTGGCGGATCGTGAAGGACATCCTGCGCGACGCGGAGACCTTCTGGCGCGACACCGACACCGAGCTGACCGTGGCCTTGGAGGAAGACACGAACGGGGACGCCGAAGAGAGGGACGCTCGTCCGTAGGCGCACGATGCGTTCGCACGCGAATATGAAGTACGTGAACCGGTCGCCGTTCGGGGACGGCCGCCCTGCGCCCGTCGCCCCGCACGGCAGGAGGCCGTACGGGGCGCTGTCGGGCGCTTCAGCGCGCTAGGAGAACGTGCAAGTGATCGAGCCGATGGGCGTGTTGTTGCCGGTCGAGTTGGCCGTGAATCCGAACGTCGTGGAAGCGCCGTCCGGTGGGATCGTGCCGTTGTAGGCGGCGTTGGTGACGCTGATGCTGCCTCCGCTGACCGACTGGACTCCGTTCCACAGACTGGTGATCTGCGTGCCGGTGCCGAGCGTCCAGTTCACCTTCCAGTGACTCGACGGCGAGGCGCCGTGGTTCATCACGGTGACCTGCCCCTGGAACCCACCGCTCCAGGAGTTGGAGACCGCGTACATCGCCATGCAGGAGCCGGGGTCGGTCCCGCCTGTGCTGCCGCCGGTCGTGGTGCCGCTTGTGGTGCCAGTGGTCGTGCCGGTCGTCGTGCCGGTCGTGGTGCCAGTAGTCGTGCCGCTTGTGGTGCCGCTTGTGGTGCCAGTGGTCGTGCCGCTCGTGGTCGAACCGCCGTTGTGGATGCCACTGACCTCGCCGTGACCGCCGTCGAACGCGATGTCGGAGCAGGAGAAGAAGTTCTCATTGCTGTCCGAGCGGACCCACTGGATGAAGACCATCGCGTCACCCGTACGGTTCGAGGGCAGCGTCAGGTCCCAGTAGTAGTGGCCGCCGTCGGTTCCCGGCGACCCCACCGCGGGCGGGTTGGTGGTGCTTCCGATCGACTCCAGGTCGGCCCAGGCCAGGGGAGTGGTCGGGGACCAGCCCTGCTTGGTCACATAGACACGGAAGGTGCCCGGGTGCGCGGCCCAGTTGCTGTACTGCAACTGGATCGTGGAGCCCGACGTCAGGTGCGTCCTCGGCCAGTCGGCGCGGGCCGCGTTGTAGGCCGAGAAGTCGTACGGCGACTTGTTGCCGGCGCTGCACAGCGTTCCGTCCGGGACGTAACCCTCGCCGCGACCGCCCGCGTTGGAGTCGAGCACCGCGAACCAGTTGTACAGCGACGTCGTTCCGCTCTGGGCGACCGCCGCGGCGCAGGCCGGGTTGGTCGGCGTAAGGGCGCCGGTGGGGGTCAGGGCGTCCTCGTAGCAGAGGTAGGTGCGCGAGCCCGGCATCATCGCCACGCCGTGCGCCTGCGCGGAGCCCTGGCTGAGCAGGACCGCGCCGAACGCCGAGAGCAAAAGAGCGAAGACACCGAATAACGACAGTTGCCAGCTTCTTTTTCGCTTCAAGATCATGACCTTTCCGGGAGCTTTCCCGGGGCCGCGGCGCACCGCGGCCGGGCCACCGGGACAGCGTGGGGGGAGGGAACGGGTCTGCGAGTGGGAGCGCTCCCATTTGTGAAGCTAACAGTGGATCAAGAATTCGTAAACACCTGCGGACGAGACCGGCCCGAGTCGCGCCGCGCTTGGGTCGGGCCGCATCCGTTGACAGTGTGCAGCCAGGGCGCTGTGATGGATGGGAGCGCTCCCATATGTTGTGCTCCCCCCACGCAAGCACCCCGAAAGAGGCACCTATGCCCGCTCGCACTCTCCGGTTACCACCCAGGTTGTGGACGGCGGTCGCCGCCGCCATAGCGCTGGCCGTCTCGCTCCTGATCTCGGTGCCCACCAGTGGATTCGGCGCGTCGGCGTCCGGATGCCGGGCCGAGTACACGCTCAACGAATGGCCCGGTGGCTACACCGCGCAGGTGCACGTCACCAACCTCGGCGCGGCGCTGAGCGGTTGGCGGCTGACGTGGACGTATGCCGGTGATCAGAGGATCACTTCGGCCTGGAACGCGACCGTCACCCAGGACGGGCACTCCGTCACCGCCGTCAACGCGTCCTACAACGGCGTCGTGGCAGCAGGAGGCACGGTCGACTTCGGCGTGCAGGGAACGGCTGGGTCCGCGGGCGCGCAAACCGCTGACTTCGCCCTCAACGACCTGCCCTGTGGAGGCGCCAGCACCACCCCGCCGACCACGCCCCCGCCGACCACGCCCCCGCCGACCACGCCCCCGCCGACCACGCCCCCGACCACCCCGCCTACGACGCCCCCGACCACGCCGCCGCCCACTTCGCCCCCCGCGGGATGCGACTCCGCGACGATATGCACGGGCTTTGAGGACCAGAGCGGTGCCGGTCCCGCCGGGGACTGGCGTTTCACCGCGCCCGACTGCCAAGGCACGGGAACGGCCGCCATCGACACGACAGTCGCGCACAGCGGCTCGAAGTCCCTGCGGGTGGACGGGAAGGCGGGCTACTGCAACCACGCCTTCGTCGCCTCCACCGCTGATCTGTCGTCGGTCGGCCCGGTGGTCTACATCCGTATGTGGGTGCGGCACACCACGGCGCTCCCGACCTCGCACGTCGCCTTCGTCTCCATGCCGGACTCCTCGCAGGGCGGCCGGGCGCTGCGGATCGGCGGCCAGAACGGCGCCCTGCAGTGGAACCGGGAGAGTGACGACGCCACCCTCCCGGCGCAGAGTCCGGCCGGGGTCTCGCTGAGCAGTCCGCTGCCGACCCTCACCTGGCAGTGTCTGCGCTTCGCGGTCGACACCACGGCGCCGAAGCTCGACACCTGGCTCAATGACACGCAGATACCCGGATTGCACGCCGACGGCGTGCCGACCCAGGACATCGACCAGCAGTGGCTCTCGCGCACCACGCCGCCCAGGCCGACCGCCCTGCGACTCGGCTGGGAGAGCTACGCCACGGGCGACGACACCTTGTGGTTCGACGACGTGGCCGTCGGTTCCGCGCCGCTCGGCTGCTGACGAGAGCGTCGCGGAGGTCCGTCGCGGACACGGTCGGGCAGCCGGTCTGACCGTGTCCGCGACGGGGTGGGTCACAGCGGACGGGACGTGCCGGTCAGCCGAGGCGGAAGCGCTGTGCCGCCGTCCCGTTGCAGTCCCACAACTGCACGGGATCCCCGGCCTGCTGGCCGTTGTCCTTGTCGTCGAGGCAGCGGCCCGACTGCGGATTGAACAAGGTGCCGTCGGCCCGGCTCTCCCACACCTGGGCGCCCGTGCCGTTGCAGTCCCACAGTTGGGTCCGTGTGCCGTTGCCGGTGTTGCCGCCCACCGCGTCGAGGCACTTGCCGAAGGTCCGCAGCGTGCGGTCGCCGGGCGCGGACCAGCGCTGCGCGTCGGAGCCGTTGCAGCCGGACAACTGCACGGGCGTGGCGGAGGCCGGATCGGCGTTGGTCACGTCCACGCACAGGGCAGCGGGGCCGGAGACCGCACCCGGCGGCAGCTTCCACGACTGCGCGGTCACACCGGCGCAGTCGTACAGCTGGAGCTGTACGGCGCCGGGTGTGGTGTTGCCGTCCGGCACGTCGAGGCAGCGTCCCGAGGCCGGATTGAGCAGGCTGCCGTCGGAGCGGTGCGTCCAGGTCTGCGAGGCGGCACCCGAGCAGCCCGCGACGCTCACCGGCGTACGGTTCGCCGTCCCGCCGCCCGTGGCCGTCAGGCACTTGCCGAGGAGCCGGACGGTACTGTCGGCCTGGTACGCGACCTGCTGGGCCGCGCTGTGGTTGCAGCCCCACAGCTGCACGGCCGTCCCGTCGTCGGCCACCCCGCCGCGCACGTCGAGGCACAGGCCGCCCGCGCCGATCACCTCGCCGGACGCCGGGTTCGCGGACGCGCTGCCGGACAGCGTCACGGTGTGCGAGGAGCCGAGCGGGAGCGCGCCCGTCGTCACCGTCACCGTCCTGCGGTTGACGTTCCACGACCACGCGGTCTCCGGGACCTGCGCCCCGTCGACCGAAACGGCGGTCGGCGCCTGCGAGTTGGACAGCCGCAGGGTGTAGGCCCGGGAGGTCGGCGCGCCGCTGAAGGAACCGGTCTGCGCGCCGATCGTCAGTGTCCGAGCCGTCTCACTCCACGACAGGGGCGCCTCGGTCGCCTGGCCGCTGCGATAGCCCGTACCCTCGCCGGCGTCGGAGTAGACCGAGAAGGCCCCGTCGGCACCCGCGGCGACATTCACCGTCACCTGCGTCAACGGCCGCTGCCCCTGGTTGTCGACGTAGTCGGTGCGGGTGGGGAGGATGCCGCCGGCCTTGATCAGCACCGGCATCCGGGACAGCGGACCGGTGATGGTGACGGTGGCGGGCCCGGTGTAGGTACGGCCGGTGAAGTAGTCCGTCCAGCTCCCCGGCGGCACCCACACCGACGCGGAGCCGTTGCCGCTGGAGTCGTTGGGCGAGGTGATCGGCGCGACCAGGACGTCGTCGCCGTACAGGTACTCGCCGGTGGCGCTGTAGGCGGCGTCCTGGGACGGGTAGTCGAGATACAGCGGCCGGACGATGGGCACACCGGTCGCGTTCGCCTGCTGTGCGAGCGTGTACGTGTACGGGACGAGCGCCTCCCGCAGCCGCAGGAAGGACTCGGCGCTCGCCGCGGCAGCGCCGGTGTAGTTCCACGGCAGCCGGTCGCCGTGGTCGGAGTGCAGCCGGTCCACCGGCTGGAAGGTGCCGAATTGCACCCAGCGGGCGTACAGATCGTCGGCGAGATGACCGCCGTGGAAGCTGCCGATGTCATGGCTGACATTGGAGATTCCCGCGGCGGCCTCGGCGGCGGTGAACTTCGCCTCGAAGGCGAGCATGTCCCACGTCGCGGGCGTGTCGCCGGTGAACTGCATCGAGTTGCGCCGCTCGGACCAGGGCCCGACCGGGTAGTTGCTGTTGTCGCCGCCCTCCTCCGAGCCGCCGATCCGTGCGAAGGAGAAGCCGCGCAGCCCCTTGGCCGCCGCGTCGTCCGCATAGGCCTGGTTGATCAGATTGTCCGGCCCCACATGCGGATCTGACGCGGTCGAGGCACCGCAGTTGGTGCAGTAGTCCAGCCACCACTCCCGCACGCCCTGTTGCTCGAAGGGCTGGTGCAGATCGAGATAGGCGGCCAGATGCGCCGGGTTGGACCAGTCGAAGGCGTACGTACTGCCGCCGTCGGGCAGGAGGCCGCCCGCGCGGGAGTTGGCCGCGGCGAATTTGGGGTCGCCGCTGTCGATGGTCGGGTGGATGTTCATCGACACCGCGAGACCCTGCTGCTTGGTCCAGTCGAGGAATGCCCGCGGATCGGGGAAGAGCGAACTGTTCCAGTTCCAGCCGTTCCACTGCGTCGGCGACTTCCAGTCGGTGTCCACCACCAGCCAGTCGATCGGCGTGTTCGTGCTGCGGAAGGTGGGCAGCAGCGAATTCTCGTAGTCGGCCGTCGAGTAGCCGTAGTACCGCGAGTACCACACGCCGTAGGCCGACTCCGGTAGCAGATTGGCGCCGCCGGTCAGGGAGTTGAGGTCGGCGAGGCCCTGCTTGTAGTTCTGGCCGTAACCGAAGAAGTAGCCGTCCTGGTACGGCTGGGCGCCGTGCGAGGGCCGGTCGGTCACCGCGTGCGCGCCCGACAGCAGAGCCGTCCGGGTGTCGTCCAGCAGGTACCAGCCGTCGCGATCGAGGATCCCCGGGTGCTCGGGCACCGGCACGGCCGCCGGATTGTCCAGCGTCCGGGACCAGCCGCCGAGGGTGTTCGTCGGCCCCGCGCCGTAGCCGGTCGTGGTGAGCGCCGTCGACGCGGCCGGGTACGCCGTGGTGCCGACCGGGGTGACCGCCAGGCTGTCGATGTTGACCCTGCCGGTGTCACCCGCGTTCTGCACGATGCTCAGGGTGTTGGTGCCGGCGGTCAGGTGCACCGTGGCGGACGCGGTCGACCAGGCGTTCCACGACGAGGTGGCGGGCAGGCTGAGCGCCGGGCCCGCGGTCGAGCCGACCCGGGTGGACAGGGTGCCCGTGCCGCCCGCCGCGTTGGAGTAGCGCACCCACAGCCGGTAGTCGCCGGTCGACGGCACCGCGGAGACGTCCTGGGTGAGGCCGCTGCCCGTGTGCTCGTATCCGGCGACGAAGCCGGAGCCGGTGTGCCCGGTGTGGTCGTAGGCGGCGACGCCGTAGCCGCTGAGCAGCGAATTCTCAGCCTCGCAGGCGGAGTTGACCGGGCAGTAGGAAGGAAACGCCGGTGTCGCGGTCACCCCCGTGCCCGCCATCGTCACCGTGAGGTTGGCCGCCGTGAAAGGGCCGCTGCCCCGCTTGTAGCGCAACGCCAGCCCGGACGTCGTGATCTCGCGGTACCCGTCCGCGGTGACGTCCGTGGTGACGTCGGATACGGGGAAGGACCGGTTGACGGCGTTGAACGTCGTCCCGTCCTGGAAGGCGGCGTCGCCCGCGTACTCCAGCCGCACCAGGGTCGGACTGAGCACCTCGAAGCGGGCGTTCCCGTCGGTGATGACGGAACTCGACGCCGCGGCCCGCGCCGGCGGGGCGGCCTGCCGCGCCACCGCGCTGTCGACGGCGGTGACCGACAGCAGCGCCAGGCATGAACTCAGCACGAGCGCCCGGCTCCTGCGGGGCGAGAGAGGTGATCCGACGCGGCGTGGGCGCATGGGCATGCCTTCCGTAGTCCTCGACAGAGCCTGACATCGTTGTCCATGGTCCAATTCGCCGTGCGGGAAGCGGAGTTGAGTTGACCGGCGCGACGAGGCGAGAGAGCGCTCCCTGAAGCTAGCCATTGGTCGTGTATGCGTCAATACGCCGCACGGGCCGCACGGGCCGCACGGGCCGCACACGCCGGTCGGCGGTGTGTCACTCCGGTCGACGCGCCTCGACGGCCCCGCCCCGTCCCGTCACCGCGCTGACGCAGCGCGAGACACCACCGTTCCCACCAGAGGTCGGAAACAGCCCGGATCCCCGCGGCGGTGTCCGCGCCACAGTCCGCAGCGTCCGGTCGTCATCGTGAGGACAAGGAATTGCGGAGCGGTACGGGGTGATACGGGTCTGGCGCGCACTCGGAATCGAGTGCGCCTGTCGTCGAGGCACGGTGAATGTGGCGCCCGACCGCCTGTCCCGCTCATCTCCAGGACACTTGTCACCAACTGATGGATACCGTTCCGTGACATTATCCGCGCATGTCAGTGTGGGCGTGGGGCAAGCGCGCGAGTGGGAGGTACAAACTATGGGACCGCTTCTGCTCGTTCTTCTGCTCGCGTTGATTCTCTTCGGCGCCGGGTTCGCCCTCAAGATTCTGTGGTGGGTGGCGATCGTCGTCCTGGTGGTCTGGCTGCTGGGATTCGTTGTCCGCTCGACGAATTCCGGTGGCAGCCGTGGCCGTTGGTACCGCTGGTAGCGACGCACTTCGACCTGCCACTGAGCGGTGGGGGCCCCCCCCCCGGGGGGGGCCCCCCCCGCGGAATTGGGCAACAAAAAAACAGTGTCCGGGGCGCCCCGCAATAGGGTGACGCGGTCAAAAACAGGG
>NZ_JBIBIC010000007.1:0-371002 GCF_042957385.1 Streptomyces sp. NPDC008079
GTGGGGGCGGCGGGGGGGCCGTTTTGTTTTGGGGGGTTTTTGGGTATTTTTTTTTGGGGGGGGGGTTTTTGTTTGTTTTTTTTTTTTTTTTTTTTTGGGGGGGGGGGGGGGGGGTTGGGGGGGGGGGGGGGGGGGGGGGGGGCCCCCCCCCCCCCCCCACCCCCGGTACGTACGTGAACAGGGCGGCCGTCTTCCTGACGGCCGCCCTGTCCGCGTGCACCGAACGCGTTCAACTCACCGTGTCCGGTGGGCTATTCGCGGGCCGCGCCCGCCGCCGCCGGGTTGGCGCGCAGCAGCGCGCGGGCCGGAAGGGCCGTGGAGAGCAGGCCGATGACCGTCGCGGCGCCCGCGAGGCCGAGAGCCGTGCCCGGCGGGATGTACGGGCTCGCGCCGGTCAGACCGCGGGCGATCGGGACGAGGGTGATCCACGCGATGGCACCGCCGATCAGCAGCCCGGCCGCGGCGACCAGCAGCGCCTCCAGGCGGACCATGCCGAGCACCTGGCGGCGCGTGGTGCCCGCCAGCCGCAGCAGCGCGACCTCGCGGCGCCGGTCCAGCACCGTCATCACCAGCGTGTTCGCGGCGGCGACCGCGGCGAATCCGCCGAGGACGGCGGCCATGACGCTGTTCGCCCAGGCGTTCAACTCCAGCTCCTTGTCGGCCTGCTGGCGGTACCCGGCGCGGTCGGTGACCGTGAGCCCGGCGACGCCCAGCCGCGACAGGTCCCGCGCGACGGCCGTACGGTCCGCGCCGGGCGCGTCGTGCACCAGCACCTGCGTGTCGTACGCCGTCCGCGCGTGGTCGGCGACCGCCGTGCGCGGCATCAGCAACTGGCCGATGCCCAGGCCGCGTTCGTACGTCGCCACGACCGCGGGCCGCACCCGGGTGCCGTCGCCGAGCCACAGCGGGATCCGGTCGCCGACCTTCACCTTCGCCGTACCGGCGAGCAGCGAATCCACGGCGACGGTCCGGCCGTCACCGGTCAGCGCGCTCAACGAGCCGGTCTTGACGCCCAGTTGGAGGACGTCGGGCAGCTTGCCCGGGTCTCCGGAAACGCCCAGCAGGGACGCGGAGTTGAGCGAGCCGGAAGCCCGGTAGAGCGCGCCGGTGCGCAGGACGCCGACCGCGCCATCCACGCCGGGCACCTTCGCGGCGCGCTGCGCGGTGTCGGCGGGCACCCCCGCGCCGGACGAGCCGAGCACCTGGTCGGCGACGACGCCGTCCTCGATCTGGTGGGCCGCCTCGTGCTTGAGCGAGCCCTGCATGCACAGGAGCGTGCCGCAGAAGGCGGTGACCAGCACGATCGGGGTGATCGCGGAGGCCAGCCTGCGGGCGTTGGCCCGGCTGTTGGCGGCGGCGAGCTGCGAGGCGGCACCGCCCGCGCGCAGCGGCAGGCCGAGCAGCGCGGCGGCGGCCCAGGCCACGACGGGCCCGAGGAAGGCCACGCCGACCATGAAGCAGAAGACGATGCCGAGGGCGACGTTCGCGGCGTCCTCGCCCGTGGTGTGCGCGGCGACGGCGGCCAGGACGCAGCCGCCCGCGACGGCCGCGGCGCCGAGCACGGTCCTGATGACGCCGGGCCTGCGGCGCTCCACCGCGGCCTCGCCGAGCGCCTGGCTCGGCCGGGCCTTCGACGGGCGGCGGGCGGCCAGATATCCGGCGGCCAACGCCGCGAGCAGGCCCGCGCCGACCGCGCTCACCATCGGGATCCAGCCCGTGCTGAGCGTCACCCCGGCCGGGACGGCGTCCCGGTGGACGAGCTGCCTCACCCACCAGCGGGCCAGCGCCACGCCGGGCAGGATGCCCGCGGCGCCCGCGATCGGCGCCACCAGCATCGCCTCGGTCGCCACGGTGCGGCGGATCTGCCGCGGGGTCGCGCCGACGGCGCGCAGCAGCGCGATCTCCCGGCCGCGCTGGCCGATCGCCAGCGCGACGGTGCCCATCACCACGAACACGGCCGTCGCCGTGGCGATCCCGCCGAACGAGGCGCCGATCGCCGTCAGCATCTCCTTGCCCTCGGCCAGCTCCGGGTGCTCGGCGAGACCGCGGCCGTCGCCGGTGCGCACCTTCGCCGGGTCGCCGGGGGCGCCCTTGACCGCGGCCTCCACCTGCCGGGCCAGCTCGTCCGTGCTCACGCCCTTGGCGGGCAGCACGGCGATGGCGTCGGTGCGGCCCGGGTGTCCCGACAGGCGGTCGGCGACGGGGTCGGCGAAGTAGGCCGAGGCGCCGGCCGAGGCGCTTGCTGTAGCGCTTGCCTTGGTGCCGTCTTTCGCGCCGGCGCCGGCGCTGGTCTCCGTGTCGGTCAGGCCCGAGACCTTGTACGTGGTCGCGCCCGTCGGGGTGGTCAGCGTGAGGGTGTCGCCGACGCCGACGTGCGCCGCCCGGGCGGTGGCCGCCGACAGGGCGACCTCGCCCGTACCGGGCGCCCGCCCCCGCACCACCGTGCTCGCGTCGATCGCGTGGGCGGACCAGTCGCGGCCGGTCAGCGGCGGCAGCGTCTTCGACTGCACCGGGAAGGCCGTGTCGGGTACGGCCGCCGACACGCCCGGCGCGCGGGCGATGCGGTCGGCGAGCGCCGTGTCCACGCGGGGCTGGTCCGGCAGCGACGCCGCGTCGCTGTCGGCGTCGTCGCCGTGCCCCGTGGTGATCCGCGCCGACGGGTCGGCCGCCACCACGACGGGCGTGGCCGCGTACCGCACCGGCTTCACATGCGCCGTGATCCCGGTCTGGAGCATGCTGCCGCACGCCGTGATGACGGCGGACGCGAACAGCAGCGCGACGAAGGTGCCCACGAAGGACGCGGGCCTGAAGCGCACGGAGGCGCGGGCCAGGCCGTTCATGCCGCCGCCCCCACCCGTCCCGCGCCGCGCCCGGTCTCGCGCTGGGTCTCGCGCTGGGTCTCGCGCTGGGTCAGTGCCACCATCCGGTCCGCGACCGCCGTCGGCTCGGGGTGCCACAGCTCGTCAGCGAACGAGCCGTCCGCCAGGAACAGCACGCGGTCCGCGTACGACGCCGCCACCGGGTCGTGCGTCACCATCACCACGGTCGCGCCGAGCCCGTTCACCGCGTGCCGCAGCAGCCCCAGCACCTCGCGGGCCGTCCCCGTGTCCAGCGCCCCCGTCGGCTCGTCCGCGAAGATCACGTCAGGCTCCGTGACCAGCGCCCGCGCGATGGCCACGCGCTGCTGCTGCCCGCCGGAGAGCTGGCCGGGGCGGCGCCTTCCGTGGCCTTCCAGGCCCACCTGGGCCAGCAGCTCCGCCACCCGGCGCCGGTCGGGGCGCTCGCCCGCCAGGCGCTGCGGGAGCTGGACGTTCTGCTGCACGGTCAGCGACGGCAGCAGATTGAACGACTGGAACACGAACCCGATGCGGCTGCGCCGCAGCTCCGTCAGCCGCTTCTCGCTCAGCGCGGTGATCTCCACCCCGCCCAGCAGCACCTGCCCGGCGCTCGGCTTGTCCAGTCCGGCCGCGCACTGGAGGAACGTGCTCTTCCCCGAGCCGGAGGGGCCCATCACCGCCGTGAAGCTGCCGCGGGGCAGCCCCAGATCGATGCCGCGCAGCGCGTGTACCGCGGCCTCGCCGCGGCCGTATGTGCGCCGCACTCCTCTCAGCTCCACCGCGTACGGCGCGTACGCCGCGTCCGCCGTGGCCGGCGTGCCTGTCGTTTCGGCGTCCGCCGCCTTCTGTGCCCGCTTTCGTTCGCGCCGCGACGCCATCTCTTTCCCCTCAGCTCAGTTCGTTTTCCGACCCTCTCGACGCTACGGAGCCGCGCTCCCCCGAGCCATGGCGTCCCCTGGCGTCCCCATGGTGGGGACAACCCCCGTCCCGGCGTGACGGCTGCCGCCGTTGTCTTGTCTTTCCCGCCCCGCCCACCCGTGCGGGTGTTTTCTTCGTCTGCGGGTGCCGCTTGTGCCTGGGTCGGTGCCGGTCCGGGGCACCTCCTCGAAATGCGGCTACCTGGTCTCCTGTATCCGGTGCCCTTCTTGTCACCGCATTTCTGCGGGGGCACCCCGGCCCGTCCCCTCCCGGTACGTCGGCGTCCGCCCGCCGGTGGGGGTGGCCGGGGAGGGGGGTGGGTGGGCTCGGGTACGTCGGCGTCCGCCTGCCGGTGGGGGTTGCCGGGGAAAGGGGGTGGGGTGGTCGACCCGTGCTGACAGGGTGACGGCCCCGCCGGTCACATCACTTACTGGACTCTCGCTGTTGCCCAGACCTGGAACAGTGAGAGGGCCTCGGTCAGGTTGCCGGGTCCACACGCGATGTGAAACGCCCCCTCGGCCGTCCGAGTCATCACCCAGTCGTGCTCACCTCGCATGACCCGCTGTGGGGAATACTCCCGGGTCGCCAAGTCCGTCTCCTCAAGATCAATCGTCACGGCCCAGCCCGGGTTGTCGAGCGTCTCGATCTTCACGCCCCATCCGTGTTCCCAGTCGCCATCGCACTGTGAGGCGTACCAGCTCTGCAACCAGTCAAGGACATGCTCGGATTTGGACATAGACGCAGATGCTAGAAGCTGTCCGACGGATCGGGCCCGCAGCCAGAGTCGGATCGCTGCGACGGTGACCATCCCGTGAAAGACATAGGCCCGCTTGTCGTAGCGCGTCGCGACGGCCCTGAAGTGTTTATTCGAGCTGGTTGACCGTGCGCTCGACCGTGTTGCGTCGCTTGTACATCTCCTTGTCGAAGCCGGCGGGTCGGCACCCTTTACCGCCTCGGCTTCGGCGCTTGGCCCGCTGGCCTTTGGGCTCGGGATGGTGTGCTTGATTTGAGTCCTTCGCGACCATGCTCAAGTACGGACCCGGCAAAGGATCCCGTTGATCACCCGCCGGTGATCGCACCAACGGCCGCCCCAACCCCCCCAGACTTCGGCAGAAGCGACTCAAGCCGCATCCACTCGTCGTTGGTCGGATCACCCCGCCGCACGACCAGAACAACGACCACATCATCAGATGGTCACAAAGATCCGCCGGACAGGCCCTAGGCGAATCGGGCTACTGGATGGTGTCGGGAAGGTCTGGGGCAGCGGTGTCGGCTACAAGTTCGGCAAGCTCGAAGCGGTACTCGAATTGCTTCATGTAGCCCTCGACACGGAGGACGTATGTCCGCTCGGAGCACTTGAACGCCTGCCTGCGCCGGGGTTTGCGCACGTCGCGGTCGAAGGTGTTCACCAGGTTGAGGAAGACGCCCGGCGCCTCCTCATGGCTGGCCTCGAACTCGGTGAGGGTGTCAACCCGATAGGGCCCGTGAGGCGAACCGCCGACCGGACTTATCAGGACCATCCATCGGGCCACGCCAGCTCCTCGCCCATCGCATGAGAGTGATCAACGCCCCCATTCCACCCGACCCGGCTGACGATCACCAACAGCCCACCCGCCAGCCGCCCAGAACCCGGCCCCCATCCACCCCCTCCTCCTCAGCCACAGCGGACCGTCGGACGCCGACGGACCGGGAGGGGACGGGCCGGGGTGCCCCCGCAGAAATGCGGTGACAGGGACGGTGCCGGATGAGCAAGAGCAGGCAGCCGCATTTCGAGGAGGTGCCCCGGACCGGCGCCGACCCAGGCACAGGCGGCACCCGCAGACGGAGAAAGCACCCGCACGGGTGGGCGGGGCGGGAAAAGACAAAGCCCTGGCGGCGAGCCGTGGAACGGAAACGTGCCGTGCGAGGATGGGCGTCTCATCTGACGAGAAGGAGTGGGCCACCGTGCCTGGTACGAACCTCACGCGTGAGGAGGCGCAGGAGCGTGCGCGCCTGCTCACCGTGGACGCTTATGACATCGAGCTGGACCTGCGCGGCGCCCAGGAGGGCGGCACCTTCCGGTCGGTGACCACCGTACGGTTCGAGGCCGCCGAGGCGGGAGCGGAAACGTTCATCGACCTGGTCGCGCCCCTCGTGCACGAGGTGGTGCTCAACGGCGAGCCCCTGGACGCGGCAGCCGCGTTCAAGGACTCGCGGATCGCGCTGCCCGGCCTGCGCTCCGGCGAGAACGAGCTGCGGGTCGTCGCGGACTGCGCGTACACCAACACCGGCGAGGGCCTGCACCGGTTCGTCGACCCGGTCGACAAGCAAGCATATTTGTACACGCAGTTCGAAGTACCGGACGCCCGCCGCGTCTTCGCCAGCTTCGAGCAGCCGGATCTGAAGGCGAGCTTCGCCTTCACGGTCCAGGCCCCGGCCGGCTGGACGGTGATCTCGAACTCCCCGACCCCCGAGCCCCCGGCGGACGGCGTGTGGGTGTTCGCGCCGACCCCGCGCATCTCGTCGTACATCACGGCCCTGATCGTCGGCCCGTACGCGTCGGTGCACAGCAGTTGGGAGGGGAACGGCCGCAGCGTGCCGCTGGGCATCTACTGCCGTCCCTCGCTGGCGGAGTACCTGGACGCCGAGGCGATCTTCGAGGTCACCCGGCAGGGCTTCGACTGGTTCGAGGAGAAGTTCGCGTACGCGTACCCCTTCCCGAAGTACGACCAGCTCTTCGTGCCGGAGTTCAACGCGGGCGCGATGGAGAACGCGGGCGCGGTGACGATCCGCGACCAGTACGTGTTCCGGTCGAAGGTCACGGACGCCGCGTACGAGACGCGGGCCGAGACGATCCTGCACGAGCTGGCGCACATGTGGTTCGGCGACCTGGTCACCATGGAGTGGTGGAACGACCTGTGGCTGAACGAGTCGTTCGCCACGTACACCTCGATCGCCTGCCAGGCGTACGCGCCGGGCTCGAAGTGGCCGCACTCGTGGACGAGTTTCGCCAACTCGATGAAGACGTGGGCGTACCGGCAGGACCAACTGCCGTCCACGCACCCGATCATGGCGGAGATCAACGACCTGGACGACGTGCTGGTCAACTTCGACGGCATCACGTACGCCAAGGGCGCCTCGGTGCTGAAGCAGCTCGTGGCGTACGTGGGCGAGGACGAGTTCTTCGCGGGCGTGCAGGCGTACTTCAAGCGGCACGCGTGGGGCAACACGCGGCTGGCGGATCTGCTGGGCGCGCTGGAGGAGACCTCGGGGCGCGACCTGAAGACCTGGTCGAAGGCGTGGCTGGAGACGGCGGGCATCAATGTGCTGCGGCCGGAGGTGACGGTGGCCGAGGACGGTACGGTCGCCTCGCTCGCGGTACGGCAGGAGGCCCCGGCGCTGCCCGTCGGCGCGAAGGGCGAGGCCGTGCTGCGCCCGCACCGGATCGCGGTCGGCGCGTACGACCTGGTGGACGGCAAGCTGGTACGGACCCAGCGCGTCGAGCTGGACGTCGTTGGCGAGTCGACGCAGGTGCCGTTCCCCGCGGGGACGCCGCGCCCGGCCGTCATCCTGCTCAACGACGACGACCTGTCGTACGCGAAGGTGCGGCTGGACGAGCAGTCGCTGGCCGTGGTCCGCGACCATGTCGGGGACTTCACGGAGTCGCTGCCGCGCGCGCTGGTGTGGGCGTCGGCCTGGGACATGACGCGGGACGGCGAACTGGCCGCCCGTGACTACCTGGAGCTGGTGCTGCAGGGCATCGGCAAGGAGACCGACATCGGTGTGGTGCAGTCGCTGCACCGGCAGGCGAAGCTGGCGCTCGACCTGTACGCCGACCCGGCGTGGCGCGACACCGGCCTGGCGCGGTGGACCGAGGCGGCGCTGGAGCACCTGCGGACGGCGGCGCCGGGCAGCGACCACCAGCTCGCCTGGGCACGCGCGTTCACCCTCGCGGCCCGCACCGACGCCCAACTGGACGTACTGGCCGGGCTGTTGGACGGCACGGTGACGTACGAGGGACTGGCCGTCGACACGGATCTGCGGTGGGCGCTGCTGTCCCGGCTCGCGGCGACCGGCCGCGCGGACGAGAAGGCGATCGACGCGGAGCTGGCGCTCGACCCGACCTCGGCGGGCGAGCAGCACGCCGCGGCGGTACGGGCGGCGCGGCCGAGCGCCGAGGTCAAGGCGGCGGTCTGGGCCTCTGTCGTGGAGGACGACAAGCTGCCGAACGCCGTGCAGGAGGCGGTGATCGGCGGCTTCGTGCAGACCGACCAGCGCGAGCTGCTGGCGCCGTACACCGAGCGGTACTTCGCGACGGTGAAGGACGTGTGGGACTCGCGCAGCCACGAGATGGCCCAGCAGATCGTGGTCGGCCTCTACCCGGCTCTCCAGGTCTCGCAGGCCACCCTGGACGCCACCGACGCCTGGCTGGCGTCGGCCGATCCGGCCCCGGCGCTGCGTCGCCTGGTCGTGGAGTCCCGCTCCAGCGTGGAGCGTTCGCTGCGCGCCCAGGCTGCCGACGCCGCCGCCGCCGGCTGACCGTCCGGCCTTCTTGCCACCGGGGCCCCGGACCGCCTTCGCGGTCCGGGGCCCCGGTGCGGCTGCCGCCCTCCTGCGGGTCACCACCCGCCCCGGCGGGGCAGTTCGCTTGTCGCCGGACCACCCGCCGGTGGGGGCTTGTCGCGCAGTTCCCCGCGCCCCTAAAAGCCAGGCCCTGCGCAAGGTGAACGCACGGGGGCCGCGCCCCGAAAGACCAGGTCCCGCGCAAGGTGAACCCACAGGGGCCGCGCCCCGGAGAGCCACGTCCCGCGCAAGGTGAACCCATGGCTAGGCCGCGAGGGCCGGGGGCGGACAGGGAGGCACTGGGCAAGGGGGCGCCGGGAGGGGGGCGAGGCGGACCGCGGCAGCGGGAAGGCGGGGCTCGAGGCGGAGGAGAAGGGCGGCGGCGCAGAGCGCCGTGAGGGTGAGCAGGGCCCAGGGAAGCCGGGCGTCGGCGGCGAAGAGGGCCGTGAAGAGCGAAGGGGCGAGGGTCGCGGCCAGGGACCAGGAGAGCTGGTAGGTGGCCATGTAGCGCCCGCGCAGAGCCTCGGGGGCGGCGGCGACGGCGAGCGCGCTGGAGGACGGATTGTGCACCAGTTCGGCGACCGTGTAGAGCGCCACCAGTGCGAACACCCCACCGGCGACGGCCCATCCGGCCTGCGGCCGTACCGTGCCGAACACCCCGAGCCCCACGAAGGCGGCGGCGAAGATCACCGCGCCGAGCGCGGCGGACCGGGTGCGGCGGGCGCCGCGCCCGCGGACGCGCCCGGCGACGTGGACGCCGCCGACGGCGCACAGCACGGTGTTGACGGTGAAGGCCGCGCCGGTCAGCGACTGCGGGCCGTTCAGGGTGCCCGCGATGAAGAGCGGGAAGAGCACGGCGAGGGCCGAATAGCCCAGCGCGGTGAGGAAGTTGGCGGCGGTCAGGCCGAGGAAGGCCCGGTCGGCGAGGACGAGCCGGTAACCGGCGGCGGCGGGCCGCTCGGCCGTCGCGGAACCGTCCGGCACCCGCGAGGCGCGGATACTCCGTATCAGCAGGGCGGCGACGCCGAAGCTCAGCGCGTTGAGCCAGGCGGCAGCGGTGAAGCCGCGGTCACCGGCGACGGTGATGACCAGCGAGGCGAGCAGCGCCCCGGCGCCGAGCCCGGCGTTGCGCAGGGCGCGGGCGGCGGCCTGGAGGCGGTCGCGGTCGACGCCGCTCGCGACCTCGCCGATGTACGTCTGCTGGACGGCGGGGAAGGCGCGGTCGCCGAAAGCGGTGCCGAGGGCCACGACGGCGAAGGCGGGCAGCGAGGTCGCGAAGGGATAGAGCGCGAATCCGGCGCCGCGCACCCCGTAGAGCAGGAGTTGGACGCGGCGGGCGCCGTAGCGGTCGACGGCGGTCCCGGCGAGCGGCAGGGCGCCCATGCCGATGAGTCCGACGACGGTCAGGACGGCGCCGACCACGGCGAAGGAGAGCCCGGTGATGTGGTGGAAGAAGACCAGGCTGAAGGGGATGTACATCCCGGAGCCGACCGAGTCGACGCCCATCGCCCCGAGCAGGGCCCGCTCCCCCGGAATCCGGGCGACGGCGGGTCGTGCGGTGGTGGCTCGCGTACGCGGCAGCGACATGGTGAAGCTCCCCGATCCCGGTTCCGGTTCCGAACGAAGGCCGACCGGTCAGGTCGACAGAAGATAGCTTAGCGCTAAGCTACTTACTTGTAAGCTACTTTCTTGCCGTCGAGCGACCCCGCCCCGATACTGAGGCCATGACTCAGGAACCCCTCGACGTCGTCGACGCCATCACCGGTCAGTGGAAGTCCGAGCGCCCGGACCTCGACACGCTCCCGATGGCCGTCTTCGGCCGGATCTACCGGATCGCGCGCCTGATGGGCGACCGGATGGAGAAGGAGTACCAGCGGTACGGCATCGGCCGCGGCGAGTTCGACGTGCTGGCGACGCTGCGCCGCTCCGGCGAGCCGTACACCCTCTCGCCCCGGCAGCTCTCGGCCGCCCTGATGCTCACCACCGGCGGGATGACCGGCCGGCTGGACAAGCTGGAGCGGGCCGGGCTGCTGGACCGCGCGCCCGATCCGAACGACCGCCGCGGTCTGCGCGTCTCCCTCACCGAGAAGGGGCTGCGGGTGATCGACCAGGCGGTCGGCGCCGGGCTCGCCCTCCAGAAGGCGACGCTCGACGCCGTCGAACCGGCGCAGGCGGAACAGCTCGCCGACCTGCTGCGGCTGCTGCTGGCCGCGTCGGCGGAACCGGGCGCCCGGCGCTGAGACCCGCCACCCCCAAACCCGTCACGCGCAGACCCGACACCCCCAAACCCGCCACGCGCAGACCCGCCACCCGCCCGCGCGCCCGACGCCGCGCGGGCAGCACAAAGCCCCCTGGCGCGCCGGGAAGTCCGGCGCCGAGGGGGCGAAGGGGCCCGAGGGCCGAGTGCGCGGCTACTGCTTCGGGTGCTCCTGCTCCTTGCGGGTCTTGTCGGTCACCATGACCAGACCCGCGATGACCCCGAACAGGACGAGCGGGGCGAGCACGAACAGGCTGAGCGTCTCGATGACGCTCAGGCCGGAACCCGGGTCGTCGCCGTCGTCGCGGGCGAGCGCGAACGCCGGGGTCGACATGAGCAGCATGAGCGTCGTACCGGCGGTGATGACTCCGGCGCGCACGGCCTTCTTGGTGAGCTTCTTGTCCACGCCCTCAATGTAGTGAAGCCCCTCACGGGCCGCGCGCCCGGGGTGTCCTTACGGGTGTTCCGGGCCTTCCGGGTGTTCCGCCGCCCCGGCCCCGGCCACGACGGCCGCCCCGCTCCCGGCCGCGACGGCCGCCCCGGCCCCGGCCCCGGCGGTCGCCGCGCTCCCGGCCGCCGCCGCGACCGCCGTGTCCCCCGCCTCCGCCATCGCCTGCCGTACGTCGTCCACGAGCGCGTACAGCCGCGGCGAGACGGCGATCCGGTCCAGGGTGAGCGGGGTGCCGTCGGCGTCGGCGACGGGCAGCCGCCAGTTCGGGTACTGGTCCCAGGTGCCGGGCAGATTCTGCGGGCGGCGGTCGCCGACCGTGTCCGGCAGCCAGATGCCGACCATGCTCGCGGGCGTACGCGCCAGGAAGCGGTGAACGGCCTTCACCACCGCCTCCTCGTCGACCGCGCCCTCCGGCAGCAGCCCGAGCCGGCCGAGCAGCGCCAGCCACTCCGCGACCTCGGCGGCGTCGGCCGCCTCCTCCTCCGCGAGCGGGCGGGTCAGCAGCCCGAGCCGGTGCCGCAGCTCGACGTGTTCGCCGGTGAGCCGGGCCGCCGTGCTCGGCAGGTCGTGGGTGGTGACGGTCGCCAGGCACGACTCGCGCCACGCCTCGGGCAGCAGCGGACGGCCGTCGCCGCCCTCGGGCCCGGTCCCCTCGTAATCGCGTTCGAACCACATCACCGAGGTGCCGAGGATGCCGCGGCCCGCCAACTCCTCGCGTACGCCGGGCTCGACGGTGCCCAGGTCCTCGCCGATCACCACCGCGCCCGCGCGGTGCGCCTCCAGGGCCAGCAGGCCGAGCATCGCCTCCGCGTCGTAGCGGACGTAGGCACCCTCGGTCGGCGGGCGGCCCTCCGGCACCCACCAGAGCCGGAACAGCCCCATGACGTGGTCGATCCGCAGGCCGCCCGCGTGCCGCAGCATCCGCGCGATGAGGTCGCGGTACGGCGCGTAGCCGGTCGCGGCCAGCGCGTCGGGGCGCCAGGGCGGCAGACCCCAGTCCTGGCCGCGGGAGTTGAAGGCGTCGGGCGGCGCGCCCACCGACATGCCCGTGGCCAGGACGTGTTGCATGGACCAGGCGTCGGAACCGGCCGGGTGCACGCCCACGGCCAGGTCGTGCACGACGCCGATGGTCATGCCCGCGTCCCGCGCGGACCGCTGCGCGGCCCCGAGTTGGGCGTCGGTCAGCCAGCTCAGCCAGCAGTGGAAGTCGACCCGGTCCATGTGCTCGCTGCGGGCCCGCGCGACCTGCGGCGAGCGCGGGTCGCGCAGCCCCGCGGGCCACTTGTGCCAGTCGGCGCCGTGCAGTTCGGCCAGGGTGGACCAGGTGGCGTGGTCGTCGAGGGCCTGGCCCTGCTCGGCGAGGAAGTCGACGTAGGCGGCGCGGCGGCCGGGGCTCAGCGGCACCTCGCGCAGCAGCTCCAGGGCCTCGGCCTTCAGCGCCCAGACCGCGTCCCGGTCGATCAGCGCGTCCTTGAGCAGCACGGTGTCGCGCAGCGCGGCGGCCCTGCGGGACAGCGCGTCGGCCTTCTCCCTGGCCTCGCCGGACAGGTACGCGTACTCCGGCACCTCCTCGATCCGCAGGTACACCGGGTCGGGGAAGCGGCGGGAGGACGGGCGGTACGGGGAGGGGTCGGTGGGCGGGCCGGGGACGGCCGCGTGCAGCGGGTTGATCTGGACGAATCCGGCGCCCAGCGTCCGTCCCGACCAGGCGGCGAGGTCGGCGAGGTCACCGAGGTCGCCCATGCCCCAGGAGCGCTGCGAGAGCGTGGAGTAGAGCTGCGCCATGAAGCCGAAGGCGCGTCCCGTCGGGCCCGCCAGCCGCTCGGGCGCCACGATCAGGTCGCCTCTGGAGGTACGTCCGTCGGCGGTGGCCGCGCGCAGCGCGTACCGCCCCGGCGGGGGCGTCACGGCGGGGTCCAGCGCCTCGCCCGTCTCGGTCTCGACGGTGAGCCGGGTGTCCTCGGGCAGTGCGCGCAGCGTCTGCGCGAGTGTGCCGCGGCCCGATCTGAGCACCGTGCACGGCGGGAGCAGCCGGTTGGCCCGGCGCGTCTCGTACGCCGTGAGGGCGGACTTGACCGCGCTGGGCGTCGAGGCGTCCACGCCGAGCGCCGCGAGGACGGCGACGACCGTCTCCTCCGGCACCGGGACCTCCCGCCCGGGTGCCGGCCGGTACGTCACGTCCACGCCATAGAGCCCGGCAAGCCGCACCCGGTCCATCGGGCCTCCGCATTCGTCAGTCAAGGGGTTGATCGGTCGGTCACGCGTCCTCGCTCGCACGGGTTTGTCCCGGGAGCCGCACTGACCCCTACCCCGACGCCGCGCGCTGTACCCGGAGGCGCGCCGCGCCGCTCGTTCGAGGGGAGTTCCGGAAGGCGGCCCGCGGCCCGTCCGCGACGCGCCGAAAGGGCCGCCCGTGGCCCTCCCGCCCCTGCCTGCGGAGGAAGGCGGCGGAAGGCGGCGGCGAGGCGACCGGGAGGCGGACGGAAGCCGGCGGCAAAGCGGAGGAAACTCCAGCCACATTGACACCGCACCGCGAGGAGTGATGGGCTCGGCGTCCGTCGTCGGTGCAGCACTCCGCAAGGAGGAACCGTGCAGGCCCTCCGGAGGAGTTCCGCCGCAGCCATCGCGGCCACGTTCATCGGCGGCTGGCTGGCCCAGTCGCCCGCCGCGACCGCCGCTCCCGCGCCGCCGAGCACACCGCCCGCCGGGACCAGGACGGACACCGCGGCCTCCCCGCGGCCCCCGGCGGTGTGGCCGCGCCCTCAGAGTCTGCGCGCGCAGGGGCAGTTCGCGCGCGTGACGAGGACGGTGACGCTGGTCGCGGGCACGGACGCCGACCCGTACGCGCTCGATGTGATCGAGGACGCGCTGCGCGGGGCGGGCGCCCAGGAGATCCGCAGGTCGGACACGCCGGGGTCCGGGCTGACCGTCTACGCGGGCGACGCGGCGCAGCCCCGGCTGACCGCGCTCAAGGCCCCCGAGCAGGACGACTTGGCGTCCGGCGGCTACCGGCTCGCGGTGGACGGCGGCACGGTGGCGCTGGCCGGAGCGGGCGAGGACGGCCTGTTCCACGCGGCGCAGACGCTGCGTCAGCTCGTCACCGGCGACAGCGGCGGCGAGCGCGGCTTCGCGGGCGTGGTCGTACGCGACTGGCCGACGGCGGCGGTGCGCGGGGTGACCGAGGGGTACTACGGCGTGCCGTGGACGCAGTACCAGCGGCTGTCGCAACTGGACTTCCTGGCCAGGACCAAGCAGAACCGCTATCTGTACGCGCCGGGCGACGACCCGTACCGGCAGGCGCAGTGGCGCGACCCCTATCCGGCGGCCCGGCGCGCGGACTTCAGGGCGCTGGCGGAGCGGGCGGCGCGGGACCATGTGACGCTGGCGTGGGCGGTGGCCCCCGGGCAGGCGATGTGCTTCTCGTCGAAGTCCGACCAGCGGGCGCTGGAGCGGAAGCTGGACGCGATGTGGGCGCTGGGCGTGCGGGCGTTCCAGCTGCAGTTCCAGGACGTGAGCTACAGCGAGTGGCACTGCGGCGCGGACGCGCGGGAGTTCGGCTCGGGGCCCGACGCGGCGGCGCGCGCCCAGGCGAAGGTCGCCAACGTGGTGGCCGCGTATCTGGCGCGGCGCTACGGCAGCGCCGATCTGTCGCTGCTGCCCACGGAGTACTACCAGGACGGCACGACCCCGTACCGCACGGCACTGGCGAAGGCGCTGAGCCCGGACGTGACGGTCGCCTGGACCGGTGTCGGGGTGCTGCCCGCGCGGATCACCGGCACCCAAGTGGCGGACGCGGCGGCCGCGTTGAAGCACCCGCTGGTGACGGTGGACAACTACCCGGTGAACGACTTCGCGCCGGGCAGGCTCTTCCTCGGCCCGTACACCGGCCGTCAGCCCGCGGTGGCGACGGTCTCGGCGGGGGTGCTGGCGAGCGCGATGCAGCAGCCCGCCGCGTCCCGTATCCCGCTGTTCACGGCGGCGGACTTCGCCTGGAATCCGCGCGGTTACGACCCGGCGGCCTCCTGGCAGGCGGCGATCGACGACCTGGCGGGGCCGGATCAGGCGGCCCGTGCGGCGCTGCGCGCGCTGGCGGGGAACGAGGCGTCGTCGGCGCTCGGCGGCGACGAGTCGGCGTATCTGCGCCCGCTGATCAAGGAGTTCTGGGCCGCGCTGGACTCCGGCGACCAGGCCCGGCTGACGGCGGCGGCGGCCCGGCTGCGGTCGGCCTTCACCGTGATGAGCGGCGCGCCGCACGCCCTGCGCGGGCTCGCCGACGGCACCTTCGGCGCCGAGGTGCGGCCGTGGCTGGACCGGCTGTCGGCGTACGGGACGGCGGGCGGGCACGCGGTCGACATGCTGGTGGCGCAGGCGGCGGGCGACGGCGCGGCGGCCTGGAAGGCCCGGCAGTCGCTGGACCGCGGCCGGGCGGCGCTGACGCAGGGCACGGCGAAGGTCGGCGAGGACGTGCTCGACGGCTTCCTGTCGCGGGCGGTCGACGACGGCGACGCCTGGTCGGGGCTGCGGGCGGACGGCAGGACCGCGACGGCCACGCTCGCCTCGGGGCGCGGCACCGACCCGTCGGCGATGGTGGACGGCAAGAATTCCACGGCGTGGTCGAGCAACGCTCCCCCGCAGCCCGACGACTCCTTCGGGGTCGATCTCGGGACGGCCAAGCAGGTCGGCTCGGTGCGGATCGCGATGGGCGACGGCAGCGGCTCCGACGACTTCCTGCACGACGCGGTCCTCGAACTGTCCGCGGACGACGGCACCGGCTGGCACCGGGTCGGCGAGTACCACGACCAGGCGGTGATCTCGGCGACGCTCCCCGCGGGCACCCGCGCCCGCCAGGTGCGGCTGCGCGCGAGCGACGGGCAGTCGGGGGCGGTGACGGTGCGGGAGTTCACCGTGTCGGTGAGCGGCGAGGTGGCCCCGACGGCCAGCGGTCCCGACGACGCGTCGGCCGTGGTGGACGGCGACCTCTCCACCTCGACCGCCGCGGATTCCGACGCGGGTGCGCTGACGGTGGACTTCGGCGGCGCGCGGCTGCTGGACAGCGTGACGATCGCCGCGTCCGGTGCGCGTACGGGGTCGGGCGCCCCCGCCGCCGCGGCCGATCCGGCGCCGGGGCCGATGGCGGGTTCCCCCTTCGGCCCGCATCCGATCGCCGTACGGGACACGGGCCCGCCCACCCGCACGGCCACCGGCCGGGTGACCAAGGCGCCCGCGGCCGTGGAGGTGCACACCCCGGGCGGCGGCTGGCAGCGGATCGGAAGCCTGACCGCGGACTGGACGGAGCTGCCCGCGGGGGTCGTCGCCGACGCGGTACGGCTGTCGGACGGCGCCGGGGTGCACGAGGTGGTGCCGTGGTTCGCCGGGGCGCCGCGGGTCACGTTCGACCAGCCGGAGGTGGACGCCGAGATCGGCGGCTCCGCCGTCCCGGTGACGGCGTCGGTGGCCTCGGGGCTGCCGCGCGACGAGAAGGCGGCGGTCTCGGTGGCCGCACTGAAGGGCGGGGCGACGGCGACCGCGCCCGCGTCGGTCCCGCTGCGGCGGGGCGCGGCGGGAGCGGTGCCGCTGAGCGTGTCGGTGCCCGCGGGTACGGCGCCCGGCACGTACAGCCTGCCGGTGCGGATCACCGTGGCGGGCCGCACCGTGGAGCGGCGGATCACCGTACGGGCGCGGGTGCGGACCGCGGGGCCCGATCTGCTGCGCGGCGGCGCGGCGACGTCCTCGGGTGACGAGACCCCGGACTTCCCGGCATCCGCGGTGGCCGACGGCGATCCGGAGACCCGCTGGTCCTCGCCGGTGGACGACCACGCCTGGGTGCAGGTCGAGCTGGCGGCCCCGGCCCGGGTCGGCAGGGTCGTCCTGCACTGGCAGGACGCGTACGCGGCCGGATATCAGGTGCGGACCTCCGCCGATGGAGTGACCTGGCACACGGCGGCCACGGTGACCGACGGCGGCGGCGGGACCGAGACTGTGTGGCTGGACGCGCAGGACGGCACCCGGTACGTGCGGGTGCAGGGCGAGCGCCGGGCGACCAAATTCGGCTACTCGCTGTTCGGCGTCGAGGCGTACGCGGTGGCGGACTGATCGCGGTGACGGGGTGCCACGGAGTGACCCGTTTCGGTCACTGCGTGGCACCCCCGGCCCGTCACGGACCGCCGCGCCGCGCCGGACGTGCTCCCGGTTGCCGTACAGCGCCCGAGACGCACGAAAGCCCGGATCTCAGGCTGATATGCCGTCGATCCGGGCCAGGGCGTCGTCCGCGCCGAACGGTTGCAGGTATGGCAACCAGCGCGGGTCCCTATGTCCGGTCCCGATGATCCGCCAGGCGAGCCCGGACGGCGGGGCGGGTTGATGACGCAGCCGCCAGCCGAGTTCCGCCACGTGGCGGTCGGCCTTCACGTGATTGCAGCGTCTGCACGCGGCCACCACGTTCTCCCAGGCGTGCTGGCCGCCCCGGCTGCGCGGAATGACGTGGTCGACGCTGGTGGCGGCGGCTCCGCAATACGCGCACTTGCCGCCGTCGCGGGCGAACAGCGCCCTACGGGTCAGCGGCACGGTGCCCCGAAAGGGGACTCGCACGAATTTGGTGAGCTTCACGACACTGGGCGCGGGCAGCGCCTGTGTCTCACTGTGCAGATAGGCGCCGGATTCCTCGAGGCAGACGGCCTTGTTGTTGAGCACGAGGACAAGCGCACGGCGGAGCGGTACGACGCCGAGCGGCTCGTACGACGCGTTCAGGACCAGGACATGCGGCACGGATGCCTCCTTTAACGCCGGCGGCGCGTGGCTCGCGCCGGGACGATCTGGCCTAAGTCTCTCCGGAAGGCGGCCCATGGCGCCACCATGCCCGGGTAACGGACCGAGGGTGTTTTGCAGCACACCTGTGTTCATCCCCACGATCGTGGCCTGCCCCTCCTCCCGCACGGCAACGAGACGGCATCGGTCGTCCCGTTAGTGTGGAGGCTTGTTTCCCACCGGAGGTTCCGCAGTGCCCACCGCGACGTCCACCGCCGCCGCCGTACCGTCCCGCCTGTTCCCGCTCGCCGCCGGAGACCGTGATTCGTCGGTCTACCGGGCCGGCGGCTGGATACAGGAGAACTGGGCGAGCTGGCTGAGCGCGGGGCTGCGCATTTTGTTGATCGTCGCCATCGCGATCGTGCTGCGCTCGGTGGTGCGGCGGACGATCAGCAGACTCATCGACCGGATGAACCGGGGCGCGGAGGCCGCGGCCTCCACCGCGCTGGGCGGCCTGCTGGTCAACGCGGAGCGGCGCAAGCAGCGCAGCGAGGCGATCGGCTCGGTGCTGCGCAGTGTGGCGTCCTTCCTGATCCTGGGCACGGCCGCGCTGACCGTGCTGTCGGTGCTCAAGATCAATCTGGCGCCGCTGCTGGCCAGCGCCGGGGTCGCCGGGGTCGCGATCGGCTTCGGCGCGCGCAATCTGGTGACGGACTTCCTGTCCGGCGTCTTCATGATCCTGGAGGACCAGTACGGCGTCGGCGACGTGATCGACGCGGGGGTGGCCAGCGGCACCGTCATAGAGGTGGGCCTGCGGGTCACCAAGCTGCGCGGTGACAACGGCGAGATCTGGTACGTGCGCAACGGCGAGGTCAAGCGGATCGGCAACCTCAGCCAGGGCTGGGCGACGGCCGTGGTGGACGTGCAGGTCGGCGCGGGCGAGGACCTGGAGCGGGCGCGCCAGGTGATCGCGGCCACCGGCGAGGACATGGGCAAGGAGGACCCCTGGGACGAGATGCTCTGGGAGCCCGTACGGGTCCTCGGCCTGGAGTCGGTCGGCACGGACTTCGTGGTGATCCAGACGCACGCCAAGACGATGCCGGGGCGGGCCACCGATGTCGCCCGTGAGCTGCGCTGGCGGATCAAGCGGGCGTTCGACGAGGCGGGCATCGTGATCTCCGGCGGTACGCCGACGGTGGAGGTCACCGAGGCGACGGTGCCCGAGGGCGCGTCGGAGGTGGCCGAGATGCGGCGGCAGACCGCCGTGGAGGACGCGCGCCCCGCGGCGCCCGTGCCGCCGCCCGCCTCCGGCGAGCGCTGACCCGCGGCAGCTGTCGCTTTGCCGAGGCCCCTGGCACCCTGATGGCGCCGGGGGCTTCGTTCATAACGACTTGGCCGTCCTGCCGTCGACCCCCCTTGACGCTCCGCCAATGGCGGGCCTACCTTTCGTTTTGCCAATAGGAAACTTTCCTAACAGTGAACTGAGGGAGGATGGCGCGCATGGCTGGCACCCCTGGAACGCCGCGCGTACTGCGCGCCATGAACGACCGCGCCGCACTCGACCTCCTGCTGGAGCACGGCACGCTCTCCCGTACCCGGATCGGCAAGCTGACCGGACTGTCCAAGCCCACCGCGTCGCAGCTGCTGGCGCGCCTGGAGGCGGCGGGGCTGGTCCAGGCCACCGGCACCACGGCGGGCCGCCCCGGCCCCAACGCCCAGCTCTACTCGGTCAATCCGGCCGCCGCGTACGTGGCGGGACTCGATGTCAACTCCGAGCGGATCAGGGCCGCGGTCGCCGACATCACCGGCCGTACCGTCGGCACCTTCAAGCTGCTCACCCCGCGCCGCCGCACCGCGGGCAACGCGGTGGAGCAGGTCGTGCAGGCGGTGGACGGCGCGGCCAAGGCCGCCGGGCTGAACCGCTCCGACCTGCACCGGATCGTCATAGGCACGCCCGGCGCCTTCGACCCCAGCACCGGACGGCTGCGCTACGCCAGCCACCTGCCCGGCTGGCACGCGCCCGCGCTGCTGGACGAGCTGGCCGCCGCGCTGCCGATGCCGCTGGAGTACGACAACGACGTCAATCTCGCCGCCGTCGCCGAACAGCGGATCGGCGCCGCCCGCGAGCACGACGACTTCGTGCTGCTGTGGAACGAGGAGGGCATCGGCGCCGCCATCGTCATCGGCGGCCGGCTGCACCGCGGCTGGACCGGCGGCGCGGGCGAGGTCGGCTTCCTGCCGGTGCCCGGCACCCCGCTGGTCCGCAACGTCACCAAGGCCAACAACGGCGGCTTCCAGGAACTCGCGGGCTGCAACGCCGTGTTGCGGCTGGCCAGGGAACTCGGCATCGACGTCCCGGCCGGCACCCAGCAGGACGCCGCCGCCGAACTGCTCGCCGAGGCCGCGCTGCGGCACACCGCGAGCGAGGAGACCGGCGCCGACAGCGGCCCGTACGGCGAACTGCTCGCCCGGTTCGCCACCGGCACCGCCATCGGTCTGGCCTCGCTGGTCGCCGTGCTCGACCCGGCGATGATCGTGCTGTCGGGCGATGTGACCGTGGCGGGCGGCGAACCGCTGCGCGCCCTGGTCCAGGCCGAACTCGCCGAACTGGCCGTACCCCGGCCGCATCTGGTGCTCGGCACGGTCCAGGACCACCCCGTACTGAGCGGGGCGCTGGAGAGCGCGCTCGCCACCACCCGCGACGAGGTGTTCGACACCTCGCGCTGACCCCGCCCCGACAACAGACCCCGCCACCCCGAACCGCCCGAGCCAGAGCCAGAACCGCCACAGCCAGAACCACCAGAGCCCAGAACCCGCGTACCCCGCAGATCCAGCGGACCGGCACACCCCGCCGCTCCGGTGGTCCCGCACACCCTCAGCACACCCTCAACAGGCCCTCAGCACACCCTCGACCAGTCCTTGAAAGCAGTACTTGAAAGGCCCGCAAGGCCCGAAGATCCCCCGGAGGAAGCGCAGTGTCCCGTCTGACGAAGGCAGCCGCCGCCGTAGCGGCCACCGCCGCGATATCGCTGCTCGCGAGCGCATGTACCGGCCAGAGTTCCGGCTCGGCCGACGACGACGCCAGCAAGGACGTCTCCATCACGTTCTGGCACGGCTGGACCGCGCCCAACGAGCTGAAGGCCATCAACGACAACGTCGCCCGGTTCGAGAAGGCGCACCCCAACATCCACGTCAAGGTGCAGGGCAACATCACCGACGACAAGATCAACCAGGCGCTGCGCGCGGGCGGTTCGAAGGCCCCCGACGTCGTCTCCTCCTTCACCACCGACAACGTCGGCCAGTTCTGCTCCTCCGGCTCGATGGCCGACCTCGGCCCGTTCCTGACGAAGTCGAAGATCGACCCGGCCGCCACGTTCCCCAAGCCGATGCTGGAGTACACCCAGTTCAACGGGACCCGCTGCACGCTGCCGCTGCTCGGTGACGCGTACGGGCTGTACTACAACAAGAAGGCGTTCGCCGCCGCCGGGATCAGCGCGCCGCCCAAGACGATGAGCGAGTTCAAGGCCGACGCGATCAAGCTGACGAAGTCCAAGGGCGACTCGTACAGCCAGCTCGGCTTCATGCCGAACTTCCACGGCTACGAGTCCACCACCACGCACCTGGCCGCGCAGTGGGGTGTGAAGTACTTCGACGCGAGCGGCAAGTCCCAGGTGGCCAAGGACCCCGGGTTCGCGAAGATGTTCGGCTGGCAGCAGGACATGGTCAAGTCGCTGGGCGGCTTCGGCAAGCTGGAGAAGTACCGCAACACCTTCGGTGACGAATTCGGCGCGAAGAACCCGCTGCTGACCGGCCAGGTCGCGATGGGCATGGACGGCGAGTGGCGGCTGGGCATGGCCAAGGACGCCGGGATGAACGACCTCGGCGTGGCGCCCTTCCCGGTCCCCGACGACCAGGCGAGCACGTACGGCAAGGGCTACCTGTCCGGCACGATCATCGGCATCGCCAACACCAGCACGAAGAAGAACGCGGCCTGGGAGCTGGTGAAGTTCATGACCACCGACACCGACGCGGTCGTCTCCTTCGCCAACGCGATCCACAACGTGCCCTCCACGCTGGCCGCGCTGAAGTCGCCGAAGCTCGACGCCGACCCCGGCTTCAGGACCTTCATCGACATCGCGCAGAACCCGAACAGCACCACCACCCCGCCGAGCATCAACGGCGGCGCGTACCAGCTCACGCTCCAGGACTTCGGTTACGCCTACGAGTCCGGCAAGTCCAAGGACCTTGAGCAGGGTCTCCAGGGTGTCGACGCGCAGGTCGACAAGGACATCGCGCAGGCCAAGTGATGACCGCCGCCCTCCATCCCCTGCTGAAGGCCAAGCGCCGCAAGTCGGCGCTGCGCACCCTGGCCTTCCTGTCCCCCTGGATCATCGGGTTCAGCGTCTTCTTCGTGTACCCGCTGGTCTCCACCGTCTACTTCTCGTTCATGAAGTACAACGGCATCAACGCGCCGACCTGGGTGGGCGGCAAGAACTGGTCGTACGTCTTCTCGGACTACCCGTTCTTCTGGCCCGCGCTGCGCAACACGCTGTGGCTGGTCGTCGTGATGGTGACGCTGCGGGTGCTGTTCGGACTCGGCATCGGCCTGCTCATCACGAAGATCAAGACGGGCGCGGGCTTCTTCCGTACGGCGTTCTACCTGCCGTACCTGGCCCCGCCGGTCGCCGCGACGATGGCGTTCGTCTTCCTGCTCAACCCCGGTACGGGACCGGTCAACCACCTGCTGGGCGACTTCGGTCTGCCCACCCCGGGCTGGTTCACCGATCCGCACTGGTCCAAGCCCGCGCTGACCATGCTGGCCGTGTGGGGCATCGGCGACCTGATGGTGATCTTCATGGCCGCGCTGCTCGACGTGCCCAAGGAGCAGTACGAGGCGGCGGAGCTGGACGGCGCGGGCCCCTGGCACCGCTTCCGGTTCGTGACGCTGCCGAACATCTCGCCGATCGTGATGTTCGCGGTGGTCACCGGTGTCATCCAGACCATGCAGTACTACACACAGCCGCTGGTCGCGGGGAAGGTCGCGAGCGGGGTGATCGGCAACTCCGGCCAGCAGGTGGAGCCCGGCTACCCCGACAAGTCGACCCTCACCCTGCCGCAACTGGTCTACGAACGCGGCTTCCAGCGCTTCGACTACGGCTCGGCGTGCGTCATCGCCCTCGTGCTGTTCGTGCTCTCGATGGCGTTCACGGCGCTGCTGCTGCGCCGCCGCAACGGCTTCCTGTCGGCGGAGGACTGATCATGACCCAAGCGACCATCGCGCCCGGCGGCGCCGTCCGCGACTCCGCCGCGGGCCGCGGCCCCGACCTCCGCGCCCGGCGCAAGGCGCGCCGCAAGGAGACCCTGCACTGGATCGCCGTGCACTCGCTCGGCATCGCGGCGGCGGCCTTCTTCGTGCTGCCCTTCGTCTTCGTCTTCCTCACCGCGGTGATGAGCGACAACCAGGCGCTCACCCGCGACCTGTGGCCCGACCACTGGCAGTGGTCCAACTTCCGCACGGTGTGGGACACCCCGGGCTTCCTGACCTGGTGGCGCAACACGCTGGTGTACGCGGTCGGCGGCACCGTGCTGACCGTGGTGTCGTCCCTGCCGGTGGCGTACGCGCTCGCCAAGTTCCGCTTCCGCGGCCGTAATCTGGTCATGGTCCTGGTGATCTCGACGATGATGCTGCCGCCGCAGGTGGTCATCATCCCGATGTACCTGTTCTGGACCAAGCAGTTGGGGATGGACGGCAGCCTGTGGCCGCTGATCATCCCGATGGCCTTCGGTGACGCGTTCACCATCTTCCTGCTGCGGCAGTTCCTGCTGACGATCCCCAAGGAGTACACCGAGGCCGCCAAGGTCGACGGCTGCGGTGAGCTGCGCACGCTGCTCACCGTCATCGTCCCGATGATCAGGCCGGCCCTGGCCGCGGTGGCGCTCTTCCAGTTCTTCTACTGCTGGAACGACTACTTCGGGCCGCAGATCTACGCCAGCTCCAACCCCGGGGCCTGGACGCTCAGCTACGGACTGGAGTCCTTCAAGGGCGCACACCACACCAACTGGAATCTGACCATGGCGGCCACCGTTCTCGTGATGGCCCCGGTGATCGTGGTCTTCTTCTTCGCGCAAAAGGCCTTCATCGAAGGCGTGACCCTGACGGGAGTCAAGGGATGAAACTGGCAGTCGTGGGCGGCGGGTCCACGTACACCCCCGAACTCATCGACGGATTCGCGCGGTTGCGCGACACTCTGCCGATCGAGGAACTGGTGCTGGTCGACCCGGCCGCGGACCGCCTGGAGTTGGTCGGCGGGCTCGCCCGGCGGATCTTCGCCAAGCAGGGCCATCCGGGCACCATCACCACCACCGCCGACCTGGAGTCGGGGGTGGCCGGCGCGGACGCCGTGCTGCTCCAGCTCAGGATCGGCGGGCAGGCCGCGCGCAACCAGGACGAGACGTGGCCGCTCGAATGCGGCTGCGTCGGCCAGGAGACCACCGGCGCGGGCGGTCTCGCCAAGGCGCTGCGCACGGTCCCGGTGGTCCTCGACATCGCCGAGCGGGTGCGCAGGGTCGCGCCGCAGGCGTGGATCATCGACTTCACCAACCCGGTCGGCATCGTGACCCGGGCGCTGCTCCAGGCCGGGCACAAGGCCGTCGGGCTGTGCAATGTGGCGATCGGCTTCCAGCGCAAATTCGCCAGGCTGCTGGACGTCTCGCCGGAGCAGGTGCACCTGGACCACGTCGGGCTCAACCACCTGACGTGGGAGCGCGGGGTGCGCCTGGGCGGGCCGCAGGGCGAGGACATGCTGCCCAAGCTGCTCGCGGAGCACGGCGACACGATCGCCGCCGACCTGCACCTGCCGCGCGAGATCGTGGACCGGCTCGGCGTCGTCCCCTCGTACTACCTGCGTTACTACTACGCGCACGACGAGGTGGTGCGCGAGCTGCGGACCACGCCGTCGCGGGCTTCCCAAGTGGCCGCGATGGAGAAGCAGTTGCTGGAGATGTACGGCGACCCGGCGCTGGACGAGAAGCCGGAGCTGCTGGCCAAGCGCGGCGGCGCCTTCTACTCGGAGGCCGCGGTGGCGCTGGCGTCCTCGCTGCTGCGCAACACCGGCGACGTCCAGGTGGTGAACACGTACAACAACGGCACGCTGCCGTTCCTCGCCGACGACGCCGTCATCGAGGTGCCCGCGGTGGTCGACGGGAACGGCACGAAGCCGCTGCCGGTCGCGCCGCTCGACCCGCTGTACGCGGGCCTGATCGCCAATGTCACGGCGTACGAGGACCTGGCGCTCGAGGCCGCGCTGCGCGGCGGCCGGGACCGGGTGTTCAAGGCGCTGCTGTCGCACCCGCTGATCGGCCAGTACGAGTACGCCGAGGCGCTCACCGACAGTCTCGTCGCGCACAACCGGGAGCACTTGGCGTGGGCGTGAGCCGGGAACCGCTCGTCCCCGGTGGCGTCCTCGCCATCGACGCGGGCAACAGCAAGACCGACGTGGCGCTGGTCGCCGCCGACGGAACGGTGCTCGGCGCCGCCCGCGGCGGCGGCTTCCAGCCGCCGGTCGTCGGCGTCGGGGCAGCCGTCGACGCCCTCGCGCGCATCGTGGAGCGCGCGGCGGCCGACGCGGGCCTGCGGCGTGCCGCGGACGGTTCCGACAGCGCCGATACGGGGACACCTCTGGTGGAGCACACCTCGGCCTGTCTGGCCAACGCGGACCTGCCGGTCGAGGAGCAGCAGCTCGAAGCGGCGGTGCACGGGCGCGGCTGGGCGAGGTCGACGCGCGTCGCCAACGACACCTTCGCGATCCTGCGGGCGGGCGTGGACGCGCCCCGCGGGGTGGCGGTGGTGTGCGGCGCGGGCATCAACTGCGTGGGCATGCTGCCGGACGGCAGGACGGCCCGTTTCCCGGCGATCGGCAAGATCTCCGGGGACTGGGGCGGCGGTTCGGGTCTCGCCGAGGAGGCCCTGTTCCACGCCGCCCGCGCCGAGGACGGCCGGGGCGGACCGACGGCGCTGGCGGCCACACTGCCCGCGCACTTCGGACTGCCCACGATGTACGCGCTGATCGAGGCGCTGCACCTGGAAACGATTCCGGCGGCCCGCAAGTACGAGCTGACGCCCGTGCTGTTCGCGACCTCCGACGCGGGGGACGCGGTCGCCCGCTCGATACTCGACCAGCAGGCCGACGAGATCGTGGCCCTGGCCACGGTGGCGCTGGCCAGACTCGACCTGCTGGACGAGGAGGCCGACGTGGTGCTGGGCGGCGGGGTCATGGCGGCCAGGAATCCGTATCTCATGGACGCCCTGACCGAACGGCTCACCGCCCGCGCCCCCAAGGCCCGGCCGCACGTCGTGACGGCGCCGCCGGTGCTCGGCGCGGCCCTGCTGGGTCTGGACCACCTGGCGGCCCCGGCGCGGTCCCACGCGGCACTGCGGGCCCACTACGCGTAACGCCTCACACCGCCCTGTTCGGTTCCCGGTCACCCGGGAACCGAACAGGGCGTTGACGCGTGTGGGGGGTTAGGGGAGCAGGCAAGGCGGTCGTGCGGCAAGATCCACCGGTTGGCTAGGTGGATGCAGGTGGCTGCGGCCATACTGCTGGCTGAGAGCGTGACTTCCGCGGACGCGGTGGTCGGTCCCGGGGGAGGGTGAGTGACGCAGACGCCGACGATGGGCGGGGGTTCGAACGGGCTGAACCGGGCGGGGGTACCGGCGCAGCGCCGCCGGGCCTGGGTGGAACGTACGGATCAGCTCAAGGCCGCCGCCACCACGGAGCCGGGCCGGCTGCGGATCATCGGCGCCGTACTGGCCCTGCTGGTCGTGGCGTTCGGCGCCGTCACGGCCTGGCAGGTCAGCGACCGTACGACGGCCGCGGGCAGCGTGCTCCACCACAGCGGGCCGCTGAGCGCGGACGCGGCGGAGATCTACCGCAGCCTCGCCGACGCCGACGCGACGGTGGCGGGCGGCTTCCTCGTCGGCGGCCAGGAGCCGCGCTCGGTCACCGACCGCTACGACAAGGACATCGACACCGCGGCCGAGCTGATCACGCACGCCGCCGCGAACACGCAAGGGTCCGCGGAGGCGAGCGCGCAGATCTCCTCGCTCAACCAGCAGCTCCCGCGGTACACCAAGCTGGTGGCCACCGCCCAGGCCAACAACCGGCAGGGCCTGCCGCTGGGGGGCGCCTACCTGCGGTTCGCCAACGAGCAGATGCGCAAGCCCGGCGGGCTGCTCGACGCCTCCAAGAAGCTGTACGAGGCGGAGTCGGCGCGGCTGGACGACGACTACTCCGGCGCCAAGGCACTGCCCTACGCCTCGTGGGCGCTGGGCATCGTGGCGCTCGGCGGCCTGGTGTGGGCGCAGCGCCGCCACTACCGGCGCACCAACCGGGTGTTCAACCACGGCATGCTCGCCGCGTCCGCCGCCTGCGCGGTGGTCCTGTTGTGGCTGGTGGTGGGACACACGGTGGCGCGTACGCAGCTCGACAACTCCGACGCGCACGGCGCGGAGTCGATGAAGGTGCTCAACAGCGCGCGGATCGCGGTGCTCCAGGCCCGCGGCGACGAGAATCTGACGCTGGTGGCCCGCGGTTCCGGCAGCGCGTACGACGCGACGTTCCAGAGCGGCATGGAGACGCTGGCGGGCAAGGACCCCAAGGGCGTGGGCGGTGAGCTGGCGAAGGCGCTGAAGCTGGCCGACAACACGGCGGGCCGCACCCCGGTCGATTCCGCGATCAAGGGTGTGCAGGCGTGGCGCGGCAGGCACGATGTGGCCAGGGCGAGTGACAACAACGGTGACTACGCCACGGCGGTCGCCGAGGTGATCGGCGGCAAGGACAGCAAGGGCAAGACGGTCACGGAGACCACCGGGCAGTGCTTCGACGTGGTCGACGCCAGTCTGGAGAAGGCCGTCGCGCAGGAGCAGCACGAGTTCCAGCAGGCCGCGAGGAACGGCCACGGCGCGCTGTCGCTGCTGCCGTACGGCGCGGCGGTGCTCGCGGTGCTGGCGGCGGCGGGCGCGGTGTTCGGCATCGGGCGCCGCCTGTCGGAGTACCGGTGATGAGCGTGCGGAACGAACCCGGGGTGAGGCGGACTGTGGAAGCGATACGGCCAGGACGCGGCAGGCGGGCCAGGGCCAGGCTGCGCGGCTGGGGCGGAGTCGCGGGGATGGCCTCGGCGTGCGCGCTGGCGCTGAGCGCCGCGCTGCTGCTGCCGTCGGACACCGCTCCCGCCGCCGACGCGGGCAGGACCGCCCCGCGGGCGCCGGTGACGCACGCGCAGTACGCGGCCGACGACGCGTGCGAGAACTCCGCGACGGCCCTGGACCCGGCGACCGGCGCGGTCACGAGCCTCGACCCCGACGGCGGGACGCGGGACGGCGCGGCGGTGGAGCGGATCAGGCGGAACAAGCGGCTGATCGTCGGTGTCGACCAGAACAGCTATCTGTGGGGTTACCGCGACCCGGTCTCCGGTGAGATCACCGGCTTCGACATCGCCATCGTCAAGGCCATCGCGAAGAGCATCCTCGGCGAGAACGCGCAGGTGCAGTACCTGACGATACCGACCGACCAGCGCGTCCCGATGATCCTGACCCACAAGGTCGACATGGTGGTGCGCACGATGAGCATCACGTGTTCCCGGCTGACCGAGAAGGACAAGCAGATCGCCTTCTCCAGCGCCTACTTCATGGCGGGCCAGCAGCTTCTGGCGCCCGAGGGCTCCCCCGTCACCGGCTTCGACGACTCGCTGAGCGGCAAGAAGGTCTGCACCGCGTCCGGTTCGACCGGTGAGACCAAGCTCCAGGCGGACCCGCACGGCGCGAAGATCATGCTGGTGCCGAACCAGCTCGACTGTCTGGTGCGGGTGCAACTCGGCCTCGCGGACGCGGTGTTCACCGACAACGCGCTCGCGGCCGGCCAGGCCGCGCAGGACCCGTCGATGCGGCTGGTCGGCAAACCGGTCACCACCGAGCCGTACGGTGTGGCGATGAACCTGGCGGACACCGACCTGATCCGGCAGGTCAACCAGGTGCTGGCGACGTACAGCGGCGGCGGCGCCGACAGCGAGTGGATGCGGCAGTACCACCGCTGGCTCGGCCAGCACCTGTCCGGGATCACCGGCCCGCCGGAGGCCCACTACAAGTAACGGCGCGACGCAGTCGGGGGCACCAACAGCGCACACGGACAGCGGAAAGAGGGTGTGATGGCGGTCGCTGGACCCACCGGACCGGTCATGGGACGGGAAGAGGTCGACCGTGCCCTGGAGCGGCTCGGCACCGAGCACGAGGCGATCGAGTCCTCGCTGCTCGCCCTCCAGGACCACTCGGGCCGCCGTCTGCTGGAGGGCGCCGAGCTGACCGGTGTCACCAAGGAGCGCTGGGCGGAGACCGACGCGGCGATCACCCTGCTGTGGGCGCATTTCGAGGCGTACACCGAGGCGTTGGACAGCGCGCGTGAGCTGCGGGCCAAGCGGCGCTGGCCGACGCAGACCGAACTGCTCCGGCTGACCGAACTGCTGCGCGGCGAGGGCGTGACCGTCACCGGGGCCGCCACCCCGGACGCCGCCAGGTCGCTGACCGGCCCGGCGAAACTGACCGAGAAGTTCAGCCTGGAGCAGTTGCTCGCGCGGATGAACGGCTGGTACGACCAGGCCATGGAGACGGTGGCCGCCGCCGACTCCGTGTGGTCGGCGCTGCCCGCCAGGATCGACCTGCTGGCCGCAGAGACCCGGCGGGTCCAGTCGCTGGCGGACTCGGTGGGCGTACGGCCGGGCACGCACCCGGCGGGCGACGAACTGGCCGGTCTGATCGACGACTTGGGCGTGCTGCGCGCCCGTACCGTCTCCGACCCGCTCGCCTTCTGGCGGGCCGCGCCCCCGCCCGGCCGCCCCGACACCGAGCGGTACGAGCAGGCGGGCCGCCAACTGGAGCAGATCCGCCGCGAGGTGGAGGCGGTGCTGCACGTACGGGACGACGCCGAGCACCGGCTGCTGCGGCTGCGTGACGTGCTGTCGCGCGCCGACCGCACGCTGACCGAGGCGCGCAGCGCCCGGGTCGAGGTGCTGTCGAAGATCCTGGCGTCCGACGTGCCCGCGGTCAGCGGCCCGGCGGCGGCGCTGCACGAACAGCTCGCGTCCGCCGAGGCGTTCTGGCGCGGCTCGCAGTGGCACCGGCTGTCCCCGCTGCTGGACGGCCTGGAGGAGCGCGCGGACGAGGAGCTGCTGCGGGCCCGTGACTCGCTGACGGCGGTGACCGCGCCGCTGGCGGTCAGGGCGGAGCTGCGCGGCAGACTGGACGCGTACCGCGCGAAGGTGGCGCGGCTGGGGATGGCCGAGGACCCGCTGCTGATCGAGCGGTACGACCAGGCGCGCCGTCTGCTGTGGAGCGCGCCGTGCGACCTGGCCGCGGCCGAGCGCACCGTGCAGCGGTATCAGCAGGCGGTCGCGGAGGTCACCGTGCCGCGGACGTCGGGGCCGCAGGACAGCAGGGGGCCGGTATGACCGGGACCGCCGGAATGTCGTCGTCGGACGGGACCGTTGCGTACAGGGCGCGCGTGGCGTACGCGCGACAGGGGAAAGGCTGAGGGGGAACACCGTGAGCAAGTGCCAACGGCCCGGTTGCGGCGGGACCTTGGAGGACATGGGCGGCGGCGAGCTGTACTGCGACACCTGCGGCCTCGCGCCGCTGCCGGTGGCCGCGCAGGGCGGCGCGGGCCCGGTGGGCGCGGCGGGCTCGGTGCCCGGCGCGCGCGGCGCGGACTCGGGCCGCTCCGGCCGTTCGGTGTCCTCGCAGACCTCGTCGCACTCCTCCTCGCGGTCCTCCAAGTCGTCCTCCCGCGCCTCGCGCCGTTCGGTCTCCGGGCGGCTGTCGCGGTCGCTGAGCGGCACCGCCACCGGCCGTTCGGTGTCGGTGCGCAGCAGCCGCAGCTCCAGCAGCGGCTCCACCCGCGGCAAGCTCGGCGCGGGCCTGGTGTCGGTGCCGACGGTGCCGCGGCCGGACCCGGCCGCCGCGGTGCTGGAGAACCCCGAGGTGCCCGAGCGCAAGCGCTTTTGCAGCAAGGGCGACTGCGGCGCGCCCGTCGGCCGCAGCCGCGGCGACCGCCCCGGCCGTACCGAGGGCTACTGCAGCAAGTGCGGCCACCCGTACTCGTTCTCGCCCAAACTGCGGCCCGGCGACATCGTGCACGGCCAGTACGACGTGGTGGGCTGCCTGGCGCACGGCGGTCTCGGCTGGATCTACCTGGCGGTGGACCGGGCGGTGTCCGACCGCTGGGTGGTGCTCAAGGGCCTGCTCGACACCGGGGACGAGGACGCGCTGGCCGCGGCCGTCTCCGAGCGGCGCTTCCTCGCCGAGATCGAGCACCCCAACATCGTCCGGATCTACAACTTCGTCGAGCACCTCGACCAGCGCACCGGCACCCTCGACGGGTACATCGTGATGGCGTACGTCGGTGGCAAGTCGATGAAGGAGATCGCCAACGAGCGGCGTACGCCGGACGGCAGGCGCGAGCCGCTGCCGGTCGCGCAGGCCATCGCGTACGCCATCGAGGCGCTGGACGCGCTGGGGCACCTGCACAGCCGCAATCTGCTCTACTGCGACTTCAAGGTCGACAACGCCATCCAGACCGAGGACCGGCTCGAACTCATCGACATGGGCGCCGTGCGGCGGATGGACGACACCGAGTCGGCGATATACGGCACGGTCGGCTACCAGGCGCCCGAGGTCGCCGAGGTCGGCCCCTCGGTCGCCTCCGACCTGTACACGGTGGCGCGGACGCTCGCGGTGCTGACCTTCGACTTCCAGGGCTACACGAACGTCTTCGTGGACAGCCTGCCCGACCCGGGCAACATCGAGGTCTTCTCCCGCTACGAGTCCTTCTACCGGCTGCTGGTCCGCGCGACCGACCCGGACCCGGACAAGCGGTTCTCCTCCGCCGAGGAGATGTCCGACCAGCTCCTGGGCGTGCTGCGCGAGGTCGTCGCCCTGGAGACCGGCCGCCCGCGGCCCGCGCTGTCCACCCTTTTCGGCCCCGAACTGCGCGTGGTGGACACCGAGTTGGTACGGCCGGTGACCGGTGACACCTCGACGCTCGGCGCCGACCGCGCGCTGGAGAAGGCGTCGCGGCGCCGCGACCGGGTCGGCGGCAACGGGTCGGCGCCCGCGCTGCCCGCCGGAAGCATCCCGGCCCAGCCCGCGGGACTGCCCGCGGTGCCCGGCCCCGGCGCGTACAGCCCGACCGTGATCGGCGCCCCGCTGCCCAACTGGGGCCCGCCGCCCGCCACCAGCCCCACCGTGTCGCGGCTGAACGCGGGCGCGGCCGTACTGGCGCTGCCCGTACCGCATGTCGACCCCGCCGACCCCAACGCGGGCTTCCTGGCCGGGCTTTCGGCCGCGGCCCCGGCCGAGCTGGTGGCGGCGCTGCACTCCGCGCCGCAGGACTCGGTGGAGAAGCGGCTGCGGGAGCTGCGGGCGCGGCTGGAGATGGCCGACCTCGACGGCGCCCAGCAGGTGATGGCGACGCTCGCCGACGCCGAGGACGACGCCATCGACTGGCGGGTGGTGTGGCACCGCGGCCTGGCGGCGCTGTGCACGGGCGACCACGAGACGGCGGCGCTGAGCTTCGACGCGGTCTACGACGCGTTCCCCGGTGAGCCCGCGCCGAAGCTGGCGCTGGGCATCTGCGCCGAGGTGCTGGGGCAGTTGGACAACGCGGCCGAGTACTACCGGCTGGTGTGGACGACCGACCAGAGCTATGTGAGCGCGGCCTTCGGTCTCGGCCGGGTGCTGCTGGCCTCCGGTGACCGGCAGGGCGCGGTACGCGTCCTGGAGTCGGTACCCGAGTCGTCGATCCACTTCACCGCCGCGCGGGTGGCGGCGATCAGGGCCCGGCTGCGGGACAGATCGCCGCAGGAGCCGCTGCTGGCCGACCTCCAGGCGGCCGGGCTCCAGGTGGAGGAGCTGCAACGGCAGGGCCTGGACTCCGACCGGCGCGAGCAGCTCGCCACCGAGGTGCTGGGCAGCGCGCTGGACTGGGTGCTGGCGGGCCGTGTCGGGGACCTCCCGGCGGGCGCTCCGGGCGTACCGTCAACAGCCGGACCGCACAAGGCCGTTCTGGGCTCCGCCCTGAACGAGCGGGACCTGCGGTTCGGCCTGGAGCGCTCGTACCGGGTGCTGGCCAGGCTCGCCCAGCAGGGCAGTACAAGGATCGAACTGGTGGAACGCGCCAACCGCTTCCGCCCCCGGACGTGGGTGTAAACGAGATGCCGCCAATGCCCGAGTCGCCGCCTTCCACGACGACGCTGTGCCCCTCCTGTGCGGAGCCGCTGGACGCGGAGGACCGCTTCTGCGAACACTGCGGCGCGGACCTCAGCCTCAGCGCCTCCGGCGCGGACCCGTCAACGGCGGGGTCCGCCGCCTCGCCTTCCGGCGCGGAAGCGCCGGGCGCCGCGGGCGGTCCGGCGGGAGCCGCGCCCTCGCCCGCCGGAACGGCGGGCACGGACGGCGACCGCCTCGGCTCCACGGCCGCCGCTGCCGGGCCCCCCGGTGAAGGGCCCGGCGCCGCTGGCGCTACGGCGGGCGCGAGCGCCGGACACCCGGCTGCCGGAACGGCGAGTACCCGATCGGCAGGCGGCGCGCCTTCGGCTGCCGGAGCGGCGGGCACGGGCGGCGACCCGCACGGCGGCGCGCGCCCGCAGGCCGCAGGCGCCGGCCAGGACGGCCGGCTCGGCGGCGGGCACGGCGGCACCGGGCAACCCGGCGGTGGAGCCGAAGGCGAAGGCCCCGCGACCGACGCGTTCCTGCTCGCTCCCCCGCAGGCCGCGGCGCAGCCGGGCGGCGGCGGCGACACGCTCGCGCTCGGGGTGCCGCTGGCCGGTGCGAAGGTGTCGGATCCGCGCGAGGAGGAACCGGCGGAGGAGAACGGCACGGTGTGCGTGGCGTGCGGCCTCGGCGGGGTCGACGCGGACGGGTACTGCGAGCACTGCGGGCACGCCCAGCCGCGCAAACGGGACCACCAGGAGCAGGAGTTGGAGGGCGTGGCCGCGGTGAGCGACCGCGGTCTGCGGCACCACCGCAACGAGGACGCCTTCGCCCTGTCCACGACCTCGCTGCCGGACGGCACCCCCGCGGTCGCCGCGGTGGTCTGCGACGGCGTGTCCACCGCGTACCGCCCGGACGACGCGTCGGCCGCCGCGTCGGTGGCGGGCAACGAGTCGCTGCTGGCCTCGCTGGAGCGCGGCGCCCCCGCCGAGGAGGCCATGCGCGGCGCGCTGATGGCGGCCTTCGACGCGGTGAGCGCGCTCGCCGAGGAGGAGACCCAGGACGGCGTCCCGCACCACAACGCACCGGCCTGCACCTGCGTCAGCGCCGTCGTCACCGGCCCGGTCTTCACCGTCGGCTGGATCGGCGACAGCCGCGCGTACTGGATCCCCGACGACCGCGACCGCCCGTCGGCCCGGCTCACCGAGGACGACTCGTGGGCGGCCAGGATGGTCTCCGCCGGTCTGATGACCGAGGCGGAGGCGTACGCGGACGACCGGGCGCACGCGATCACCGGCTGGCTCGGCGCGGACGCCGTCGAGGTCGACCCGCATGTGGCGGCCTTCCAGCCGGAGAGCCCCGGCGTCATCGTGGTGTGCACCGACGGGCTGTGGAACTACGCGGAGTCGGCCGCCGAGATGGCCGAGGTCGTACCGCCGGACGCCAGGACCCGCCCGCTGCACAGCGCGCGGACGCTGGTCGGGGTGGCGCTGGACGGCGGCGGCCACGACAACGTAACGGTCGCGGTGCTGCCGTTCCCGGCCGCCGTGTCGCGGGCAGGATTCCCACCCGCCCAGGTCACGGAGGGCCTGGGCGGGGCTGTGAACGGGCTTTAAGGAGCGCAGTACCGATGGCCAAATTCTCGAAGTCGAACGTGCCGCAGTTCTCGGTCGACATCTATCAGAACGAGTTCCTTCCCGAGGGCGGCCGCGAGGTCAACGCCATCGTCACCGTGACGTCGACCGGCGGCGGCACCTCGGGCGGGCAGCCGCTGCCGGGTCCGGCGTCCGCCGCCGGGGGCGCGGCGCCCAGCGCGGGCGTGGTGATCATGGTCGACTGCTCGGGCTCGATGGAGTATCCGCCGACGAAGATGCGCAACGCCCGTGACGCCACGGCCGTCGCGATCGACACCATCCGCGACGGCGTCGCCTTCGCGGTGGTCGGCGGCACCCACCAGGCGCGCGAGGTCTACCCGGCCAACGGCACGCTGGCGGTGGCCGATCCGACCACCCGTGCGCAGGCCAAGCAGGCGCTGCGCAAGCTGACGGCGGGCGGCGGCACCGCGATCGGCACCTGGCTGCGGCTGGCCGACCGGCTGCTGGCCAGCACCGACGTGGCCATACGGCACGGCATCCTGCTCACCGACGGCCGCAACGAGCACGAGAAGCCGGAGGACCTTCAGGCCACCCTCGACGCGTGCACGGGCCGTTTCACCTGTGACGCGCGCGGTGTCGGCACCGACTGGGAGGTCAAGGAGCTGACCGGGATCGCCTCGGCGATGCTCGGCTCGGTCGACATCGTCGCCGATCCGGCCGGACTCGCCGCGGACTTCCAGGCGATGATGGAGAACGCGATGGGCAAGGAGGTCGCGGACGTCAGCCTGCGGCTGTGGACCCCGCAGGGCTCCGAGATCGCGTTCGTGAAGCAGGTCGCGCCGACCGTGGAGGACCTGAGCGCGCGGCGCACCGAGGCCGGTCCGCGCGCGGGCGACTACCCGACCGGGTCGTGGGGCGACGAGTCCCGCGACTACCACGTGTGCGTGCGGGTGCCGGTGGCCGGAGTCGGCCAGGAGATGCTGGCGGCGCGGCTGTCGCTGGTGCTGCCGCAGCCGGACGGCACCGTCGAGGTGCTGTCGCAGGGCCTGGTCCGCGCGGTGTGGACGGACGACATGGCCGCCTCCACCCGGATCAACCCGCAGGTCGCCCACTACACCGGGCAGGCGGAGCTGGCGCAGGTCATCCAGCAGGGTCTGGAGGCCCGCAAGTCCGGTGACATGGACGGCGCGACGGCGAAGCTGGGCCGCGCGGTGCAGCTCGCGAGCGCGTCGGGCAACGAGGACACCGCGAAGCTGCTGTCGAAGGTCGTGGACGTGGTCGACGCGGCGAGCGGTACGGTGCGGCTGAAGGCCAGGGTCGCCGACGCGGACGAGATGACCCTGGAGACCCGGTCGACGAAGACCGTGCGTGTGAAGAAGTGACCCGTGCGGTCGCGACATGTGACGACGTAACGTGTGAGGACGTAACCGTCAGCAGCTCGCACGGATTGTGACCCCGCCCCCGGCGGGCGGAGGGGGAGCCAGCACCATGCCGACTTGTCCGAACGGCCATCAGTCCGGGACCGACGACTGGTGCGAGGTCTGCGGGATGCGGATCGCCGTGCCGTCGTCCTCGTACGGGACCCGGCCGCCGTCCTCGTCGGCGTCCGCGTCCGCGTCCGCGTCCAGTTCGCCGGTGTCGACCTCGCCGGGGGCGTCGTCGCGCGGCTACGAGCCGGACGGGCCGGCGGCGCCGGAGGTGTGCCCGCAGTGCGGGACGCCGCGGGAGGGGATGGCGCTGTTCTGCGAGGAGTGCCGTTTCAACTTCCAGACGCACACCTCCACCACCTTCGTCGCGCCGCCCGCCCCGCCCGTTCCGCCGCCGACGGCGTCCGGTTTCCCGCCGTATCCGGACTACGGCTCGCAGCGGTCCCGCCCCTCGCAGGTGAACCGGCCGGCGGAGCCGCTGCCGTCGCAGTCGGTGACGTCGGGTTCCGGGGACTTCCTGCTGGACCCGCCGTCCTCGCAGGTGAAGGCGGTGGGGACGGGTCCGGCTCCGGTGGCGGAGCCGGAGGTCTCCGCCGAGCAGCCGCCCGCCGCGCGGCCGACGCCCACCGAGGCGTCGGCGGCTCCGCCCGCGTCCGCCACGCGCCGCCCGATCGAGGGCGGCGGCCCCGAGCACGCGCCGTCCTCGCCGGCGGCGCCTCCGTTCCAGAACCCGTATCTGTCCGGTGAGCAGTCCGGGCCCTCGGTCTCCCCCGGGTCCGGCCACGAGCCGCCCGCGGCGTCCGCCGGTACGGCGTGGGTCGCGGTGATCGGCGCGGACCGGGAGTACTTCACCGCGATGATGGCCCGCAGCGGCCCGGACGCGGAGGGCCTGTACTTCCCCGCGTTCTCGCCGGAGATCCAACTGCCCCTGATCGGCAACCAGATCACCATCGGACGGCGCCGCCAGAGCACCGGTGAGGCCCCCGACATCGACCTGTCCCGCCCCCCCGGGGACCCGGGCGTCTCCCACCAGCACGCGGTGCTGGTCCAGCAGCCGGACGGCTCCTGGGCGGTGGTCGACCAGGACTCCACCAACGGCACCACGGTCAACCTGAGCGAGGACGCGATCCGCCCGTACACCCCGATCCCGCTCTTCGAGGGCGACCGGGTCCACGTGGGGGCGTGGACGACGATCACCCTCCGCCGGGCGTGACGCGCGTGTCCGGTACGGGAGCGGCCCTGCGCCGCCTCGACCTGGGCCGGTTCGTCCGGCCGGGCTCCGAGACCGCCGACGGGAAGCCGCGGGTGGAGCCCGCGCTCGGCTATCTGGTCGAGCACGACGGCGAACTCCTGCTCTTCGACACCGGGATCGGCACCGCGGACCCCGAGACGGACGCGCACTACCGCCCGTACCGCCGTCCGCTGCCCGACGCGCTCGCCGCGGCGGGGGTGACGACCGCGGACATCGCGCTGGTGGTCAACTGCCATCTGCACTTCGACCACATCGGCGGCAATCCGCTCTTCCCCGGCACTCCGGTGCTGGTGCAGGACGCCGAGCTGGCGGTGGCGCGCGGCGGCGGCCACACGCCCGAGCATCTGGTCGGCTTCCCCGGCGCCCGCTACGAGGAGCTGACCGGTGAAGTGGAGATCCGTCCGGGGCTGTGGATTCTGCCGACGCCTGGTCACACGGTCGGTCACCAGTCGCTGGTGATCCGCAGGCCGGACGGGACGGTGATCCTGGCCGGTCAGACGCACACCTCGGCGTCCGACTTCGCCGCCGCGCAGGGCGCGGTCCTGGCCGCCGCCGGCGGTGCGGGAGCGCCGCTGCCCGAGCCCGACCCGTGGGTGGAGCGGCTGCTGGCGTACGACCCGCGGCGGATTCTGTTCGCGCACGACGCGGCGGTCTGGGAGCCGCTGTCCGGCTGAGGGCTTCTCGGCCGCCGCGGCTCACAGCGGCGGGGGGCTTTTCCGGCCGCCGCGGCTCACAGCGGCCGGGGGCTTCTCCGGCCGCCGCGGCTCACAGCGGCCAGCGGTACGGGCCCGCCGGGTCGTCCAGCCAGGTCCACTGGCGGGGGCCGTCGACGGTGAGGCCGAAGCGGGACCTGGCCGGGTGGCCGAGGTCGCGGAAGACGACGTGCGCGGACTCGGCGAGCGCCCACAGGTCGCGGGGGCCGCTGACGCGGGTCGTGCCGTCGGCGGTGACGCGGGCGGTGGAGCCGTCGGTGGCCAGCAGCCGGGCGGTGCCGGTCCCGGGCGACCAGGTGAGGTCCAGCGGGCCCGCGACGAGGGTGAGCAGGAAGCGGAAGAGGTCGTTGCCGATGATCCGCGGCGGTGTGCGGGTGGCCCGTACCGCCTGCGCCGCGTCGTCGGCGGCGGGCGCAGGGGCCGTCGTGGAGGGGCCGCGCAGCGGGACGAAGAAGGCCGGGGTGGCCAGGAAGTGCCCTTCGGCCTCGGTGGCGCTCCGCACGGTGAGCGCGATCAGCCCGGTCCCGAGGGGCGCGAGGATCCGGGCGCCCGGCCGGCACTGGGCGAGCCAGGCCGCCGGGATCGCGGGCAGTTCGCAGGTCGCGATCACCCGGTCGTACGGGGCGCCGGCCGGGTGGCCGAGCGCGCCGTCGCCGGTGACGACGGTGACGGAGCGGGCGGCGGGTGTGCCGTACGCGGCCAGGTGCGCGCGGGCGGCGGCGGTGATCCGCTCGTCCAGGTCGATGGTGGTGACGGCGTCGGGGCCGAGCCGGTGGGCCAGCAGCGCCGCGTTGTAGCCGGTTCCGGCGCCGATCTCCAGGACGCGGTGGCCGTCCGCCACGTCGAGCGCTTCGCACATCAGGGCCATCAGCGAGGGCTGGCTGCTGGAGGAGAGCAGTTCGCCGTCCACCACGTCGGTGGCGATCGGCCGGTCGGCGTAGCTGCCCGCGAGCCAGCGCAGCCGGTGGCGCGGGTCGGGGTCGGCGGCGGTGAGCCGGTCCTGCCCGCCGCCGTGCGCCGAGCGCTGGTAGTCGGGTACGAACAGGTGGCGCGGCACCTCGGCGAAGGCGGCCCGCCAGGCCGGGTCGGTGAGGCCGCCGCCCGCGACGATGCGGCGGACCATGCGGGTGCGCAGCGCGGAGGCCGCGGCCCGGTACCGCCCGGCCGCGCCCGTACCCGTATCCGTAGCTGTATCCGCGCCTGTATCCGTATCCGAGGTCGTACCGTCCGCGCCCGTGTCCGTACCCTCCGTGCCCGCTTCCGCGTCTGTGTCGGCCATGCCTCCATCGTGCGCCCGCGGGCCCGGTCCTACGACTCCGGTACTCGGCCGGTCCTTCTGCGACCATGGGGGTGTGAATGAGATCCCGCGCGGCACGGTGCAGCAGCAGACGTTCTACGAGCTGGTCGGCGGCGAGGAAACCTTCCGCCGTCTGGTGCACGTCTTCTATCAGGGGGTGGCGGGGGATCCCGAACTGCGGGCGATGTACCCCGAGGAGGATCTCGGCCCGGCGGAGGACCGGCTGCGGCTCTTCCTCATGCAGTACTGGGGCGGTCCCCGTACGTACAGCGACGAGCGCGGCCACCCGCGGCTGCGGATGCGGCACGCGCCCTTCGAGGTGAACAAGGCGGCGCACGACGCGTGGCTGCGCCATATGCGGGCGGCGGTCGACGAGTTGGGCCTTGAACCCGCGCACGAACAGCAGTTGTGGGACTACCTGACGTACGCCGCCGCGTCGATGGTCAACACCCCCGGCTGAAAACGGCCCTGAGCGGAGGAGAATCGTCCGCTCAACGGTCGGTCACGATCGTATTCCGACAACCTCCGGCACCGTTCACCACGCCCTCCCCCTTTGAGACCATCCGGTCAGCGACAGGACGGGGGCTCGCCGGTGACCGGTTTCGTGCTGCTGCGCGTCCGCGCGCACCGGTTGCTGCTCGCCGCCGCGCTGCTCACGGTGGTCCTCACCACCTCCGTGCTGGCCACCTTCACCGCCTTCACCGGCGCGATCGGCGACGCGGCGCTGCGCCGCACCCTCCAGCACCAGGCCGCGGACCGGTCGACGGTCGAGGTGCAGGCATCGGTCACCGGGCCGACGCGGGACGGGCTGGATTCGGCCGTACGGCGCATCGTGCCCGACGCCTTCGACGGGCTCCCGGCCACGGTCAGGTCGAGCACCAGGTCGGGCCCGTACGGGCTGCCGTTCGCGCTGCGCCCCGCCGGGTCGCCGAAGGGCGGGGACCCGGATCTGACGCTGCTGGCCACCTTCGACCGCTCGCGCGTCACGATCACCGAGGGCGCCTGGCCGACGCCCGCGGCCAAGGGCTCCGCCGAGGTACGGGTCGCCATGCCGGTGGTCGCGGCCCAGGCGCTCACCGTGCGCACCGGCAGCGTCCTCACGCTCACCGACCGGCTCGGCGGGCCGCCGCTGCGCATCCGCGTGACCGGCCTCTACCGCCCCGCCGACCCCGCCGCGCCGTACTGGCATCTGGACCCGCTGCGCGGACGCGGCATCCACACGCTGTCGTTCACCACGTACGGGCCGATGCTCGTGGACGGCGGCACCTTCGGCTCGGGGCGGGTGGCGCCCGCCGAGATGTCCTGGCAGGGCACGGCGGACTTCGGCGGCGTGGGCGTGGGCCGGATGGACGCGCTGGAGCGCAGCGCGAAAGCGGCCGTCGCCGACCTCCATGACGCGAAGCCGACCGGCTCCGCGCAGGTGTCGAGCGAGCTGCCGACACTGCTCGACGGGCTGCGCCGCAGCCTGCTGGTGACCCGTTCGACGCTGCTGATCGGCGCGCTCCAGCTCGTCATCCTGGCGGGCTTCGCGCTGCTGCTGGTCGCGCAACTGCTGGCCGAGGAGCGGGCCGGGGAGACCGCGCTGCTGCGGGCCCGCGGCGGCTCCCGCTCGCGGGTGGCCCGGCTGGCGGCCGGGGAGGCGCTGCTGCTGGCGGTGCCCGCCGCGCTGATCGCGCCGCTGCTCGCCGGTCCCGTCACGCGGCTCCTGGCGGGGACCGGCGCGCTGGCCCGTACCGGCGTCACGCTCGGCGGCGGCAGTGGCGGCGCGGCCTGGCTCGTGGCCGTGTGCGCGGCGCTGGCCTGCGCCTTCGCGGTGATCGTGCCCGCGGTGCGCGGCGGCGGCTCCTTCACGGCCGAGCGCGCGGCGCGGTCCCGGCGGGGCGCGCTGCCGGGCGCCCTCCAGGCCGGGGCGGACGTCGGGCTGCTGGTGGTCGCCGGGGTCGCGTACTGGCAGTTGCAGCGCCGGGCGTCCGGCGGCGGCGTGCTGAGCGCCGACGGCGCGGGCGGTCTCGGCGTGGACCCGGTCCTGGTGGCCGCGCCCGCGCTGTGCCTGCTGGCGGGCACGGTGCTGGTGCTGCGGCTGCTGCCGCTGGCGGCCGGGCTCGGTGAGCGGCGCGCGGCGCGCGGTCGCGGGCTCGCGCCGGCCCTGGCGGGCTGGCAGTTCGCCCGCCGTCCGCGGCGCGGCGCGAGCGCGGTGCTGCTGCTGGTGCTGGCCGTGGCGATGGGGATGTTCGCGATCGGGCAGGGCGCGAGCTGGGACCGTTCGCAGCGCGACCAGGCGGACTTCACCGTCGGCTCCGACATCAGGGTCACCGGGATGACGACCCCGCCGTTCGGGCAGGCCGGGATCTACGCGAAGGTGCCGGGCATCACGGCGGTGGCCCCCGCGGCCCGCGACGAGGTGCTGCTGACCCAGCAGCGGCACGCGACGGTCCTGGCCATCGACACCGAGCAGGCGGGCAGGGCGATGCGGTTCCGCTCCGACCTCACGGCGGGGCGGCCGGTCGCGGAGCTGCTCGCGCCGCTGAGGGCGGGGGGGAAGGGCGGGGCCGCGGGGAGTGGCGGGGATTCGGGCCGGGCCGCCGGGAACGCAGGGGATTCGGGCCGGGCTGCTGGGGATTCGGGCGGGTTCGCCGTCCCCGGTGACGCGCGCCGGGTGGAGTTCACCGCCTCACTGCGGGCGGTGGACCGGCACGGCCGCCCGATGGCGTCCGCCAACGGCCCCGACCACCTGACCGCCGCGCTGACGGACGCCACGGGTGTGGTGTACGAGTTCGAGCTGGGCGATCTGCCGCCGGACGGCGCCCCGCACCGGCTCACCCTGGACCTGGCCTCTGCGGCGGGCACGGCGGGCGGCGGGCCTGCGGGACCGCTGCGGCTGACCCGGATCGACACCGTCTTCTCGCTGCCGGGCGTGAAAGAGACGCACCGACTGACGATCTCCTCCGCGCGGGTCGTCGGGCCGGACGGCGGCGGCGAGGCGCTGAGCGCGGCGGGTACCGGTACGGGGCGGGGCGCCGCTTCGTGGGACGCGCGCGCGGACTTCGACGACCCGAGCCTGGCGGGCGATCCCGGTGCGGTGCCGCCGTCCGCCGAACCGCCCGTGCTGGCCGGCCCCGCGCTATTCGGCCTGGAGTACGCCACCGGTTCCACGGAGGTGGTCCCGGACAGCTGGCAGGCGCCGCCGACCGCCACCGTACGCACGCGCGTCGAATCGCTCGTGCCGCCCGAACTCCCGGCCGTCGCCACCGACTCGTACCTCAAGGCGGTCGGCGCGAAGGTCGGCGGCACCGTGCGGCTCCAGCTCAACGGTGTGGACATCGTCGCCCGCGTCACGGCCGCCGTCCGCGCGATCCCCGGCACGGCGGACCGGAGCGCCGCCGCCGCGGACGGTGCGCAGGACGCGCAGAGCCGTGAGGACCTGGACGCGGGCGCCCTGCTGCTCGATCTCCGGTCCGTCAACCGGCTGTTGGAGTCGCAGGACGCGCGTTCCATGGAGCCCACCGAGTGGTGGCTGGCCACCGGGCCCGGCACGACCGCGCGGGTCGCCGCCGCGTTGCGCGCCCGAACCGACGTCGACGTGGTGCTCGTACGGGACGAGACCGCGGCGGATCTGCGGGCCGATCCGCTGGGCGCGGGACCGCAGTCGGCGCTGCCCGCCGCGGTGATCGCCGCGGCCGTACTGGCCGCGGTCGGCTTCGCGGTCAGCGCGGTCGGCGCGATCAGGGAGCGCAACGGCGAATTCGCGGTGCTGCGTGCCCTGGGCACCCCGCGCCGCCAGTTGGCCCGGATGATCGCCGCGGAACAGGGGACGCTCGTGCTGATCTCGCTCGTCGTGGGCGTGGTGCTGGGCGCGCTGCTGACCCGGCTGATCACCCCGCTGGTCGTGCTCACTTCGCAGGCCGCCCGGCCCGTCCCCGATCTGCTGGTCGAGATGCCCGCGGGGCCGCTGGCCGAACTGCTGGGCGTCGTCCTGATCGCGCCGCTGGTCGTCGTCCTCGCCACCGCGGTGCGCCGCGGCGATCCGGCGGCGGCGCTGCGGCGGCAGGGGGAGGACTGAGATGCCGGACGACAACTCGCGTGAGGGCGGGGGTATTTCGGAGGGCGCGTCGGGGGGTTCTTCGGAGCGGGCCTCGGGGCGGCGGGCTCCGGACCGGGCTCGGGAACGGTCCTCGGACCGGGCTTCGGGGCGGCGGGTTCCGGACCGGTCTTCGGACCGGGCTTCGGGGCGGCGGGCTCGGGAACGGTCCTCGGCCCGGGCTTCGGGGCGGGCTTCTGCCGGCACGCCGGTGCCCGGTGCTGACGGTGGCGCGCGCGTGGACACCTCCTGGGTACGGGTCAGGCTGCGGTCCGCGCCCGCCGCCGCGCTCGCGACGGCCGTCCTGGTCCTGGTCACCGCCTTCCTCGCCGCGGCGCTCCCCCGCGCGGTCGACCGCTACGAGGACACCGCGCTGCGGCAGGCCGTCCGGGACGCGGCGCCGCTCGACCGCGGTGTCAGCCTGACCGGCCCCTACAGGCCAGAGTTCACGACGACCGAGCTGCTGGACCCCACCGCCGTCGACCATGTGGAGACGGTCTTCCAGCGGATGGCGAAGCCGCCGCTGCGGCTGCGGAAGGACCGGTCCGTCATCGGGGTGCGCGCCTCGGAGGCGCCGGTGCCCGACCAGGGGCTGCCCCGTACCTCCGAACTCTTCCCGGCCGCCAGCCTGGTGGCGCAGGCGGGACTGGCCGGGCACGGGCGCCTGGTCGCCGGGCGGCTGCCGGCTCCCGCGCCGGACGGGGGCGTTCCGGCGCCGCTGTCGGTCGAGGCCGCCGTCACCGTACGCACCGCCGAGGTCATGCGTCTCACGGTCGGTCAGACCGTGCACCTGCACGGCCGCACCCCGACCGCGCTGACCGTCCGGATCTCGGGCATCGTCGCGCCCCGTGACCCCGCCGACGACTTCTGGACCGAGAACAGCGACCTGCTGACCCCGCAGCTGTCCGCGCCGCCGACCCCGCCGGGCAGCGAGCCCAAGACGTACTGGCACTTCTCGCTGCTCGTCGACCGTACGGCCGCGCGCTCGATGCCACTGCTGGGCACGCTGGTGACCCGGTACTGGCACCACCCGCTGGCCACCGACGGCCTGGCCGCGCACGATGTGCCCGCGCTGCAAAGGCAGTTGGCGTCCTTCAACGCCGGACCCGACTCGGTGGCCCTGCAACAGGCCACCGACCCCGACATCCGGCTCACCGGCGGCCTCGGCACCGTGCTGGACGACTACTCCGACGACCGGCGGGCGGTGTCGCCGCTGGTGCTGATCGCGGCGGTCGGCGTCGGCACGACGGCGTTCGCGGTGCTGCTGATGGCGGGCGGCCTCGCCGCCGAGCGGCGGCGCGGTGAGATCGCGTTGCTGCGCTCGCGCGGCGCCGCCCTGCGCGGCGTCTTCCGGCGGCTGCTCGGCGAGACGACGGCCGCCGCCGTGCCGGGCGGCGCCCTGGGCGTCGCCCTGGCGCTGCTGGCGCTGCCGACCTCGCGCTACGGCACGTCGCTGCTGCTGGGCGCGGCGGTCACCGCGGTCGCCGCGCTGGCGCTGCCGGTCCGGGCCGTGGCGGCGGCCCGGCGGCCACGCGCGGCGGGCCGCGAGGACGTCACCGCTGCCCGGCCGTCGCGCCGCAGACTGGTCGCGGAACTGACCGTCACCGTCCTGGTCGTGGGGGCCGTACTGACCCTGCGGCGGCGCGGGACCGACAGCGGCGGCGACCCGTATCTGGCGGCGGCCCCCGTGCTGGTCGCCGTCGCGGCGGCGCTGGTGCTGCTGCGCCTGTATCCGCTGCCGCTACGGCTGTTGGCGCGCCCCGCGGCCCGGCTGCCCGGCGCGGTCACCCATCTGGGCCTGGCCCGCGCGGGCCGCTCCCCCGCCACCAGCCAACTGCCGCTGCTGGCGCTGCTGGTGGCCCTGACCGTGGCGTCCTTCGGCGGCTCGGTGCTGGCCGGTATCGACCACGGCAGGGACCGGGCGGCGAGCGTCCTGGTCGGCGCGGACGCGCGGGTCGACTCCCGCTTCGGGCTCCCCCGCCAACTGCCCGACGAGGTACGGAAGAAGGTGCCCGGCGTCGGCCGGGTCGTCACCGCCCGCGTCGAGCCGAACAGCCCGACCGCGCCCTTCGGCCTGTCCTACTCGCTGGTGATCGTCGACCCGGCCGCGTACGCGCGGCTGACCCACGACATCGGGCTGCCCGCCTTCCCCGCGCAGGCGTTCGGCCACGATCCGGGGCGGGGGACGCTGCCCGCCGTGCTCAGCCCCGGCCTCGCCTCGCTGCTCGGCGACGGAACGGCCCGGGTGGACGCCGCCGTCGGCGCCGTCACCGTCAGGACCGCGGCCGTCCTGACCAGCACCCCGGCCGCGCCCGGCGCCGAGTTCGTGATCGTCTCCGCGGCGCAACTGGCCGCCAGACACCCGGACCTGGCCGCGTACAGCCAGTACAGCGGTCCTACGGTGCTGCTGGCGATGAACGCGCCGGGCAGTCACATCGACGGCGGGGCGCTGCGCGCGGTCGCCAAGGAGCCCGCGTCCTTCGTGACGGTGCTGACGCGCGGCGAACAGCGGTCCCGGCTGGGCGACTTCCCCTTGCAGCGCGGCGCGCGCTCGATCTATCTGGCGGCGGTCGCGGCGGGCGCCGCCTTCAGCGCGCTGGCCCTGCTGCTGTCGCTGCTCCAGGCCGCGCCGCAACGGGCCACGCTGCTGGCCAGGTTGCGCACCATGGGCATGACGCAGCGGCAGTCGCGGCGGCTGGTCCTGCTGGAGATGCTGCCGCAGGCGCTGCTCGCCGCCGTCGGCGGTGTCCTGGTGGGCCTGGCGGTGGTCCCGCTGCTCGGACCGGGCGTCGATCTGCGGGCGCTCACCTTCGGCGGCGGCGAACAGGGCGTGGAACCGGCCGACTTCGGGCTCGGCCTGCGGGCCGATCCGTGGTCCCTTGCCCTGCCGTCGGCGGGGCTGCTGATACTGGCCTGTGCGGTGCTGCTGATCCAGGTGTGGGTGAGCGGACGGCGGCGGGAGAGCGCGGAGTTGAGAGTGGGGGACCGGGTATGACGGGCGAAGCGGGCGGCGAGGTGCGCGGAGCGGTGCCGGGTCCGGTGACGGGACCTGACCGCGCTCCCGTCAGCAGTCTCGCGGATCTGGAGCGGGCGGTCGCCGAGCGGCGGGAGCGGCCCGCGTACGGCAAGGACGCGCTGATCAGTTGCGACCGGCTGGTGCGGATCTTCACCGCGGACGGGGTGGAGGTGCAGGCTCTCCAGGGGCTCGATCTGCTCGTCGGGAAGGGCGAGTTGATGGCCCTGGTCGGCGCGTCGGGCAGCGGGAAGTCCACGCTGCTCAACATCCTGGCCGGGCTCGACGTGCCGACCGCGGGCGCCGCGTCCGTCGGCGGCTACGACCTGCTGGCGATGGACGCCGCGTCGCGGCTGCGGTACCGCAGGGAGGTGGTGGGGTTCGTCTGGCAGCAGACCGGCCGCAATCTGCTGCCGTACCTCACGGCCGCGCAGAACGTCGTCCTGCCGATGCAGCTCGCCGGCCGCACCGACGGGCTGCGCACGAAGCGGCAGCGCACCGCGCGGGCCACCGAACTGCTCGGCATGCTCGGCGTCGGCTACTGCCACGACCGGCACCCCGGCCGGATGTCCGGCGGCGAGCAGCAGCGCGCCGCCATCGCCGTCGCCCTGGCCAACAGCCCGTCCGTCGTCCTCGCCGACGAGCCCACCGGCGAACTCGACTCCGCCACCGCCGAGCAGGTCTTCGCCTCTTTCCGCACCGCCAACGAGGAGTTGGGCACCACGGTCGTCGTCGTCACCCACGACCACGCCGTCGCCAACGCCGTCCGCCGCACCGTCGCCATCCGCGACGGCCGCACCGCATCCGAGGTCGTCCGCCACACCGAGGTCGACGAACACGGCCAGGAGTCCGTCGTGGCCCGCGAATACGCCACCGTCGACCGCGCCGGCCGCCTCCAACTCCCCCGCGACTACACCGACTCCCTCTCCATCCGCTCCCGCGTCCTCCTCGAACTCGAACCCGACCACATCTCCCTCTGGCCCGACCCCTCCCAACCCCCTCAGCGGACGGAGGAGCCCCAGGACGGCTGACGGCCACCCACGCCCGCACCCGCGACGACGAGCACCCTGGGGCCGAACGCGGCACGGCACCCGCCGACGGCGGGAGGGTGCACGGGGGGGGCACCCGCAGGGGTGGAAGCATCTGCACGGGTGGGCGGGTGGGAAAAGAGACGGACAGGCCCTAGGCCGGGGTGACGGTCAGACCGGAGGCCGGCGCGGCAGCGCGTACGGCCACGGAACCGAGCGCCGTGCGCAGCCGCAGCCAGGGCCCGGCCGACAGAAGCACGGCGTCCTCGGCCCCCCGCAGAAACCCGAGGGCATGGGCGGCGTGCACCGCCCGCAAGGGCAAGCCGGTACCGGGAAGCGGCCGAGCCCACAACTCCTCGGCGAGCGCGTCGAGTCCGGCCCGCGTACGCCCGGCCTCGCCCAACTCCTCCGTACGCGTACGGAATTCCCCGATCACACGGGCGGCAGCCGCCCGCACGGCGTCACCGTCAACCTCGGTGACCCGCAGCCAGCCGCCGCGCGGCGGCAGCAGCCCGGCCCAGGAGGGGCCGGTGACGGACCCGGGCAGCACCAACTCGCCCCCCTCCGGAGGAGGCACGGCGTCGAGGAGCTGCCCGGCCGACACGGTCGCGTCGATCGCCGCCCCGACCCCGTCCTCGGCCAGCGCCGCGGTGCGGACCGCGAGGACGCCCCCGAAGGGCGGGTGGCCGAAGACCCCGAGGGCGGCCTCCCCTTCGGCGGACCTGAGCCGTACGACCGCCGCCTTGTCCCAGCGGATCAGCCGGCCGAGGAAGGCGGCCAGATCGGCCGCCTCCCCCGCTCGCGCCAGCGTCAGCGTCGACCGCGCGGGAGCGGTCATACGGTGACGGCCCCGTCCAGATACCGCTGGAGGAACAGCTTCTCCTCGGCGGTGATCCGCCGCGGCCGTCCGGCGGCGAGGTTGTACGGGACGACGACCGTGGAGGCCCGCACGTACACCGTCTCGCCGTCCTTGACCTCGTAGTGGACGGTCAGCGACGCCGCGCTGATGTCCGAGACCCACGTCTCGACGGTGACCGGCTCGTGCCGGTGCACCAGCGGACGCAGGTAGTCGATCTCGTGGCGGGCCACGACGGACCCGCCGGTGAACGACACGCTTCCCTCGCCCGGCGCCAGCCGGAACATGAAGTCGATCCGCGCCTCTTCCAGATACCGCAGGAAGACCACGTTGTTGACGTGCCCGAAGGCGTCCATGTCCGCCCAGCGCAGCGGGCAGAGGAAGATGTGCCGTGCCATCACAGATACCGTGCCCTCAGCCGCGGGTCAGCTTCTTGTACGTGGCGCGGTGCGGCCGGGCCGCGTCGGCGCCGAGCCGCTCCACCTTGTTCTTCTCGTACGACTCGAAGTTGCCCTCGAACCAGTACCAGCGGCTCTCGCCCTCGTACGCGAGGATGTGCGTCGCCACCCGGTCGAGGAACCACCGGTCGTGGGAGATCACGACGGCCGCGCCGGGGAACTCCAGCAGGGCGTTCTCCAGCGACGACAGGGTCTCGACGTCGAGGTCGTTGGTGGGCTCGTCGAGGAGCAGCAGATTGCCGCCCTCCTTGAGGGTGAGCGCCAGGTTGAGGCGGTTGCGCTCACCGCCGGAGAGCACGCCCGCGGGCTTCTGCTGGTCCGGGCCCTTGAAGCCGAAGGCCGAGACGTAGGCGCGGGACGGCATTTCGACCTGGCCGACGTTGATGTAGTCCAGCTCGTCGGAGACGACGGCCCACAGCGTCTTCTTGGGGTCGATGTTGGCGCGGCTCTGGTCGACGTAGGAGATCTTGACCGTCTCGCCGACCTTGATGGAGCCGGAGTCCGGGGTCTCCAGGCCCTGGATCATCTTGAACAGCGTGGTCTTGCCCGCGCCGTTCGGGCCGATGACGCCGACGATGCCGTTGCGCGGGAGCGTGAACGACAGGTCGTCGATCAGCACCTTGTCGCCGAACGCCTTGGAGAGGTTGTTGACCTCGACCACGATGGATCCCAGGCGCGGGCCCGGCGGGATCTGGATCTCCTCGAAGTCCAGCTTCCGCACCTTGTCGGCCTCGGCGGCCATTTCCTCGTAACGGGCCAGGCGGGCCTTGGACTTCACCTGACGGCCCTTGGCGTTGGAGCGGACCCACTCCAGCTCTTCCTTGAGGCGCTTGGCGCGCTTGGCGTCCTTCTGCCCCTCGACCTTCAGGCGGGCCGCCTTCTTCTCCAGGTACGTGGAGTAGTTGCCCTCGTAGGGGTGCGCCCGGCCGCGGTCCAGCTCCAGGATCCACTGGGCCACGTTGTCCAGGAAGTACCGGTCGTGGGTGACGGCGACGACGGTGCCGGCGTACTGCGCCAGGTGCTGCTCCAGCCAGTTCACCGACTCGGCGTCCAGGTGGTTGGTGGGCTCGTCGAGGAGCAGCAGGTCGGGCGCTTCGAGCAGCAGCTTGCAGAGCGCGACGCGGCGCTTCTCGCCGCCGGAGAGCGTGGTGACCTGCCAGTCGCCGGGCGGGCAGCCCAGCGCGTCCATGGCCTGTTCGAGCTGCGCGTCCAGGTCCCAGCCGTTGGCGTGGTCGAGCTGCTCCTGGAGCTTGCCCATCTCGTCCAGCAGCGCGTCGGAGTAGTCGGTCGCCATCAGCTCGGCGATCTCGTTGAACCGCGTGAGCTTCGCCATGGTGTCGGCGGCGCCGTCCTGCACGTTCTCCAGCACGGTCTTGGACTCGTCGAGCTGCGGCTCCTGGAGCAGCATCCCCACCGAGAAGCCGGGCGACAGGAACGCGTCACCGTTCGACGGCTGCTCCAGGCCCGCCATGATCTTCAGGACGGTCGACTTACCGGCGCCGTTCGGCCCGACGACGCCGATCTTCGCTCCCGGCAGGAAGCTCAGCGTCACGTCGTCGAGGATCACCTTGTCGCCGTGGGCCTTGCGGGCCTTGCGCATGGTGTAAATGAACTCAGCCAAGAGAAACCGTCCGGCAATCGAGTAGGGCCACAGTGCGGCACCGCCGCGTGAGGGCAGATACACCCCATCTTGCCAGTCGTCCACCCCACGGGGCGAATGGGTACCTCACCGCCCCCTCCCCCGCCCCTGACCTGCGGCCCGTCCCGCGACCCTCCGTGACCGCCTGTCATTCTCGGTCACCCCCCCGGTCACCCTCGCACGGCCCACAGACGGCCCCACGGCCCGGCACCTCGCCCGCCTACACTGCTGCCTGATGAGGTCGCCCGCACGGTAAAGGACGGGACCCGGGGTGCGGACAGGGCCGTCTGCCTCATCACTTCTGCGCGAGGTTCTACCAAGTTCCCGGGGTCGGTTCGAGGGGTTCGCTTATAGCTCTGACAGCCACGCGGCCTGAGCTTCGATTGCCCCATCGTTGCGGGCGCGTTGAGGCAGGGTCGTGCGTCATGGCGATCTCGTTCCGGCACGTGACCGTGACGGGCACCCCGCCGTCGGCCAGCTCCTTCACGAGCGGATAGATCCTTTTCCCGGCAGATGCGCCTACGACAGATAGGCAGCGGCCCGGCGCAGAACCTCGTTCTCCTGCTCCAGCAACTTGATGCGGCGCCGACGCGCTTCCCGCAGGTCCGCATTGTCCTGTCCGGTCGTTCCGGGCTTGGAGCCATCGTCGATGTCCGCCCGGCGCATCCACTTCCCAAGCGTCATCGCGTGGACTCCGAAGTCCGCGGCCACCTGCTCCACCGTCACGCCCGGGCCACGGTTTCTCGCGACCCGCACAACATCCACGCGGAACTCTTCCGGATAAGGCGTGGGCACAGCAACATCCTTCCCACCCGCCCCACAGGGCAAGCCAGATCAGACGTCACCCGATCGTGCAGCAGACCCGTCGGCCCGGACGGTACGGAAAAGAGCAAGAGCTTCCCCGACCGGCAGAAGCGCGCGGCTGAAGCCTGGTTGACCAGCCTGGAAGCCGACATGAGTCGGGGCCAGTGCATCGACCCCCGCACTTCTCGGACCACGTTCCGGGAGTACACGGAACGCTGGCTCGCCGCGCTGACGACCGACCTCACCAGCCGGGCCGCCCTTGAGGGGGCGTCTGCGCCTCCACGCCATGCCGTACCTGGGCAGCCGTCCGATCGGCTCGTTCCAGCCGGAGCACGTGCGCGAGTGGCTTCGTGAGCTTGAGGACCCCGTGACGGCCTCGTCGTATCGGCGGCTGATCTTCGATGCGGTGTCCTCCGTGCTCAACGCGGCGGTAGACGACCGGCTGTTGCCACCGAATCCCTGTCGTGCCCGGTCGGTGAAGGCTCCTCGTCCGGCTCCGATCCGAGTGCACCCGTGGTCGGCGGAGCAGGTGTTCGCAGTCCGCGAAGGTCTGCCGGACCGATACCAGGCGACAGCCGATGTCGGCGGGGGCTGCGGTCTCCGGCAGGGTGAGATCTTCGGCCTTGCCGTCGACAACATCGGGGATCTTGGGTGGCTGTACGTGCGACAGCAGGTCAAAGCTCCGGGGCGGCCTCGTGTTCGCACCTTCGAAGCGGGGCAAGATCCGTGACGTCCCGCTCGATCCCGAGGTGTTGGCCGCGCTGACCGAGCACATCAAGCGCTTCCCGCCGGTCGACGTGACCTTGCCCTGGCTGACGCCGACCGGACCGAAGGTGACGCATCGTCTGATCTTCACCAGCGGTGCGGGTTCGGCGGTCTGGAGCAACGCCTTCAACGATCAGGCGTGGAAGCCCGCTCTGGCGTCCGCCGGGATCATCCCGGTACCGGAGAAGGGGAAGCGCTACGAAGCTGCCCGAGAGCACGGTATGGACGCGTTGCGGCACTTCTACGCCTCGGTGCTCCTCGACGTCGGAGAGAACGTCAAGGCGCTGAGCTTGCACCTCGGGCACAGCGACCGGGGTTCACGTTGCGGGTGTACAGGCACCTGATGCCGAGTAGCGAGACCCGGACCGGGAGCGCCATCAGCGCGATGTACCGGACCGCCGGTCACGCCCATGACGGCCCAGAGACGCCCACGCCGCCTGAGACGGCCCCTCATCAACGGGAAACCGCTGGTGGGGGGCTACTTCGTGCCCGGCTGGGATGAGAAACACCACATCTTGCCGTACGTCCACCCATCCGTGCGAACGGGTCCCTCCCCCACCCCCGCCCGGCGACCGCCCGGCGCTTGGCCTCCCGGTGGGTCAGCACGACGCCGCCCAGCATCAGCACGCTGACGAAGAAGGTTCTGACCACGTGTACGTCGTGTACGTCTCGCGTGCCTGCTGAGCGCCGACGGAAGCCGCTGTTCGCACGAGCGTCGCGGTAGGCGTCGCGGACCGGACGGGGGCGGGTGTGCGAACGGGTCCTGCCGCACCCTCCGGTGCGGCAGGACCCGTTCGCGGTGGGGCGCCCCGGGTCAGGCGGTGGGGGTGTTCTTCTTGCGGCGGAAGAAGAAGGCGGCGGCGCCGCCGAGGACGACGAGGGCGATGGCGATGCCCGCGATCATCGGGGTGGCACTGCTGCTACCGGTCTCGGCGAGATCGGTGCCGCCGGTGGTACTGCCGGAGGTGGCGGGGCTGGGGGCGTTGGTGGGGGTGGCCGTCGGGGTGGGGCCGGGGGTGGTGGCGGTCTTGCAGTCCAGGACGCCCTCGAAGGTCTTCACCTGGTCGTTGGGCAGGGTGATGTCGATCTTGTACTTCTGGTCCTCCTGGACGGGGACCGTGACGGTCTGGGACTTGCCGGGCGCGACCGTGTAGCTCTTGCCTTCGAGTTCGAAGGTGAAGTCCTCGTCGCCCTGGTTGGCGGCGGTGACGTCGACCCCGTTCTTGGCGCAGACGACCTGCGCGGACAGCGCCGGGATCGGGCCCTTCCTGGCCCAGGACAGGGTCGCCGCCGCGGTGACGGTGGTGCTCTGCGAACCGGCGAGGATCTGCGACTGGCTGGAGGTGTCCGTGGCGGAGAAGGCACGGCCGACGGATATCTCGGTGGTGGCCGCGACGGTCACCGGGGCGGTGCCGTCCGCGGTGCCCGCGGGGACGTCGAAGTAGAGCGCGGTGCCGTTCTTGACCGGACCGCTGATCGCCTTGCCGTCCTTGTCGACGATCTTGACGCCCGCCGGGGCGTCGGCGCCGAGCTTGACGTCGACCGCGTCGGCGGTGGTGTGCACGGTCACCGGACCGAGCCGGTCGCCGGACTTGCCGGAGACGGCGGGCGGGTCGAGCGTCACCGAGGGCTTGGGCTCCTCAAGGGTCTGCGCGTGGCTGTCCAGGTACTCCGCGAGCGCCTTGGCGTCGCTGTCCTTGGCCTGCACGTTCACCCCCGGGTCGGACAGGTGCCAGATCGCCACCTGAGTACCGGCCGCGGCCAGGCCCGGCGTGAGCGGGTGGTCGAGGGTGACCCCGGCGGCCTTGAGGGTGTCCGTGACGCCCGCCACGTCGACCTTGGGGTAGGAGTTGTTGAGGATCCAGGCGATCTTGCCCGCGTCCTTGTTGTCCTTCAGCGTCGAGTTGTCCCAGGTGACCTCGTTGTAGGTCGCCTTGTCGACGGTGTGGTGATTGAAGTCGATGCAGTACGTCTCGATGCTGCCGCCACCGGTCACGGCCATCGAGAAGAGCCCGGCGGTGACGTCGTACTCGTCCTTGGCACCGGGGTTGACGACGGCCTGGTCGGCCTTGTCCTTCTCGATGCCGCCGAGCACGGCGGTGGCGCCCGTGGCCGACGGCGTCGTGCCGTCGTTCGGGGCGGCGACGGCCGCGCCCGCTCCCGCCATCACGCCCGCCGCGAGCAGGCCCGTGGCGATGCCGGCCGCCGCGAGGCGGGCGGCGCCCCGCCTGTAGGTCTTGAACATGGATTTCCCCTCCGGGCAAGGCGCGTTGGTCGTTCAGAGGATCGCCTTGCCTGCGCAGTTCCGGCCCCCGTGCGTGCTGAACGAGGAGATCCTAGGAACCAGGCGTCACACGCTCACCAAGAGAGTCCCCGCAGCGCCTTTTCGAATCCCAATCGTTATCGGCACAATTGCATGATTCCGTGTTTGTCGATAAGTCATCGACAGAATTCATCCCGGGAAATGCCGCCGAAAGCGGATACTCCGGATACTCAGGGCGCCCCCGCCGGAACGGGCGGCGCCGGATCCGGCCGGGCGACCACCGGCGGCGTCTCGACCGTGTTCCCGGCCGTGCTCCCGACCGCATTCCCCACCACGGCCCCCGCCGCTCCGGACGCGGACGCGGCCCCCGCCCCGGTCATGCTCGCCGCGACCCGGCTGAACCGCGAGACGCCCCGCGCCAGGTCGTGCCCGACCGCCACCGCCTCGATCTCCGCGGTCAGATAGCGCCGACCCTCACGCTCCTCCTCACGGATCCTCAACCGCCCCTGGACGAGCAAGGGTTCACCGACTCCGACCGATTCCTTCACATGCCAGGCCAGCGTCCGCCACGCGCACACCGTGTAGAAGCTCGTGGCCCCGTCCGTCCACGCGCCGCGCTCGGCGTCCCACCGGCGCGAGGTGGTCGCCAGCCGGAAGCGGGTGACGGCCACACCGGTCGCGGTCTGCCGGGTCTCCGGCTCGGTGGCCACATTTCCCACCACGGTCACAAGCGTCTCGTTCATTTCTCTGCCCTCCCTGCCGATCGCGCCCCCCGCGGGACGCCGTAAGGACATCGTGCAGGAATTCGACCAGGCATGGAGAAACCGGCCGGAATCTGTGGATTACCGGCCGGTTGTGGATAACTTCGTCACTCGGACGAGTGGTCTCCCAGAGAAGTGCGGACGGAATGCGCCGCGTGCGCGGAATGCGCCCCGGCGACCACCGCGTACTGCTCGCGCACCTCGCGGTACCGCATCAATTCGGCCGCCACCGGTTCGAGCACCCGGGCCCTGCCGCAGTCCGCCGCCGCGTCCCGCAGCCGCCGCTCGGCGGCCTGGCCGTACCGCCGGGCGGGCCCGCGGGCCGCGAACCGGCAGGCACCGGCGAGGGCCGGGCCGCCGAGTCCGCCGACCGCGATCATCACGACCGGCAGCCACCACGTCAGATCGAGCGAACCCACCGCGACCGAGATCAGGCAGACCGCGCCTGCCACGGCCAGCGCCATCAGCAGCCACTGCGCGCCACCGGCCGCCGACCACCAGCCGGGCCGCTCCGGCGCCCCCGGCCGCGCCCGCGCCGCCGCGCGGTCCAGCGCCTCCGGCAGCCCGTCACCGCCGCGCCGGGCCGCGTCACGTACCGCCTGCGCCCAGGGCGCGGGCAGCCCGCGGGACGCGTCGGCCGCCACGCCGCGGACCGCCTCGTCGACCACCGGCCGGGACGCGGACAGCCCGCCGCCGCCCGTACGGGTCGCTCGTACGGGTGAACCCTGCGCCGGGCGCTCACCGCGGGAACCGGCGCCGGCCGCGGCCCGTTCACCGATCAGCCGACCCCACGGCGTACCGCAGGCCCCCTCCGCCGCTCCCGCCCAGTCCCGTTCCGCCGACTGTCCTGCCCCGGCCGCGCCCACCGCGTCCGCGAGCCGGTCCACGAATTCCTCGCGCGCCGAGTCCGTGAGCCCGGCGCCGCCCTCGCCGACGTAGAGCGGGTGCAGCCTGCTCGCCGTGCGGTCCATGTCGGCCGCCAGCCGCCTTCCGGCCGCCGCGCGGTCGGTGACGAACTGGGCCAGTACGGCGCGCAGGTCCGCGACGCCCTCGCCGGTCAGCGCGGACGCGGAGAGCACCACGGCGCCGTCCTCGCCGTGCTCGCCGACCGCGAGGCCGTCCTCGTCCAGCAGCCGCCGCAGGTCGTCGAGGACCAGATCGACCGAGTCGCCGGGCAGCCGGTCGATCTGGTTGAGCACCAGCACGGTCACGTCGGCGTGCCCGGACAGCGGGCGCAGATAGCGCTCGTGCAGGGCCGCGTCCGCGTACTTCTCCGGGTCGAGCACCCAGACGACGACGTCCACCAGGCCCAGCAGCCGGTCCACCTGATCACGGTGGCCGGTCGCGGCCGAGTCGTGGTCGGGCAGGTCGATCAGGACGAGCCCGTCCAGGCTCTCCGCGCGCCCGGTGGCGCCGTCGGCGGCGAAGGCGCCCTCGGTCCCCGACAGCTCCTCCGACAGGTCCCCCGGCCACTCCCCCGCCGCGTCCAGCGCGCCGCGCCTGGCGTAACGGTCCTGCGGTGCGATCCCCAGCCGGTCGAGCAGCCCGGCCGCCCGCTCCGGCTGCCAGGCGCAGGCGACCGGCTTCGCGGTGGTCGGCCGCCGTACGCCGGTCTCGGAGAGCGCGAGCCCCGCCAGGGCGTTGAAGAGCGTGGACTTCCCGCTGCCGGTCGCCCCGGCCAGCGCCACCACCGTGTGGTCGAGCGACAACCGCCGCCGCTCGCCCAGGCGTTCCAGCAGCTCGCCGGTCTCGGCCAGCGCGTCCGGGCTGATCCGCGTCCTGGACAGCCCCAGCAACTCGCCCAGCGCGTCCACCCGCACGGTCAGCGCGTCCGTAGCGCTCCCCCGCCCCTGAGCGACCGACGAAGAAACGGCGGACGAAGAAGCGGCGGACGAAGAAGCGGCGGACGGGGAAGCGGACGGCGCGGAGGACGACGGGCCCGGGACACGTCCCGGCCCGTCCCCCGCCGCGTCCGTGGACCCGCTCGCCGCCGATCGTGCCGAACTGCCGGTCGTCGTGGCCACCGTGGTCACCTTTCCCTCTGGAGTACGGACAGCGCCGCGATCAGCGACGCCTGCTGCCGCGCGGTCACGTCGTAGCCGTCGACCGGGGCCAGCCGCCGGTCCCGCTCGGCGCGCAGCAGCCCTGCGACGGCGTCGTCCAGCCGGTCGCGCGCGGTGTCGCGCAGCCGCAGCGCGGCCTGTACGCCGACGGTCTCGGCCAGGCGCTCACCCGCGGCGCTCCCGCGCTTGCCGCCGAGCAGCGCGGTCGCCAGCAGCGCGGCCACGTCCTCGGGGTCGACGGGCGGCCGGTCGGCGTCGCGGGCGGCCCGCGCCTGCGCGTAGGACAGTTCGGTCAGACCGCGGCGCCAGCGGCGTACGCCCTTGTCGATCCGGGCGGCGACGGCGACGCGGTCGCGGTCGGGCCGCGCGGAGGGCTCGCCGAGCAGCGCCGATCCGGCGCGGTCGCGCTGCCAGTTGGCGACGACGCGTTCGTCGGCGGCGTCGGTCTCGGTCCGCAGCAGGGCCGCGAACTCCTCGGCGAGCGCGTGCTGGAGGGCGTCGGGGCCGCACGCGGGGTAGCCCTGCCAGTGCGCGAGGGCCTCACCGGCCAGCGGGACGCCCGCGCCGATCGCGGTGTCGATCCGCTCCCCGGCCTGTTCGTACGCGTCCTCCGCGCCGCGCGCCAGGCGTACGGCGGCGGCGTGCTGGGCGGCGGAGGCGGAGGCGAGGGCGGGCAACCGGCCGCGCAGGGAGTCCAGTACGCCGACGGCGGTGCGCTGGGCGGCGTGCTGGCGGGCGGCCGGGTCCTGGGCGCAGTGCGCGAGCCATTCCCGCAGCGCGGCCACCGCGGTCTGCGGCAACAGGCCGCCGCCGCCCGCGGATTCGGGCAGTTCGGGAACGGTGAAGCGGGGTACGTCGCCCAGGCCCGCCTTGCCGAGCAGCGCCGCGTAGTGCCTGCCGACGTCGTCCGCGATCTGGTGCGGGACGCGGTCGAGGACGGTGGCGAGCGTGACGTCGTACTCCTTGGCGGTGCGCAGCAGATGCCAGGGCAGGGCGTCGGCGTAGCGGGAGGCGGTGGTGACCAGGACCCAGATGTCGGCGGCGCAGATCAGCTCGGCGGCCAGTTCCCTGTTGCGGGTGACGAGGGAGTCGATGTCGGGGGCGTCCAGGAGCGCGAGGCCGCGGGGCAGACTGTCGTCGGTCTCCAGGCGCAGTTCGGCGCGTCCGGATTCGCCGCGGTCGGTGCGGTCGCCCCGGCCGCGCCGGTCGTCGTTCCGGTCGCCGTTCCGGTCGCCGCTGTCGCCCCGGCCCGGCCTGCCGCCCCCGGCCGCGCCGCCCGGACCCACCCGTTGGCGTACCGCCCAGGCCCTGTTGAGGCCCGGCAGGACGCGCGGGTCCGCGAACCAGGCGCGGTCCTCGGGGTGGCAGACCAGCACCGGGGTGCGGGTGGTCGGCCGGAGAACCCCGGATTCGCTGACGCGGCGGCCGACAAGGGAGTTGACGAGGGTCGACTTGCCCGCGCCCGTCGAACCGCCCACGACGGCCAGCAGAGGGGCCTCGGGCGCCTTCAGCCGGGGCACCAGGTAGTCGTCGAGCTGGGCGAGCAACTCCTGTCGGGTACGCCGGGCGCGGGCGGCTCCGCGCAGTGGGAAGGGGAAGCGTGCGGCGTCGACGCGGTCGCGCAGCGCGGACAGCGCGTCGAGCAGCTCGGGCCGTACGTCCAAGATCGCCACACCCGCAGAATGCCCCATATTGGAGCATTTTTGAAGCGTATTTCGGGTAAATCACCCCATTCGGCCCGCACTACATGAAATGGGGCGGCCCATGGTGTCGATGGGGCAGAATGAGCCATCGGCATAACGAGTGCACAACAGCAGCGATCCGAGGCGTCAAAAGCGATGCACGTTCTGCACATGCCTGCGATTATCGGACCACTTCACCGAACCTCCACAACGTGTCACGCGGGTGAAGCAACCGGCGGCAGGCATGTAGCGCCCTATCCTTGACCTCGGTACAAGGTCACGGAACCACCCAGGGGCGGAGACAGCCGCGGCCACTGTCCGGCCCCCGTAGCTCAGTGGATAGAGCAGGCGCCTTCTAAGCGCTTGGCCGCAGGTTCGAGTCCTGCCGGGGGCACTCCTATCCGAACGGACCCTTCGGCTCGTCCCAGGATATTTCCGCAGGTCGGCCCTTTCAGCGCTTCCGTCGAACCGGTGACGCGGCAGGCGGTGTGCCACCGCCCTCATGTCCGGGAAGTCCGGTTGATGCTGGCTGGATCCGGCCATCTACGGCCGGCCGTCCCGCATGCTTGCCCGCCTCGCCCTCGAACTCGCCCACCACGCCACGCGGCCGCCGACCGGCGAGGACACCGGGCTCAACTCCTCGTCCGAATCAGCGGGTCTGATCGGTCGGTCGGATCAGGATCTCGTTGACCGCGACGTGGTCGGGCTGGGTGAGCGCGTACAGGACGGCGTCGGCGATGTCCTCGGCGTTGAGCGTCCGCATCGATTCGGCATAGGTCTTGGCGTAGTCCCGCAGGGCGGGGTCGGTGATGTGGGTGAGCAGTTCGGTCGCGACCATTCCGGGTTCGACGACGATCACCCGTACGCCCTGGGCGGTGACTTCCTGCCGCAACGACTCGGCGAAGGCGGTGACGCCGAACTTGGTGGCGGCGTACACACCGCCGCCCGCCGACGCGGTGCGCCCGGAGGTCGAGGAGATCTGGACCACGGCGCCCCTGCTTTCCAGCAGGTGGGGCAGGGCGGCATGGGCGGTGTACATCGATCCGAGCAGGTTGGTGTCGACCATGCGGCGCCACTCGGCGGTGTCCGCGTTCAGGATCGGTCCGTTGAGCATGACGCCCGCGTTGTTCACGAGGGCGTCGAGGGCGCCGAAGCGGTCGACGGTGGCCGCGACCGCGTCCTGTACGGACTGACGGTCGGTGACGTCGAGCTCCAGGACCAGGAGTTCACCCGGCGCCTCCTGCGCGAGCGACGTCAGACGGTCCGCCCGGCGCGCTCCGACAGCCACCCGGGCGCCCGCCTTCGACAGGGCGAGCGCGGTGGCCCGGCCGATGCCCGAGGAGGCGCCGGTGACCAGTGCGGTCCTGCCGTCAAGGGTGCTGTTCATGTCTTCCTCCGGTGGTGCGCCGCGAAGACGGCGCGTGATGAAGCGGCGGTGATCCGCGAGGCGTCATGGCGACGGCGCGGCCAGCCCGACAGAAGGTGACCGCCGGGTCATATTGACCGTATACCTAAGCTGACCCGGCGGTCACCTTGCTGGTAGGCTGGACCTCCTGACCAGGGAGTACGCATGAGCGAGACGACAGAGACCGCAGGTCGGCGGGCGGACATGGTCCGCAACCGGCGTCTGCTGCTCCAGGCCGCGACGGAGGCGTTCGCCGAGCGGGGCACGGATGTGTCGATGGGCGAGATCGCCCAGCGTGCCGGCCTCGCCAAAGGCACCGTGTTCCGGCACTTCGCCTCGAAGGAGGACCTGCTCGCGGCCATCATGCTGCGACTTCTCGACCGGCTGACCGGCACGGCGGAGCGCCTCGCCGACGCGGACGACGCGGCGCGGGCACTGGCGGAGTTCATGGCCGACGGCGTCGGGGCGCTGGCCGCCGACCGCGCCTTCTGTGAAGTGATCGGACGGCCCTCGCTGGATCACGCCGGGGTGCGGGACGGGATCGGCCGCCTTCGCGACGCGGCCGACGTGCTCACGGCCAGGGCGCAGGAGCAGGGCACCGTCCGCGGGGACGTCACGGGAACGGACATCGTGCTGCTCCTCGCGGGCATCCATCAGACGGCGGCGCCCCTGCTGGCCGCACAGCCCCAGGCGTGGCGCCGCTACCTCGAACTCGCCCTCGACGGGCTCCGTACCACCGGCGCCCGTACGCTGCCGCATCGCCCGGACCACCTGGACCTCGGCGAGAACGCCGCCGCGCGGTCCTAGCTCGCGGACCCTGGCTTTCTGTCGCCCGGCCGGACGCCTACCCGGAGATCACCGAAGACGAGGTCGTCAAGGGTCTGGTCACCGTCCGTGGCTCCACACCGCGGGCCTACGCGCGCTCTGCCCCTTGACTGCCCGACTTGCCTCTGACACTGATGTCAGGTTTTAGCCTGGTCGATGTCAAGGCACACCAAGCCGTCGGGACGAACAAGGCAGGACATCATGCGCGCAGCCCGGTACCACGAGTACGGCGGTACGGAGACCCTCACGGTCGAGAAGGTCCAGGACCCGCTGCCGGGTCCCGGAGAGATCCGCGTCGCCGTCGTGGCGGCCAGCGTCAACCCCGTCGACTGGAAAGTGCGCAGCGGGGAGGTGCGCGACGTACTCCCAGTGGACCTGCCCGCGATACCTGGCCGCGACGCCGTGGGCCTGGTGGACATGATCGGGGAGGGCGTCACCGGAGTGAGCGTGGGCGACCGCGTCTTCGGGCTGGGCGGAGTCACGGGGGCGACGGCGGAGCTGGCCGTGCTCTCGGCGTGGGCGCCCGCGCCCGCCGCCTGGACCGACGAGCAGGCGGCCGGGGCGGGTCTGGTGTCCGTGACGGCGCTGAGCGGGCTCAAGGCGCTCGGCCCGCTCGCGGGGCGCACCCTGCTCGTCGAGGGCGCCGCCGGAGGCGTCGGCGGCGCGGCGGTCGAGATCGCGGTCGCCCTCGGAGCCACCGTGATTGGAACCGCCAGTGAGCGCAACCACGCCTTCCTCACCTCACTCGGAGCCCTTCCCACCACCTACGGTGCCGGCCTGTCGGAACGTCTCGCCGACCTGGCCCCGAACGGGGTCGACCTCGTGCTCGACGCCGCCGCCTCCGGCTCCCTCCCCGACCTCATCGAGATCGCCGGCGACCCCGCCCGCGTGCTGACGGTCGCCGACTACGCGAACGCGGAACGTCTGGGGGTCCGTATGGCCAACGCGGTGAACGATTCCACGCTTCTCGCCGAAGCGGCCGCGCTCGGCGAGCAGGGCCGGTACGCACCGCGCGTCGAACGGACCTTCCCGCTGGAGGAGATCGCGCGGGCCCATGCCCTCTCCGAGCGCGGACATGTGCGGGGAAAGATCGTGATCCTCATCTGACGTCGGCCGTACGCGGTCCGAGGGGGCGCGGCTCCCCGGCGCCGTCGACGGTCTCGAATCCCGCCGCCCCCTCGCGGGAAACCTCCGGACACCGACCGGACACCGCCGGTACGGGCGGACGGCTCAGCTCAGTCCCGGCCCGAGACGGTGTCGGCGCGCCGGACGAGCTCCCGGAACCGCTCGCCCAGCTCATCGGTGTCCCGCAGGGGTGCGTCCGGCCCCGCCGCGTCCTCCCACCACCGCGCTGACGCCAGGTCATCGAGGTCCGTGGCCACGGCCGCGGCCACGCCCGCCAGGCGCGCCCGGTACTCGTCCTGTTGGGGGCCCAGCTCGCTGGCGACGGCGAGCATCGAGGCCGCGTCGGTCAGGCGCCCTTCGCCGCGGGCCGCCTGCGCGCACTCCGCGAGGACCGCGGCCACCGAGAACTCGCTGCCCAGCTCCCGCGCCGTGGCCGCGGCGGCGCGCCAGTGCCGCGCCGCCGCGGACCGGTCACCGCGCAGCAGCGCGCCGTCCCCGCGGCCGATGAGCACGTGCACAGCCGCCCACACGTCGCGTTCGACGTCGAGGCGCGCTTTGACGTGGGCCTCCGCCCTGGCCAGCAAAGACACCGAAGCGTCGAAGTCCTCCAGACGCAGCGCCGCCGCCGCCGCGAAGATCGCCGCTTCGGCGGCCAGCGAGGTGTCGTCGATCCGCTCGGCCAGCCGCATCGCCCGCTCCGCGGTGGCGAACAGGTCCGCGGCGACGCGGTGGAACCCGGCACGCGCCACCAGCCAGCGGGCCCGGCCCCGCTCGCTCAGGTCGTGCTCACGCAAGCGGTCGGCCCAGTCGAGCCCCTCGTGGGTGTGCCCGGTCATCCACAGCGGCAGCCACACCGACCACAGCAGTTCGGCGGCGTCGTCGTGCCGACGGGAATCGACGAGGTGATCGAAGCCGAGCCGCAGCACATGGCGATCCGCCTCAACCTCTACGACGGCCGTCAAGTCGCCGCGGCCACGGATTCGCGCACCCTGTTCGCGCGCTGCCCGCAAGGCCCATTGGGCCACGCTCCGACGGATGTGGTAGCGGTCGTTCGGCCCGAGTGCCTCGAACACGTACCGGCGGACCGGTTCCAGCAGCCGGAACCGCGCGACCGGTCCCGCGTCGGCGCCGCGGGTGACCAGGGAGTGCTCGACCAACTCGGCGAGCGCGCCCACCGCGTCCGACGCATCCGGCGCGGCGACCGCCTCGACGATGTCGAGGGAGAAGCTGCCCGGGACCATGGCGAGCCGGGGAAGCAGTCGCCGGGCCGCGGGTCCGAGCATCCGGCAGCTCCACTCGACGGTGGCCGCCATGGTGCGTTGCCGCGCCGGCAGGTCCCGCGGGCCGGCCACGGGCAGATCCGCCAGCTGATCGACCCGCTTGAGCAGTTCCCGTGGTCCGAGTCGGGCGGCGGCGGCAGCCAGGAGCTCGATGGCCAGCGGCAGCCCGTCGGCCCGTCGGCACAGCAGCGCGACGGCGCCGTCGTCCCCGCTCCCGGTCGGCGGCGCGCCGGCGGCGGTGAGCCGCTCGCCGAAGAGCCGGACGGCTGCGGCCGGGCCGAGGGGAGCGATGCGCACCTCACGTTCCCGGCGTACCCGCAGCGGGACGCGGCTGGTGGCCAGGATCACCGCGTCGTGGGATGCCGTCAGCAGCTCGGCCAGCTGCGGGCCGCAGGCCGTGACGCGCTCCAGGTTGTCGAGGACGAGCAGAGCCGACGTGCCGGTGAGGTGCGCGGCGAGGCCGGTCACCGTGTCGCTGTGGGAGCCCGCGGAGCGGGACACGGCGGCGATGGCGTCGTCCGGGTCGGTGACGTCGGTCAGGTCCGCGAAGTACACGGCCCCCGGATGGTCCGCGGCCACCGCGTCCGCGGCCGCCAGCGCGACGGTGGTCTTGCCCACCCCGCCGGGGCCGGTGAGCGTCACCAGCCGGCCCGGCGCGGTGCGCAGGGCGGCGACGATCTCGGCGACCTCGCCGTCCCGCCCGATCACCGGGACGGCCGGGGGTGACGGCGGGCGGGGTGTCAACGTGCGGGCCGGCATTTCGGACGTCCCGTCCCCGGCCCGGCCCAGGATGGACAGCAGCGCCATGCGGTCCGCTTCGCGGAGCTGGAGCGCCGAGGCCAGCGACCGCACCGTGTGCGGCTGGGGCCGGGTCCGCCGCCCCCGTTCCAACGCGCTGACCGCCTCGACGGAGAGTCCCGCGGCGGAGGCCAGCTCCTGCTGGGTCAGCGACCGGGCTTCCCGCAGGCCGCGCAGCATGGCCGCGAAGCTGGTCGTCTTCGGCCCCGGCCAGTCGTTCATGACTTCGATTATGCCTGTCAGGGCCGGGACGCCGTCCGGGCAGTGTCCGGGCGGTGTCAGGTCGCCCGGCGGCACCCCGGACCTCCATGCTCGACGGTGACAGAGCGAACCAGAACTAGGAGATCGCCGCATGCTCCCCCAGGCCCTCCACGCACTACGCGAAGCGATCAACTCCCACGTGCCGGAGCGGATCGCCGACTGCTTCACCGACGACTACGTGGCCGAACGACCGCTGCGACCGGCCGAGGGGTTCGTCGGCTCCGACCAGGTCGCCGCGAACTGGACGAAGATCCTGGCCGGCTTGCCCGACATACGGGCCGAGGTCCTGCGCCATGCGCAGAACGGCGACGAATCGTGGTCGGAATGGGAGATGCGGGGCACCGCCCCGACCGGGGCGACGGTCGTACTGCGCGGCCCGGTAATCCTCACCGTCCGCGACGGACGGATCGCATGGGCCCGGTTCTACCCGGACCCGGTCACCACGGACGGCGGTCCGACCCACACCACCGTCTCCCGAGTGCTGCACGCCCCGGCCGAACAGATCTTCGCGGTGCTGCGCGACCCCCGGCGCCACGTCGAATTCGACGCCACCGGCCGCCTCAGGCACGCCGAAACCTCCCGCCCGCTGGACGCCGTCGGTGACACTTTCGTCATGGCCATGCACAGCGAGCTCGGTGACTACCGGACCGAGAACCACGTCGTGGCCTTCACCGAGGACCGTGTCATCGCCTGGGCGCCCGGCCACCCGGGGCAGCGCCCGCAAGGTCACCGCTTCACCTGGAAGCTCGCCCCGACCGGCGAGGGCCACACCGAGGTGACCCAGACCTACGACTGGGCAGCGGTCACCGACCCGGCAGTGGTGCCCCGCCTGCCGATGGTCTCCGCCGACGAGCTCGAGGGGTCGTTGACCCGCCTGGCCGCGGTCGTCCCACCCGCGCGCGACGTCGCGTCGTAGCCGTAATCCGAGACCCGCGACTCAGTCTCGACGGCGACGTCGTCACAGCGGACATCGGACCCGCGGATCACCCCGCCGACCTGCCGTTCCTCGGTGGTTCGTGATCCGCGGGGTCCGATGGCCAGGCGGCGGGATCTCACGTGCCCGAGAAGGCGCGATCGCCAGTCTCAGGACGGAAAGCGAAGGCCAAACATGACATCTCATCGGTTGGCCCTGCCGGTCTTGCTGACCGGAACCTTCATGGGATTCCTGGACTCTTTCATCGTGATCGTCGGTGTTCCGTCGATCGCCGAGGACCTGAAAGCCTCGACTGCCGACACGCAGCTCGTTCTCTCGATCTACGTCGTGACCTACGGAGCGGCGCTGGTGATCGGCGGGCGGCTGGGAGACCGGTTCGGCCGGCGCCTGATGTTCGGCATCGGGATGGCGGCCTTCACGCTCTTCTCCCTGGGCTGCGCACTCGCTCCCAGCCTCCTGGTGCTCGTCGCCATGCGCGCGTTTCAAGGCTTCGCGGCCGCGGTGATGCTGGCCCAGGTGCTCGCCACGATCCAGGCGGTGTACGAGGGCGAGCCGCGTCGCCGTGCGGTGCTGGCCTATACGACGGTGCTCGGCGCTGCCGCGACGCTCGGTCAGCTGATCGGCGGCGGGCTGCTGGCCGTCGACATCGCCGGCGTGGGCTGGCGTGCGCTCTTCGCGATCAATGTGCCGATCGGCCTTGCCGCGCTGCTTCTCGTCACCAGGGCGATCCCGGAGACGCGCGCGCCCGAGCCGGTGCCGGTCGACGTGCTCGGCGGCGGCGTACTGGCCGGCGCATTGATCCCGTTGCTGCTGGGCCTCGGCCTCGGGCCCGACCACGGCTGGCCCTGGATCGCGTGGGTGCTGCTCGGCGCGGGTGCCGTGATCGCGACGGCGATGCCCGGAGTTGAGCGCCGGGCCGCCGCTCCGCTGCTGTCGAGGCAGCTCCTGCGACAGAGGTCGATCCGGCTCGGGCTCGTCGCCACCGTGGCGTTCTACGTGGGCAACAGCGCGACTTTGCTGGGAATGACCTTGTACCTGCAGGAGGGGCTCGGGATCGGCGCGCTCGGAGCGGGGCTGGCGTACCTTCCGCTCGGCGTGGCGTACATGGCGACGACTCTCGCGGCCCGTCGGCCCGGTGCCCCCACCGGTCCCCCGGCGATGCTGTGGGGCTCACTGGTCATGTTCGCCAGCCTCGTCGCCGCGATCTGCGCCGCGCTTGCCGGAGCGGGAGCGGTCGTCATCGCGCTGATGACGGCGGGCTTCGGCGCGGGGATGGGCTTCGCCTACCCGGCGATCATCGCCTCCGTACTCGCCCGTGTACGGGAAGGGGACGAGGGCGCCGCGTCGGGTGTCCTGCTCACCACCACGCAGGTGGCCAACGCGGTGGGTTTCGCGCTCGTCAGCGCCGCCTGGAAGGCCACCGGCTCCCTGGCCGCGTCCCTGTCCATCGCTGCCGTTCTCCTGACCGGTGTCGCCGCGGTCGGGCTCCGGCTGCGCTCCGGGGACACCGGCAAGCAGCCTTCGTCCCGCCTTGAGCCGAGCGAGACGTCGTGACCCCGCGAGGAACCGCAACATCCATCAGAGAAGGAGCAACGATGCTTTTCCCTTCGAACGAGACGAACCTCCTTCACCACACGTTCGCCCACCTGATCGGCGGCGAGCTGGTGCCCGGAGCCGCCGCCTCGCAGATCATCGACCCCGGGAACGGGGAGGTGATCGCCACCGCCGCGGCCGCCGACGAGGACCAGCTCGAGCTCGCGGTCAAGGCCGCGAAGACCGCCTTCCCGGCCTGGCGCGCGACGCCGTTCGCCGAACGCGCCGAGGTCGTACGGAGGATCGCCGACGCGGTCGAGGAGCACTACGACGAATTCTTGCGCATCCTGGCGCTCGAACTGGGCAAGCCCCTGCCGATGCTGCGTGAGCTGGATCTGGACTGGACGCTCAGGTGGGTCCGTCACTTCGCCGAACTCGACCTCTCGCCCGACGTGGTGCACTCGGACGCGCAATGGAGGGTGGAGCGCCACTACCAGCCGATCGGTGTCGTCGCCGCGATCGTCCCGTGGAACATGCCGCTCTTCCAGAGCCTGTACAAGGTCGTGCCGGCCATCCTCGCGGGCAACACGGCCGTCCTCAAGACCGCGCCGACCTCGCCTCTGCACGCCCTGTACCTGGGCGAGTTGCTGCGGGAGATCGTGCCTGCGGGTGTCGTGAACATCCTCGGCGACAACAGCCCCGACAAGAGCGTCGGCCCCGCGCTGGCCAACCACCCGGACGTCGGCATGGTGTCGTTCACGGGCTCGACAGCGGCCGGGCGCAAGGTCCTGGAAGCCTCGGCCACGACGATCAAACGAGTGGTGCTGGAGCTCGGCGGAAACGACTCGGCGATCATCATGCCCGACTCCGACGTGGAGAAGGTGGCACCCGAGATCTTCACCTGGACGTTCTCCTACGCCGGGCAACTGTGCGTGGGCATCAAGCGGATCTTCGTCCCCGACGCGATGTACGAGCGGTTCGCCGAGATCTTCGCGGAGCTCGCGACGTCCAAGGAGCTGCGTCACAGCCTCGACCCCGAGGCCGATCCCGCGTTCGGTCCCGTGCAGAACGCCGCCCAGTTCGAGCGGGTCAAGGAATATCTCGAACTGGCCCACAAGGACGGCACGGTCATCGCCGGCGGGGCGGTGGACCCGCGTCCCGGCTACTTCGTCCCGCCGACCGTGGTCCGCGACATCAGCGATGACAGTCCCCTGGTGCGGGACGAGACCTTCGGCCCGGTGCGCGCGCTTCTGCGCTACGCCGATCTCGACGAGGCGGTGGCCCGGGCCAACGACACCGGCTACGGGCTCGGCAACTCCGTCTGGGGACCGGACATCGAGGCCGCGGCCGAGGTCGCCGCGAGGCTCGACAGCGGCACCGTGTGGATCAACACCCACGTCGGGGGCTTTCCCGACGTGCCCTTCGGCGGGATCAAGGAATCCGGTATCGGTGCGGAGTTCGGGATCGAGGGGCTGAAGGAGTTCGTCGAGAACAAGGTCGTCTACGTCCCCGTGTCGTGACGCGTGGGTCCGCCCAGCTGCCCCCGCGGCTGGGCGGACCGGCGTCGGCACGCCCGGCGACTGCGGCTGTTCGGTCGCGCACGTCACCCGCGACCGCGTCAGGCCCGTCGGGACGGCGGCGAACATCCGGTCCGGGACGCGTGTGACGACGAGGGCGGCGCGGTCGGTCAGCCGAAGCGGCCGTTGACGTAGTCGGCGGTGCGGGTGTCCTGGGGGTTGGCGAACATCGCCTCGGTGGGGCCGTGTTCGACGATGCCGCCGGGAGTGCCCTGTTCGGCGAGGAAGAAGGCGGTGTTCTGGGAGACGCGGGCGGCCTGCTGCATGTTGTGGGTGACGATGACGACGGTGACCTCGTCGGCCAGTTCCCTGATGGTCTCCTCGACGCGGCGCGTGGACGTCGGGTCGAGGGCGGAGCAGGGCTCGTCCATCAGGAGCACGCGGGGGCGGATCGCCAGCGAGCGGGCGATGCACAGCCGTTGCTGCTGGCCGCCGGACAGGGCGCCGCCGGGCTGCCGCAGCCGGTCCCTGACCTCCTTCCACAGGCCCGCGCGCGACAGGCACTCCTCGACCAGCAGGTCCTTGGTCTGCCGCGAGGCGCGGGTGCCGGTCAGCCGCAGTCCGGCCAGCACGTTGTCGTAGATGCTCATGGCGGGGAACGGGTTCGGCTTCTGGAAGACCATGCCGATGTGCCGCCGGGCCTCGGTGAGCGGGCGGCCCGCCGCGTAGATGTCGTCGCCGTCGAGCAGGACCTCGCCGCCCATGGCGGCGCCGGGGATCATCTCGTGCATCCGGTTCAGGGTCCGCAGGAAGGTGGACTTTCCGCAGCCGGACGGGCCGATCAGGGCGGTCACGCGGCCGGCGGGCATGGTCAGCGAGACCCGGTCGAGGACCTTGTGCGTGCCGAACCAGGCGGAGATGCCCCGCGCGTCCAGGGTGGCGGCGCCCGGTCCGCGCGGCACGGCGGTCTCGGGCGGGATGGTCGCGGGCAGGGCGACGGTGGTCTCTTCGGGGGTGGCGATGTCGGTCACGGCGGGCACCTCGGGCAGTACGGGGCGGACGGTGGGCGGGTCAGAGGAGGTTGGGGAGCAGGCCGGTGACCTGGTCGGCGACCTGGAAGCCGACGACGGCGGTCAGCGGCAGGAAGACGATCCACGTCTGGTGGCGGCCCCAGCGGTGCCAGGCCCACACGGCCGCGACGGACGCCGCGAGCAGCGCCTGGAGCCACATCACGAGCTTCCACAACTCGCTGGTGGAGGTGCCCATCGGCTGCTCGTCGGCCGGGACGGAGCCGGGCCGGATGACGGCGTCGGGGGTGTCGGCGGTCTTCGACACCAGGTCGGCGTCCACGCGCAGCGCGCCGCTGGGCAGATACGCGGGGCCGTCGGCGGTGACCAGCACCAGCCGGCCGCCTCCCGCGGCGGGCTGCGCCGGGGCCGGGTCGCCCGCGCGGCGGGCGTCGAGCACCCGGAACCGGTGGCGGCCCTGTCCTGTGGTGACGGTGAAGGTGTCGCCCGGCCGCAGCCGGTCGAGCGCGCCGAACGGTCCGCCGTACGCCGCCGCCCTGCCCATCAGCACGCTGCTGCCGGACTGGCCGGGCAGCGGGGTGTCGCGGCGGTGGCCGACGCCGCCGGTGAGCACGTCGGCCGAGGTTCCCTCCGCCACCACCTCGCGCAGGTGCAGCCGGGGGATCTCCAGCAGCGCGAGCGGTGTGCCGGGCGCGAGCAGCCGGCCCCGCTCGTCGGTCTGGCCGACCGGCACGGTGCCTTCGGCGAGGCTGGCGCGCAGCGCGTCGAACCGGTCCTGCTGCGCGGACCTGTGCTGCAACCCGCTGAGTACGACGAGGTTGGCGGCCAGGCCGAGCAGCAGCACGGCGAGCGCGAGCAGCGCGCCTGCGGCGAGCTGACGGGCGGCGGGCCGCCGGGGCCGGGGGGCCGGGGCGGCGACCGCGGCGGGCTCCTCGGCGGGCGCGCCGCCGGGCGTCTCGGCCCGCGTCACCTCCTCGGGCTGCTCGGCCGGTGCCTCGGCGGAACGCGCCGCCCGCGGCGGAGTCTGGTCGGTGACCGTCACGGCGGCCTGCCTCCTCGGGATGTCCAGGGCTGGATGGGGGTGTACGGGGCTGGATGGGGGCGTGCGCAGCGGATGGGAGCGTGCGGGGCTGGACGGTGGTGTGCGGGGCGAAAGGTCCATGGGGTCACGGCGGTTCACGCGACAGGGCGCACCCGGCGATACCGGAAGCGGGCGGCGGCCACCCGTGCGCGCGGCACCCGTGCGCGGGTCTCCCGCCCCGGCGGACGGGTGCCGTCCGCCGGGGCGGGAGCCGGGGTCACTTCGCGGTGACGGCGAACGACTTGCTGCCGGTGTTCACGGTGGCCGAACCCGAGTACCGCAGCGTCAGGACGTGCTTGCCCTTCTTGGTGAGCTTGGCCAGCGTGACGACGGCCTTGCCGTTCTTCAGGGTGGCGGTGCCGACGACCTTCTTGCCGTCGTAGATCCGGACGAAGCCGGTGGGGGTGACGCCGTTGGCGGTGACGGCGACGGTCACCTTGCCGCGGGCCGAGGTCTTGACGCCGGCCGGGGCCTTCGTCGCGATGCGCGGCGCGGCCTTGACGACCGTGACCTTGTAGGTGGCGGCGGCGGTGTTAAGCCTGCTGTCACCGCCGTAGGACAGGGACAGGGTGTGCGTGCCGACCTTCAGCGTCCTGGGCAGCGTCAGCCACGCGCGGCCGGTCTTGTCCAGGCCGACCGTGCCGAGCGTGGTCTTGCCGTCCTTGACGGTGACCTTGCCGGTGGCGGTGGCCGGGCCGGTCACGGCGACGGAGAGCCGGCCGGAGGTGCCGTAGGCCGGCTTCGCCGGGGAGACGCCGACGGCGACGCGGGCGGCGGCCTTGGTCACGGTGACCTTGGCGGTGGCGGCGGAGGCGTTGAGCCTGCTGTCACCGGCGTAGGACAGGGACAGGGTGTGGGCGCCGACCGCGAGGGTCTTGGGGAGCGTCAGCGACGCCTTCCCCGCCGCGTCCAGGGTCAGCGTGCCGAGGGTGGCCGCGCCGTCCTTGACGGTGACCTTGCCGGTGGCGGCGGACGGGCCGCTGACGGCGACGGCGAGCTTGGCGGCGGTGCCGTACGGGACGCTCGCCGGGGAGACGGCGGGGGTGATCTTCGAGGCACCCTTCGGGACCTCGCTGACCGTACCGGCCACCGTCACGCTCGGGCCGTCGCCGACCAGGTTGGAGGCGTAGACCTCGGCGGTGTACGCGCCGGGGGCCAGGGGCGCGGTCACCGAGGTGGCCGGGGCCTTGAGGTCGGTGCTGAAGGCGACGTCGCCCGCGCTGTCGGTGATCCGCACGCGGTAGTCGGTGACCGGCAGCGCCGGGTCGGCGGGCGCGGTCCAGCTCAGCGTGAGCTGGCGCGGGGCCGGGGCGGTGGCGGCCAGCGCGCCGACCGCGGCGGGCTTGATCAGCGAGGAGCTGTTGGTCTCCAGGCCGCCCGCCTTGGCGTGGCCGCGGACGGAGGTGTCGATGCTGCCGTTGTAGGGCTCGTTCTGGAAGCCGAACGCGGCGATGGTCTTCTCGGCCACGTCGGACGCGATGGCCGCCTTGTGCGCGCCGGCGCTCACAAAGGTGTCGTACAGGCCCTTGTCGAAGAAGGCGCTGGAGGTGTCGATGGCGCGGGTGGGCACCACGTTGTAGACGTCGCGGCCGAAGGTCGGGTCGTCGTAGTAGCCGCCGAACGGGGACAGCTTGTCGTCCGCGCCCTTGACCACGGGGCTGACCGGGGTGCCCGCGCCGAGGTCGAGGGCGCCGATGAAGGCGCCGTTCTGCGCGGCGGCGGTGCTGCGGTCGGGGGCGGTGTGGTTGTTCTGCGCGATCCAGCTCGCGGCGGAGAAGGGGACGAGGTCGCCGTCCTTGAGGATGACGCCGTTGGCCTGGTTCTCCTCGACCGTCTTGCCGTTGTCGTCGGTGCCCTTGACGTTGCTGCCGAGGTTGACGACGCCGATGGCGCTCAGGAAGAACTTCCGCGTGCCGGAGCTCGACTGCGGGATGAACGGCCGCACGGGGTGGCCCGCGACCGTGGTGACCGTGCCGGAGTAGATCTCGTTGAGCTGGGTGCGCGTCAGGTTCTTCAGGAAGTCGCCCTTGGCGACGTAACCGACCGCGTCCCGGCCGAACGGGATGTACGTGAGGGTGGTGCCCGCGGTGGAGGGGGCGCCGGAGGAGCGCGCGAAGTCCACCTGGCCCGCGATGTTCACGGTGCCGCCCGGGTCGGTGTCCCCGATCAGCGAGGCGCTGAGCGCCTTCTGTCCCGCGCCCGAGCCGTTCGGACGGGTGAAGGTCACGCCGTTCGCACGGGTCTTGATGGTGGCCGAGCCCGTGGCGTCGTACGACGCGACGTCCGGCAGCGCCGTGCTGGCCAGCGCGTTCAGCACGTCCTGCGTCGTGTCGGAGCCGACGCCCACGTACGTGCCGAAGGTGCCGGGCGCGGGGTCGGCGAAGGCCGGTGCGGCGACCGTGAGGGTACCGGCCGCGATGGCCGCGGTCATGACCGCCGCGATCGTGGCGATGGGGCGCTTGGTGCGCATATCTCTGTCTCCTGATCGGGGACTCGTACTGCGTGACGGGTGGGGACCCGCCGGAGCCGGATGGCCGGTCTGGCAGGGTGGAGCCCGTCGTTCGCCCCGACTGAGACTCGGGGCGAACGACGTGTCTGGTGGGTGGCCCGGCGCGCGGGCCGGATCAGCCGCCCGGTCGCCGACGTGGCGGGCGCGGGCCGGTTCAGCCGCCCGGTCGCCGACGTGGCGGGCGCAAGCCGCGCAGCCGGGCGGGGACGGTCGGCCGCGGGATGGTGAGGGAGCGTCCGCCGGGCAGGCTCAGGCGCAGCGGCAGCCGGGTACCGGCGGCGAAGGGCGCTCCCAGCGCGGCAAGCAGCCCGAGGCCGGCCCCGATCGGCACCGCGAAGCGCAGCGCGGAACCGGGGTCGGAGGGCGTGATGCCGCCCGCGACCGGCACGGTCGCCGGGGAACCGGTCGCGGCGGTGGGACTGGGCGACGCGCCGGGCTTGCCGCCGGGGGCGGTGTGGCCGCCGGTGCCGCCGTCCGCGCTCCCGCTCCCGCCGTCGGAGCCGCCGGCCGTACCGCTGCCGCCGCCGTCACCGCCCGTGCCGCCGCCGGAGCCGGTGCCGCCGTCCGCGGCGCCCGGTTCGGTCTGCGGGGCGCCGGAGCCGCCGGGGCCGGGGGCCGGCTTCCAGGTCTCCAGGGCGGTCGCGGCCGTGGCCGCCTCGGCCCGCAGCGCGGACGGCAGCGGCGCGTAGCCGACCGGCAGCGTGCCGGGGGCGGTGCCGGGCACCTGGCCGCCGCCCGAGGCGTACCGCAGCAGGTCCGCGTACTGCTTGCGGGCGGTGGGCGCCAGTTCGGCCGGGCGGGCTGCGCCGTAGACCAGCATGCTCAGCGGGTAGACGCCCTTGGCGTTCGCGGTCGGGTCGATCCGCCGTACGCCGTCGGCGGCCTTCGCCTTGTCGGCGGCGGCCACCAGGGCGGCCCTGGTCGGTGCGGTGAACTCGCCCGCGGGGTTGCGCAGCCGGGCGGTCTGGAGGCCGAAGCGGGCGGCGGAGGCCGCGTCGGTGATGGTCAGCATGAAGCGCTGCCCGGCGACCTGCGGGCCCGGCGTCTTCCAGACCGGCGGGGTGGCCAGCGGGTCCCAGTTGGACTTCCAGAGCTGGTCGCCGCGGCGGGTGCGCAGCGCGCCGGTGTAGAGGTCGTCCACGTACGGGTGGAAGTCCGTCATCTTCTGCTTCTGGCTGTCCGGGGCGCCGCTGCCGGGCGGGACGGTCTCCCAGTTGTCGTTCTTGGGGAAGTCGTCGCGGTCGGCGGAGAAGGCGTAACCGGTGGGGTTGAGGTCGCCGTTGGAGCTGAAGAAGGGGTTGACGCGCATCCCCCAGTCGTCCGGCACTCCCGCGAGGAACTGCCGGGCCTGCCGGTCGGCCAGCACCCACGTCCACACCTGCCTGGCCAGGTCGCTGTGGCCGAAGGCGGTGATCAGGTCGGTGTCGGTGCTCGGGTTGGAGGCGACCGACAGGTCCGCGAACTCCTTGTTGTACGCGAGGAATTCGGGGTCGGTGAGCAGTCCGCCCGGATTGTGCAGCGCCCAGTCGTAGCCCTTGGCCGCGGTCAGCCGGGGTCCGCCGTCGTCGTATGTCGTACGGACCGCGCCCCAGGGCGAGTTGCGGTACGACTCGGTGAGCAGTTTGGCGACCAGCCGCGGGGTGAGGTCGAGTGAGCCGACCCGGGTGCCCGCGCGTTTCCTGACGTCGGCGGGCGCGTCGGAGCGGGGCTGGCGCTCGATGCTGAAGCCGATCACGGCGGCGGACAGCGCGACCGGCGCGTAGGTGATGGTGTCGGCGGGCCGGGTCTCGCCGGTGACCGGCAGGGTGGTGAAGACCAGGCTGTCGCCGGAGTCGGTGAGCTGGCCGCGCGCCTCGGAGTCGCCGACGGTGGTGTAGCCGAAGACCGTGCCGGTGCCGCAGAGCTTGGCCTGCCAGCTCCCCATCGCGTCGGAGACCAACTCGCTGCCGGTGGTGTCGACTTCCCGCGCGCCCATCGCGCAGGTCGCGCCGACCGGCTGGAAGTCGAGCCGGACCGCGATGCGGTTGCGCCAGTTCGTGGAGGACACCGGGGAGCCCGCGTTGACCTGGGTGCGGTCCTGGTAGGGCTTGCCGTCCAGGTCCAGGTGGCCCTGCGGGACGATCACCAGCCAGCAGGACCGGCCGGTGACGCTGCCGTCGGGGTGCTTGACCGGGGCGCCGCAGCCCAGGTGCGGGGCCTCCTCCTTGGTCTGCGCCTCGACGTACTCCTGCCCGGTGCCGTCGGCCCCGGTGCGGCCGAAGTCGATCTCGTTGGTGGTGTTGTAGCTGTAGAAGCGGTTGTTCTGGGTGTCGCTGGTGACGACGGTGCCGTCGATGGACTTGAACGGCACCTCGCCGCGGCCGAACGGGCGGCCCGCGCCGTACTTGTCGTCCTCGCCGTAGCTGCCGGGGTCCGCGCTGTACGAGACCTGCCGGGTGTCGTCCGCCTGGTTGCCGGGCCAGGTGTTACGGCCGGTGGTGGGCGACGCGCCGAACTGGCACTGGGTGCGCGGCGGTCCGGGGTTGCCGGGGACGGCGCCGTCGTCCTCGCCCCAGCACTGCATGATCTGGACGAAGTCGGTGTTGAACTGGGTGCCGGCGAAGGTGGTGGGCACCCCGCCGGTCCAGGACACGCTGATCGCCTGGTTGGCGAGGTCGCGGGTCTGGCTGACGCGGAAGCGCATGTCGGCGAATTCGCCGCGGCCGGAGACGGTCACGGCGGACGACTGGGCGGAAGGGCTCGACTGGGCCGCCCGCACCGACGCGGCCGACTGCGCGGCGACCGGCCGCAGGTCGGTCAGCAGGGCGGGGGCCGCCTGGGCCGCCGCCGCGCCGAGGACGGCGCCGAGCAGGGCGCCGGTGAGCAGGCGCCGGACGAGCCGGCGGCCGAGGGACTGTCGCGGGGTCGTCACGGCGTGTCCTCCTTGCGGTCGGTCGAGGCGGTGCGGTCGGCCGGGGCCTTGCGGCCGTTCAGGGCGCGGGAGGTGGCTGCCGGTGCCAGGACCAGCCCGACGACGAGCAGCGCCGCGAGGAGCATCAGGGTCTGGGTGCCGCCCCAGCCGTTGTGGCCGCCGACGGCGACCGGCTGCGCGAGCACGACCTGATTGCCGTTGCCGCCGCCGTTCGCACCGCCGTCGCCTGAGCCGCCGCCGGACGAACCGCCGTCCGGGGAGCCGCCGTTGGACGCGTCGACGGGCAGGCCGGTGTCCGGGTCGACGGCGCCCGAGCTGTTGCCGCCGCCCCCACTGCCCGAGCCGCCGGTGCCGCCGTTCCCCGTACCGCCGGAGCCGCCGCCCGAACCGCCGCCGCCCGTACCGCCGTTGCCCGAACCGCCCGTGCCGCTGCCCGAACCGCCGCTCGTACCGCCGCCGTTGGAGCCGCCGGACGATCCGCCGGAGCCGCCGGTGGACGCGCCGCCGCTGCCGGTGGTGCAGGGCGCGGCGCCCTGCTTGTCGCAGTCCTGCGGGAAGGGCGCCGACTTGGCCAGGGTGTTGGTGCCGTCGGTGCTGAAGGTCGGGTTGTGGCAGCCCTTGACGTTGATCGTCTGGGTCTGCGCGCCCGGGATGCGGCGGATCTGGTCGAAGCCCGCCTGCACCAGGTTGATCGGCAGCGGCGAGTAGCCGAGCTTGGGCGCGTACTGCTGGCCCTGGCACATGAAGTAGTACGAGAAGGCCGCCAGCGTGGTGCCCTTGGCCTGGGTGAACTGCCCCTGCACCTTGAGCGGCAGGATCATGTACGAGTAGCTGGACAGCGGATAGTTGCGCTTGTCGGTGTCGGTGTAGACGCCGCTGAGGTCCTGGGTGAGGTAGTCGGGCGAGTTCTTCTCGGTGTTGATCCGCGCCTTGACCAGCGAGACCGCGACGTTGGCGGGCGTCGGCTCGGTGTAGTAGCCCGCGTGGTTGAGCACCTTCGCGACGGGGAAGTGCGCGTTCTTGGCGTAGGAGTAGTTGACGTAGCCGATCGCGCCGTCGCCGTAGTCCTGGGCGACGTAGCCCGCCACGCCGAGGTCGCCCGCCTGGGAGATCATGCCGGGCACCGGCGGGTAGTAGGACGTCGAGCCGCAGGCGCCCGCGCGGCCCACCTTGGCGCAGTAGGTGTTCCACAGCGCGGTGTGCTGCTTGGCCATCCACAGCGTGAACTGGGCGCTGGAGCCCGAGCCGTCGGAGCGGACCACCGGCACGATCTTCTTGGCGGGCAGTCGCAGGCCGGGGTTGTCGGCGGCGATGGCCGGGTCGGACCAGTTGGTGATGGCGCCGGTGAAGATCTTGGTGACGTTCTCGCCGGACAGCCGCAGATTGGTCAGCCGCTTCCCGTTGACCTTGAGGTTGTACATGAACACCGTGCCGCCGGCCACGATCGGCATGTACGCGTAACTGCCGTTGGTCGGGTGCTCGGGCGCGGAGCCGTCGGTGGGGTTGGTCTGGAAGGGGATGTCGGAGACCGCGAAGTCCACCGTCCCGTTGAGGAACTGGTGCCGGCCGTCGGAGGAGCCGGTCTGCGCGTACTGGATCTCCATGCCGTACTGCTTGACGTTGCGCCGCCACTGGTCGACGGCGTTGAACGCCCAGGTCGATCCGGCGCCGGACAGCGGGACGTAGCTGTCGGCCGCGGCGGCGCGCTGGACGCCGGGGCCGAACACCGAGGTGACCAGCAGGGCGAGCAGGGCCATGAGCAGGGCGGCCGGGGCTGAGGTGCGGCGGGGCATCAGGAGTTCTCTCCGGGAAGCGGGGATCCGGCCGGGTCTGCGGCGGGAGCGAACAGCGAGGGGCGGGGGGCGCGCAGGTCGTCGAAGCGCTCGACGTCGCGGCGGGAGGCGCGGGCGGCGCGGCGGCCCTGGCGCTTGGAGAGCTGGCCGGGGCCGCGCCCGCCGATCAGCCGGGCGATGGTGAAGAGCACCAGGACCAGCAGCATCAGCACGGCCGCCGCGCCGAATCCGCGGGCCACCATGGCCGGTTCCGGGGATTTGACGAAGGTGAACACGGCCAGCGGCAGCGACAGCATCGGGCCGTTGGTGGGGTCGGCGTTGACCGCGGTGGCGTATCCGGCGGTGAGCAGGACGGGCGAGGTCTCGCCGATGCCGCGCGCGGTGCCGAGGATGACGGCGGTGGCGAGCCCGGAGCGCGCGGTGGGCAGCACCACGTGCCAGACGGTGCGCCAGCGGGGGGCGCCGAGCGCTTCCGCGGCCTCGGTGAGATTGCCGGGGACCAGGCGCAGGACGACGTCCGAGGCCCGGATGATGATCGGCAGCATCATCACGCTGATCGCGAGTCCGGCCGCGAGACCGGACTTGGGGAAGTGCAGGATCAGGATCCAGGTGGCGTAGATGAACAGCCCGGCCACGATGGAGGGCAGGGCGGTCATCGCCTCGACGATGGTCCGCACGAAGCGCGCGAACCGGCCGCGGGTCTGGTTGAGGTAGACCGCGCAGGCGATGCCCAGCGGGATGGTGACGGCCAGGGCGATGGCGATCATGATCAGGCTGCCGAGCATCGCGTGGGTGATGCCGCCGACCGTGATCGGGTCGAGCGGGCCCGCGAGCTGCATGTCCTGCGTGAAGAAGTTGCCGTGCGGCAGCGCCTCGCGCCCCCGCCACAGCGTGAAGCCGACGACGAGGACCAGGGCCGAGAACAGCAGTCCCGCGGCGGACCAGAGCACGACGGTCATGAGCCGGTCGCGGACCGCGGGTCCGTCGTGCTCCAGCGAGCACAGCAGGGCGTACGCGGCGAGGAAGACCAGGTAGGTGACGGCCGCGAAGCCCAGCGGGCCGGAGAGCGGGGCCAGTCGGCCGAAGAGGAGGAGGGCGGTGCACAGGCCGGTGGCGGCGGCGCCGAGGACGTTGAGCACCGCGCCGCGGGCGACGCCGCCCAGGGCGCGCCGCCGCTGCGCGGCGTCCGGGGCGTCGGCCGGCTGCCGTACGACGACGGTGGTGGCGGGCGCGGCGGCGGCCGTTGTGGCGGCGGCTGCGGCGGCGTGCGTGGCGGCGGTGGCGGGCTCGGCCAGAAGGTCCGTCATGTCGTCACCCCTCGCTCAGCGAGCCGGAGCGGGACCGCGCGACGATCGTGGACGCGGTGAAGTTGACGACCAGGGTGAGCAGGAAGAGGGCCAGGCCCGCGGCCATCAGCGCCGACATGCCGAAGTCCGAGGAGTCGCCGTAGTGCAGGGCGATCAGCGAGGAGACGGAGTTCGAGCCGGTCTGGAGGATGTGGGGCTGGATCTGGAAGACCGGGGAGATGATCAGGTAGACCGCGATGGTCTCGCCCAGCGCCCGGCCGAGCCCCAGCATCGTGCCGCCGATCACGCCGCCCAGGCCGTACGGCAGCACCACCGAGCGGATCATGCCCCAGCGGGTGGAGCCGAGCGCGTAGGCGCCCTCCCGCTCACCGGCCGGGGCCTGCGCGAAGACCTCGCGCATGACCGAGCACATGATGGGGGCCACCATCATCGCGACGACGATTCCGGCGATGAAGGTGGAGGCGGTGTACACGCTGGCGGAGGAGAGGGGTTCGCCCGGCTCGACGCCGTCCACGCGCAGGAAGGGCACCCAGTGGAACCAGGTGGACAGCCAGCGGGACAGGCCGATCACATGGCCCTGGAAGAAGAACAGGCCCCACAGGCCGTAGACGACGGACGGCACGGCGGCCATCAGGTCGACCATCGCGACCAGGGTGCGGCGCACCCGGCGCGGCGCGATCTCCGAGATGAACAGCGCGGTGCCGACCGCGAGCGGCAGCGCGAAGCAGACGGCCACGGCGGCGATCAGCACGGTCCCGGTGAGGACGGCGGCGATGCCGAAGTTGTGGACGTCGGGCTGCCACTGCGCGGTGGTCAGGAACGCGAAGCCGCGTACCCGCAGCGCCTGGCTCGCCCGTAGCAGCAGGAACAGGCCGACCGCCGCCATGATCGCCAGTACGGCGACACCGGCGGCCGTGAGCTGCCCGCGGAATATCCGGTCCCCGATCCCCTTGGCCGCCCGCAGCCGCCGGGGGGCGTCGTCGCCCCCGACCGACTCGGGCGTGCGGGACACCACTTGTGTGGATGTCACGTGTCGTTCTCCCCCCAGCGCTCCCGCGCGCCGAATGGCGTCGCGTTGCGAGGAGTGAACGGGGCCTCCATGGCCGAATGACACTGTTCACCTGAGGAGAAAATGAACAACAGATAGTGAGAAGTTGTGAGTGGCCTGTGGAGGTTGTCCAATGTCCGACAAAACTACCCATCTCCCGCTCGGTTGCCTTATGCACCTAGCAACTTGCCTGCCCAGAAGGGGTGTTGAGAGGGCGCTCGGCGCGCGATACGGGCGGGACCGGTGGTGTTGGCGGGCGATGTGAGCACGGAGGGTGACGAGCGACAGGGGGCTCGATCCGGCCACATTGGGGCACGAGCCCACGGTTGCCGGGAGGCGCACGCCTGCTACCGGCAACGGGCACCGCGCGAGGCGCGGAGGATTCGGGGAGAGCCCTACGAGTTTGTAAAGGACCTGTGAGAGGGTGTCCGCCTGAACCCCGCCGATATTCGCCGCCCGACCGGGGCCGAAGGCTCCAGCGGTCGACCAGCGGACCGAATCGGGGGTTGGGGTAGTTTCATATCTCCGCGTGCTATCGATGCGAGGAACGTTGCGTATGGATTCCACACTGCCCGGAGCCGCGTCGACAATACGGCGGCGGAGGCGACTGAACACGAGGATCAAGGACGCGCTGCGCGATCTCTCCGTCCAAATGGCGTTGCTGAACCATCGGGTCGGCACTCATCTCGGCCTGCGCGACGCCGACTTGGAGTGCCTGGACCTGGTCAGCCGCTTCGGGCCGATCGGACCGACCGCGCTGTCGAAGCACGCGGGCCTGCACCCGGCCACGCTGACCGGCGTGCTCGACCGGCTGGAGCGCGGCGGCTGGGTGGTCCGTACGCCCAACCCCAGCGACCGGCGGGCGGTCCTCGTCCAGGTCATCAAGGAGCGCGAGACCGAGACGGCCGAGATGTTCGCCGGGCTCAACAAGTCGATGGACGTGATCTGCGCGGACTACGACGACGCCGAACTGGTGCTGATCGCCGACTTCCTGTCCCGCGCGGCGCGGGCGGGACGTGAGGCGACCGACGAACTCGCCGACCGCTGACGGGCCGACGGCCGGCCGCCGGTCGTCCTCACCTCACCCGACCTCACAGGCCGCCGGCCGTCCTCACCTCACCTGCCGCCGGCCGCGCGGCGCTCCGGGTGCCAGCGCGGCGCCGCGTCCAGGCAGCCGTCGTACGGGTCGCCGGGACCCGGCAGGTCCTGGCTGCCGCGCAGCGCCCGCAGCTTGCGCAGCACGCCGGGATCGTCGAGGCCGCCGGGCCTGCGACGGGCCGCCGCGGCGACCGCGCGCGGGCCTGAGCCCTCGGTGGGCGCCGCGCCCTCCCACCAGTGCTCGCCGCGCCCGCGCCACCACTCGGACGACGAGACGCCGACGGTCGTCGAGCCCAGCGAGATCAGGGCGCGCAGCAGCCGGTCCCCGCAGAACCGGGCGGCGGCCCGGCCGAAGGCGCGCCAATTCGGTGCGGGCATGCGCGATCACTCCTCCTCACGCGTCTTCACCGATCGTGCTCAGACGCGCTCGGCCGTGACCCCGGTCCCGGTCTGCGCCGTGGTCTCGACGATCTTCAGCGAGATGAACTCGTCGATGCGCAGCCGCTGGAGCGCCCAGCGCAGCACGGCGGGGATGTCGGGGTTGTCGTCGATGTACACCTGCGGCGCGACCACCGGGACGCGCTTGCCGCGGGTCTTGATCTCACAACCGCCCGCGGCCACCACGTTCTTGACCCAGTCGGACTCCGCGCCGTACGGGAGGGACAGGATGAAGTGGCCGTTCTTCTTGAAGACCTTGACCGGCGTGCGGTACTCCCGGCCGGACTTGCGGCCCTTGTGGTAGACCGCGCCGAACCCCGGCATGGCGGGGAGGATCCGGCCGACGATCCGATTGCCGAAATACTTGTTCACGCGCGCCAGCCGCCGCTTAACGGACATGACTGTGCTCCTTCTTTGAGGGACTCGCACGGGGAAAAAGAACGGAGAAAAGAGAGAAGAAAAACGACAGCGGTCGGTAATAGCGCAACATCTTTACCGGCCGATGTCACACTCGGACGGGGGCCCTTCATCTCAGGTGACAGGAGCGCGCGTCACACTGGGAGGCCCACCATGTCCGACAACCCGGCGGAGCTGCCCGACGACACCGCCACACGGGTGTTCGTGGGTCATCGGGAGTTACTGTTCTCGGTGGTCTACAACCTGCTCGGCAGCGTCTCGGACACCGAGGACGTCCTTCAGGAGACCTGGCTGGCCTGGGCGCGGAGAGTCCGCCAGCCGCACGCCGAGGAGATCGACAACCCGCGCGCGTACCTGGTGCGGATCGCGGTCAACCAGGCGCTCGCCCGGCAGGCCACGATCAGCCGCCGCCGCGAGACGTACATCGGGCCCTGGCTGCCCGAGCCGTTGATCACGCAGATTCCGGAAGCGCGGAACACCCCGCAGGCGGCGCAGGCGACGGACGCCGCGGAATCCGCGCTGCGCAACGAATCCGTGTCCATGGCACTGTTGGTCATTCTGGAGACGCTGACTCCGCTGGAACGCGCGGTGTTCGTGTTGCACGAGGTGTTCGGTTACGCGCATACCGAGATCTCCGAAATTCTCGGCCGCAGCCCGTCCGCGATTCGCCAACTCGCGCACCGGGCCCGCGAACACGTCCAGGCCAGGCGGCCCCGCTACCAGGCCGACCCGCACCTCCAGCAGCAGGTCACCGAGCGCTTCGTGGCCGCCGCGCTCGGCGGCGACATCGCCGACCTGATGAGCCTGCTCGCGCCGGACGTGACGATGTGGACCGACGGCGGCGGCAAGGTCCGCTCCGCGCTGCGCCCGGTCACCGGCCGCGACAAGGTCGCCCGGCTGCTGAACGGTTACGCCACCAGCCGGCTGCCGGAAGCCCTCGACATCCGCTACCGGCACGTCAACGGCGACCCGTCCGCCGTGGTCTTCTCCGGCGACTCCCCCTACGCGGTCATGGTCATGGACCTCAATCCGAGCAACGACCAGGTCACCGACATCTATCTGGTCACCAACCCGGACAAGCTCTCCCGCGTACGGCTGGACGGTCTGGACGACGGGGACGAGGACACGGCCGCCGGACAGATCGAGGCCGCCGAGCCGAGGAAGGCGATCGAGCCCGGCGACGACGGCCGCGACGGCCGCGACGAGTCCGGACCGCGGGCGGGCTGAGCCGAGCGGCTGTCCCGGCCCTCCCCACGTGGGGCATGTCACGTGGGGTGGACCGGGACGCCGCGTTCCTGGGTGACGGGGGTATCGGCGGCCGGATCGGATTCTCCGGCGTCCGCGAACCCGTCGGTCAGTCCGTCGGTCAGGCCGTCCGCGCGTGCGTCGGCGAGTTCGTCAGGCCGCCCGTCCGTACCCCCCTCGGGCACCCCTTGCAGGGCCAGTACCCGCTGCTCGCGCAGTTCCTCGTCCGCCGTGCTCTCGATCCGCTTCATCGCGACCCGCAGGATCGGCGGAGCCATCAGGGGGGTGAGGATCGCGATCAGCACGATGATGCTGTACATCGCGGTGGTCAGCAGGCCGAGCCGCACGCCGACCACGGCGATGACCACCTGGATCACCCCGCGCGCGTTGATCCCGGCGCCGAGCGCCAGGGCCTCCCAGCGGGTGAGGCGGCTGAAGGCGCTGCCAATGAAGGCGCCGAGGAATTTCCCGGCGACGGCGATCGCCAGCGCGGCCAGTCCCCACAGCGCGATCTTCGGACGCGTCAGCGACGTCAGGTCGATCCGCAGCCCGGCGAGCGCGAAGAATAGCGGGGACAGGAAGGACAGCACGGTGGCGTTCAGCGGCTCCAACTGCCGTGCCTGCGCGTCCGTGCCGCGCGAGCCGATCAGGATGCCGCACAGGAAGGCGCCGAACACCGCCTCGAAACCGAGCGCCTGGGCGCCCGCACCCGACAGGACGAGCAGGATGACGGTGGCGGAAATGGTCACGCCGCGCGAACCGGAGCGCTCGGCCCAGCGCAGCACCCAGCCGACCAGCCACCGGCCGCCGGTCAGCAGGACGACGATGACGACGGCGAGGTGCCACAGCGGGGTGGCGATCTCGCCCGCGCCGACCCCGGTGGTGGCCATCGCGGTGACGACGGAGACCAGCAGCCAGCCCACGGCGTCGTCGATGGTGCCGACGACCAGGATCATCTGGCCGACATTGCGGTGGATCAGCTTCATGTCGACCAGCACCCGGCCGATCACCGGGATCGAGCTGACGCACATGGCGACGCCGACGAACCAGGCGAAGACCGCCGGATCGGCGTCTCCCGGCCGCAGTTCACCCGGCAGCGCGTAACCGAGCCACACCCCGAGCGCCAGGGGCAGCAGCAGGGCGGCGGCGCTGACGCCCGCCGCCTTGCCGCCCTGTCTGCGGACCACCTTCAGGTCCAGGTGCATGCCGGTGAAGCCGACGAGCAGCAGCACGCCGAGCTGCCCGACGGCGTCCAGCAGGTGCATCTGGGTGGGGTCACGGGGGAAGAGCCAGCCGGACAGGCCCGGCGCCACGTGCAGCAGGAGCGAGGGCCCGAGTAAGACGCCCGAGGCCAGTTCTCCGACGACGGTCGGCATGCCGAGCCTGCTCGCCAGCCGCCCCAGCACGAGTGCCAGGACGAGCAAGGCGCCGATCTGGAGCAGGAACACCAGCAGTGTGTGCTGCGGAAGGGGATCGACGGTTTCCGCGGCGATGCTGATCGCACTCATCGAAGAGCTCCTCACTGATGCGCGGTGGCCGGGTCGGCGGACAGGCCCTAGGCCACGCAGATCCCCTGGACGGCGACCTTCTCCGCGATGAACGGCCGCGCGAGCAGACCGTCGGGGTAGGCGCCGGCCTTCTCCTGGAACTCGGCCGACATGAAGGCCGCGAGCAGCGAGGAGGTCGACTCCCAGATCGCGATGTTGACCAGGGTGTTGCTGCCCGCGGTGCCGCGGTGGAGCTGGGTGGAGATGCAGCCGTCACAGGACTTCATGTAGGCGGCGTCGAGCGCCCAGCTCTCCAGGGTCTTGTCCATCTGCCCCTCGGGCACGACAAGGGTGTTGATGAGTACGACGGTGCCCGAGTCCTCCTGCTGGAGCTGGGTCTCGAAGGAGACCTTCGGGTCGACGGCCTCGAATGCGAACGCCATGGTGTGTCCTCTCGTCGTCATGGGCGGTGCGTGACGTGACGTCACGTGGATGGCTGACGTGCGGGTCCGCTCAGCCGTCGAAGATCGGGTGCGCTCCCCGCGGCTCCTCCTCCAGCGCGCCCAGGGAGCCGCGGAAGAAGATGAGCGGTTCCTGGTACTCGCGGGGCACGCCGAGTTCGACGACGCGGCCGACGAAGATGGTGTGGTCGCCGCCGTCGAACTCCTTGTCCAGGCGGCAGGCCAGGAAGGCCAGTGCCTCGCTGAGCACCGGCATGCCCTCGGCCGAGTGGTGGTGGGGCACGTCCTTGACCGCCGAGGTGTCCTTGCCCGCGAAGGCGCGGGCCAGCGGCTCCTGCGGCCCCGACAGGAAATTCACCACGAAGGAGCCGGCCTCGTCGATGACCGCGCGCAGCCGCGACTCCTTGTGCAGGCAGAACAGCACGAGCGGCGGGTCGAGCGAGACGGAGGTGAACGAGTTGACCGTCGTTCCCTCCGAACGCCCTTCCGCGCCGCTGGTGATGACGGTGACGCCGGTGACGAACAGGCCGCACACATTGCGCAGCAGCCTGCCCTCCACCGGCTCCGGCTGGTGCAGCACCTGATCGGAGGGCGCGCTCACGAGCGCCCCTTCTCGCCCGCGGCCGCGGCCCCGGCGACGGCCCCCGCCTCGGCCTTGCCCGCCGCCTCCGCCTCGCCGACCTCGACGCCCACCGTCGAAGTGGCCATCAGCTCGCTGCTCTTGGGCAGCAGCGGACCTGCGAGCGCGGTCGTGACCAGCGCCATGATCACCATCATGGTGAACATCTGGCTGTCCAGGACGCCGAGTTGGACGGCGGTGTTGAGGATGATCAGCTCGGTCAGCCCTCGGGTGTTCATCAGCAGGCCGAGCGCCCTGGACTCCCGCCAGGACAGGCCGAACAGCCGGGCGGGCACCATCGCGCCGAGCAGCTTGCCCGCGCAGGCGACGACCAGGATCGCGGACAGTTCCAGGTACTGCCGGGCGTGCAGGCCGTTGATGTCGACGCCGAGGCCGGTGACGATGAAGAACACCGGCAGCAGGATCAGGCTGACGTGGTCGAGCGGCTTGCGCAGGTGCTCGGCGAGCTGGAGCGCGGGCTCGCGCGGCATGATGAAGCCGAAGAGGAAGGCGCCGAAGATGCCGTGGATGCCGATCCAGGTCGTCAGGTAGGACGACAGGAAGGTACCGGCCGCCATGACCACCAACAGGGCCCGCCACTGCTGGCGTTCGCTGAAGAACCTGACCACCGCGGCCAGCGCGGGCCGCACGAGGACGAACATGCCGAGCACGTAGGCCGCGCTCAGGCCGAGCACCTGGAAGAGGTCACCGGCGCCGCTGGAGGTGACCAGCGCGGAGACGTACGCCAGCATGCACCAGGCGAGGATGTCGTCCACGGCGGCGCTGGCCAGGGCGAGGGTGCCGACCCGCGAGTGGGTGAGCCGGTTGTCGGTGAGGATCCGGGCGAGTACGGGGAAGGCCGTCACCGACATGGCCGCGCCCATGAACGTGGAGAAGGTGACGAAGGAGATGTGGTGCCCGGCCACCGTGTTGTGGTGCGGGTAGAGCAGCGCGGCCACCGCGACGCCGAGTCCGAAGGCGCAGGCGACCGAGGAGAGCGAGACCGACGCGGCCAGACCGCGGTGCGGACGCAGCATCCGCTTCTCGAACTCCCAGCCCACCATGAACATGAAGAGCATCAGGCCGACGTTGGAGACCGCGGACAGCAGCGGCCGTACGTCGGCGGGGAACAGCTTGTGCGACAGGTCGCCGGGCAGCAGCCCGAGCAGGCTGGGGCCGAGCGCGATGCCGGCGAGGATCTCGCCGATCACCGCGGGCTGGCGGACCCGCTTGGCGAGAGTGCCGAGCAGCACGCCGACCAGCAGGACGAAGGCGATGCCCGCCAGCATGGTGGCGACCTGGAGGTCGTTGTGGGGCGCGAGGCTGTGCAGCGCGATGCTTGTCATCGCAGTCCTCCGGGGACGGGAGCGGCTGGGAGATGCGGACTCGAGCGGTACGCGTCCGGGCGGTGTCCGGACGCACGACAGCGGGGTGGCACGGAAGTCCGTGGCCACCCCGCTGTCGTGAGAGGGATGTCGCTGTGTCGCCGTCAGGCCCCTAGCGAATGCTCTGGGCGAACCTGAAGGCGCCGTGCGGGTCGTAGCGGTGCTTCACGGCGGACAGCCGCGGGTAGTTCTCGGCGTAGTACGCCTGCCGCCAGTCGGGCAGTTCCGGGTCGATGAAGTTCTGGTAGGTCTCACCGGAGGACTGCCGGTCGATGACGCGGAAGCCGCTGTCGACGAACGCCTGACCCGCCGCCCTGCCCGCGGAGTCGGCGGCGTCGGGGGACCCGATGTCGACGAGGAAGTTCACCGTGAACAGCGCGTCGCGGTGGACGAACGCGGTGTCGGTACGGCGTAAATCCCTCACCGCCCCGCCCAGCGGGAGCACTTCCATGAGGTGCGCCTGGCCGGGTACCCGCAGGGTCTCGAAGAGCGCCGCCGCGTTGTCCCACACGCTGCGCGACGGCAGCCGGTTGAAGAACCGGCTGCGCTGGAGGCCGAACGCCGACCGGGGAAGCGTGCCGCCGGGCGTGGTGTCGGCCCGGTGGCAGGCGGTCACATCGGCCGCGCACCGGAAGAAGCCCATCATCAGCGGCTGGTACGGCACGACGCTCGCGGGGGTCTGGCTGGCCGGTGCCCCGGTCAGCGCCACCAACCGGGCGACCTCGCTGGTGAGTTCGGCCGTGGTGCCGGTGGAGGCGACGAAGACCATGACGTTGACCGGCGCGCCCGGCGAGGCGTCGAAGAGCTGGAGGAAGGCGCCGCCGCTGAGCGTGCGGGGCGCGTTCACGGACCAGCGCGCGTACCCGTCCAGGACGTCGGCGGCCTTGTCGAAGGTCCAGTTCAGATTGACCACGGCGAGCTGCGAGACGTTGACGGTGGTGATGTCGTACGAGGTGACGACGCCGAAATTGCCGCCGCCACCGCCGCGTATGCCCCAGTAGAGGTCCCGGTTCTGGGTGGGTGAGGCGGTGACGACGTCGCCGTTGGCGAGCACCACCTTCGCCGAGGCGATCCGGTCGGAGCCGACGCCGTAGGAGCGGGTGAGCACGCCCAGGCCGCCGCCCTGGTAGAAGCCGCCGACGGCGACCGTCGGGCAGTAGCCGCCGATGATGGCCTTGCCGTGCGGCGCGAGCGCGTCGATGGCGTCGACGCCCTGGACGCCGGTGCCGACGGTCACCGTGTTCTGGCCGACGGATATGGAGTTGAGCCCGGAGACGTCGATCACCAGGCCGGTGCTCGTGGAGTACCCGCCGCCGCTGTGCCCTCCGCTGCGCACGGCGAAGGGTATGCAGTTGTCCTGCGCGAACTTCAGGGTCAGCGCCACATCGGCGGCGCTGACGCAGTAGGCGACGGCCTGCGGGTTGATCACGTCGAACTGTTGCAGGTCGAGTTGCTTCGCCGTCGTGTAACCGGAGTCGGTCGGCAGGACGAGCCGGCCCTGGAGGTGCGCGCGCAACTGACTCCAGGGTGCCCCGCTGCCGGCGAATCCGGCGGTGGCCCCAAGTCCTGACAGAGCCACCGCGGTCGCGCCCGCACCGAGGACTTTTCTGCGACTGATCATGGTGCTGTTCAACTTTCGGTCAGATGGAAATTGCCGGGCGGGGTCAGACGAACTTCTGCCCACGCAGACCGGACCGCACAATTCCGCTTACCATGTCGCGACCCAGTTCGCGCATCTCGCCCGGAGCCTTGAAGTTGGCCCAGTACATGAACTTAGCCATCATCGCGGTGGTCGGGTACACGAATTTGATTTCTGGGTCCTCCCATCCGAAAACGGGGTTGAGTTCATCCGAAGCACGGAGACTGTCCATGATCAGCTTGGCCGCCGCGTCGCCGTCGATGTCACCGGCCTCGTACTTCTCGCAGGCCTCCGCCATGATTTCGACGGTTTGCTTGAAATCCGGGCTGTTCGGCCACCAAAGACCCGGATTGGGGGTCTTCTCCAAATCGTCCAGCCATTTCACGTCGCCGCTCTCCTCATACCGCGCCCGCGCCCGGATCAACCGCAGCGCGCCGGGCGTGAGATAGGAGCCCCAGACACGGAACACCGCGTTCCACAGCGGGAAGTGGCTGAAGGAGATGTAGGAGCTGTTCACCAGTTCGTCGTTGAAGTGCAGCAGGCCGCGCTCGACGTCCTCGACGTACTGGAATCGCTCGTTGGCGAAGTCGTCGTCGTCCAGGGCGGGCAGCAGCCGGGAGCACAGGGCGTAGACGACCTCGAAGGTGTTGGACAGACCGCGCGAGAACAGCGGGTCGAGGAAGCCCGCCGCGTGCGACATCAGGCACCAGCGGTAGCCGATCGACTTGCTGGAGCTGTACTGGAGCCGGTCGGTGGAGACCCACTCGCGGACCCGCGTCGCGCCCTCGAACTGCCGCTTCACCGCCGGGTACTGGTCGAGGAAGCCCTGGAACTCCTCCTCGGGGGTGCGGTCCTTCGGCTTGGGATACGTCCGCTCGTCCATGGTGAGCCCGATGCTGGTGATCGGGTTCTTGGAGTCCTTGTGGTTGTTGAACGGGATGATCCAGAACCAGCCGCGCTCGATCATGTGGTGCAGCGTGCCGCCGTGCCAGGGCGCGCTGGCCGGCGGGCGCAGGCTCTCCGGGTGGTGGCTGACCTCGTCGAACGGCTTGATGCCGATGTAGTGGGTGAACATCGACCGGGAGTGGTGCTTGAAGCGCGCGGGCTTCTCGCGCAGGTCGAACTTCTCGGCCAGCAGGGAGCGGAAGCCGCTCGCGTCGATCAGGTAACGGGCCCGGAAGACCTCGCCGTTCTGCCCCGTGACCGTCACTCCGAAGTCGTCGAAGTCAAGGTCGGCGACCCGCCAGTTCTGCCGCGTCGTGGTGCCGTACTTGGCCGCCACGTTGAAGAAGTACATATCGGTGTCCTGCCGGAACAGGTGACCGGCCTCGGTGAGCGCTTTGGGAATGACGAACATCGTGGCGTCGCGCGGGTCGGGCTCCTGGCCCTTCTCGTGCTTGATGAAACCGAAGCTCTGCTTCTTGCCGTGGGTCGGGCCGATGTTCTTGGTGACGGCCTTGACGTCCAGCAGGTGCTTGATCTCCGGTACGTCGAAGCGCACCGCCAGGATGTGCAGCCACTCGATGAGTTGCGGGGTCATCGACTCGCCGATCGCCATCCGGGGATGGGTCGCGGCATCCACCATGACCACGTTCTTGCCCTGCCGGGCGAGGATCGCCGCGCTCACCGAACCCGCGAGGCCCGACCCGATGATCAGGACGTCGCAGTTCTGCGTCTTGGAGGCGCTGTTCACCGGAACGGATTCCTTGGCTTTGCTGGGCACGGAGCGCCCCTCTCTCTCCGGCGCGGACGGCGCGGAGAATCAACGACGGGTGTGTGGCCGAATTCCCAGGGCACACGCGGGCATCTGAAAAAGGGCGTGCAAAACAATCGCCGGGCCGACCCCGATGGGTCGGCCCGGCGATCGAGAAGAGGTGACCAAGATGTGAGACGTGGCGGCGTCGCAGCGGTGGTCCGCCGGCGTCAAACCGCAATTGGGCATACTTCTACTGCCCAATAAAGCGTGACACGCGGCGACACTCGGTGTCAACCCCGGTAATGGTGTACCGGAAGTGACGCGAGTGCCGCCGGTGTTATTGTCCGGACTCTCCCGACCCCTCCCTAAAGGGCAACTCACCCCTCCCTAAAGGGCTACTCGGAGAACCGCGGGAGCTTGCCGATGGAGGGCTTTCCCGAGGGGTGGCCTACCGGTGGGCGGCTCCGGAATCGGCCGCCGAATCCGCCGCGGGAGACCCCGCGCCGTCCGTCTGACCGGGAACGGCCGCACCCGACTCCGGCGTGGCCGACTTCTTCGGCCCGACGATGATCAGGCAGGCGATCACACCGACGAACAGCACGGCCATCGGCACGTACATGGTCGGCTTCATGGCGTCGACGAAGCCGTGCCCGAAGACCGCCGCGGCGGTGTCCTGGATGCGGTGGGCGATGTCGGCGGGCACGTTCGACGGGAACTTCATGGCGCTGCTCGACTGGCCGCCGACCTCGAGGTGCTTGCCCGCGTTGTCGAAGTTCTTCAGGAAACCGGCGCGGTAGTCGGACGGCACGGCGCCCGCGCGCTGCGCCGCCTGGTCCTTGAGGGAGGAGGCGAGCTGGTTCTGGAGCACCGCGCCGATGACGGCGCCCGCCATGACCGAACCGACCTGCCGCAGCGCGTTGTTGACGCCGGACGCGGCGCCGGTGAGCTTGGGCGGCACATTGCGCATGACCTCGGTGGCCATCGGCGTGAAGGTGCAGCCCATACCGGCGCCGACGATCACGACCGGCGCGATCAGCCCGGTCCAGCTCTGGCCGACCTCGACGGTCCGCACGATCCAGAAGACACCGCCGATGTACGCGAGCAGACCGCCCATCAGGATGTACTTGCCGCCGAACTTCTCGGCCAGCACACCGGAGGGCCCGGCGGTGAGCATCGAGCCGACCGCCATCGGCACCAGCACGCCACCGGCCTTCAGCGCGCTGAAGCCGAGCACCGACTGGAGGTAGATGGTCAGCGGCAGCAGCAGGCCGACGACGCCGAACGAGACGGCGATACCGACGAAGTTGACCACCGAGAAGTTACGGTCCTTGAACAGCACGAACGGCACCAGCGGCTCGTTGTCCTGCTGACCGCGCTGGTAGACCAGGAAGATCGCCAGCACCACGACACCGGCCGCGATCGTGCCCCAGATCGCGCCGTTCCAACTGTACTTCTGGCCCTCGATCAGACCGAAGGCGAGCAGGAACAGGGCGATGGTGGTCAGGACGACGCCGGGGATGTCGAAGCGGTGCCGCACCGTACGCGCCGCGGACGGCATGAACATGAACGAGGCGATGATCGCCAGCACACCGATCGGCACGTTGACGTAGAAGATCCAGCGCCAGTTGAGCTTGGTGACCAGCAGGCCGCCCAGGCTCGGTCCCGCGACCGACGCCAGGCCCGCGACCGTGCCCCAGATGCCGAGCGCGACACCGCGCTTCTCGTCGGGGAACACGTCCGCGATCATGGACAGGGTCTGCGGCAGCAGCAGTGCCGCGCCGATGCCCTGGATCGCCCGGAAGATGATGAGCTGGGTCGGGGACTGGGAGAGTCCGCAGGCGAGACTCGCCAGGGTGAACAGCGCCACACCCGCGATGAACAGGTTCTTCTTGCCGACGAGGTCACCGAGCCGGCCGGCGGTGATCAGCAGGACGGCGAGCCCGAGGGTGTACGCGTTGACGACCCACAGGATCTGGTCGAGGGACGCGTCGAGGCTGTCCACCATGTCGGGGATCGCGATGTTCACGATCGTCAGGTCGAGCAGGGTCATGAAGAATCCGAAGGACAGGATCGCCAGAATGACCCACGGATTACCACGCCATTTGTTCACGGTTCCTCCTTGCCGCGCGCGTCGGGCCGCACGGCGTTGCACGACCCACAGCCCCTTGCCCCCCAAGAGGTGAGCGGGGGCCGTGGGTGTGACATCGGTGGGACGGTCGAGACGCAACCGTCACCGAGGAGGTCCGCGAGTCCCGGCCGCGGGGGCCGGTCCGCCGGACGGGCCCTAGAGAGCCGCGGGCGCCAGACGCTCCCGCAGGAAGCTCACGACCCGCTCCCGCGCGGCGTACGCCGGGTGTCCGGGGATCTCGCGCATCTCCTCGGTCAGTACGGGGTGGGCTCCCTTGGGGAAGCCGCCCTCGTTGCCCTTCGAGGAGTCCAGTTCGATCACCTCGAAGGCGTCGCCGAGACTGCGCCGCAGGGTGTCGAACCTGGCCCGCGGGGACGCGCTGTCCCCGCTGAAGCGCATGCCCAGCACGCACAGTCCGCTGTTCTTGGTACGGCTCACCACCGTGTCCAGCTCGCCCCGCGAGAGGCCGGGGTCCGCGGACCGCTTGGCGCTGACCGGGAACGGCACCGCGGGCTGGGCGACGACCGGCGCGAGCACCACGTCCTCCACCGCGGCGGCCAGCGCGAACCCGCCGGTGAAGCACATGCCGACGATGCCGACACCGGGCCCGGGGGTTCGCGCGGCCAGATCCCGTACCAGCGCCCTGAGGTAGTCCGCGACCGGCCGCCGCGCGTCGACGGCGAAGGCCCGGAATTCGGCGGACACGCAGAGCTTGGCGACGGTGGACAGCGTGTAGGGCGTGGAGTTCTTACGGCCGGGCCGTCCGAACAGCGACGGCATCGCCACGGTGAAGCCCTGGTCCACCAGGTGGTCGGCCAGGCCCAGCACCTCGGGCGTCATGCCCGGAATCTCCGGGACGAGCACCACTCCCGGCCCCGCGCCCTTCTCGTACACGTCGTGGGTGAGCCCGGCTCCCGTGAACGGGGCCGCGCGCCAGCCGGTGAGATCAGAGGTCGGTGCGGTACCGGTCACGAGGGGTTCTCCTTCAGACGGTTCTTCGGCCCGGGCGGGCGGACGGGCGGTCAGCCGCCCCCGGACTCCCGTCCCTGCCGCGCCCGGACGGCGAGGACGACGAAGGTGGTGATGCTCGCGATCAGGTCGATGTGGTCGATGGCGTGCGGCGACCCGTTCGCCCTGCGGATCTTCTTGGTGACGGCGAGGAAGTTGGCGGCCAGCGTACCGACCGTGACCGCCGTCCGCAGCGGGCTCGCTCCCCGCGCGGCGGGCGGCCCGGACCGACCCGCCCGCGGCCCGGCGGCGCTCACCGTACGGCGTCCGTCTCGCCGTCCGACGGCGCCACCGCCGCCAGCATGTCCTTCGGGGTGAACTTCACCACCGGGAGCAGGCGGCTGGCCCGGTTCTGGAACTCGTTGATGAACGGCAGGACTTCGGAGTACTTCGCCCAGATCCGGTCCCGCTCGGGGCCCGACAGGGTCTCGGCGAGGGCGACGATCTGCTCGCGGCCGATGTTGATGGTCACCTCGGGCGTGGCCTTCAAGTTGAGGTACCAGGCCGGGTGCAGGCCCTTGGGGCCGCCGGGGATGTCGAAGTGGCCGGGCACGGCGACCGCGTAGAAGAAGCCGCGCTCGTAGATGTAACCGACCGGCACGACACGCTCCTTGCCGGTCTTGCGGCCCAGCGTGTGCAGCAGCAGCGCGTCGAGGTTGCCCATCTTGCCGCCGATGCGGCCGTTGGACCGCTCGTACAGCCAGATGTGCACATTGAGCGCGCCCTTGCTGAGCGACTTCTGCACCTTCTTCGGCGGCTTGGAGTAGATGTAGACGTTGACGCGCATGAAGGCCCGCGTGATCGGGCCCGCGTCCAGACCCTGGTCAGGACGCGTCGTCCTGAAGGACGACAGCGCCTCGGTGTCCTGGATCACCGAGGTGTCACCCATCGGCTCGGCCATCGAGTCCTCCATGGGCTTCGGGGTGGTCTGCATGTGTGGTGCCCTTTCGCGAGATCCGGTGTTCTCAGGACTTCTGTGTCGGAACGCGTCGCTTCGTCGCAAGGCCGTCTGCTCAGAGGACCTTCTTGCCCTTGACACCCGCGCGGACCGTGCCGGACAGCAGGGCGGAGCCGAGGTCCCGCATCTGCGGCGGGGCCTTGCGCACGGCCCAGTACATGAACTTCGCCATCGTCGCCGTGGTCGGGGTGATCAGCCGGGTGTCCTCGGGGTCGCGCCAGCCGAAGGCCGGGTTCAGCAGCTCGCAGCGGCGGAGCCGGTCGAAGATGATGTCCGCGGCGCGGTCGCCGTCGATCTGCCCGGCCTCGTACTTCTCGCAGGTCTCCGCGGTGAGGTCGACGATCTCCCGGACGGCGGGCTCCGGCCACCACAGGCCCGGATACGGCGCGTCCTCCAGCGCGTCCAGGTGCGCGGGGTCGCCGGTGAGCGTGAAGTTGATCCGCGCGCGGGCCAGCCGCATCACGCCGGGAGTGGCGAAGCCGCCCCAGACCCGGAACACCGCGTTCCACAGCCGGAAGTGGCCGAAGGAGATGTACGCGCTGTTCACCAGCTCGTCGTTGTAGTGCAGCAGGCCGCGCTCCAACCGGTCGACGTAACCGAAGCGTTCGACCGCGAAGTCGTCGTCGTCCAGGGCGGGCAGCAGCCGGGTCATGAGCGAGTGGACGACCTCGAAGGTGTTGGACAGGCCGCGCGAGAACAGCGGATCGAGGAAGCCGGCCGCGTGCGACATCAGGCACCAGCGGTAGCCGATCGACTCCTTCGAGCTGTACTGGAGCCGGTCGGTGGAGACCCACTCGCGCACCCGCGTGGCGCCCTCGAACTGCCGCTTCACCGCCGGGTACTGGTCGAGGAAGCGGGTGAACTCCTGCTCGGGGCTGATGTCACGGGGCCGCGGGTAGACCCGCTCGTCCATGGTGAGGCCGACGCTGGTGACCGGATTGGCCGCGCCCTTGTGGTTGTTGAACGGGATGATCCAGAACCAGCCGCGTTCGATCAGGTGGTGGAGCGTACCGCCGCTCCAGGGCGCGTTCTTGGGCGGTCGCAGGCTCTCCGGGTGGTGGCTGACGTCGTCGAACGGCTTAACGCCGATGTAGTGCGTGAACAGCGACCGCGAGTGGTGCTTGAAGCGCGCGGGCTGCTCCCGCAGGCCGAACTTCTCGGCGAGCAGCGACCGGTGGCCGCTGGCGTCGATGAGGTAGCGGGCCCTGAAGACCTCGCCGTTCTGCCCGGTGACGGTGACGCCGTCGTCGTCGAAGTCCAGGTCGGACAGCCGCCAGTGCTGCCGCGTCGTGGCGCCGTACTTGGCCGCGACGTGGAAGTAGTACGCGTCGGTGTCCTGCCGGAACAGGTGGCTGGCCTGGGTGAGCGCCTTGGGGATGACGAACATCGTCGTCTCCCGAGGGTCCGGCTCCTGGCCCTTGTCGTGCTTGACGAAGCCGAAGCTCTGCTTCTTGCCGTGGGTCGGGCCGATGTGCTCGGTGACCGACCGGTGGTCCAGCAGATGCAGCAGTTCGGGCAGGTCGAACCGTACGGCGAGGATGTGCAGCCACTCGATGAGCTGCGGGGTCATCGACTCGCCGATGGCCATCCGCGGATGCGTCTGGGAGTCGACCAGCACGACGCTCTTGCCCTGCCGGGCGAGGATCGCCGCGCTCACCGAACCGGCCAGACCCGCGCCGACGATCAGGACGTCGCAGGTGCGGACGGGCGGCTTCGGTGCGGCCGGTCTCGGTGCGGCCGGTCTCGGTGCGGCTGCCTTTACGGCGCTCGCCTGGGGCGCGGTTGCCTGAGGGGCAGTTGCCTGAGGGGCGGTTGCCTGGGGCGCCGCCGTCTCCGCGACGGCCGTCCGTGGAGCCGCGATCGGCGTGACGGGGACCTGGGGGACGTCCTCGGCGCCGAACCAGCGCCGCAGCGCCGGAGCCGGGTCGGCCGCGCGCGGCGCCGACCAGGCGATGTGTCCGTCGGGCCGCAGCAGTACGGTCTTCTGCCCGTCGAGGAGCGTGCCGGGCACCGGGCGCGCCGACACCACGTCGACCCGGCCCGCCCAGCCCTCGGCGGCCCTGCCCAGCGTGGCCCGGCGCCTGGTGTCGCCCGACAGGTCGAGCAGCACGCCGCGGCCGGGCCGCAGCAGCTCGGTGGTGCCGGTCGGCCCGTCCGCGGTCGTCAGCGCGATGTGGGGCACGCGGCGGCCGGTCAACTCACCGGCCGTGTCGGGGTGAGTGTCGGCGTCGGGATCGCCGTAGCGGATGTCGAGGCCGCTGATCATGCCGGCGAGGTGGCCGCGGACGACCGAGGTGCGGGTGAGGAGTTCGGCGGCGGTGCCGCGGACCGCCCCGGTCTCGGGACCGCCGAAGAGGATGACGGTCTGCGCCTCGATGTTGGCCAGCACCCGTCGCCCGACCGCGTGCCGCTCGGTGTGGTACGTGTCCAGCAGCCCGTCGGGCGCGCGCCCGGTGACCCGCGCGGCCAGCTTCCAGCCGAGGTTGGCCGCGTCCTGGAGCCCGAGGTTGAGCGCCTGGCCGCCGACCGGCATCTGCCGGTGGGCGGCGTCCCCGGCGAGCAGCACCCGGCCCCGGCGGTACGAGGCCGCCTGGCGGCTGGTGTTGCCGAAGGCGTTCAGCCAGGTCGGGGTGCCGTGGGTGATGTCCTCACCGGTGACCCTGGCCCACACGGCCGCGATCTCGGCGTACTCGGGTTCCGCGGTCCTCGGCCGCACCTCGCGGCCGAACTCGTGCACCATGACGCGGGTGACGCCGTCGCGGGTGGCCGCGATGGCCACCCCGTTCGGGAGCCGCTGGAAGCGGCGGTTGGGGATGTCGAGCCCCAGCACGTCGCAGCGCAGCAGCTCCTTGGTGGCGTCGGAGCCGGGGAAGTCGAAGCCCGCCAGTCGCCGTACGGTGCTCTCCTCGCCGTCACAGCCGACCAGATAGCCGGCGGTGAGACGGGTGACACCGTCCGGGGTGGCGACCTCGACCTCCACGCCTTCCGCGCCCACGTCACCTTCGTCGCCGCCGTCGCCCGTGGTCAGGCCGAGCAGTTCGTGCTCGCGCCTGACCTCCGCGCCCAGCCCCGTGGCCCACTCCGCGAGCAGCTCCTCGACCCGGGCCTGCGGGACCTTCCACTGGCCGGGGTAGCGGGTGGTCGGCTCGCTCAGGTCGAGCGGCAGACCGCCGAAGTGGCCCATCGGCTCGTTGGGCGGCGTGCCCAGCGTCTCCAACAGGCCGCGCTGGTCGAGGAGTTCCATGGTGCGGGCGTGCAGGGTCGACGCCCGGGACTCGGTGGTGGGGGCGGCGAGCCGCTCCAGAACCGCCACCCGGGCTCCGCCGAGCCGGAGTTCACCGGCCAGCATCAGGCCGACAGGCCCCGCGCCGACGATGATGACGTCGGTGTCCATCTCAGCGCCGGCCCTCGGCGTAGTCCTTGGCGTGGCCCAGGGTGGCCCGGCTGTTGGTGCTCAGCGCGTTCTGCACGAAGGCGCGCGCCTCGGCGACCCCGGCGTCCGGGCCGAGGATCTTGGTGATGTTCGCGGTGTTGATCACCACGGTGTGCTGGGAGGTGGCGGCGACGCCGTCGCCCTCCTCCTCGAACAGCCAGTAGCCGGTGTGCAGCGTCATCAGCGCGGGCAGGGTGATCTGCTTGTAGACGATCCTGCTGTGCGGGAAGGTCACGCGCACCGACTTGGTGGTGTGCGAGGAGCCGTCCTTGGTGAGGGTGTCCATCTCCAGGATCTGCAGTCCCGGCGTCTCCTCCTCCAGCGAGACCCGCGCCACGTGCGGCAGCCGCTCCTTCCAGAGCTGCGCCTCGTTGATGAAGTCGTAGACGTCCTTGGCCGATCCGTCGATGTGGACGGTGTCGGCGAAGGACAGCAGGAGTTCGTCCGCGGAGCCGACGACCAGTTCGACGTTGGTCTTGAGCGCGGCCAGTTCGGAGCGGCTGTTGCGGTCCACGGCCTCGTCGATCCAGGCGAGATCGTCCGGCTTGTCGTCGATGGCGCGGTAGTCGTGCAGCAGCCGCACCCGCGACTCGGTGTCGGACACGGGCTCGATCACCCAGGTGCCGCCCATCGCCGCGACCGGCGGCGCCGAGACCTCCTGGCGGAATTCGATCCGCAGCGCCCGCGGGTCCAGGACGCGGCGCGACGTCCAGTTCTTGGCCGCGCCGTTGGCGGTGGCCCAGATGCGGATGCGCTCCTCGTTCTCCGAGCGCTCCACATGGTCGACGAAAACGGTCGGCGGGAAGATCCGCGGCCAGTTCTCCACCTCGGCGATCAGCCGGTACACCGCGGCGGCCGGGGCGTTCACCGTGATCTCGTGCTCCACCTCGCGGTGGCCAGTCTGCGTCATTCTCGTTCCCCTCACGCGAGTCGGACGTCGTAGGACGGGGTCGGTGGCGGCGGATCAGAAGTTGCCGAGGCCGCCGCACACGTTGATGGCCTGCGCGGTGATCGACGCCGCGGTGTCGGTGGCCAGGTAGCCGACCAGGCCCGCGACCTCCTCGGGCGTGGAGTAGCGGCCGAGCGGGATCTTGGACTGGAACTTCTGGAGGATCTCGCCCTCGGTGGTCGAGTAGGCCGCCGCGTAGCCCTGCCGGACCCGCGCGGCCATCGGCGTCTCGACGTAGCCGGGGCAGACCGCGTTGACCGTGATCCCGGTCGGGGCCAGCTCGTTGCCCAGGGCCTTGGTGAAGCCGACGACGCCGTGCTTGGAGGCGGAGTACGGGGCGCCGAGCACCACGCCCTGCTTGCCCGCGGTGGAGGCGATGTTGATGATCCGGCCGCGGTCGCGGTACCGCATGCCGCCGGTGTTGAGCACCTCGCGCGTCATCAGGAAGACGCTGTTGAGGTTGGTGTTGACGACGTCGAACCACAGCTCGTCGTCGATGTCGGCGGTGACGCCGCCGCCGCTGCGGCCCGCGTTGTTGACCAGGACGTCGACCGGCCCGTACCGCTCCACGGCGGCGAGCACGAACGCCTTGATGTCGTCGCCCGACTTGACGTCGCAGGCGGTGCCGTCGACGTCCAGGCCCTCGTCCCGTAGTTCCTTGACGGTCACTTCCACGCTCTCGGGCGTCCGCGCGCAGATGAACACCTGGTGTCCCTGTGCGGCCAGCGCCCTGGTGACGGCGAGCCCGATTCCGCTGGTGGCCCCGGTGACGAGAGCGACCCGCTGTCCCTCTGCCGACATGACTGCTCCTCCGACTCGGTACCGCTCGGCTGCGTACATGTGCTGCGTTCACGTGCGCTCTTCAAGTGCTGCGTTCATGTGCGCTGTACGTGTGGTCTGGGCGTGTGGGCTGGACGGGTGCGCTGTACGTGGGGGCTGGGTGTGTGGGCTGGACGGGTGCGCTGTACGTGGGGGCTGGGCGTGTGGGCTGGCCGGTGCCGCCGCCGCGCCTTTGGAGCACGGCGGCGGCACCGGGTGGGGGGAGCGTCAGGCCGCGTGTTCCGCGGCGAGTTGCTCGTTGACGACGGCGAGCAGCGCCCGCGGCGTCTCGACGACGGTGATGGAGGTGTCCTCCAGCTCGATCCCGTGCTCGCGCTCGATCCGGCTGCCGGTCTCCAGCAGCGCCAGCGAGTCGTAGCCGAGGTCCTCGAAGGTCTGGTCGAGGATGTCGCCGTCCAGGTCGATGCCCTCGCTCTCGCCCGCGGCTTCCCGGAGGATGCGCTTGAGGTCTTCGATCGTGAGTTCCGGTCCGGCCATCTCGGTCCCTTCCTGAGGTGTGGCGACGGCGGTGCGCGGGCCCGTCACCGGGCTGCTCCGCGCACGACCATCGCCGAGTTGAAGCCGCCGTAGCCCCTGGCCAGCACCAGCGCGGCGTTCACCGGCGCGGTCCTGGGCCGGTCGACCACCAGGTCGAGGTCGTACTCGGGGGCGGGGGCGACATGGGTGGTGGGCGGGATGACCCCGTCCCTGATCGACAGCAGCGCGGCGGCCGTGTCGAGCGACGCGGCTCCTGAGTAGAGCCGTCCGGTCATCGTCTTGGGCGCGGTGACCGGCACGCCGCGCGGTCCGAAGACCGCGGTGATCGCGTCGGCCTCCGCGCGGTCCAGTTCGGGGACGGCCGCCGCGTCGGCGAAGACGACGTCGATGTCGCCCGCCGTCAGGCCCGCGTCGGCCAGCGCCGCCTCGACGGCCCGCCGCAGACCGGGCTCCCGGCCGCTGCCGGGCCTGGGGTCGAAGGTCGAGGCGTATCCGGCGATCTCCCCGTAGACCTTGGCGCCGCGCTCCCGCGCGGACCCGGCGTCCTCCAGGATCAGCAGCGCGCCGCCCTCGCCGGGCACATAGCCGTCGGCGTCCGCGGCGAAGGGCCGGTACGCCTTGTCCGGGTCGTCGCTGTCGGTGAGCCGTCCCGCGGCGACCTGCGCGATCCAGCCCCAGGGGCAGATCGAGCCGTCGACGCCGCCGGAGACGATCAGCCGGGTGCCCTTGCGGATCTGCCGCCTGGCCTGCGCGAGCGCGTCGAGGCCGCCCGCCTGGTCGGAGACGACGACCCCGCTGGGGCCCTGCATGCCGTTGCGGATGGAGATCTGGCCGGTGTTGACCGCGTAGAACCAGGCGAAGGACTGGTACGCGCTGACGTGCTGGCCGCCCTTGGACCACAGCTTCTGGAGTTCGTTCTGGCCGAATTCGAAACCGCCGGAGGAGCTGGCGGTGATGACGCCCATGTCGAACTGTTTCCACTCGTCGAGCTTCACGCCCGCGTCGGCCAGCGCCCAGTCGGCCGCGACGAGGGCGAGCCTGGTCATGTGGTCGGTCTGCGGGATCAGCCGGCTCGGCAGGTAGTCCGTGGCGACGAAGCCCGGTACCTCACCGGCGAGTTTGGCGGGGTAGCCGGTGGCGTCGAACCGCTGGACGGGTCCGATGCCGCTCTTCCCCGCGAGCGTCGCGGCCCAGAACTCCTCGGTGCCCAGGCCGTTGGGCGCGGTGACGCCGATACCGGTGACGACGACGGAACTGGCGGCGCCAGAGGAGGCGGCCGTGCTTTCGGAAGCGGCCGGGCCCGTGGAAGCGGTCGTGTCCGCGGAAGCGGCCGTGCCTTCGGAAGTGGTCATGCCGCCCTCCGCAGCACCATCGCGCTCTGGAAGCCGCCGAAGCCGCTGCCGACGCTGAGCACGGCGTCGGTGGTCCACTCCCTGGCCTTGAGCGGTACGTAGTCCAGGTCGCACTGCGGGTCCGGCTCGTGCAGATTGGCCGTCGGCGGGACCAGGTTGTTCTCGATGGCCAGCGCGGACGCGGCGATCTCGATCGAGCCGATCGCGCCGAGCGAGTGCCCGACCATCGACTTGATGGAGCTCATCGGCGTCCGGTACGCGTGGTCGCCCAGCGTGCGCTTGACGGCGGCGGTCTCGTGGCGGTCGTTCTGCTTGGTGCCCGAGCCGTGCGCGTTGACGTAGTCGATCTCGTCGGGGTTCATCCGCGCCTCGTCCAGGGCCGTCCTGATGGCCTCGGCCATCTCCAGGCCCTCGGGCCGCAGACCCGTCATGTGGAAGGCGTTGGAGCGGGTGGCGTACCCGGCGATCTCGCAGTAGATGTGCGCGCCGCGCGCCTTGGCGGCCTCGTACTCCTCCAGCACGAACATCGCGGAACCCTCGCCGAGGACGAAGCCGTTGCGGGAGTTGTCGAACGGCCGCGAGGCGTGCTCGGGGTCGTCGTTGCGCGAGGTGGTGGCCTTGATGGCGTCGAAGCAGGCCACGGTGATCGGGGAGATCGGGGCGTCGGTGGCGCCCGCGATCATCACGTCGACGCTGCCCTCGCGGATCAGCTCGGTCGCGTAGCCCACCGAGTCCAGGCCGGAGGTGCAGCCGGTGGAGACCACCGTCGCCGGGCCCTCGGCCCCGGTGGACCAGGCCACTTCGCTCGCGAAGGAGCTGGGCACGAAGAAGTCGTACAGATGCGGTACCGCGTACCGGTGGTCGTTGAGGTCGAGACGCCCGCCGTCACTGGTGACGCGGTACTCCTGGTCCAGGCCCATCGTCGCGCCGACGGCGCTGCCGACGGTCACCCCGGTCCGGTACGGGTCCAGGTCGGACATCTCCAGTCCGCTGCCCGCGAGCGCCTCCGCGGCCGTGACCACCGCGAACTGCGCGGCGCGGTCCATGCGGCGGATCTCCTGCGGGCTCAGTCCCAGTGCCTCCGGGTCGAAATCGACCTCGGCCGCGACGCGGGAACGGAACGGGGCGGGATCGAAAAACGTGATGCCTCTGGTCGCGGTTCGGCCGTCGCTCAGCAGACTCCAGAAGTCCTTCACGCCGACACCCCCCGGCGCCACGACCCCAATGCCGGTTATCACCACTCGCCGTCCCATGTGGACGCCGCTCCCTTCGGAATTTCGTGAATTCTTGAGGACAGGCTTGAGATCAGGTCCGTCACTCGGACTTGGCCCAGTGATAGAAACGCGTGGCCATCGCGTCCTTCGGCGACCGCCAGGTCGCCGGGTTGTAGGCCTCGATGTGCGGCTTCAGGTCGGCGCTGACCTGCACAAAGAGCGGGTGGTCCTTGGTCTGTTCGATGGTCGTGTTACCGGCCTCCGTGTCGAAGTCCTGGAGGTGGAAGTAGAGGCCGTTGTAGGAGAAGAGCTCCCGTCGACGGGTGCCCATCAGGTCGGGCATCCCGGTCTGGTCGAATTCCCCGAAGATCCGGGCCACGTCCTCCGCGGACTGCGGCAGCATGCGCGCGACTATCAACGTGCTGTGCATCGTTCGCTCCTGGTGATGGGAGTGATGGAGGGGTCGTCCGCTGGTCGTCGAAACAGGCCGTCCTAGCGGGATCGTTCGGCAGATCGCTCGGCGCGGCGGCTGAAGCACGCGTGTGCGTCGGCCTCCGAGTAGTAGGTGCGGCCCGAGCCGTGCCTGCGGCGCCAGCTCTGCTCGCTGGCCAGCCGGTAGACCGTGCCGACCGGGGTGCTCCACAGCCGCGAGATGTCGGCGGCGGTGAGCCAGCGCTCGGCGACGGCGGGGGTGACGGCGGCGGGACCGGCGGAGGTGTCGGCCGCTGTGCCCTGGGCCGTGTCCTCGGCGGGCATCAGGCGGCGCAGATGGGTGAGTTGGTGCCCGGCCCAGGTGTGCCCGGCCTGGGCGTCGCACTGCACGGCCGGGTGCGCGGCCGTCGCCCCGACGCGTACGACGGCGGACAGCCGCCCCTCGCAGCCGGGTTCGACGCAGTCGCCGAGCGCGATCCGGCGGATCTGCTCGGGGTGGGCGACGCGGCGGGCCCTGCTGACCAGCCGGGCCACCTCGCGGGTTGCCTCGGCGACGGCCGGGTGCCCGGCCAGCCAGTCGGCGTGCCGCAGCAGGAACACCGACAGGGTGCCGACGGACCGCTCGGGCGGTACGAGCCCGCGCTGCTGGGCGATCAGGCCGCTCCAGGAGCCGAGCACCCCGAGGATCGCGGCGCGTGTCTCGGCCGCCGCCGGGTTGAACGGCATGCCGGGCAGCGGGCCGCCGCTGGTGCGTTCGCGCAGCCCCTTGGCCGCGGCGCCGCCCAGCACCCGCTCGCAGTCCCGGTACAGCTCGGGGAGCATGCCGATGCCGGTGGTCAGCCGACGGTGGCAGGCGGCGCACAGCCGGTTCCCGCCGACCGGACGGCCGGGGTGCCGGCCCCCTTCGCGGGGCTCGGCCTGCCGCGTACCGCATTCGTGTCCTTCGCACCGCACGGCCGCGCGGCTCATGCGGAGGACCCGGACCGTTCGAGCCCCAGACCGAGCCGGAATCCGACACCGCGGACGGTGACGATCCACTCCTTGGCGCCCAGCTTCGTCCGGAGGCTGCTGACATGGGTGTCGACGGTCCGCCGGGACCACGAGTCACCCCACACCTGCTGCATGAGCCGCTTCCGGGTGATGACGATGTCCGGGTGCGAGGCCAGCAGGTAGAGCACGTCGAATTCCTTACGGGTCACATCTATATGCCGTCCGCCGAGCCGCACTTCGCGCGATCCGGCGTCGATCCGCAGCGGTCCGCAGGAGATGACCCGCGCGGAGGCGGGTTCCGGGCGGGCGCGGCGCATGACCGCGTCCATCCGGGCCATCAACTCGCGGAAGCCGTACGGCTTGACGAGGTAGTCGTCGGCGCCTGCCTGGAGGCCGAGCACCCGGTCGAGTTCGGTGCCGCGCGCGGTGACGGCGATGACCGCCACGTCGCAGACCGACCGGATGCTCCGGCAGACCTCGAGTCCGTCCAGGTCGGGCAGGTCGAGGTCGAGCAGGACCAGGTCCGCGTCCTCGTACGTCTGGAGTGCCGCGCCGCCCGTGCCGACCGACGCGACCTCGTGTCCGTGCCGCCGTAACCCCCTGACCAGGGATTCGGCGTCGTCTGCATGAGGTTCCACCACAAGTACCCGCCAGCTCACGGACGGCCCCGGCACTCCCCGTACCGGCGATGCGGTACGTATCTCGGTGCGATTGACGTTTGCGGACGCACGTGGGGCTGGTATATGAGGCTTCAGAAGGTCTATCCGGCTCATGGGTCCGCCCTTTGTGACGCTCAGGTCCGACTGCGACCTGGGCCTGATCGGTTCCTTGGACTGCTTGCGAGTCTCCGGTCAACCTCCGGCCGCGAATGCGAGCGCATCGAGAGTCGAGGCACACTGCCGTGAATCGAATGTCGCGAACACCCGTGCTGCCGGGGCGATCCGGCGGCACAGGCCGCCGAGTACCTTTCCGGGTCCGATCTCGATGAAGCGGTCCACGCCCGCGTCCGACATTCCGGCCACGGTTTCGGTCCAGCGGACCCGGCCGGTGAGCTGGCGTTTGAGCGCGGTACGCGCCTCGGCGGCGGTGGTGACCGGCGCCGCGGTGACGGACGAGATCGTCTCGACCACCGGATCGCGGAATTCCACCGCGTCCAGGGCCGCCGCGAATTCGTCCTCGATCTCGCTCATGAGACTGCAATGGAAAGGCGCGCCGACTTCGAGGGGGACCGCCCGGCGCGCGCCGGCGTCCTTGGCGGCGGCCATCACCCATTGGACGGCTTCGGCCTGGCCCGAGACGACCGCCTGCGCCGGTTCGTTGTCGTTGGCGATCTCGACGATCTGGCCGGTGCCGGTGGCGGCCTGTGCGCAGATGGCCTCGACGTCCTCGAGCGGCAGGCCGAGTACGGCCGCCATGGCGCCGGGCACGCGTGCGTTGACCGCGGCCATCAACTGGCCGCGCAGCCGTACGAGTCGGAGGGCGTCGGTCCATTCGAGGACGCCCGCGGCGACCAGCGCGGTGTATTCGCCGAGGCTGTGGCCCGCGACGATGTCGGGGGCGAGACCGCGCGGACGCAGGCTCTGCCAGGTGCACAGGCTGGTCAGGAAGATCGCGGGCTGGGTGATCGAGGTGTCCCGGAGGACCTCGGCGGGTCCCTCCCAGCACAGCCGGGACAGTGGAAGGCCGAGAATCTCGTCCGCGGTGCGGTAGTAGGGGCCGACCAGATCCGGATGCTCTCCGGCGAGGTCGAGCCCCATTCCCACCTTCTGCGAACCCTGGCCGGGGAAGACAAAACCGATCCTGTCCATGCGCCGCAGGCTCCTTTCCGCCTTTCGCGGTGCCGGTGGCGGGCGGTCGGTGACGGCGTGGCCGCCCATGACGAAGCCCCGCGGCTGCACAGCGCACGCGGGGCTCGGTGATCTGAGTGTGATTGCGGCGTCCGGGGTCTCACTGCTGCCCGGATCCGGGCATACCTCGGCCGCCGGAAGTATCGTGACAGTCTCTTGCCGCCGATGTCAACTTCACTTGGTCAGCGGGCTGTTTGCGCAGTTCATCGACGGGTCGGGACTATGCGGTCGGGAAAGATGGTTGCAGTGCCCCTCGAATTTGCGTGACACCGATGAAGTCCGATGATCCTCATAGCATCGCCTCAACATCGAGCATTTCGGAACACTCCGGACCCGAATGACCATGGAGCCTGACGCGCTGTCAGATGGTGATTGTTCGCGGGTTCACGACGGCGTCACGCTAGCGTGTAGTCACATTTTACGAGGCGGCATTCTCGTCAATGAGCCGCCGGTCAGGGCCGCGTGGAGCGTGATCGTCGCAGGTAGATCAGGTGTGGACGGCTCCTGCGTTTGCCTGTATCGTCGCCTGCCAAACGCGAACATCCGTATGCTGTAAGCCGTACATGACTCGGGAGCGGGGGTTCCGGATCGTTATGAACACGGATTTAACGCGACAGGCCCAACTGGACTCATCACGGCCACCACGGCGTTTCCGATCGCCGGTAACCTCGGTCTCGTGCCGGGGTGCTTCAGGCACGGTGGATGAGCCGGTCACCTCATGGCGCCACGGGAGCGTTTCTCCAGGTCACCCTCGGGCGACCGGCGGGGATCCAGCTTTACGAACGGTCCCGGGCGCGGCCCAGGGCACCGTCATCCGTCTCCGCCCGAGCCACTGCTCGGACGCGGAGGCCGGCCAGGTCCGCGCACGCTCCGGCGACTCGACGGTCGATTCGGCCGTTGATTCGGCGGCGCGGCGGGCCCCGTCCCGCGTGGCACGGACGATGACGTCCCGCTTAGGCGACGCCACGGCACACGCGCGCCCCACATCATCCCGTACCGGTGCGATCCACTCACGACGCACACCTCCATGATCCGGCGTGCCCCATGGGCCCCACTGGTCTGTGGAGCCCGCGAGCACCGCTGCTCGCGGTATATCCGGTCGGCCCGGCCCTCGCCGACCGTTCTGCACTGCGTTCAGCACTGCGTTGAGATGGTCCAGGCGTTCCACTGAGTAGTTCCCTCGCGCCTGGAGTACGTCGACAGGTTCCGGATCCAGCGGTCGCCGCTGACGGTGCGCCATTCCGTCGGAGGCAGCCGATGCACGGCCATGTTCCGACGGGACGTCGCTCACCTGCACCGACGACGACTTTCGGCATGTCCTGAACAGGGCGCACTCCCCTCGGTCATCGAGTCGATCGACGAGTTCGCACTGCGACAGCCACCTTCCGACATCATGACCAACGGGTGACCAAATGAATTCATCTCCATGTGTGGGCCAAAAATGCGGCAACGTGCCGCACGGGTCGCGACCGCGCCGCACAGCGGCCCCGGGGCTGCGTCTGTGCACCTCGTGCTACCACGATCTCAAGGCGAATCTGATGGAGCTGCCGGAGATCTACGACGACTGCGAGTCGGTGCTCCATCCGCGCCGCAACCCGACTCTCCAACGGGTCAGCGGCAGCAGGCAGTCGACCGGAATACGGCTGGACGAGGCGGCGATCACCGCCCGGTCCGGCATCGTCGGGTTCCTGGCCTCGTGGGCGGCGATGGTCGCCGAGGAGCGCGCCGTCCGCAAGCCGGTCCGCAGGCAGCCGGAGGAGATGGCCGACTTCCTCGTCGTCCACCTCAACTGGCTGCTCGCGCACCCGACCGCCGCGGACTTCGCGGAGGAGATCTCCGAGATAACGCACCGCGCGCGCCGGTCCGCCTACACGCAGCCCGCGTTGCGCATGGATCTCGGCCAATGCATCCATTCCGGTTGCAGCGCGGCGATGACCACGGCGCCGTCGTCGCCCGACGGCCGGCGCACCCGAGAAGTGAGCTGTACCGCAGGACACAGTTGGCAGCCCCACCAATGGCTTCTGCTATCCCGGCAGATTCAGCAGACGCGGCAGTTCGCGCGCGGCACTGCGGGAGCGGCAGCACAATCCCAGCGCCCGGAGGACGCCGCATGAATCCGCCACCGCGCAATAGAAGTCGGCTTGTTCCGACTCAACTCGCCGCACTCGCCGCCGGAGTCTCCGAGGCGACGATCAGGAAATGGGCCAGCCGCGGCAAGATCACCCGCTACGGCAGTCCCGGACGCGCGCAATACGATCTCGACGAGCTACTCGAACGTGTGGCCGCGAAAACGGAAGCGGCGGCTCTGAAGGAATCCACGTGAGCGCTTCGGGCCTCGCGTAAAGCAATTGACAGAGGACGAAGAGCCCTGCCTGTCGTGCGGAGCTTTCTCTCGGGCAGGGTTTCCTCCTCGTTCTTCTCGTTCTCACCGTTCGGCCTTCGTCAAGTCCGGCCGCCGTTCACGCCCTCGTACCAGAGAGCCGGACCGCGCGACGGGATGTGACATCCGGTGCGGGAAGTGTGACGCGCGCCTCATTCGGCCGCCGGACAGGGGGCGCGCCGCCCGCGTGCGCCCTTAGCGCAGTCCGGGACCTTCCGCCAGCCCTCTCCTCTGTGTACATTTATGCTCGATAGCTGCTCGTTTCGAGCAGGATCGCGCATCCGCACCGCGCGTCGCATCTCGCACGCCGTATCTCGCACACCGCACGAGGAGCCCCGATGTCCGCGTCCCTCACCACCACCGAGACCGCCTCCCAGCCCGAGTGCTGGCAGCGGGCGGCCGATCTCGCTCCCGCCGAGGCCGGAAAGCTGCCGCGCGACGGCGAGCGGGTGGCGGTGATCGGCTGCGGCACCTCCTGGTTCATGGCCCAGTCCTACGCGGCGCTGCGCGAACAGGGCGGCCACGGCGAGACCGACGCCTTCGCGGCCTCGGAGTTCCCGTTCGGCCGCGGCTACGACCGTGTAGTGACGATCACCCGCTCCGGCACCACCACCGAGGTGCTGCGGGCGAGCGAGCGACTGCGTACGGCGGGCGTCGCGGTCACGGCGATCACCGCCGACCCGCACACCCCGGTGATGGAGGCCGCCGACGAGGTCGTGGTGCTGGACTTCGCCGACGAACAGTCGGTGGTGCAGACCCGGTTCGCCACCACCGCGCTCGCGCTGCTGCGCGCCCACCTCGGCCACGACCTGACGGCGGCCGTCGCCGACGCGCGGCTGGCGCTCGCCCAGGAACTGCCCACCACCGTCACGGCCGCCGAGCAGTTCACCTTCCTCGGCACCGGCTGGACCTACGGCCTGGCGCAGGAGGCCGCGCTGAAGATGCGCGAGGCCGCGGGCGCCTGGACCGAGAGCTACCCGGCGATGGAGTACCGGCACGGCCCGATCAGCATCACCGGCCCCGGCCGCGTGGTGTGGGCCTTCGGCGCCCTGCCCGAGGGCCTGGCGGACAACGTCGCGGGCGTGGGCGGCCTTCTCGAGGCCGGTTCCGCCGCGCCCGCCGACGGCGGTACGAGCGCGGTCGGCGGTACGGGCGCGCCCGTGCTCGACCCGCTGGCCGACCTGGTGCGGGTCCAGCGGCTCGCGGTGGCCATCGCGGAGAACAAGGGGTACGACCCGGACCGGCCGCGCAACCTGACGCGTTCCGTCGTCCTGGCCTGACGCCAACCCCCGCGCGGCGCTCCGCTGTTCGGCGGACCGCCGCCCGTACCCCCGCCCGCACCCGTGAAACCGGCACCGCCGTACGTACCCCGAGGAATCCCATGCCTGCCGTCTCCACCGCAGAACTCGTCACCGCAGCCCGGGCCGCGGGCCACGGGGTCGCCGCGTTCAATGTGATCACGCTGGAGCACGCGGAGGCGATCACCTCCGCCGCGCAGGCCGCCGGGCTGCCGGTGATCCTCCAGATCAGCGAGAACGCGGTGGCCTTCCACGGCGGCCGGGTCGAGCCGGTGCTGGCGGGGGCGGCGGCGGTCGCGCGGGGCGCGGCGGTGCCGGTCGCCCTGCACCTGGACCACGTGGAGAGCGAGGAGTTGCTGCGGGCGGGCGTGGCGGCCGGGGCGTCCTCGGTGATGTTCGACGCGTCGAAGCTGCCGTACGAGGAGAATCTGCGGGCCACCGCGCGGATGGTGGAGTGGGCGCACGGCCAGGGCGCCTGGGTCGAGGCCGAGCTGGGCGAGGTCGGGGGCAAGGACGGCGCGCACGCGCCCGGCGTGCGGACCGACCCCGCCGAGGCCGCCGCCTTCACCGCCGCGACCGGGGTGGACGCGCTCGCCGTCGCGGTCGGCAGCTCGCACGCGATGACCGACCGCTCCGCGCGCCTCGACCACGAACTCATAGCCGCGCTGCGCACGGCCGTACCCGTACCGCTGGTGCTGCACGGCTCGTCCGGTGTGCCGGACGACGAGCTGCGGCGGGCCGTCGCCGCCGGGATGGTGAAGGTCAACATCGGTACGGCGCTGAACATCGCCTTCACCGGGGCGGTACGGGAGCACCTGGCGGCGGACCCGGCCGTCGTCGACCCGCGGCGCTATCTGCGGCCGGCCCGCGACGCGATGTCCGCCGTGGCGGAACACCTGCTGCGCGTCGTCGCGGGCCGTCCGGAGTGATCCGTAACGCCTGGTCCCCAACGGCTACTTGGGCATCAGCACCGTGTCGATGATCTGCACGGTGGCGTTGGCGGTGGTGACGTTGCCGCAGACCACGTTCGCGGTGTCGTTGACCTTGTACGCCTCGCCGGAGCCCGAGGTCGTCAGGGTGCCCTTCTCCAGCGTGGTGTAGGTGCCCTTGGACAGGCCCTCGGGCGCCTTCACCGGCTCGCCGACCACGTGGTAGGTGAGGATCTTGGTGAGCATCGCCTTGTCGGCGAGGACCTTGTCGAGGTCGGCCTTCGGGATCTTCGCGAAGGCGTCGTTGGTCGGCGCGAAGACGGTGATGTTCTGGGCGTTGTTCAGGGTGTCGACGAGACCGGCCTTCTGGACGGCGGCGACCAGCGTCGACAGCGCCGGGTTGTGCGAGGCGGCGGTCGCCACCGGGTCCTTGGACATGCCGTCGAAGCTGCCCGCGCCGTTCTTGGGCACGGTGGCGCAGCCGGGGCCGAAGGGCGCGTCCTTCGTCGAGGCGTCACTCGGCGCGTCGCTGGTGGGCGCCATCGCCGGATCGCTCGCCGAGGTGGACGGGCTCGCCGCCGCCGAGTCGTCCTTCTTGTTGTCGTCGCTCGAACAGGCGCTGAGGGCCAGCGGCAGGACGGCGGCGGCCGTCACGGCGACGGCGATGCGGCGGGCGCGGAGGTTGAACATGGTTTTTCTCCTCTATATGTGCGGTCTATGCGACATGTGCGTGCGGAAAAGTCGTCTGTGGCGGGGAGTTGGGGAGGCGGATGGTCAGGGGGGCGGATAGCCCGGGGGGGCGGATAGCCCGGGGGGGGGCGGCGGGCCGCTCGAAGGCGAACAGGTCGTCGGATGGTCGGCGCGCCGACGGGTCAGTCGACGCTGACCACCACCGAGTGCCAGCCGGTCGCGCCGTTCGGGACGGTGCCGACGCGGTGGTCGGTCTGCGTGTAGCCGTCACGGTCCGTCGCGCGGACCTCCAGCGTGTGACTGCCGGGCGTGGCGTCCCACTCCCACAGCCACTGCCGCCAGGTGTCGGTGCTGTCCTCGTCCGCGAGCCGGGCGGTCTGCCACCGGCCGCCGTCGACCCGTACCTGCACCCGGTCGATGCCCCGGTGCTGCGCCCACGCCACCCCGGCCACCGGCACCCGGCCCGCCTTGGGACTGGCGAACGGCTTCGGGGTGTCGATCCGCGACTCGGTCTTGATCGGCGCCTCGCGCGACCAGCTGCGTTTGACCCAGTAGGCGTCGTAGGAGTCGAAGGTGGTCAGTTCGAGTTCGCGCAGCCACTTGCAGGCCGACACATAGCCGTACAGGCCGGGCACCAGCATGCGGACGGGGAAACCGTGCGCGAAGGGCAGCGGCTCGCCGTTCATGCCGAGCGCGAGCATCGCGTCACGGCCGTCGAGCACGGTCTCCACCGGTGAGCCAATGGCCATGCCGTCCACCGAGTGCGCCACCAGCTGGTCCGCCCTGCCACCGCGCGACGGGGGCCGTACCCCCGCCTCGCGCAGCAGATCGGCCAGCCGGACGCCGATCCAGCGGGCGTTGCCGACGTACGGGCCGCCGACCTGGTTGGACACGCAGGTCAGCGTGATGTCCCGCTCGATCAGGTCACGGCGCAGCAGGTCGTCGTAGGAGAGCGTCAACTCCTTGCCCACGCCCATGCCGTGGATGCGCAGCCGCCAGGTGGTGGCGTCGATCTTCGGCACGACCAGGGCGGTGTCGACGCGGTAGAACTTCGCGTTCGGCGTGGTGAACGCGCTCAGGCCGGGGATTCCCAGGTCCGCCCCGCGCGGGACGGCCGCGGCGCGGGAGGCGGGGGCGGGCAGCGCGATGGCCTTCCGTGAGGCCACCGCGACGGCGCCGCGGCGGTTGTTGAGGGTACGGCCCAGGGCTCCCGCACCCGCGGACGCGGCAGCCGTGGCGGCAGCGGCCAGCACGAAGCCACGGCGGTCGAACGCGGGGCGGGAGGTGGGCCCGGCCTCCGGGGCGGGCGTTTCCGTCCGTGGCAGAGGGATCTCGGCGGTGTCCTCGTCGTCCTCCGCGGCGCGCTCCACGGCGGACGGAGCGGTCGGTGTCTCCGGCGCGGCGGCCTGTTCCGGCACGCGCGCGGCCGGTGCGGCGCGGAGCGTGAGCCGCCGCGTCAGCAGCCACAGCGCCGCCGCTCCGAGCAGCGCGCCGACGATCGACGGCAGCGCGTCCAGCCGGTGGTAGTCGGGTCGGCTCCAGGCGGCGACCGCCCCGATGACGCCGAAGGCCAGCACGCCCGCGCAGCCCGTGCGCCGGAAACGCAGCGCGAACACGCCGAGCACGAAGGCGAAGAGGGCCAGGATCGCGACGATGCCCAGTTGCAGCACCAGCTTGTCGTTGGTGCCGAAGTTCCGTACCGCGTAGTCCTTCAGGGACACCGGTGTGCGGTCGATGACCGCGCCGCCGACCGCCGTCACCGGACTGGCCTCGGGACGGGCGGCCACGGCGACGAGTTCGGCGAAACCGAGCGACGCGGCAGCGGCCAACAGGCCGCTCAGCGCGCCGAGTACGACCCTCAGCAGCCGGCCGGCGGCGCTCGGGCCATGTGGCTGATGAGGCTCCAGCGCACTGCCGGGGCTGATGGTCTCCTGGTCGGTCACATCCCGCATTCGTGGCCACTCGCCCGGCGGATTGGTACGGGATTCCGCGTCCCCCGGACCGACGGGTTCCGCCGCAGGTGGGGACCGTGAAGATCACCGCCGGAACGTTCCGCTCCCGCACCAATCCGCGGCGGCGGCGGCCACGAATGATCAGTGAGGGCGCACCGGTGCCGGTCGCCGTTCCGGCCGCGCCGGACACCGACCGGGCACGGGGCGCCACCGGGCACCACGGGGTGTCACCGGACATCGAGCACTGACCGAGGGGATCGCATGACGGCCGAACGACGTCGGATCGCGGTGATAGGCAGCGGAGTGGCGGGCCTTACCGCCGCCCATGTGCTGCACCGCGCGAGTGACGTGTCCCTGTACGAGGCGGACGACCGGCTCGGCGGGCACGCGGACACCCACGACGTGGCCGACCCCGACGGCCGGTCCCTGAGCGTCGACACCGGCTTCATCGTGCACAACGCCCGCACCTATCCGCATCTGCTGCGGCTGCTGCGCGAGCTGGACGTCGCCACGCAGGAGTCCGAGATGAGCATGTCGGTGCGGTGCGAGGGCTGCGGCCTGGAGTACGCCGGGGCCCGCGGGCCGCGCGGGCTCTTCGCGCAGCCGCGCAACGCGCTGCGGGGCCGCTATCTGCGGATGCTGACCGAGGTCACGGCCTTCCACCGCGGGGCGCGGCGGCTGCTCGCGGAGAGCGGTGAAGCGGGTTCGGGTTCTTCCGCGGATACGGGCTCGGATACGGACACGGGTGCGCGCGCTGCCGCCACCGACCGCACGCTGCGGGAATTCCTCGCCGACGGCCGCTACTCCCCCTACTTCGTCCAGCACTTCATGACCCCGCTGGTCTCCGCCGTCTGGTCCTGCTCCCCCGCGACCGCGCTGGACTTCCCGGCCCGCTACCTCTTCCGCTTCCTCGACCACCACGGCCTGCTCAGCGTCGGCGACTCCCCCACCTGGCGCACGATCACCGGCGGCTCCCGTACGTACGTCGAGCGGGTGGGCAAGGAGGTGTCCGCCGTGCACACCTCCAGCCCGGTGACCGCGCTGCGCCGCGTCCCCGGCGGCGCCGAGGTCACCGTCGAGGACGGCACCACCGAGCGCTACGACGCGGTGGTCGTCGCCGTCCACCCGCACCAGGCGCTGAGCCTGCTCGCCGAGCCCACCGCGGCCGAGCGCGAGGTGCTGGGCGCGATCCCGTACACCGTCAATCCCGCGCTGCTGCACACCGACACCGGCGTGCTGCCGCGCGCGTCCGGCGCCCGCGCGTCGTGGAACTACCTGATGCCGTCCTGCGCCTCGGACGCCGGCGCCGTCCTGGTCAGCTACGACATGAACCGGCTCCAGCGGCTGGACGGCGCCGACACATATGTGGTGACGCTCAACGGCGCCGACCGGGTCGACCCCTCCGCCGTACGGGACCGGATGGCGTACGAACACCCGCAGTACACGCCGGAGTCGGTGGCCGCGCAGCGACGGCTGCCCGAACTGAACGGGCCGGTGGTCGCCTACGCGGGCGCCTACCACGGCTGGGGTTTCCACGAGGACGGCTGCGCCTCCGGGGTGGCGGCGGCGCGCGCGCTGGGGGTGGAGTGGTCATGACGGCTCCGGTGGTGGCGGAGGCGGAGGTGGTGACGGTGGCGCCTTCGCTGTACGACTGTCGGATCGCCCACGCCCGTAACCGCCCCGTGCGGCACTCCTTCCGTATGCGCACCTATATGTGGCTGGTCGACGTGGACCGCATGCCCCGACTGCCGCTGCCGCTGCGCCCGCTGGCCGGTTTCCGGGCGCGGGACCACTTCGGCGGTACGGCGCCCACGGTCAGGGCGGGGCTCGACCGGTTCCTCGCCGCGCAGGGGGCGGTCCCCGCGGACGGCCGCGTGCTGATGCTCACGCACGCCCGTGTCCTCGGCCATGTCTTCAACCCGCTGACCCTGTACTGGTGCCACGCGCGTGACGGCACGCCCCGCCATGTGGTCGCGGAGGTCCACAACACCTATGGCGAGCGGCACTGCTATCTGCTGGCGCCTGACGCCGAGGGCCGTGCCTCGACCGCCAAGGAGCTGTACGTCTCCCCGTTCTTCCCGGTGGAGGGCGACTACCGCATGCGGGTGCCGGAGCCGGGAAACCGCCTTTCCGTGACGGTCCATCTGGAACTGGACGGAAAACGCCCCTTCACCGCGACCGTGAGCGGCGACCGCCGCCCGGCCACCGCGGCCGGACTGCTCCGGGCCGCTGTACGCCATCCGTGGTCGACGCTCCTCGTCTCCGCGGGGATCAGATTCCACGGTGTTCTGCTGTATCTGCGCGGCCTGCCCGTACGGCCGCGGCCAAGCCATCACGTTCAGGAGGGAATGCGGTGACCGTGTCATCCACTCCGGCCGCCCCGGTGACTGCCGGGGCCGCCGTCTCGCCCGTGTCGACGTCCAGGGTGCGCGCGGCGGTCGACGCCGAGCGCTGGCCGGACGTCGCGGCGGCGCCCCGCTGTTCGGCCGCGCGCGCGGCCGTCGCGGCCTTCCTCGTCCGCAGGGCGCTGGAACGGCTGCCGCTGCGGGTGCGGCTGGCGGGCCCGGACGGCGACGACGCGGGCGAGGGCGCCCGCACGCTGGGGCTCGGCGGCCCGCTGATGCGGGTGCACGACCCGCGGTCCTTCTTCCGCCGGATCGGCGCCGAGGGCCTGATCGGCTTCGGCGAGTCGTACATGGCCGGGGAGTGGGACGCGGACGACCTGACCGGTGTGCTCACGGTCTTCGCCGACAACGTCGCCACCCTCGTACCGCCGTCCCTGCAACGGCTGCGCGGCGCGTGGGCCAGGCGGCGGCCGGAGGCGCAGCGCAACACCCGCGAGGGCGCGCGCGACAACATCCACCGGCACTACGACCTGTCCAACGACCTCTTCTCGCTCTTCCTCGACGAGACGATGACGTACTCCTCCGCGGTCTTCCGCGGCTTCCCTGCCGACGAGCACCTGCTGCCCGCCGCCCAGCACCGCAAGATCGACCTGCTGCTGGACGCGGCCGGGGTCGGCCCCGGCACCCGGCTGCTGGAGATCGGCACCGGCTGGGGCGAGCTGGCGGTGCGCGCGGCATCGCGCGGCGCCCGCGTGGTGAGCGTGACGCTCTCGCGCGAGCAGCGTGAACTGGCGCTGGAACGGGTCCGCGCCGCCGGGCTCCAGGACCGTGTCGAGGTGCTGCTGCGCGACTACCGCGAGGTCGAGGGCGAGTACGACGCGGTGGTCAGCGTCGAGATGATCGAGGCGGTCGGCCACGAGTTCTGGCCGGAGTATTTCCGCACCCTGGAACGGCGGCTCGCGCCCGGCGGCCGGATCGCGCTCCAGGCGATCACCATGCCGCACGACCGGATGCTGGTGAGCCTTCCCACCTTCACCTGGATCCACAAGTACGTCTTCCCCGGCGGCATGATCCCCTCCGCCGAGGCCATCTCCGAGGTGAGCGGCGAGGCCACCGGGCTGCGGATCGTCAGCGCCGAGGCGTTCGGACCGCACTACGCGGAGACGCTGCGGCTGTGGCGCGAGCGGTTCGCGCGGTGCGCGGACGAGGTGGCGGCGCTCGGCTTCGACGCGGTCTTCCGGCGGCTGTGGACGTTCTATCTGGCCTACTCGGAGGCCGGTTTCCGGTCCGGGTACCTGGATGTGCGGCAGTTCGTGCTGGAGGGGGCGGCGGGGGCCACCGGGGAATCGGGGCCGACTGGTGCCGTGCACGCGGAAGACTCGGCGGCAGGCCGGTGAACGGCTTTCCGTGGGGCGCATTCTGCGTGAATCTCGCGGCGGCGGCGGGCGCGGCGCTCGCCGTGATGCTGGTGACCTTCGCGGTCGCGGTGGCCAAGGGCATGCACCGGGTGGTCGACGTGGCGTGGGGCGCCGCCTTCGCGGCGGTCGCCGTCGTGTCGTACGGGATGTCGTCGGGGCACGGTGACGACGGGCGGCGGCTGCTGGTCCTCGTCCTGACCGTGGTGTGGGGGCTGCGGCTGGCCGGACACATCGCCTGGCGCGGCCGTGGCCACGGCGAGGATCCGCGCTACGAGAAGATGCTGTCCAAGGTCCCGGCCGACCGCCGCAACGGGTACGCCTTCCGGATCGTCTACCTCCTCCAGGGTCTGCTGGTGTGCGTGGTGTCGCTGCCGGTGCAGGTCGCCTGCTATCTGCCGGGGTCCGTCGGCCCGGCGGCGGCGGTCGGCGCGGCGCTGTGCCTGGTCGGGCTGGTCTTCGAGGCGGTCGGCGACCACCAGCTCGCCCGCTTCAAGGCCGATCCCGCGCACCGCGGTCAGGTGATGGACCGCGGCCTGTGGGGCTGGACCCGGCACCCCAACTACTTCGGCGACTTCTGCGTCTGGTGGGGGCTGTACGTGCTGGCGTGCGACGGCGCCCGCTGGTCGTCGGCGGCGGGCGCCGTCGTGCTGGCCGTGCTCGGCCCGCTGACCATCAGCTTCCTGCTCCTGCGGGGCAGCGGGAAGCCGCTGCTGGAACGGCACATGGCACAGCGGCCCGGCTACGCCGAATACGTCGCCCGGACGAGTGGTTTCTTCCCGTGGCCGCCGCGAAAGGGCGGTGTTGACGGGCGGGCGTAGTCGGCGGCAGCCGGGCCGCTGGGGGCACCGGTCGTGGTGAGTGGGTCGGCTCCGCTCGGTCGGCGGTTTCGGTGGGTTCGGTCGGTTCGCGGGTTCGCGGTCAGTCGTCCAGGCCGCGGGCCCGCGAGAAGCGGGCGTGCCCCTCACTCAGGGCCACGATCGGATCCGGGTAGTCGAACCGCTCCCGTTCCGGACCCGACAGCTTCCACGGCTGGTGCACCGCCGCCCCCTCCAACTCGGCCAGTTCCGGAACCCAGCGCCGCACATAGTCGCCGTCCGGGTCGAAACGGGCCGCCTGGAGCAGCGGGTTGAGCACCCGGTTGGGCCGGGTGTCGGTGCCGGTGCCCGCCGACCACTGCCAGTTGAGCTGGTTGTTGGGGATGTCGCCGTCGACCAGCAGGTCCAGGAAGTGCCGGGCGCCGATCCGCCAGTCCACGTACAGCGTCTTGGTCAGGAAGCTCGCCACGAGCAGCCTGCCCCTGTTGTGCATCCAGCCCTGGTGCAGCAGTTGGCGCATCGCGGCGTCCACGATGGGGTAGCCGGTGCGGCCCTCGCGCCAGGCGGTGACCTCCTCGGGGGCGGTGCGCCAACGGTCGTGCCGGGAACGGTAGTCGCGGTGCGCCGCGTCCGGCCGCGCGGCGAGCACCTGATGGTGGAAGTCGCGCCAGGCGAGCTGCCGGATGAACGCCTCCGCGCCCCGGCCGCTCACCGACCGCGCCCGGTGGACGAGTTCGGTCGCGGACACGCACCCGAAGTGCAGATACGGCGAGAGCCGGGAGGTCGCGTCACCCGCCAGGTCGTCGTGCTGGTCCGCGTAACCCTCCAGGCCCGAACGCCACCAACTGCCCGCCAGCTTGCGACCCGCCGTCTCCCCGCCGGGCGGCAGGCCCGGCGACGGCTGCCCGCCGCCCGGCCCGGTCAGCTCGGCGGCGGAGGGCAGCGCGGCGGACTTCACGTCCTCGGGCACGGTGACCTTGCGCGGCGCGTCCAGCACGCGGCGCTGGGGCTCGGCGCCCCAGCGCCGGAAGTACGGTGTGAAGACGGCGAAGTGGTCGCGGCCCACGGGGGTGACGGCGCCGGGCGGGGCCGCGGTGACCACGGCCTCGTGCACCACCACCTCGCAGCCCGCCTCCGCCAGGGCCTTGCGCAGCCGGTCCTCACGGCGCAGGGCGTAACCGCTCACCCCGGCCGCGATGTGCACCTGCCGCGCCCCGCTGTCGCCGGCGGCCCGGACGACCTCCTCGACGACGTCGCCGCGCCGCACGACCAGCCGCCCGCCGCGGGCCCGCAGGCCCGCGTCCAGGTCGGCCAGGCAGTCGGCGAGGAACGCCGCCCTGTTCGGCACCGCGAATCCGGCTCGCGCGATGCCCTCGTCCACCACGAACAGCGGGACCACGCTCCCGGCCGCCGCCACCGCCGCGGCCAGCACGGGGTTGTCGTGCAACCGCAGGTCCGCGGTGAACAGCGCGATGGACGACCCGGTCCGCGACGTCTCAGGCACGGGCCGCCGCCGGGAACGTCACCAGCGCCAGCGGGGCACTCGTCGGCTGCTGCGAGCCGCCGGCCGGTTCGACCGTCACGCCCACCCCGGAGGCGTTGTCGATCCGCCCCTCCAGCACCACGGCCTGGTCGGTGGCTGACGGGTCCATCAGACCCGCCGGCCGCATCTTCCCGCCGTCGTCGAACCACAGCTCGTACGTCTTCCCGGCCGCCGGCGTCGGCATACCGGCGGCCAGGAAAGCGGCCTTGCCCAGGCTCCGGGAGACCACCACGGTCGCGGTCGTGCCGGTGCTGAGCTTCCGTGTGGTGCTCGCCGCGTCGGGCGCCGAGAGCACCTGGGAGAGCTCGCCCGCCCGCTGCTCGGCCTGATTCGCCCGCTGCCTCGCGTCGTCGGCGGCCTGGTGCTGCCAGACGGCCACCCCGCCGAGCCCTACCACTCCCGCCATGCACGCGGCCAGCGCGTAACGCGGCAGCCGCCGCGCCCCGGCCACCCATCCGGCGAGACCGCGCCGCTCCTGCCGCGTGACGACCGGCGGCTCCTGCCGCACGGCGGCGACCCGGCGCAGCACCTGCTCACGCATGTGCGGCGGCGGCACGACCGAGGCGGCCAGCGCCAGCCGGGTGGCCGTCGCGGACAGCTCGCGGACCTCCTGCGCACAGGCCGAGCAGTCGGCGATGTGCCGTTCGAATTCCTCCCGCTCACCGTCGGGCAGCGCGTGCACCGCGTACGCACCGGTGAGGGTATGCAGATCGGCGGTCGTCATGCGCTCACTCCCAAGCAGTCGCGCAGGCGGATGAGTCCGTCCCGCAGTCGGGTCTTGACGGTCCCCAGCGGAGCCGCGAGCAACTCGGCGACCTCCCGGTAGGTGAATCCCTGGTAGTAGGCGAGCGTCACCGACTGGCGCTGCAATTCGGTGAGCGTCCGCATACAGCGTCGCACCTGCTCGCGCTCCAGCCGTGACTCGACCTGTTCCGCGACCTCGTCGAAGGCGGGGGTGTGCTCAAGCAGCGCGGCCTTGTGCTCCCGGTCGGAGGACGCCTGCGCGGAACGCACCCGGTCCACCGCACGACGGTGGGCCAGCGTCATCACCCAGGTCATGGCGCTGCCACGGGATGCCTGGAAGCGGGTCGCGGTCTGCCAGACCTCGACCAGCACCTCCTGGGCGACCTCCTCCGACTGCGCGGGGTCGCGCAGCACCGAGCGCACCAGCCCCAGCACGGGCCCGGCCACCGCGTCGTAGACCCTGGCGAACGCCGCCTCGTCGCCGCGGGCGACCGCGACCAGCAGCTCCTGGAGGTCGGGGCCGGCGCCTGCGACGCCGTCCAGCCGTACGGCTTCCCTCATCTGCGATCCATCCCGTCCCGACTCACCCGCGCAAGTCTCCGACCGGTATTCGGAGCCGAGGGGTGGGCGGATTGCCCGCTCGCGGATTTCCTCCGGTCTCAGCCCGCCATCGTGCCCCCTTTCACCGCCACGGTCCGGACGACCTGCGCGGTCGTTACCCGTTCGCCACATTTGTCACCGTTACGCGGGTTCCGTGTCACAGAAGATCAACAAGCCCATGCGGTGACGCTCACCTGTCGTTGGCCGGACGAAGGTGCTGATCAACAGCAGCCCCGCCGTACGGAGGTACCTGGGATGACCGACCGGACCCTGTGGTCGTACGCCGAGATCGCCGCGCACATCCGCGTACAGGTCGACACCGTCCGCTCCTACCGGAAGCACGGGCATCTCCCGCCGCCCGATGTCGTCGAGGGCGGCAAGCCCTTCTGGTACGCCGATACCGTCAGGGCCTGGAGTGCCCGGCGGCCGGGAAACCGCGGCCGCCGGGATCCGGACTGAGCCTCAGTTCCGCGTGGCCGGCTCGGGGTCCCGCCGCTCCCGCGAGGAGCGCGGGGCCTTCGTGCCCTCCGGCGCCTCCTGGCCGCCGCCCTCCGATATGCCGAACCGGTCGTGGAAGCGGCGCAGCACCGGCGGCGCCCACCAGGTGGCCCGCCCGGTCAGCCGCATCACCGCGGGCACCAGCAGGGTGCGGACCACCATCGCGTCCATGAGCACCGCGAGCGCGATGCCGAGCCCCAGCATCTTGGTGTTGGCCACCCGCGAGGTGCCGATCGCGACCATCACCACGGCCAGGATCACCGCCGCCGCCGTGATCAGTCCGCCGGTCCGCTTGAGCCCGAACTCAATGGACGCCTGGTGGTCGCCACTGCGGTCGTACTCCTCCTTGATCCGTGAGAGCAGGAACACCCCGTAGTCCATGGAGAGTCCGAAGGCCACGCAGAACATCAGCACCGGCAGGGTCGTCTCGATGCTGCCGGTGGCTGTGAAGCCCAGCAGTCCGGACAGATGACCGTCCTGGAAGACCCACACCACCGCGCCGAACATCGCGGTGAGGCTCAGCGCGTTGAGCAGCACCGCCTGGAGCGGGATGATCACGCTGCCGGTGAGCAGGAAGACCAGCAGCAAGGTGACCAGGGCGATGATCCCGGCCGCCCATGGCAGCCGTTGGCCGATGGTGTCCTTGGTGTCCACCAGGACGGCGGCCTGGCCGGTCACCGAGGCTTTGAAGTCCGTGGGCACGGCGCGGATCGCGCCGACCAGGTGCTGGGTGCCGGCGTCCACAGCCTCGCTCGTGGACAGCACCGTCATATAGGCGGCGCCTGAGTCCTGGGCGACGACCGGCCCCTCAACCCGGACCACGCCGGGCAGGGCGGCCACCCGCTTCTCGTATCCGGCCAGTTGGGACCGGTCGGCGCCTTCGGCCAGCACCGTGATGGCGCCGTCGGGACTGCCGGGGAACTCCTGGCGGATGTGCTGCTGCACCACATGGGACTCGGCCGCCGAGGGCAACTGCCGGTCGTCCGCGGCGCCGAAGCGCACCTGGAGGAAGGGCAGTCCGAGCAGCAGCAGGCCCGCGACCGCGCCGATCGCGAAGAGCGGCGCCCTGCGCATCACCAGCCGGGCGAAGGCGGCGTATCCCGCACCGGGGTCGCTCGCGGGCCTGCGGCGCAGTACCTTGCGCAGATCCAGCGCGTTGACCCGGTCTCCGAGCAGGACCAGGCAGGCGGGCAGCGCGATCAGCGCCGCGGCGGCGGCCAGCAGCACCACGGCGATCCCCGCGTAGGCGAAGGAGCGCAGGAAGTACTGCGGGAAGACGAGCATCGCGGCGAGCGAGGCGGCGACGGTCAGGGCCGAGAAGAGGACGGTGCGGCCCGCGGTGCGCAGGGTCACTCCGACCGCCGCGCGCGGGGTGAGTCCGGTCGCCAGCTCTTCGCGGAATCTGCGGACGATGAACAGGGCGTAGTCGATCGCGAGGCCGAGGCCGAGCGCGGTGGTGAGATTCTGCGCGAAGACCGAGACGTCGGTGAACGAGGTGATGGCGCGCAGCACCGCGTTGGTGCCGAGGATCGCGATGATGCCGACGCCCAGGGGCAGCAGTGCGGCGATGGCGCTGCCGAAGACCATGACGAGCAGTATCAGGGTGACGGGCAGGGCGATCATCTCGGCCTTGACCAGGTCGTCCTGGATGGTGCTCTGCAATTCGTGCCGGACGGCGGCAGAGCCGCCGACGCTCACGTCGACCGGTCCGTGCTCCCCGCGGTAGGCGGGGGCGATCCGTTTGACGGCGGTGGCCACCGCGTCGTCGTCGCCCTTGAGCCGGGCGGTGATCATCGCCGAGCCGTCGTCCTTGGCGCGCAGCACCGGCGCGTGGGTGCCCCAGTAGGAGGTGACGCCGGTGACGGCCGGATCGGCGGCGAGCTTGCGGGCCAGCTCCTGCCCCTGCGCGGCAACGGAGGGGCTGTCGACTCCCGCGCCCTTGGCGTCGACCAGCAGGACCAGATTGGGCTGGGAGGCGGGGAAGTGGTCGGCGAGCGCCGCGGTCGCGTACGAGGACTCGGAGTCGGGCGCTTCCCAGCCGCCGCTGGCCAGCCGGTCGGCCACGCCTCGCCCGGCGACGACCGCGAGCGCGGTGAAGAGGAGGGCGAGCAGCAGCGTCAGCCTGGGCCGGGCCGTGACGGCCCGCGTCCAGCCCCCGACCTCGGAGTCGTGGTTGACATCAGCCATGACAAAAGGTGTCCTCTCCCCGTAGTGCGACGTAGAATCGCAAATGCGAACTGTCGCTCGCGTTTCAAGAATGCGAGTGACCGCTCGTGTTTGTCAATACCCCTGGGGAGTCACCGTGTCCGAGGCGGAAGAGCGGCAGCCGCGCCGTCGGCAGGCCCGCGGCGAGCGGCGTGTCACACAGCTCCTCCAGGCCGCCGCCAGCGTGTTCTGCGCGCTGGGCTACACGGCGTCCAGCACCAACGCGATCGCCCGCGAGGCAGGGGTGTCGCCGGGCACGCTCTACCAGTTCTTCCCGAACAAGGAGGCCATCGCCGTCGAGCTGGGCAGCCAGCTCGCCAAGGAGATGGAAGCCACCCACGGCCGGGTCTTCACCGTCGAGAACGCCCTGCTGCCGCTGGACGAGATGATCGACGCCGTCGCCGGCCCCTTCATCGAGTTCAACTGCGCCAACCCGGCCTTCCTCGCCCTGATCAAGGGCCCGGACACTCCCGGCAAGGTCGCCGAGGGCCACGACGAGCTGCACGCGTCACTGCTCGCGCGCCTCACCGAACTGCTCGGCGTCCGTCAGCCGTCGCTGTCCACAGCGGAACGCACGCTTGTGGCGCAGATGTCCTTCGCGATGTTCAAGGCAGGACTCGACCTCGTCGTCCAGCACGAGGGCGAGGAACGGGACGCGTACGCGCGGGAGATGAAGGGGATGCTCTACCGCTATCTGGCGCCCTACCTGGGCACCGGGGCGGTCACCGCCCCGGACACGGCCGCCGCCCCCGCCGCAGCCGCCGCCCCGGACAAGGGCGCCGCCCCGGACAGGAGCCCAGAAGACAGCACGGACACCGCCGCCGCGCGCTGACTCCGGGTCCGGGGACGCGGCCGACGGCTACTTGCCGCGGCCGGCCGAGAAACAGGGAAATCCGCCCCGGTCCTTGCCCGGTGGCGGACTTGTGCGCGCGACAGTGGCGCCTGTGACGGATGTCGACGTGGTGGTGGCCGCTGCCCCTGGTCCCGCGGGCAGGCCACCGGCCGGTCCCGTACCACCACCGCCGGAGGGTCCCGGTACGGCCACCGCGTCACCCGCGAAGGACGCCCGTACCACCATCGAGGGAGGCCGGGGCGCCTCGCGCTCCCCCACCATGCGTGGATCGCGGCGCTCACGCGCCCGCGAGACCCACTGCACCAATGTGCCGATACCGGCGACGAGCATCGATATACCGAGCCCCAGGCAGAGGGCGAAGAAGGAGTTGGAAGCGGCTTTGCCGCTGAAATAACCGGCTCCGACGGAATAGCTGGCCCAGACGGCCTCCGCGACACCCGCGCCCACCGCGTAACGCCGGGCGGGATAGCGCACGACACCCGCCGCGAGACCGCCTATCACTCGGCCGCTGGGCAGAAAGCGCACGCCGATCACAAAGGGCACACCGTGCCGCTGTATCCGCAGGGCGGCCCATCTGAGCAGCGCCGCCCGGCGTTCGTTGCGCTCCATGCGGGCCAGGACACGGCCGCTGAGCGCCCGGCCGGTGCGGTGGATCAGCATGTCGCCGAGGACCGCGCTGCCCGCCACCACCAGCAGCACGAGGGCGATGTCCAGCCGTCCCTCGGCCGCCATCACTCCGCCGGTCACGAGCAGCACGGAGTTGGGCACGAGCGGCGGGGCCGTGGTGAGGGCCAGTACCGCGTATGCCCAGAAGACGTGTCCACCTCGCAGGTACTCAGCGAGACCTGAGGTGAAGTCCAGTGACGACACGTTCAGTGCAACGTCCATTCCACCGCCCCTCTTCCCGCCCCCGGGCTTCAAAACTGACAGCGGCCGGTGGGACGGGGCAAGGGGGTTTCCCCTGGATCAGGGGATTCCTCGGGGGCTCCCAGGAGAATTCATCCTGAGGGTCCAGTCGGGCTACTCCTCAGGGAGTACGGGCGCGCCTGTCACGGAACGCGGAATGCTCCCGGCGCACTGGACCTCCGGAGCACAGGGCCTCCGGAGCGCAGGACCTCCGGGTCACCGGGTCACCGGGTCACCGGCCGAGCAGTTCGCCGCCGTTGCACTGAAGGATCTCGCCGGTGATGAAGCCGGCCTCGGGGGACGCGAGGAAGAGCACGGCCGCCGCCACGTCGGCGGGGTGGCCGACGCGGCCCACGAGCGTGCGCCCGGCCCGCCGGGTCAGCTCGGCGTCGTTGAGCCGCGAGCCGAAGAATTCGGTGCCCGCCACGGTGCCGGGCGCCACGATGTTGCACGTGACGCCCTGCGGGCCGAGCTGGGCGGCCAGCGAGTGGTTCCAGGCGTGCAGGGCGGCTTTGGAGGCCCCGTAGGAGCCGCCGCCGCGCAGCGCGGCCACCGAGGTGACCGTGACCACCCGGCCGCTGTCGGTGAAGCGGTCCCGCAGCGATTCGGTCAGCAGCACCGCGGTCAGCACATTGCGCTCGAAGTCGCCGCGCCAGCGGGCGAGCACCCCGTGCGGGCCCGCGCCGATCGCCAGCTCCCGGCTGCCCGCGTTGTTCACCAGGACGTCGACCTGCTCGGGCAGGTGCCGGAGCGCCGCCTCGACGTCGTCGGGGTCGGCCAGGTCGCAGGCGACCGGGGTGACGTCCAGCCCGCGTTCCCGGCGCAGCTCCTCCGCGGTGGCATGCAGGACCTCACGGCGACGGCCGACGATCGTGACGTGGTGGCCCTCCTCGGCGAAGCGGATCGAGATCGCCCGACCGATGCCCGTACCCCCGCCGGTCACGACGACGCTGCGGCCCGCTGTCCCATTCTGTGCCATGTACTCCGCCCCTCATGAGGAGACAGCACGCTACGGGATCGCCCCATACCGCCCGCGAGCGGGGTAGCCTGCGAAAACGCCCCCATTCGAAGAGACGTAGATCACAGGGCTTGGAACGTAACCATTACGGTGGTTCGTGGGTCTTATGTCTTGAGCACCGCGCTCCCGGCGGAGCCGGTGGGGGGCTGCGGAACGGGCTGTCTTGGGGGACGGCCCGGGAATGCGTCGCCGGGGCGATGTCCGGGGAGCTTTGAGCGGCCCTCCCGGGCCGCAGTCGTCCCGGCACGGCGCAGCCGCCGAAAGACGCCCGGTCGGACCCGTGGGGGGATCCGTTCCGGGAACGGGAGCGCCCCGTGCCGGACCCGTGGGGGGATCCAGCGCGGGGCGCTTCTTCATGCGTGGTGGGGCCAGGCTCAGCCCGTGGTTCAGCGGCCCTCGACGGGCACGTAGTCGCGGATCTCGACGCCCGTGTAGATCTGCCGCGGACGGCCGATGCGGGAGCCGGGCTCCTTGATCATCTCGTGCCACTGGGCGATCCAGCCGGGCAGCCGCCCGATGGCGAACAGCACGGTGAACATGCTGGTCGGGAAGCCCATGGCCCGGTAGATCAGGCCGGTGTAGAAGTCCACGTTCGGGTACAGCTTGCGCGAGACGAAGTAGTCGTCGCCGAGCGCGTGCTCTTCGAGCTTGAGCGCGATGTCCAGAAGCTCGTCGGACTTGCCGAGCGCCGACAGGACGTCGTGCGCGGCCGACTTGATGATCTTCGCCCGGGGGTCGAAGTTCTTGTAGACGCGGTGTCCGAAGCCCATGAGCTTCACACCGTCTTCCTTGTTCTTCACCTTGCGGATGAAGGCGTCCACGTCGCCGCCGTCGGCCTGGATGCCTTCCAGCATCTCCAGCACCGACTGGTTGGCGCCACCGTGCAGGGGGCCCCACAGCGCGCTGATACCGGCCGAGATCGAGGCGAACTGGTTCGCCTGCGAGGAGCCGACCAGCCGGACCGTCGACGTCGAACAGTTCTGCTCGTGGTCGGCGTGCAGGATGAAGAGCTTGTCGAGGGCGCTGACCACGACCGGGTCGAGCTCGTACTCCTCGGCCGGCACGGAGAACGTCATGCGCAGGAAGTTCTCGACATAGCCGAGGTCGTTGCGCGGGTAGACCACCGGCTGACCGACGGACTTCTTGTACGCGTACGCCGCGATGGTCGGCAGCTTGGCGAGCAGCCGGATCGTGGAGAGGTGGCGCTGCTCGGGATCGAACGGGTTGTGGCTGTCCTGGTAGAAGGTCGACAGCGCGCTCACCACGGACGACAGCATCGCCATCGGGTGGGCGTCACGGGGGAAGCCGTCGTAGAACCGTTTGACGTCCTCGTGCAAAAGGGTGTGCTGGGTGATCTCGCCCTTGAACTCGGCCAGCTCGTCGACCGTCGGCAGTTCGCCGTTGATCAGCAGGTAGGCGGTCTCCAGGAAGCTTCCGCGCTCGGCGAGCTGCTCGATCGGGTAACCGCGGTAGCGCAGGATGCCTTCCTCACCATCGAGGAAGGTGATCGCGGACTTGTAGGCCGCAGTGTTGCCGTAACCGCTGTCCAGGGTGACCAGCCCGGTGTCGGCGCGCAGCTTGCCGATGTCGAAGCCGTTGTCACCGACGGTGCTGTCAACCACCGGGTAGCTGTACTCGCCGTCCCCATACCGCAGTACTACAGACTTGTCGCTCACGTCATTCCCTCACCGACGGTGTTGCCTCTTCTTCGAGGTGCCCTGACGAGGTCCACTGTCCCCCATTTGGCACTGGCGTGTGCACTCGGGGTCGGCCATCGGGCCGAAAGGTGGCACTCAGTGCCTATTTTGCGCCCCTGGACAGCCGGTGGTCGAGAGCCGTGAAGCGCTTTCCCGCCGACACCGTCCGCACCGCCTGACCGATGGCGCGACGCGATCCGACCAGCACGACGAGCCGCTTCGCCCTGGTCACAGCGGTGTAGAGCAGATTGCGCTGCAGCATCATCCAGGCACTGGTGGTGACAGGGATCACCACCGCCGGATACTCGCTGCCCTGCGAGCGGTGGATCGTCACCGCATACGCGTGGGCCAGCTCGTCCAGCTCGTCGAAGTCGTACGGGATCTCCTCGTCCTCGTCGGTGTGCACGGTGAGGCGCTGCTCGACGGTGTCCAGCCCGGTGACCACACCGACCGTGCCGTTGAAGACGCCGTTCGCGCCCTTGTCGTAGTTGTTCCTGATCTGCGTGACCTTGTCGCCGACCCGGAAGGTCCGGCCGCCGAACCGGCGCTCGGGCAGGTCGGGCCGCGCCGGGGTGACGGCCTGCTGGAGCAGTCCGTTGAGCACGCCCGCGCCCGCGGGACCCCGGTGCATCGGCGCGAGCACCTGGACGTCCCGGCGCGGGTCGAGCCCGAACCGGGCCGGGATGCGGCGGGCCACCACGTCCACGGTCAGCCTGGCCACCTCCTCCGAGTCCTCCTCGGCGAAGAGGAAGAAGTCGGGCAGGCCCTGAGTGAGCGGCGGGACACCGGAGTTGATCCGGTGCGCGTTGGTCACCACCCCGGACTGCTGGGCCTGCCGGAAGATACGTGTGAGCCGCACGGCGGGCACGGGGCCGTCCGCCGCGAGCAGGTCACGCAGCACCTCACCCGCGCCGACGCTCGGCAACTGGTCCACATCGCCGACGAACAGCAGGTGCGCGCCCGGCGGCACCGCCTTCACCAGCTTGTTCGCCAACAGCAGGTCGAGCATCGACGCCTCGTCGACCACCACCAGATCCGCGTCCAGCGGCCGGTCCTTGTCGTACGCCGCGTCGCCGCCCGGCTTCAGCTCCAGCAGTCGGTGCACGGTCGAGGCCTCGGCGCCGGTCAGCTCGGCCAGCCGCTTGGCGGCGCGGCCGGTCGGGGCGGCCAGCACCACCTTGGCCTTCTTCGCGCGCGCCAGCTCCACCACCGAGCGCACGGTGAACGACTTGCCGCAGCCGGGGCCGCCGGTGAGCACGGCGACCTTCTCGGTCAGCGCCAGCCGTACCGCCTCCTGCTGTTCCGGTGCGAGATCGGCCCCCGTCCTGGTCGCCAGCCAGGCCAGCGCCTTGTCCCACTCCACGTCCCGGAAGGCGGGCAGCCGGTCCTCCGGTCCGCGCAGCAGCCGCAGCAACTGGGCGGCGAGCGATATCTCGGCCCGGTGGAAGGGGACCAGGTAGACGGCCTTCACCTGTTCCTCGTGCCCGTCCGGCGAGGGCACGCTCTCCCGGACGACGCCCTCCTCCTCGGCCAGCTCGCCCAGGCAGTCGATCACCAGCCCCGTGTCGACCTGGAGCAGCTTCACCGAGTCCGCGATCAGCCGTTCCTCGGGCAGATAGCAGTTGCCGCCGTCAGTGGCCTGCGACAGGGCGTACTGCAATCCCGCCTTGACCCGCTCCGGGCTGTCGTGGGGTATCCCGACCGCCTGCGCGATCCGGTCCGCGGTCAGGAAGCCGATCCCCCAGACCTCGGCGGCCAGCCGGTACGGCTGGTTCTTCACCACGGAGATCGACGCGTCCCCGTAGCCCTTGTAGATCCGCACGGCGATGGAAGTGGACACCCCCACTCCCTGGAGGAAGACCATCACCTCCTTGATCGCCTTCTGCTCCTCCCACGCGGCGGCGATCAGCTTGGTGCGCTTGGGGCCAAGCCCCGGCACCTCGATCAGCCGCTTCGGCTCGCCCTCGATGATCTCCAGCGTGCCGGTGCCGAAGTGGTCGACGATCCGCTCCGCGATCCTCGGCCCGATGCCCTTGATCAGCCCCGATCCCAGGTAGCGGCGTATCCCCTGGATCGTGGCCGGCAGCACCGTCGTGTAGTTCTCGACGCTGAACTGCTTGCCGTACTGCGGATGCGAGCCCCAGCGGCCGTGCATCCGCAGCGACTCCCCCGGCTGCGCCCCCAGCAGCGCGCCGACGACCGTCAGCAGATCCCCCGAGCCACGGCCGGTGTCCACCCGCGCGACCGTGTACCCGGTGTCCTCGTTGGCGTACGTGATCCGTTCCAGGACGCCGTCCAGCACGGCCAGCCCCGACTCGCCCATGCCCGGCCTCCTTTCCCGGCCCTCCCGTTGGTGATCTGTTCCGAAGGTACCGGTTGGCTCGGACACCCCGTTGCCGCCCTGTGGATAACTCTCCGGCGGCAACTCCCCCTGTGGACAACGCCGCTCGGGCCACCCGGCTGCGGCCCTTCACGCGTTCGGCCGAACTCCGGGGGCCGCCGCTCGCGCGCCCGCGTAGCGTCCGGCACATGAGCGACCGACCGCTGCAGGACGAAGTGCTGACCGAGCTGGGTGACGAGCGGCTTCAGGAACTGGCCGATCGGCTCGGCACGGACACGGACGCGGCTCGGCAGGTCGTGGGCGCCTCGGTCGGTTCGCTGACCGGTGTGGTCACGGACGAGGCGGTGACACCGGGCGGGACCGCGGAGTTGAGCCAGGCGCTGGAGCAGGCCGCCTCGGAACCGGAGCCGCTCACCGGGGTCGCCGGTTTCGCGGGGCTCGGCACGGGCGTGGGCGGCGGTCTGCTCACCACGGTGCTGCGCAAGGCGACCGCGCCGACGGCCCGCGCGGTGTCGAAGCGGACGGGTCTTCCGGTGGCGGCGGTCACGATGGCGCTGGAGACGCTCATTCCCGTGGTGGCGACGGTGCTGGCCAAGCGGGCCCGCCGGGCGAAGTGAGGCGGACGCGGCGAGCCGCCCCGGCGGTCACAGCGTCCGCACAGAGATACGAAAGAGGTCCGGCACAAGGCCGGACCTCTTTCGTTTCCCCCCTGCTACCCCCGAAGCCCCCCTCGGGCGCATTTCCCTCTCGGCTCCGTGAAACCCCTCCCAGGAGCCTTGATGCCCAGTAAGACCACCGACCCCCCGGAAGGGTTGTACGACGGATGCGTAATCTCTCAAGTTTTTTTCAGAGAACGTGCCGGAGGTACCGATCGGCGATCTCGGCGACCAGTTCAGCGCCGTCCCTGGCCCACAGCGCGGGGTTGAAGATCTCCACCTCGACCGGCCCGCGAAAGCCCGTCGCGTCCACCTGCTCACGCAGTCCCCGCAGGTCGACGCAGCCGTCACCGAGCTGTCCCCGCCCCAGCAGCACCCCCTCCGGCAGCGGCGTCACCCAGTCGGCGACCTGGAAGGAGGCGATCCTGCCGCCCGCTCCGGCCCGGACGATCTGCGTAGGCACCATGTCGTCCCACCACAGGTGATAGGTGTCGACCACGACACCCACCTGGTCCGCGGGGAAGCGCTCGGCGATGTCCAGCGCCTGGCCGAGCGTGGAGACCACACACCGGTCGGAGGCGTACATCGGGTGCAGGGGCTCGATCGCGAGCCGTACCCCGCGCTCCCCCGCGTAGGGCGCCAGCTCGCCGATCGCGTCGGCGACCCGCTCCCTGGCGGCGGCGATGTCGCGGTCGCCCGCGGGCAGGCCGCCGGAAACCAGCACCAAGGTGGCCGTTCCCAGCGTCGCCGCCTCGTCGATCGCCGCGCGGTTGTCGTCCAGCGCGGTCGCCCGCTCCGCCGGGTCGGTCGCGGTGAAGAATCCGCCGCGGCACAGCGATGTCACGGTGAGCCCGCTGTCCCGCATCAGGTCCGCTGCACGCTCGACGCCGTACTCCCGCACCGGCGCCCGCCACAGCCCCACCGAGCCGATCCCGGCCGCCACGCACCCCTTGGCCAGCTCGGGCAGCGACCACTGCTTGACGGTCTCCTGGTTGATGCTCAGCCGCGAGAGGTCGCAGGTCACGTCGCTGTGCACGTCGTCGTGAGAGGCGGATGCGGAGGACTCGGGGTCGGGCGACGTCGGTACGGTCATGCGTCCACTCCGTATACGGCGAGCAGGCCGCGCATCCGAGCCTCGGCGAGTCCGGGGTCGGGGAACAGGCCGATCCGGTCGGCCAGTTCGTAGGCGCGGGCGAGATGCGGCAGGGAACGGGCCGACTGGAGACCGCCGACCATGCTGAAGTGCGACTGGTGCCCGGCCAGCCAGGCGAGCAGGACGACACCGGTCTTGTAGAAGCGTGTCGGTGTCTGGAACAGGTGCCGGGACAACTCGACGGTGGGGTCGAGAACGCGGCGGAAACCGGCGGCGTCCCCGGTGTCGAGGGCGCTGACGGCAGCCGACGCCAGGGCCGCGAGCGGGTCGAAGATGCCGAGCAGCGCGTGGCTGAAGCCCTGTTCGTCGCCCTCGATCAGCTCGGGGTAGTTGAAGTCGTCGCCGGTGTAGCAGCGCACGCCCTGCGGCAGGCGGCGGCGCAGTTCGACCTCGCGCCGCGCGTCGAGCAGCGAGATCTTCACGCCGTCGATCTTGTCCGGGTGGGCCTTGATGACGTCGAGGAAGGTGTCGGTCGCCGCGTCCAGATCGTCGCTGCCCCAGTACCCGGCGAGCGCCGAGTCGAACATCGGGCCGAGCCAGTGCAGGATCACCGGGTCGCCGGCCTGACGCAGCAGCCGCCCGTACACCTCCAGATAGCCCTCAGGGCCCTTCGCGACCGCGGCGAGGGCGCGGGACGCCATGAGGACGGCCTGCGAACCGGTCGCCTCGACGAGCGCCAACTGCTCCTCGTAGGCGGCGGCGACCTCGTCCAGTGTGGCGGCGGGACCGGTGAGCTGGTCGGTGCCGACACCGCAGGCGATCCGGCCGCCGACGGCGCGCGCCTCGGCCGCCGACCTGCGGATCAGCTCCGCCGCGCCCGCCCAGTCGAGCCCCATGCCGCGCTGCGCGGTGTCCATGGCCTCGGCCACGCCCAGCCCGTGCGACCACAGATGGCGGCGGAAGGCGAGAGTGGCGTCCCAGTCGACGGCCGCGGGCTCGTCCGCCGCCGTCCGCAGCGGGTCGGCCACGACATGGGCGGCGGAGTACACGACACGGCTGCGCAGCGGAAGATCCGCGCTATAGGTGACGGATTCCGAACGCGGCACATAGGTGCGCGTTTCACCGGCCGCGTCCGGCAGCAGGATGCTCACAGCGCGAGCTCCGGAACCTCGAAGCGGCGACCCTGCGCGGAGGAGGCCAGGCCGAGTTCGGCGAGCTGGACGCCCCGGGCACCGGCCAACAGGTCCCACTGCCAGGGCTCGTCGAGCGCGACGTGCCGCAGGAACAGCTCCCACTGGACCTTGAATCCGTTGTCGAAGTCGCCGTTGTCCGGGACCTCCTGCCACTGGTCCCTGAAGGACTCGGTGGCGGGCAGGTCCGGATTCCACACCGGCTTCGGCGTGGCGGAACGGTGCTGGACGCGGCAGTTGCGCAGCCCGGCGACCGCGGAGCCGTGCGTGCCGTCGACCTGGAACTCCACCAATTCATCGCGGTTGACGCGCACCGCCCAGGAGGAGTTGATCTGTGCGACGGCGCCGCCCTCGAGTTCGAAGACACCGTAGGCGGCGTCGTCCGCGGTGGCGTCGTACGGCTTGTCCTTCTCGTCCCAGCGCTGCGGGATGTGGGTGGTGGCCAGCGCCTGGACGGTACGGACCCGGCCGAACAGCTCGTGCAGCAGGTACTCCCAGTGCGGGAACATGTCGGCCACGATGCCGCCGCCGTCCTCCGAGCGGTAGTTCCAGGAGGGGCGTTGGGCGCTCTGCCAGTCGCCTTCGAAGACCCAGTAGCCGAATTCGCCGCGGATGGACAGAATCCGGCCGAAGAAGCCGCCGTCGATGAGCCGCTTGAGCTTCAGCAGGCCCGGCAGGAAGAGCTTGTCCTGCACGACGCCGTGCTTGACGCCCGCGGATGTGGCGAGCCGGGCGAGTTCCAGCGCTCCGTCGAGTGAGGTGGCGGTGGGTTTCTCGCAGTAGATGTGCTTGCCCGCGGCGATGGCCGCCTTCAGCGCGGTCTCGCGTGCCGCGGTCACCTGCGAGTCGAAGTAGATGTCGACGGAGGGGTCGGCGAGGACGGCGTCGAGGTCGGTCGACCAGTGCTCGATGCCATGCCGCTCGGCCATGGCCCGCAGCGCGTGCTCGCGCCGGCCCAGCAGGATCGGCTCGGGCCACAGCGTGGTGCCGTCGCCGAGGTCGAGTCCGCCCTGCTCACGCAGGCTCAGGATGGAGCGGACCAGGTGCTGCCGGTATCCCATCCGCCCGGTGACGCCGTTCATGGCGATCCGCACTGTCCTGCGTGTCACGTGACAAGTCCTCTCATCGCTGCCGGATGCAGGGAACGCGCCCACGGTCACCAGCAAGGCGATAGCAAGCGCTTTCTTCTAGTTCACGCTAGCCGCCACGGCCTGCGTTCGACAAGAGTCCCCTAGCGGTGAATGGAAGCGCTTTCTCTCACACGCGCCACCACTCCCCCTCGCGTCCACGAAGTGAGACCATGTGCCCCTGCGAGCGGGAACGCGCACCTCACGGCACCCCTCTCGCCCACCGCCCCCTGCAGAAGGACCGGACCGAGATGGCAGTGACTCTGGCCGATGTGGCGGCGCGCGCCGGAGTGTCGTCGGCGACCGTGTCCCGTGTTCTGAACGGCAACTACCCGGTCGCGGGAAGCACTCGGGAGCGGGTCAGGCGCGCCGTCGCCGAACTGGACTATGTCGTCAACGGCCAGGCGCGGGCCCTCGCCGCCGCCACCTCCGACCTGGTCGGCGTCCTCGTCAACGATGTCGCCGACCCCTTCTTCGGGCTCATCGCGAGCGCCGTCCAGGCCGAGATCAGCGCGGGCGCGGCGCCGGGCGGCGGCAAGCTCGCCGTCGTGTGCAACACCGGTGGATCCCCCGAGGCCGAACTCACCTATCTCACGCTGCTCGAACGCCAGCGCGCGGCGGGCGTGGTCCTCACCGGGGGCGCCGTGGAGAGCGCGGAGCACACGGCGGCGGTCACCGCACGGCTCACCCGGCTCGCCGCGTCCGGCGCCAATGTCGTGCTGTGCGGCCGTCCCCCGCTGACCCTGCCGGACAGCGGGCTCGTCGCGGCCACCGTCGCCTTCGACAACCGCGGCGGCGCGCGGCGGCTGACCGAGCACCTGCTGTCCCTGGGGCACCGCCGAATCGGTTACGTGACGGGGCCGGTCGAGCGCAGCACCTCCCGGCACCGGCTGGAGGGCCACCGTGCGGCCCTGGCCGCGAGCGGCACCCGGATCACCTCGGATCCGGACGCGTACGCGGAGCGGCTGACGGTGCACGGGACGTACGACCGGGCGTCGGGCTACGACGCCGCGCTCGAACTGCTGCGGCGGGACGCGGGTCTGACCGCGATCGTGGCCGCGAACGACACGGTCGCGCTCGGCGTGTGCGCGGCGCTGCGGGACCAGGGGCTGAGCATTCCCGGTGACGTGTCGGTCGCCGGATTCGACGATCTGCCGTTCAGCGCCGATGTCTCCCCGGCCCTGACGACGGTCCGCATTCCCTTGCAGGAGGCGGGCGCGCGAGCCGGGCGGTTGGTGATGGGGCGGCTGTCCCCGCCGCCGGGCGGGGTCGCCACGATCCGTACGGAACTCATGGTCCGCGGGTCGACCGCGCCGCCGTCGGGCCGGTCCGACTGAAGTTATCCACAGGTTTCGGAGGGGTCTTCCGCCCGGCCCCGCATCCGCCTACTTTTGACTCAGGCAAAGGAAATGGGGGATTGATCATGGCCGTCCGGGAGATCCGCGAATTCAACCGCTTCTACACCAACCTGATCGGCGCGCTCGACTACAGCCGCCACCTGCACACACCGTTCACCCTCACCGAGGCGCGCGTGCTGTACGAGCTGGCGCACGCCCCGCGGACCGACGCGGCCGACCTGCGGGTGGAGTTGTCGCTGGACGCGGGCCATCTCAGCCGGATGCTGGCCAAATTCGAGGAGCGGCAACTGGTCACCCGCGGCCCGTCAGAACAGGACGCCAGGCGGCAGCGGATAGAGCTGACCACGCACGGGAGGCAGGCCGCGTCGCTGCTGGAGGAGCGGTCGGAGGAAGCCGTCGGCTCGCTGGTGGACCGCATACGTCCGCAGGACCGGCCGCGGCTGTCCGAGGCGATGCGGACGGTTCGGGAAATACTGCGCGACAACACCGTCAGCGGCGACAGCGGTGGCGACGGCCGTGCCCCGGCCACCGGCGGCGAGCCGTCCGCGTCGCGGGTCGTGCTGCGCGGCGCGCGCCCCGGCGATCTGGGGTGGTCCATCGAGCGCAACGCGGAGGTCTACGCGACGGAGTTCGGGTGGAACGAGGAGTACGAGGCGCTGGTCGCCCAGATCGTCGCGGACTTCGCCGCCCATCGCGATCCGGAGCGCGACGCGGTGTGGATCGCCGAACTCGACGGACGGCGGGCGGGCTGCGTCTTCTGTGTACGCGACAAGGAGCCGGGCACCGCGCGGCTACGGCTGCTGCTGGTCGATCCGGCCGCCCGGGGGCACGGCATAGGCAAGTTGTTGGTGGACGAATGCATCGCCTTCGCCCGCTCCGCCGGCTACACCGATCTGGTCCTGTGGACCAATGGCATACTGGCCGGCGCCCGAACGATCTATCAGCGCGCGGGATTCGAACTCGTCGCGGAGCAGCGGCATCACAGCTTCGGCCGCGAACTCATGGGGCAGGACTGGCACTTGGCGCTGTAGGGGACAGCGCCGCAGGGCCGACACGACATCGCAGACACGGTACAGGGGGATTCCATGGCGATTTCGATGCAGAAGGTGGAGCAGACCGCGCCCGGTCTGGTCAGCCTCTACAAGCAGGCGGCCGTCAGCCTGGACAAGCACCGGCTGTCGGGCGAAAGCGCCGCGGTCTATCTGGTGCTCGACCGCTCGGGCAGCATGCGGGAGTTCTACAACGACGGCACCGTCCAGCATCTCGCCGAGCAGACACTCGGCCTGGCCGCGCATTTCGACGACGACGGCATCGTCCCCGTCGTGTTCTTCTCCACCGAGGTCGACGGTGTGGACGAGGTGTCGCTGACGCGGTACGGCGGCCGGATCAACAAGCTCAATGAGGCGTACGGCCATATGGGTCGCACCAATTACGCGGCTGCCATGGAAGCGGTCATCGAGCACTATCAGCGGTCGGGGTCGACGGCGCCCGCGTTCGTGGTGTTCCAGACCGACGGCGGGCCGATCAACAAGGGCGCGACCATCGAGGTGCTGTGCAAGGCGGCGAAGCTGCCGATCTTCTGGCAGTTCGTGGGATTCGGGGGCGACGAATTCCGCTTCCTGCGGCGGCTGGACGAACTGCCGGTACCCGCCAAACGGGTGGTGGACAACGCGGGGTTCTTCCCCGCGGGCAAGGACCCGCGATCGATATCGGACGCGGTGCTGTACGACCACCTCATGGCGGAGTTCCCCGACTGGCTGGCGGCGGCCCGCGCGCAGGGCATCGTTCGCGGCTGAACAGGTGCCGAGCAGGGGCTGAACACGGGTCGGGCGGGGCCGAACGCGGTTGACCCGGCAGGAAGCGGTGCCTAGTGTCCGGCGAATGAAACTCGCCTTCTCCACTCTCGGCGTCCCGGCCCTGCCCATCGAGCAGGTGGTGCGGCTCGCGACGGAAAACGGCTTCCACGGCGTCGAATTGCGTGCCAACGACGAGGAACCGGTCCACCCCGGTCTCTCGGCCGGTGAACGCGCCGACGTGGTCGAGCAGTTCGGCAAGGCCGGGGTCGAGATCCTCACCGTGGCCGCCTACGCCAAGGTGGCCGCGCCCGGGGACGACCAGCCGGTGCTCGACGAGATCGGCGCGGCGATGACCCTCGCGGCCGATCTGGGGGCCTCCTACGTGCGGGTGTTCCCCGGCGGAGGCGACACCGAGTCGCAGGAGGCGGACGCGGTCGCCGCGCGCCGGCTCGCAGCGGTGGCGCCGGTCGCCGCCGACCTCGGGGTGCGGGTGCTGCTGGAGACCCATGACTCGCACCGCGGCGGCGCCGATGTCGCGCGGATCCTGGGCCTGGTCGGACATCAGGGGGTCGGCACGATCTGGGACGTGATGCACACCTGGCTGGCGGGAGAGCAGCCGTCCACGACCTATCCGGCACTGGCCCCGTACCTGGGCTATGTCCAGGTCAAGGACATCGCTTCGGCGGCGGACACCACGCCGCTGGCGCTGGGGGCCGGGGTGCTGCCGCTGGCGGAGACCGTCGAGGTGCTGAGCCGGGCGGACTGGGACGGCTGGCTGTGCTGGGAGTACGAGAAGCGCTGGTATCCGCAGGTGCCGGAGTTGGCGGGGCTGCTCGGCCCGGCGCGCGAGCACCTGTCCCGGTTGCTGGCCGACTCGGCCTGAACGGCATGCTCGATCTGGCGCGGCTGAGGGCGCTGCACGCGGTGCACGTCCACGGGTCGGTGGGCGCGGCGGCCGAAGCGCTCGGCTACACGCCGTCGGCGGTCTCGCAGCAGATCTCCAAGCTGGAGCGGGAGACCAGGTCCGTGCTGCTGGAGCGGCACGGGCGCGGGGTGGCGCTCACGGACGCGGCGCATCTGCTGGTGGAGACCGCGCAACGGCTGATGTCGATCGTGGAGGCGGCCGAGGTCACGCTGGAGGAGCAGCGCGGACGGCCCACGGGACGACTGACGCTGGCGGCGTTCCCGACGGCGGCCTGCGGGCTGCTGCCCGGAGTGCTGGCGGAACTGACCGCGGCGCACCCCGCGTTGGAGCTCCGGCTGCTGGAGGTGGACGCGCATCTGTCGGTGGACCTGGTGGCGCGCGGGGCGGTGGACCTGGCCGTGGCGCACGACTGGGACATCGCGCCGCTGCCCGCGCCGCCTGGCTTGGAGCGGGCGGTCATCGGGGACGACCGGTGCGACGTGCTGGTCCCTGCCGGGCACCGGTTGGCCGAGCGGGCGTCGCTGACGCGGGCGGATGTGGCGCACGAGCGGTGGATCTGCCAGCCGCCGGGGTCGGTGTGCCACGACTGGCTGGTGCGGACGTTGCGGGAGGCCGGGACGGAGCCGGACATGGCCTTCCAGGTCGGCGAGTACGGGACGCAGTTGGCGCTGGTGGGGGCGGGGCTCGGTATCGCGTTGGTGCCGAGGCTGGGGCGGGGACCGGTGCCCGAGGGCGTCGCGGTCGTACCGCTGGAGCCCGCTCCGGTGCGGCGGCTGTACGCGCTGTGGCGGACGGGGGCCGCGCGCAGGCCCTCGATCGTCGCGGCGGTCGACACGTTGAGGTCGCATTGGGCGGCTGGGCCCGGATCGGCCGCCGAGGACGGATGATCGGGGCATGCGCCCACGATTTCCGCACCGTCCGCCGCGCCCGCAGCCGGGCGGTGACCATGCCCCTGAGACCATCGCGGAACCGGGCGGGGTCGGGGACCGTCACACCGGCATGCTGACCGTGAAGGTGAATCAGCGCGGAGCGGCCTGGGCCGTGGCACTGGCCGTTTCGCTGACCTTGGGTGCCGTCGCCTGCGGGAGCGGCACCTCGGACGCGGCGGACGGCGCGCCGTCCAGCACTACCGGGCCCGTGACGCCGAGCGGCGACACGACCACCGCCCCGCCGACGACCACCGAGCCGACGACCGCGACGCCGACGACCGGTGGCCCCACCACGGGCAGGGCGACGCCGGGGACGGGGTCGATCGCCAGTCGCGTCGTGTACTTCTCGTCGTCGGTGCGGGCCGTCGCGGGGACGCACGAGGTGCTGCGCGACCGGGGCGAGTTGGACCGTTTCGCCACCACCGTGGCGCACAACGACGGGAAGACGGCGGCGGAGATCTCGGCGGGCGGGGCGGCGACGGACTTCGGGCGGTACGTGCTGGTCGGCTGGACCGAGTCGACCGGGTGCAGCGCGGCCACGTCGGCGACGCTCGGCGTGGCGGGCAACTCGCTGAAGCTGCGCGTCGAGCAGCCGACGCCGACGGCGGAGTGCCTGACGGACTTCCGCGTGACGGTGGTGTTCGAGGTGCCGAAGGACCGGATCCCGGCGCGACCCGCCTTCGGCTGACCGAAGGCGGGACGCCAGGAGCCCAGAAGGCCAGAAGGGCAGAAGGGCGGCAGGCCAGGAAGGCGGGACCCGCCGGTTCCGTCGCACGGGCGACGGGTCCTCCCGTCACGCCACCGCGCGCACCTCGCCCGTGAAGGTGCGCCACAGCTCGGCGTAGCGGCCGTCGCGGGCCAGCAGCGCCGCGTGGGTGCCGTCCTCGATGACCCGCCCGTGGTCGAGGACGACGACCCGGTCCGCACGGGCCGCCGTGCTCAGCCGGTGCGCGACGACCAGCGTCGTACGCCGGGTGGCGAGCCGGTCGGCGGCCTGGTTGACGAGGGCTTCGGTGGCCAGGTCGAGGGCCGCGGTCGCCTCGTCGAGAAGCAGGACGGCGGGGTCGACCAGTTCGGCGCGGGCCAGGGCGATCAACTGCCGCTGTCCGGCCGACAGATTGCGGCCCCGCTCGGCGACCTGGTGGAGATAGCCGCCCTCCAGCGTCGCGATCATCGCGTGCGCGCCGACGGCCCGCGCCGCCGCCTCGACCTCCGCGTCGGTCGCGCCCATCCGCCCGTACGCGATGGCGTCGCGCACCGTGCCCGCGAAGAGGTACGGCTCCTGGGGGACGACGCCGAGGCGCTGCCGGTAGGCGGTGAGGTCGAGTTCGCGGATGTCGGTGCCGTCGACCAGCACCGCGCCGTCGGTCGGGTCGTAGAACCGCGCGACCATCTTGACCAGGGTGGACTTGCCCGCGCCGGTCTCGCCGACGAAGGCGACGGTCTGTCCGGCGGGGATGCGCAGATTCACGCCGCTGAGCGCCTCCGCGCCCTCGGCCCCCTCGCCGCCGTACCTGAAGTGCAGGTCGCGGAAGGCGATCTCGCCGCGCAGCCTTCCGACCTCACGCGGCCGGGCGGCGGCCGGGGTGGCGGTCGGCTCGTGCAGCAGCTCACGGATCCGGCCGAGCGACACCGACGCCTGCTGGTAGCCGTCGAAGACCTGCGAGAGCTGCTGCACGGGCGAGAAGAACAGGTCGATGTAGAGCAGATACGCCACCAGCGCGCCCGCCGTGAGCGTCCCCGCGCTGATCCGGTGCGCGCCCACGATCAGGACGAGCGCCGCCGCCACGCTGGACAGCAGCTGAACGAAGGGGAAGTAGACGGAGATCAGGAACTGGCCGCGCACCCGCGCCGTCCGGTAGTCGTCACCGCGTTCGGCGAATCGTTCCGCCCCGCGCCGCTCCCCCCGGAACGCCTGCACGATCCGCAGACCCGCGACGTGCTCTTGGAGGTCGGCGTTGACGACGGCGATCCGCTCGCGCGCCAGCTCGTACGCCTTCACCGACTTACGGCGGAAGACCCAGGTGGCGACGATCAGGATCGGCAGCGTGGCGAAGACCATCAGGGCGAGCTGGACGTCGATGGCGAGCAGCGCCACCAGGATGCCGAGGAAGGTGAGGACGCTGACCAGCGCCGTGACCAGCCCGGTCTGGAGGAACGTCGACAGCGCGTCCACGTCCGTGGTCATCCGCGTCATGATGCGGCCGGTCAGCTCGCGCTCGTAGTAGTCGAGGCCGAGCCGGTGCAGGTGCGCGAAGATCTTCACGCGCAGGGTGTAGAGGACGCGTTCGCCGGTGCGGCCGGTCAGCCGGGTCGAGCCCCACTCCGCCGCCCACTGCGCGATCACCAGGACCAGGCCGAGCAGCGACGCGACCCAGACCGCGCCGAGCGCCGCCTGCCGGACTCCCGCGTCGATGCCGTGCCGGATCAGCACCGGCAGCAGCAGTCCCGCGATGGCGTCCACGGCCACCAGCGCCAGGCTGAGCAGCAGCGGGGTGCGGAACCCGCGCAGCAGGCTGCCGAGGCCGAACTTCTCCTCGGCGGTCCGCGCCCGGTCCTCGTCGACCTCCGGGGTGTCCAGGGCGGGCGGCAGCGCGGCGACCTTGGCGAGCAGGTCGGGAGTGGCGGGCATGCCCGCCAGCGCGCCCGCCATGCCGCCCTGGGCGGGGGCGACCCGCGGCGGCCCGGAGGCGCCCGCGCCGGCGCTCCGCCGGTCGTCGTCCTCGGCCGCGGCGCGCCGGTCGGCAGGCCACAGCTCCGGAGTCACCGCCCCCGGAGCCACAGCCTCGGGACAAGCGCCGTCGCCCCGCGCCGGGCCGTCCTCGTCGAGCGGCCACTCGAAACCGTCGAGGCCGTCCGTACAGCCCTCGGTCCGCGCACCCGCCAGTTCGGCCTGCGCCGCGGCCATGTCCGTCTGCGCCGCCTCCCACTCGATCCGCCCCGCCGGGTCGAGGTCGACCACGTCGGCGCCGAGCGCGTCCGGGTCGGTGAGCAGCGCGCGGTAGAGCGGGCAGCGCTCCTGCAACTCCTCGTGCGTGCCGACGTCCGCCAGGCGTCCCGCGTCCAGTACGGCGATCCGGTCGGCGAGCGCCAGCGTGGAGCGGCGGTGGGCGATCAGCAGCGTCGTACGGCCGCGCATCACCTCGCGCAGCGCGTCGAAGATCTCCGCCTCCACCCGGGCGTCGACCGCCGAGGTGGCGTCGTCGAGCAGCAGCAGCCGGGGGTCGGTGAGGATCGCGCGGGCCAGGGCGACGCGCTGGCGCTGGCCGCCGGACAGGGTCAGGCCCTGCTCGCCGACGACCGTGTCGTAGCCGTCGGGCAGGTCGGAGATGAAGCCGTCCGCCTGCGCGGCGCGGGTGGCGGCGAGCATCTCCTCCTCGGTGGCGTCCGGGTGGCCGTAGAGGATGTTCGCCCGCACGCTGTCGGAGAACAGGAAGCTGTCCTCGGGCACCATGCCGATCGCGGACCGCAGCGATTCGAAGGTCAGCTCCCGTACGTCCACGCCGCCGACGCGTACGGCGCCGCCGGTCACGTCGTACAGCCGCGGCAGCAGCAGCGAGACCGTGGACTTGCCGGAGCCCGAGGAGCCGACGACGGCGACGGTCTCGCCGGGCTCGACGCGCAGGTCGAAGCCGTCGAGGACGGGCCGGTCCTCGGTGTAGCCGAAGGTGACGTGGTCGAAGTCGACGGTGGCGGGGGCGTCCGCGGGCAGCGTCCTGGTGCCGTCGGTCAGCGTGGGCTCGGTGTCGATCAGTTCGTAGACCCGCTCGACCCCGGCCCGCGCCTGCTGGCCGACGGTGAGCATCATCGTCAGCATCCGGACCGGGCCGGTGAGCTGCGCCAGGTAGGTGGAGAAGGCCACGAAGGTGCCGAGGGTGATCTGGCCGCGAGTCGCCATCCAGCCGCCGAGCGCCAGCATGCCGATCTGGCCGAGGGAGGGCACCGCCTGGAGCGCGGGGCTGTAGCGGGCGGTGAGACGGATGGTACGGAGGCGGCCGGCGAACAGCTTGCGGCTGACCGTCTCCAGCTTGTCCATCTCCTGCTGCTCCTGGCCGAAGCCCTTCACCACGCGCACACCGGTGACCGAGCCGTCGACGATGCCCGCGACGGCCGCCGCCTGACCTTGCGCGTACCAGGTCGCGGGAAACAGCCGCTTACGCGACCGGTCGGCGATAAACCACAGGGCAGGGGCGACCGCGAGCGCGACCAGGGTGAGCAGCGGCGACAGCGTGAGCATCACCACGAGCGAGAGCACGAACAGCAGCAGATTGCCGATCATCATCGGCAGCATGAAGAGCAGACCCTGGATGAGCTGGAGGTCGCTGGTGGCGCGGCCGACGACCTGGCCGGTGCTCAACTCGTCCTGGCGGCGGCCGTCCAGGCGCATGATCGAGCGGAACATCTCATTGCGCAGGTCGTACTGGACGTCCAGGGCGAGCCGTCCGCCGTAGTAGCGCCGCACATAGGTGAGCACATAGACGACGACGGCCGCCGCGATCAAGGTGAACGCCCAGGGCGCGAGCGGCTTGTCGTGTTTGACGATCACGTCGTCGATGATCAGCTTCGGCACCAGCGGGACCAGCGCGGTCACCGCCATGCCGCCGAGTGACGCGCCCATCGCGAGCAGCACATTGCGGCGGTAGCGCCAGCAGTACGTGGTCAGCCGCCACAGCCAGCCCCGCTCCTTCGGCGTCCGCGCCGCCGCCCCCTCACCGGGGACAGGACCTTCCTTCGTCGTCCTCGCCCTGGTCAACGACCTTGCCACCCGCGTCCTCCAGCCCGTCCGTCCACCCGTTGCCGCCGGAGGCTGCAACGCTCCGGCGTGCGCGTTTCATCCTCCCGCAACAATTGGGAGACCAAGGTCGTGGGGCGGTGCGACCTTGGTCGTAGTCCCCGGGGCGACGCCGGCCAGGCCGCCGAGGGGCCGCGGACAGGCCCGCGGGGCGGCCCTGGAGGGGCCGTCAGCGGGCCGCGGCGACCTGCCGGGACATGATCGTCGTCAGCTCGTAGGCGGTGTGCGAGGCCCCGACCGAGGTGATCTCGGCGTGGTCGTAGGCCGGGGCGACCTCGACGACATCGGCCGACACCAGGTGGCAGTCGGCCAGGCCCCGCAGGATCTCCAGCAGCTCGCGGGAGGTGAGCCCGCCGGCCTCCGGGGTGCCGGTGCCGGGCGCGTGCGCCGGGTCGAGCACGTCGATGTCGACCGAGATGTACAGCGGACGGTTCCCGACACGCTCTCTGAGCTGCTGCGCGACCTCGTCGACACCGCGCCGCATGACGTCGGCGGACGTCACGATCCCGAAGCCCATCTTCTCGTCGTCGTCCAGGTCCTTCCTGCCGTACAGCGGGCCGCGCGTGCCGACGTGCGACAGCGCCGACGTGTCGAGAATGCCCTCCTCGACCGCGCGCCGGAAGGGCGTGCCGTGGGTGTACTCGGCGCCGAAGTAGGTGTCCCAGGTGTCCAGGTGCGCGTCGAAGTGCAGCAGCGCCACCGGGCCGTGCTTGCGCGCGACGGCGCGCAGCAGGGGCAGCGCGATGGTGTGGTCGCCGCCGAGCGTCATCAGCCGGGCACCGGTGTCCAGCAGGTCGTCCGCCGCGGCCTGGACGGTCTCCACGGCCTCGTTGATGTCGAACGGGTTGGCGGCGATGTCGCCCGCGTCCGCGACCTGGGCGAGCGCGAAGGGCGACGCGTCCTGCGCCGGGTTGTACGGGCGCAGCAGCCGTGACGCCTCGCGGATCGCGTTGCCGCCGAACCTCGCGCCGGGCCGGTAGGAGACGCCGGAGTCGAAGGGCACGCCGACGACCGCGACGTCGGCGGCGCCGACCTCGTCCAGGCGCGGCAGGCGCGCGAAGGTGGCCGGTCCCGCGTAGCGCGGGATACGCGAGGAATCGACGGGGCCGCGCGGCGCTGCGCTGCTCATGGGTGGCTGCCTCTTTCGTTGGGGATCGCCCGCCTGAGGGGCGAGGCCGACCCTACGTGGCCGCCGGAAGCCACCGGAATGTACGTTTCCTCCAATCGGGGGTCCCGATTACGCCTCGGCGTCGATCCCCGGCCGGACGCACGTCCGAGCGGCGGAGCGGGACAATGTGCGCATGCCCATGGATCCAGCTGCCGCAGCACCCACCCGCCAGGCCCTCGTCGCCCATCTGACCAGCACCCGGATAGCCGGCGACGTGGCGACCAGCCGCGAGAACAACCTCGACCACTTCCGGGCGCTGGCCGAGGGAAATCGCTACTACTGGTTCGGCCTGGAGCTGGGTGACCGCTGGGACGACCAGGCGGCGGTGCTGGAGCTGATGGCCGAGCGGTGCGGTGTCGTCGCCGATCCCGGGCACCGGCACGGGCAGGACACCATCGATCCCGAGCTGACGATCGACGCGCTCGACCGGATGGCCGATGTGCTGCACAAGGCGGCGGAAAACGGCTCCAGGGTGCTGGTGGCGACCGGTCACCCGGCGGGTCTGTTCGCCGTCCACTGGGAGCTGGCCGCCGCGCTGCGCGAGGCGGGCTGCACGCTGATCACCCCGTCGGAGCGCCTGTACGCGGACGGCGGTGAGATCCGGCACCTGGCGTCCGTTTCCATGGTCCACCGGGCGGGCGGTCTGGTGCACACCCACTCGCCCGACCCGATGCGGGAGATCCTGGACGCGCTGGAGCGCGACGGCGAGCCGCTGCCTGATCTGGTGATCGCCGACCACGGCTGGGCGGGATACGCGGGCGAGCGCGGCATCGACACGGTCGGCTTCGCGGACTGCAACGACCCGGCGCTTTTCGTCGGCGAGGCGGAGGGCAGCCTGCTGGTGACCGTCCCGCTGGACGACAACGTGCCGCCGCAGCACTACGCGCCGCTGACCGCGTATCTGCTGGCGACCGCCGATCTGACCGCCGCAGGTCAGGCCGCGCGGAACTGACGCGGTCCCGGTCCGTCGCTACGCTCGCTACCATCGTTGGGGGAACAAAAGGAACATCAGGGTCAAGAGGGGGCGAGGAAGGCAGGCGCAGTGGTCCAGGTCGTGATCGTCGATGACGAAGCACTGGTCAGGGCCGCCCTGCGAAGCATCCTCGAATCCTCCGGCGACATCCGGGTGGTCGCGGACTGCGACGGGCACGACGCCGTCGGGACGGTGACCGCGACGCGTCCCGGCCTCGTCCTGCTGGACGCGGTGATGCCGCCGCCCGACGACGGACTGACCGTCCTGCGCGCCCTGCGGGCACTGCCCTCGCCGCCCGCCGTCGCCATGCTGACCGCCTTCGACACCAGCGCCCATCTGCGCGCGGCGATGGCGGCGGGCGCCACCGGTTTCCTGCTCAAGGACACCGCGGTCGGCACCCTGATCGACGCGGTACGCGTCATGGCGCGCGGCGGCACCGTCTTCACCCCCACCGTGGGCCGCGCGGTCGTCGACGGCTTCCTGGGCGGTCCGCCCGGCTCCGACGGCGCGAAGGGGCCCGGTACGCCCGAGGCGTCCGCCCACGCCGCGGCCCTGGCGCCGCTGACCGACCGCGAGACCGAGGTGCTGCGGCTGCTGGCGGCCGGGCTGCCGAACGCCCGGATAGCGGCCGAGCTGGGGATCTCGGTCGGCACCGTCAAGGACCATGTGCGCGCGGTGCTGCGGAAGCTGGCCGCGCCCAACCGGGTGGCCGCCGCCCTCGTCGCGCACCAGGCCGGGCTGGTACGGGTGCCGAAGTGATCGTGAAGCCACGTGTCGCCCTGCCGGACGCCGCGCTGTTCGCCCTCTCCGCGACCGAGGTGTGGGCGACGCGCTCCTTCGGCGGCCCGGTCTCGTTCGCCTTCGCGGCCCTGGGCACGCTGGCGCTGCTGTTCCGGCACCGCTTCCCGCTGATCGCCTTCGCCGCGACCCTGCCCGCGCTCTCGCTCGGCTACATCTGGTTCTCGCCGATGGGCGCGCTCTACGAGATCGCCGCGGGCGGCCCCGACCGTCATCGCGCACAAGGGTGGCCGTTTTCTCCGGCCCGGCCCTCGAAGAGCGCGCCCTCCGGTACGCCGCCCGCCACGTCCTTCGCCTCGGCGGCTCTCCTACCACCCGGGACGACGGCCGCTACCTCATCGGCCACCCTCACCCGTTCGGGTGAGCGCGTGATATCTCGCCGCGCCCTGCTGATCGGTGGCTGCGCGCTGCTCGCGGCGACGGTCTCCTGCGTGCCCTGGCCATTCCGCGCCCCGGCGCCCTGGGGGCTGTCGGACACGATCCTCGCGGTGATGCTGTCCTCGCTGCTGGCCCTGGCGCCGACCGCGCTGGGCCTGTTCGCCGCCTCGCGGCGCGAGCTGGCCGGGCGGCTGGAGGAGCTGGCGGCCAGCAGGGAACGGGAGCGAGAGCTGGCCGCGGAACAGGCGGTGGTACGGGAGCGGGCCCGGCTCGCCCGCGAGATGCACGACACCGTGGCGCACCACATCAGCCTGATCGCCGTGCAGTCCGGCGCCCTGGAGGCGACCGCGCGGGGACCGCAGGCGCGGGCGGCGGCCGGGGCGGTGCGCGAGCTGAGCCGGGACGCACTGGACGAGCTGCGCCGGATGGTGGGGCTGCTGCGGCTGCCGGTGACGTCGGGGCAGCCGCTGGACGCGGGCCCCGGCCTCGCGGGCATCCCCGCGCTGGTCGCCGCCGCGGGACCCGGCACGCACGGCGAACTGCCCGGCGCCATGGCCCCGGCCGACGCCGCCCGCCTGCCCTCGGACGTCCAGCACGCCGCGTACCGCATCGTGCAGGAAGCGCTCACCAACATCCGCAAGCACGCGCCCGGCGCGGAAACCCGCGTCCTGGTGCGGCACAGCGGCGACGTGCTGGTGGTGGAGGTGCGCAACGGACCCGCGTCGGCGGCGCCGGGACCGGCCCTGCCCTCGGGCGGCCACGGTCTCGCCGGGCTGCGCGAGCGGGCGGTGCAGCTCGGCGGCGAATTCATCGCGTCGCCCGCGGCGACCGGGGGCTTTCTCGTACGGGCGACGCTGCCGGTCGGACCGGCGGTCGAGGCGGCGTAGGCGGAGCCGCCCGATCAGAGCCGGGGCGCGCCTCGGGAGCCACCGCGCCGGAATGCCGCGCGTGTCTGGTATCCGGGAGCGGAGATCCGCGCTCACCCGAAAGGGTGAGCGTCAGTCGCGCGGCACCCGCACCAGGCCCTCCTGGATCACCGAGACGGCGAGCTGCCCGTCGCGGGTGTAGATCCGGGCGGTGCCGAGGCCGCGACCGCCGGAGGCGGACGGGCTCTGCTGGTCGTAGAGCAGCCATTCGTCGGCCCGGAAGGGCCGGTGGAACCACATGGCGTGGTCCAGGCTCGCGCCGACCACGTCGCCGACGGTCCAGCCGCCGCGGCCGTGGGCGAGCAGGACCGAGTCGAGCAGCGTCATGTCCGACACATAGGTGGCGAGGCAGACGTGGAGCAGCGGGTCGTCGGCCAGTTTGCCGCGGGCGCGGAACCAGACCTGGGAGCGCGGTTCGCGAATGACACCCGCGGTGAGGAACGGCGGGTCCTCGACGTAACGCAGGTCGACGGCCGCGCGGGTCTCGAGTATCCGGTCGACCACGGTGGGGTCGGGGAACCGCGCGGCGTGTACGGGCAGCATCTCCTCGGCCGTCGGCAGCGTCTCCGGGTCGGGCGCGTGCGGCATCGGCTCCTGGTGTTCCAGGCCCTCCTCGTGGACCTGGAAGGACGCCGAGAGGTGGAAGATCGGCTGGCCGTGCTGGATCGCGACGACCCGCCGGGTGGTGAAGGAGCGGCCGTCGCGGATCCGGTCGACCTGGTAGACGATCGGCGCGCCGGGGTCGCCGGGCCGCAGGAAATAGGCGTGCAGCGAGTGCGCGCCGCGGTCCTCGGGCGCCGTGCGGCCCGCGGCGACCAGGGCCTGTGCGGCGACCTGGCCGCCGAAGACCCGGGGCACCACGGCCGACCGGCTGACACCGCGGAAGATGTCCCGCTCGATCCGCTCCAGGTCGAGCAGATCGAGCAGGGACTGGAGCGGATCCCGGGAGTCGTTCACGGGTCTTTCGGCATTCACGCGTCCGCCGGCTTTCTCACGGATGGGTCTACGGTCACAGGCCCATCGACTTGGCGATGATGGACTTCATGACCTCGCTCGTGCCGCCGTAGATCCGGTTGACGCGGTTGTCGGCGTACAGGCGGGCGATCGGGTACTCGTTCATGTAGCCGTAGCCGCCGTGGAGCTGGAGGCAGCGGTCGATGACGCGGGCGGCGACCTCGGTGCAGAAGAGCTTGGCGGAGGCGGCGTCCGCGGCCGACAGCTCCTTCTTGTCGTGCGCTTCGAGGGCGCGGTCGACGACGGCCTGCGCGGCGTCCACCTCGGCCTTGCAGGCGGCGAGTTCGAACTTGGTGTTCTGGAAGGACGCGACGGTCTGGCCGAAGACGGTCCGGTCCTGGACGTACGCCTGTGCGAAGCGGATCGCGGCGGCGGCCTGGGCGTACGCGCCGACGGCGATGCCCAGCCGCTCCTGCGGGAGATTCTGTCCGAGGTAGGAGAAGCCCTTGCCCTCCTCGCCGAGCAGGTCCTCGAGCGGGACCTTGACGTCGGAGAAGGAGAGTTCCGCGGTGTCGGAGGTGCGCAGGCCGAGCTTGTCGAGCTTGCGGCCGACCGCGTATCCGTCGGCCTTGGTGTCCACGACGAACAGGGAGATGCCCGCGCGGCGGTCCTCGGGCGTGGCGGGGGCGGTGCGGGCGCAGACGATGACGCGGTCGGCGTGGACGCCGCCGGTGATGAAGGTCTTGGCGCCGTTGAGCACGTAATGCGTGCCGTCGGCGGAGAGCTTGGCCGTCGTCTTCATGCCCGCGAGGTCGGAGCCGGTGCCGGGTTCTGTCATGGCGATGGCGAACATCGTCTCGCCGCTGACGAAGCCGGGCAGCCAGCGCTTCTTCTGCTCGTCGGTGGCGTAGGCCATCACGTAGGGCAGGCAGAGGCCGACGTGGACCCCGCTGCCGCCGAAGCTGACGCCCGCGCGGGCGCACTCCTCGCTGATGACGGCCTGGAATTTGAAGCTGTGCTCGCCCGCGCCGCCGAACTCCTCGGGCACCTCGATGCCGAAGACGCCCAGCTCGCCGAGCTTGTAGTAGAAGTCGCGCGGGACCAGGCCAGCCGCCAGCCACTCGTCGTGGACGGGGACGACCTCGGCCTCGATGAAGGCACGTATCGTCTCGCGGAACGCTTCGTGGTCCTCGTTGAACACCGTACGACGCACAGCGCGCCTCCCATCCGCGACCGGGTCCGCTGCCGGGGCGGTCGACAATCGAGCATTAAGCAAGCGCTCAGTAAGTTACCCGCCAGTCGGCCGTGCTGTCCAGACCGTCCAGCGCGTCCAGCGCACCGAGGGCGAGCCGGTGCAGCAGGGCCGCCATCGCGGTCCTGCCGGGCAGTCCGCCGCGCTCGCCGAGGTGCGGAGTGGAGTTGAGCAGACCGAAGACGGCGTGCACGGCCGCGCGCACCTCCAGCTCGGTGGCGCCCGGATGCACCAGCCGCACGACCGCGACCCACTCCTCGACGTACTGCCGCTGGAGCTGGCGGACCAGCTTGCGGTCGGAGTCGCGCAGCCGGTCCAGCTCGCGGTCGTGCAGCGTGATCAGCGGCCGGTCGTCGATCGCGAAGTCGATATGACCGCGGACCAGCGCGTCCAGCGCCTCGACGGGCCCGGTCGCCTCGGCGACCCGCATCTTGCCCGCGGTCAGCAGCCGGCCGCTGATGCCCACCAGCAGCTCGGCGAGCATGGCGTCCTTGCCCGCGAAATGCCGGTAGAGACCCGGGCCGCTGATGCCGACCGCGGCGCCTATCTCGTCGACACCGACCCCGTGGAAGCCGCGCTCGGCGAAGAGCCGGGCGGCCTCTCGGAGAATCTGCTCGCGACGGTTCTCCGCCGTCTTCGTCGGGTTCATGAGATCGAGTCTAGACAACCGAGTTAGCGAGCGTTAACGTGGAGTCATCACGTTAACGCTCGCTAACATCCGGGGGGCCGAACCATGGCAGCACCCGCCCTGTCCAGCGCCGCAGATCCGGCGTCAGAGGCGTATCAGGCCAATGCGCAGGCTCATGCCGCATTGACCGCGGACCTGCGCGACAAGCTGGCCGCCGCGCGGCTCGGCGGCGGCGAGAGAGCCCGCGCCCGCCACACCGCGCGCGGAAAGCTGCTGCCCAGAGACCGGGTGGACGGACTGCTCGACCCCGGCTCGCCCTTCCTGGAGCTGGCGCCGCTGGCCGCGGACGGGATGTACGACGGGCAGGCACCGGCCGCCGGGGTGATCGCCGGGATCGGCCGGGTCGCGGGGCGTGAGGTCGTGGTCGTCGCCAATGACGCCACGGTCAAGGGCGGCACCTATTACCCGATGACGGTCAAGAAGCATCTGCGCGCCCAGGAGATCGCCCTGGACAACCGGCTGCCGTGCGTCTACCTGGTCGACTCCGGCGGCGCCTTCCTCCCCCGGCAGGACGAGGTCTTCCCCGACCGCGACCACTTCGGCCGGATCTTCTACAACCAGGCCACCATGTCCGCGCGCGGCATCCCGCAGATCGCCGCCGTCATGGGCTCGTGCACCGCGGGCGGCGCCTACGTCCCGGCGATGAGCGACGAGGCGGTGATCGTACGGAATCAGGGCACGATCTTCCTCGGCGGTCCGCCGCTGGTGAAGGCGGCCACCGGCGAGGTCGTCACCGCGGAGGAACTGGGCGGCGGCGAGGTGCACTCCCGGGTCTCCGGCGTCACCGACCACCTCGCCGAGGACGACGCCCACGCGCTGGACATCGTCCGCGACATCGTCGCCACCCTGCCCGCGCGCGGCGCCCCGCCGTGGACGGTACGGCCCGCGGAGCCGCCCGCCGTGGACCCGGCCGGGCTGACCGGCGCGGTACCGGTCGACTCCCGCACCCCGTACGACGTCCGCGAGGTCATCGCGCGGCTGGTGGACGGCAGCCACTTCGCCGAGTTCAAGGCGGAGTACGGCACCACGCTGGTCACCGGCTTCGCCCACATCCAGGGCCATCCGGTCGGCATCGTGGCCAACAACGGCATCTTGTTCGCCGAATCCGCCCTCAAGGGCGCGCACTTCATCGAGCTGTGCGACCAGCGCGGCATCCCGCTGCTGTTCCTCCAGAACATCTCCGGCTTCATGGTCGGCCGCCAGTACGAGGCGGGCGGCATCGCCAAGCACGGCGCGAAGATGGTCACGGCGGTCGCCTGCGCGCGCGTGCCCAAGCTGACCGTGGTGATCGGCGGCTCCTACGGCGCGGGCAACTACTCGATGTGCGGCCGGGCCTACAGCCCGCGCTTCCTGTGGATGTGGCCCAACGCCAAGATCTCGGTGATGGGCGGCGAGCAGGCCGCGTCCGTGCTGGCCACCGTCAAGCGCGACCAGCTCGCCGCCGCGGGCGAGAAGTGGAGCGAGGAGGCGGAGGAGGCGTTCAAGGCCCCGGTCCGCGAGCAGTACGAGACGCAGGGCAACGCCTACTACGCCACCGCCAGGCTCTGGGACGACGGTGTGATCGACCCGCTGGAGACCCGTACCGTCCTCGGCCTGGCCCTCACCGCCTGCGCCAACGCCCCCCTTCCGACCGCCGATCCGGGTGCGCCCGGCTACGGCGTCTTCCGGATGTGAGGGGCGTGCCGACCATGAACACCGCAACCGCCGGGAGCGCGAGCCCCATGTTCGACACCGTCCTGGTCGCCAACCGCGGCGAGATCGCCGTCCGCGTGCTGCGGACCCTGCGGGAGCTGGGCGTCCGCTCGGCCGCCGTCTTCACCGACGCCGACGCCGACGCCCGGCACGTACGCGAGGCGGACACCGCGGTACGGATCGAGAACTATCTGTCGGCCGCCGAGCAGGTACGGGCGGCCGTGGAGGCGGGTGCCCAGGCGGTCCACCCCGGCTACGGCTTCCTGGCGGAGAACGCGGCCTTCGCCCGCGCCTGCGCCGAGGCGGGCCTGGTCTTCATCGGACCGCCCGCCGAGGCCATCGAGCTGATGGGCGACAAGATCCGCGCCAAGGAGACGGTCCGGGCCGCGGGCGTCCCGGTCGTGCCCGGCAGCACGGGCAGCGGGCTCACCGACGACCAACTGGCCGACGCGGCACGGGAGATCGGCCTGCCGGTGCTGCTCAAGCCCTCGGCGGGCGGCGGCGGCAAGGGCATGCGGCTGGTGCGCGACGAGGCACTGCTGGCCGAGGAGATCGCGGCGGCCCGGCGCGAGGCGCGCGGCTCCTTCGGCGACGACACGCTGCTGGTGGAGCGGTGGATCGACCGCCCGCGGCACATCGAGATCCAGGTCCTGGCCGACGGCCACGGCTCGGTGGTGCACCTCGGCGAGCGCGAGTGCTCGCTGCAACGACGGCACCAGAAGGTGATCGAGGAGGCCCCCTCGGTCCTGCTCGACGAGGCGACCCGGCAGGCGATGGGCGAGGCCGCGGTGCAGGCCGCCCGCTCCTGCGGCTACACGGGCGCGGGCACGGTGGAGTTCATCGTCCCCGGCGCCGACCCCGGCGCGTACTTCTTCATGGAGATGAACACCCGCCTCCAGGTGGAGCACCCGGTGACGGAGCTGGTCACCGGGCTCGACCTGGTCGAGTGGCAGCTCCGGGTGGCGTGCGGCGAGCGGCTGGGCTTCGGACAGCGGGCCATCGCCATGACCGGCCACGCCATGGAGGCGCGGATCTGCGCGGAGACCGCCAGAGCGGGCGACGGGCGGGTGGACTTCCTGCCGTCCGCGGGCACCGTCGTGGCGCTGGCCGAACCGACCGGCCCCGGAGTGCGCGTCGATTCGGGTCTCGCGGTCGGCACGGAGGTGGGCACGGCCTACGACCCGATGCTGGCCAAGGTGATCGCCTACGGCCCCGACCGGGCCACGGCGCTGCGGCGGCTGCGGGCCGCGCTGGCGGACACCGTCGTGCTGGGCCTGGACACCAACACCGGTTTCCTGCGCAGGCTGCTGGCCCACCCGGCGGTGGTCGCGGGCGAGCTGGACACCGGGCTGATCGACCGGGACGCCGCCGAACTGCTGCCGCCCGGCGTGCCGGACGAGGTGTACGCGGCGGCGGCGCTGCTGCGGCAGGCCGCGCTGGCCCCGGCCCCGGACGCGGGCGGCTGGACCGACCCGTTCTCGGTGCCGAGCGGCTGGCGGCTGGGCGGCGAGCCGGCCTGGACGGCGCACCACCTGCGGGTTCCCGGCCGGGAGCCGGTGACGGTACGGGTCCGCGACGGCCTGGTGCGGATCGGCGAAGGACCGGCCACGGCGGCCCGGTTGACGCTGGACGGACCCCGCGCGCTGCTCCACCGCGAGGGCACGGTGACCGCTTTCCGGCACGCGGGCGAGTGGCTGGGCCGGGACGGCGACGGCTGGTGGGTACGGGCGTACGACCCGGTGGCCGCGGCCCTGCGCGGCGCCGCGGGCGGGGGCGGGGGCGGCGCGCTGACCGCGCCGATGCCCGGCACGGTCACGGTGGTGAAGGTCGGCAAGGGGGACGAGGTCGTGGCGGGCCAGAGCCTGCTGGTGGTGGAGGCCATGAAGATGGAGCACGTGATCACCGCCCCGCACGACGGGACGGTGTCCGAGATCGACGTCACCGCGGGCAGCACCGTGGCGATGGACCAGGTGCTTGCGGTGGTCACCCCGTCGGCCCCGCAGGACCCGGCCGAGGCGGCAACACCCGCGGCAGCCGCCGGAACAGCACCCGAGCCGCCCGCCGGACCGACCGCCGCGCGGACCACCGCATCCGACGCCGCGCGGACCACCGCACCCGCTGCCGGTCAGACCACCGCGCCGGCTGCCGCACCAACTGCCGGGGAGGCGTCATGAGCACCGCCGACCGGAGCCCGGCCGCGTCCGGGACTCCCACCGGCGCCGCCGCGGGTACGATGACGGACGCGACCGGCGGCGCGCTGCCCGCCGGACTGCCGATGGCCGTACCCGCGGCCGGGCTGCCGACGGCCGTGCGGATCCACGAGGTCGGCGCGCGGGACGGATTGCAGAACGAGAAGGCGACCGTGCCGACCGCCGTGAAGGCGGAGTTCGTGCACCGGCTCGCCGCGGCCGGGCTCGGCACGATCGAGGCGACCAGCTTCGTCCACCCCAAGTGGGTGCCCCAACTGGCCGACGCGGCCGAGCTGATGCCGCTGCTCGCGGACCTGGACCCGGCGGTGCGGCTGCCGGTGCTGGTGCCGAACGAGCGGGGTCTGGAGCGGGCGCTGGAGCTGGGCGTCCGGGAGATCGCGGTCTTCGGCAGCGCCACCGAGTCCTTCGCCCGCGCCAACCTCAACCGGACGGTGGAGGAGTCGCTGGCGATGTTCGCCCCGGTGGTGACCAGGGCCAGGGACGCGGGCGCCACCGTCCGCGGCTATCTGTCGATGTGCTTCGGCGACCCCTGGGAGGGCCCGGTCCCGATCGGGCAGGTCGCCGCCGCGGCCCGGCGGCTGTACGAGCTGGGCTGCACCGAGCTGAGCCTCGGCGACACGATCGGAGTGGCGACGCCCGGCCATGTCACGGCGCTGCTGGACGAACTGACCGGCGGCTCCGGCGGCACCGGCGTCCCGGTCGACAAGCTCGCCGTGCACTTCCACGACACCTACGGCCAGGCGCTGTCCAACACGCTGGCCGCGCTCCAGCGGGGCGTCACCGTCGTGGACGCCTCCGCGGGCGGCCTCGGCGGCTGCCCGTACGCCAAGAGCGCCACCGGAAACCTCGCCACCGAAGACCTCGTCTGGATGCTGCACGGCCTCGGCATCCGCACCGGGGTCGATCTGGACCGCCTCAGCGCCACAAGCGTGTGGATGGCGGAGCACCTGGGACGGCCGAGCCCGTCCCGTACCGTCCGCGCCCTGACCCACCAGGAGCAGTAGCCATGTCGATCGACCACCGTCTGTCCGCCGAGTACGAGGAACTGCGCGCCACGGTCGCGGAGTTCGCCAAGGACGTGATCGCGCCGAAGATCGGCGAGTTCTACGAGCAGCAGGAGTTCCCGTACGAGATCGTGCGGGAGATGGGGCGGATGGGCCTGTTCGGGCTGCCGTTCCCCGAGGAGTACGGCGGGATGGGCGGTGACTACTTCGCGCTGTGCATCGCGCTGGAGGAGCTGGCCCGCGTGGACTCCTCGGTGGCGATCACCCTGGAGGCCGGGGTGTCGCTGGGCGCGATGCCGGTGTTCAGGTTCGGCACCGAGGAGCAGAAGCGCACTTGGCTGCCGAAGCTCTGCTCGGGCGAGATGCTGGGCGCGTTCGGGCTGACGGAGCCGGAGTGCGGTTCCGACGCGGGCGGCACCCGTACCACCGCGCGGCTGGACGAGGCGACCGACGAGTGGGTGATCAACGGCACCAAGTGCTTCATCACCAACTCGGGCACCGACATCACCGGGCTGGTCACGGTGACGGCGGTGACCGGCCGCAAGGACGACGGCAGGCCGCGGATCTCCTCGATCATCGTGCCGTCGGGGACGCCCGGCTTCACGGTGTCGAAGAAGTACAGCAAGGTCGGGTGGAACGCGTCGGACACCCGCGAGCTGTCGTTCGCCGACTGCCGGGTGCCCGCGGCGAATCTGCTGGGCGAGGAGGGCCGGGGCTACGCGCAGTTCCTGCGCATCCTGGACGAGGGGCGGATCGCGATCTCGGCCCTGTCCACCGGTCTGGCGCAGGGCTGTGTGGACGAGTCGCTGTCGTACGCCAAGACCCGGCACGCCTTCGGGCGTCCGATCGGTGACAACCAGGCGATCCAGTTCAAGATCGCGGACATGGAGATGCGGGCCCACACGGCGCGGCTGGCGTGGCGGGACGCGGCGTCGCGGCTGGTGCACGGCGACGAGTTCAAGAAGGAGGCGGCGCTGGCCAAGCTCTACTCCTCCGAGATCGCGGTCACCAACGCCCGTGAGGCCACGCAGATCCACGGCGGCTACGGCTTCATGAACGAATATCCGGTGGCCCGTATGTGGCGGGACTCCAAAATCCTGGAGATCGGCGAAGGCACCAGCGAGGTGCAGCGCATGCTGATCGCACGGGAGTTGGGGCTGGTGGGCTAGAACACCCGCCTGCGGGGAAGAGTGATCCCTGAGACAACTGGGGCGCAGGACCGTTGAAGCGGTGAGTTAGGTTAGGCTAACCTAACTCAGCCGCTCAACGAGAGGTCTGCCCATGCGCTCACACCTGCTCAACGACGCCACGACGGAGCACTATCTGCGCTCCGTCTCCCAGGGAGTCGAGCGGGTGGCGGCCACCCTCGCCGCGACCGACCGGCCTTTCACCGGCATCACCCCGGAAGCCCTCGCGCCCCGGATCGACGCGATCGACCTCGCCCAGCCGCTCGGCGACACCGCCGCCGCGCTGGACGAACTCGAAGCGGTCTATCTGCGCGACGCCGTCTACTTCCACCACCCCCGCTACCTCGCGCACCTCAACTGCCCGGTCGTCATACCGGCCGTCGCCGCCGAGGCCGTGCTCAGCGCCGTCAACTCCTCCCTCGACACCTGGGACCAGAGCGCCGGCGCCACCCTCATCGAGCGCCGCATGATCGACTGGACGGCCGAGCGCGCGGGCCTCGGCCCGGCGGCCGACGGCGTCTTCACCAGCGGCGGCACCCAGTCCAACCTCCAGGCGCTGCTGCTCGCCCGCGAGGAAGCCGTCACCCGCGGCGCCGCCTCCTCGCGGCTGCGCATCCTCGCCTCCGAGTGCGGCCACTTCAGCGTCCAGAAGTCCGCGAAGCTGCTCGGCCTCGGCGCCGACGCCGTCATCGCCGTCCCCTGCGACCAGAACAAGCGGATGCAGAGCCTCGCGCTCGCCCGCGAGTTGGACCGCTGCGCCCGCGAGGGCCTGACCCCGATGGCCGTCGTCGCCACCGCGGGCACCACCGACTTCGGCTCCATCGACCCGCTGCCCGCCATCGCCGACCTGTGCGAGCGCCACGGCGTGTGGCTGCACGTGGACGCCGCGTACGGCTGCGGCCTGCTGGTCTCCCCCACCCGCCGCCACCTGCTCGACGGCATCGAGCGCGCCGACTCGGTGACCGTCGACTACCACAAGTCCTTCTTCCAGCCCGTCAGTTCGAGCGCCCTCCTGGTCCGCGACCGCACCACGCTGCGGCACGCCACGTACTACGCGGACTACCTCAACCCGCGCCGCACTACCACCGAGCGCATCCCCAACCAGGTGGACAAGTCGCTCCAGACCACACGGCGGTTCGACGCCCTCAAGCTGTGGATGACGCTGCGCGTGATGGGCGCCGACGGCGTCGGCCAGCTCTTCGACGAGGTCGTGGACCTGGCCGCCGAGGGCTGGAAGCTGCTCGACGCCGACCCGCGCTTCGAAGTGGTCGCCCCGCCGACCCTGTCCACGCTGGTCTTCCGCTGGATCCCGGCCGCCGTCACCAGCCCGGCGCTGATCGACCGCGCCAACCTGCACGCCCGCAAGGCGCTGTTCGCCTCGGGCGAGGCCGTCGTGGCGGGCACGAAGGTACGCGGCAGCCACTACCTGAAGTTCACCCTGCTCAACCCGCGCACCACCCCCGCCGACATCGCCACCGTCCTCGACCTGCTCGCCGAGCACGCGGACCAGTACCTGGGAGACGCACTTGTCCACGCCTCGTGACCCGGACTCGGCATCCGAACCCGCCGCGCCGGAACCGGAGTTCGACTTCATCGCGATCGGCCTCGGCCCGTTCAATCTCGGCCTGGCCTGCCTGACCGAGCCGATCGACGACCTCAACGGCCTCTTCCTGGAGGCCAAACCGGACTTCGACTGGCACTCCGGCATGTTCCTGGAGGGCAGCACCCTCCAGACGCCGTTCATGTCGGACCTGGTGACCCTCGCCGACCCCACCTCGCCCTTCAGCTTCCTCAACTACCTCAAGGAATCGGGGCGGTTGTACTCCTTCTACATACGCGAGAGCTTCTATCCGCTGCGCGAGGAGTACAACGACTACTGCCGCTGGGCCGCGGCCCGCATCCCGTCGATCCGCTTCGGACAGACGGTCACCGAGGTGACCTACGAGGACGGCGCAACGCACGACGGCACGCACGAGGGCACGCACGGCGGGACCTACGTCGTACGGACCGCGAGCGGCGCGGCGCACCGTACGCGCCGACTGGTCCTCGGCACCGGCACACCGCCGTACGTCCCCGCCGCCTGCGAAGGGCTCGGCGGCGACCTCATCCACAACTCCCGCTATCTGGCGGCCAAGAGCGACCTCCAGCGCAAGCGCAGCATCACGATCGTCGGCAGCGGACAGAGCGCCGCCGAGATCTACCACGACCTGCTCCAGGACATCGACGCGCACGGTTACGCGCTGAACTGGGTAACCCGCTCGCCGCGCTTCTTCCCGCTCGAATACACCAAGCTCACGCTGGAAATGACGTCGCCCGAATACGTCGACTACTTCCATTCCCTGCCGTCCCCGGTCCGCGACTCGCTCAACGTCTCGCAGAAGAACCTCTACAAGGGGATCAATTCGGAGCTGATCAATGACATCTTCGACCTGCTCTATCTGAAGAACCGGCGCGGCAAGGTCCCGACCCGGCTGCTCACCAACACCTCGCTCGACAGCGCGCGGTACGACGCCGACAGCGGCACGTACACCCTCGGGCTGTGCCAACGCGAGCAGGGCGGGGAGTTCACGATCGACACCGAGGGCCTGGTCCTCGCCACCGGCTACCGCTACCAGGTGCCGGAATTCCTCGCCCCCGTCCGGGACCGCATCCGCTGGGACGAACAGGGCCGCTACGACGTCACCCGCGACTACGCCATCGACGTCACCGAGCGCGCGATCTACGTGCAGAACGCCGAACTGCACACGCACGGCTTCGTCTCCCCCGACCTCGGCATGGCGGCCTACCGCAACTCCCGCATCATCCGGGAGCTGCTCGGCCGCGAGCACTACCGCGTGGAAAAGGCCATCGCCTTCCAGGAGTTCACCGCATGAGCAGCACGAACAGCATGAGCGGCGCAAGCACCGCGAGGACCGCAACCACCGCGAACAGCGCGGGCAGCACCAGCACAGACCTCGACTTCACCTTCCGCCCGGTCGACCCCCTCGCCGACGCCGACCTGCTGCACACCTGGGTGACGCACCCGAAAGCCGGTTTCTGGCTGATGGGCGACGCGAGCCGTTACGACGTCGAGCGCGCGTACACCGAGATCGCGCAGGCCCCGTACGAGGCGGCGTTCCTCGGCCTCCAGGACGGACGGCCCGTCTTCCTGATGGAACGGTACGACCCCGCGCGGGTCGAACTCGTCGGGCTCTACCCGGCGCAGCCCGGTGACGTCGGCATGCACTTCCTGGTCGCGCCCTGCGACACCCCCGTGCACGGCTTCACCCGCGCGGTGATCAGGGCGGTGATGGCCGAACTCTTCGCCGATCCCGCGACCCGCAGGGTGATCGTGGAGCCCGACGTCCGCAACACGGCGGTGCACGTACTCAACGAGACGGTCGGCTTCGAGATCATCGAGCGGATCAAGAAGCCGGAGAAGGACGCCTTCTTGAGCATCTGCACCCGCGAGCGCTTCGAGGCCACCCGATGACCGACGTCGACCACCTCACCCCGGAGCTGTGGGAGCGGGCCACCCGCCACCTGGTGGCCAAGGCCCTCGCCGAATTCACCCACGAACGGCTGCTCACCCCGGAGCCCTCGAGCCAGGACGGCCAGCACGGCCAGGACCGTCGGCACGCCCAGCACGCCCCGGACGCCCAGGACGCCCCGGACGCCCGGCACGGTCAGAAGGACCACGACAGCTACCTCGTCCGCAGCGACGACGGCGCCACGACGTACCGTTTCGCCGCCCGCCGCCTGGCCCTCGACCACTGGCGGATCGACCCGGCGAGCGTCACCCGCCACCGGCAGGAGGCCGAACTCCCCCTCGACGCGCTCGACTTCATCACCGAGCTGCGCACCACCCTCGCCATCAGCGACAGCGTCCTGCCGGTCTACCTGGAGGAGATCAGCGCGACCCTCTCCGCCGCCGCCTTCAGGCTCGCCGCCCGCGACCGCGCGCCGGTGAGCGCGGCGGAGCTGACCCGCGCCGGATTCCAGGCCATCGAGACCGGGATGACCGAGGGCCACCCCTGCTTCGTCGCCAACAGCGGCCGGCTCGGCTTCGGCGCGGACGACCACCCGCGGTACGCGCCCGAGGCCGCCTCCCCCGTCCGGCTGATCTGGCTGGCCGCGCGCCGCGACCGCACCACCTTCAGCGCGGGCGCGGGCATCGACTACGAGGACTTCCTCACCGCCGAACTGGGCCGGGAACAGCTCCGGCGCTTCGCCGCCGCGCTGACCGGCCGGGGCCTCGACCCGGCCGCGTATCTGCTGATCCCGGTCCACCCCTGGCAGTGGTGGAACAAGCTCTCGGTCACCTTCGCGGGCGAGGTCGCCCGGCAGCACCTGGTCTGCCTCGGCCCCGGCGACGACGCGTATCTGGCGCAGCAGTCGGTCCGTACGTTCTTCAACACCACCGTCCCGACCAGGCACTATGTGAAGACGGCGCTGTCCGTCCTCAACATGGGCTTCATGCGCGGCCTGTCCGCCGCGTACATGGCGGCCACCCCGGCGATCAACGACTGGCTCGCCGAGCTGATCGCCGCCGACCCCACCTTCACCGCCGCCCGCTTCTCGATCATCCGCGAGCGGGCGGCGATCGGTTACCACCACCGGCAGTACGAGGCGGCCACGGCGTACGGCTCCCCGTACCGGAAGATGCTGGCCGCGCTGTGGCGGGAGAGCCCGGTCGCGGACCTGGAGCCGGGCCACCACCTGGCCACGATGGCGTCGCTGCTGCACACCGACGCCGACACGAGCACGGGTACGGACACAGGCACGGGTACGGGTACAGGTACGGACACAGGCACCGGCACCGGCACGGACGCGGGCACCTCCTTCGCGGGCGCCCTCATCGCCCGTTCCGGCCTCCCCGCCGAGACCTGGCTGCGGCGCTACCTGGACGCGTATCTCGTCCCGGTGCTGCACAGCCTCTACGCCTACGGGCTGGCCTTCATGCCGCACGGCGAGAACGTGATCCTGGTGCTGGACGAGACCGGGACGGTGCGGCGGGCGGTGTTCAAGGACATCGCGGAGGAGATCGTGATCATGGACCCGGAGACGCCGCTGCCGCCCGAGGTGGAGCGGATCAGGGCCGAGGTCCCGGAGGACGAGCGGGTGCTCGCCGTCTTCACCGATGTCTTCGACTGCTTCTTCCGCTTCCTCAGCGCGATCCTCCACACCGGGAAGATCCTGGACGAAACGGTGTTCTGGCGGACGGTCGCCGAGTGCGTCGCCGACTACCAGGCCGCCCACCCCGACCTCGCCGACCGGTTCAAGCGGTACGACCTCTTCGCGCCGGAATTCACCCTGTCCTGCCTCAACCGGCTCCAGCTCCGTGACAACCAGCAGATGATCGACCTCGCCGACCCGTCGGCCGCCCTCCAGTTCGCGGGCACCCTCCCCAACCCCCTGGCGGCCCACCGGCCGCACCCGTAACCGGGCCAACCGGGCCGACCGGGCCGACCGGGCCGTCCGCGCCCGCAGCAGTGCCGTCTTCGTCCGTAACGGCCGAATTTTCACCCCCTTGGCCGCTTTCCCTGCCCGAAATCGGGCAGGATTCTTGCAAAGCGCAGATGATCACATCAGTATCGACGGGTGCTCGAACGCCGGACGTCCTACGAGGACCTGATCGACCACCTGGTGCGCTCCACGCCGCTGCACCGCGGCGAGGCGAGCCGGGTGGTGCTGGACGTGCTGGCGTACTTCGACGAGACGACGGAGGAGTTCGTCCGCAGGAGACACCGCGAACTCCAGGCCAAGGGCCTGGTCAACGCGGACATCTTCGAGCGGATCGCCGAGGAGCTGCCGCACCGCGCGGTGGCCCCCTCGGCCCTCTCGCAGCGCCAGCTCCGCCGCATCGTCTACGGCTGAGCGACCGAGCGACCGAGCCGACAATGCGGTCGAGCGGCTGAGCCGACAATGCGGCTGAGCAGCCGAGCGGCCGAGCACCGTCGGCCACCGGGACAGGGCACCCGGGGGCCGAAACGAACAGAACAGAACACGGACAGACACAGGGACGAGGGACGACCATATGTGCGGAATCGTCGGATACATCGGCAGGCGTGACGTGGCACCGCTGCTCCTCGAAGGGTTGCAGCGGCTGGAGTACCGGGGTTACGACTCCGCGGGCGTCGTGATCACCGGAAAGTCCGGCGAGCTGAGGACCGTGAAGGCCAAGGGCCGGGTGCGCGAGCTGGAAGCCCGCATCCCCAAGCGCTTCGCGGGCACCACCGGCATCGCGCACACCCGCTGGGCCACCCACGGCGCCCCGAGCGACCACAACGCGCACCCGCACCTCGACGGGGACAACAAGGTCGCGATCGTCCACAACGGGATCATCGACAACGCGTCCGAGCTGCGCGCCAAGCTCTCCGCCGACGGCGTCACCTTCGCCTCGGAGACCGACACCGAGGTGCTGGCCCACCTGATCGGCCGCGCCCAGGCGGAGACCCTGGAGGAGAAGGTCCGCGAGGCACTGCGCTCGGTCGAGGGCACCTACGGCCTCGCCGTCCTGCACCGCGACTTCGCCGACCGTATCGTCGTGGCCCGCAACGGCTCCCCCGTCGTCCTCGGCATCGGCGAGAAGGAGATGTTCGTCGCCTCCGACGTCGCCGCGCTCGTCGCCCACACCCGCCAGGTCGTCACCTTGCAGGACGGCGAGATGGCCACCCTCAAGGCCGACGACTTCCGCACGTACACCACCGAGGGCTCGCTGACCACGGCGACGCCGACCACCGTGGAGTGGGAGGCCGAGTCGTACGACATGGGCGGCCACGACACGTACATGCACAAGGAGATCTCCGAGCAGGCGGAGGCGGTCGACCGCGTGCTGCGCGGCCGGATCGACGACCGGTTCTCCACCGTGCACCTGGGCGGCCTGAACCTGGAGCCGGGCGAGGCCCGCCGGGTGCGCCGGATCAAGATCCTCGGCTGCGGTACCAGCTACCACGCGGGGCAGATCGGCGCCGGGCTGATCGAGGAGCTGGCCCGTATCCCCGCGGACGCCGAGCCCGCCTCGGAATTCCGCTACCGCAACCCGGTGGTCGACCCCGACACCCTCTATGTCGCGGTCTCCCAGTCCGGCGAGACGTACGACGTGCTGGCCGCCGTCCAGGAGCTCAAGCGCAAGGGCGCGCGGGTGCTGGGCGTGGTCAACGTGGTCGGTTCGGCCATCGCCCGCGAGGCGGACGGCGGCACCTATGTGCACGCCGGGCCCGAGGTCTGCGTGGTGTCCACCAAGTGCTTCACCAACACCGTGGTCGCCTTCGCGCTGCTCGCCCTGCACCTGGGCCGGATCCGCGACCTGTCGGTGGCCGACGGCAAGCGGATCATCGAGGGCCTGCGCCGGCTGCCCGGCCAGATCGACGAGATCCTGAAGACCGAGCCGGAGATCAAGGCGCTGGCCAGGCGGTACGCGGACGCCAAGTCGATGCTGTTCATCGGGCGGGTACGCGGCTACCCGGTGGCCCGCGAGGCGTCGCTGAAGCTCAAGGAGGTCTCGTACATCCACGCGGAGGCGTACCCGGCCTCGGAGCTGAAGCACGGGCCGCTGGCCCTGATCGACCCGTCCATGCCGACGGTCGCGATCGTGCCGGACGACGACCTGCTGGAGAAGAACCGGGCGGCCCTGGAGGAGATCAAGGCCCGCAGCGGGCGCATCCTCGCGGTGGCGCACCAGCCGCAGGAGAAGGCCGACGACACCATCGTCGTACCGAAGAACGAGAACGAGCTGGACCCGATCCTGATGGGCATCCCGCTCCAGCTCTTCGCGTACCATACGGCCCTCGCACTGGGCCGGGACATCGACAAGCCGCGTAACCTGGCGAAGTCCGTGACCGTCGAGTAGCCGAGCGATCGGCTCGTCGCCGGTCGCGCATACGGCGAAGGCCCCCGCCAGCCCGGCGGGGGCCTTCGTAAACGTCCGTACGGGACGATCCCGCACGGAACGTGCGACCGCCCGCCGCGAGCCACCGCGACCCTCCGTGACCCGTCGCGACCCTCCGCGAGCCGCCGCGACCCTCCGCGCCCTACGGAATGACCACCACGGGCCGCTGCGCCCGCCGCGCGAGCCGCCCGGCGACCGAGCCGAAGATCCTGCCGACCAGGCCGTGCGTACCGCCCACCACGATGGCGTCGGCCTCGTACTCCCGGCCGACCTCCTCCAACTCGTGGCAGATGTCGCCGCCGCGCTCCACCAACACCCAGGAGATCTCGGCGAGGTGGTCCGCGCAGGCCAGTTCGAGGCCGAGGACTTCGGTGCGGTGGTCGGGCACGTCCACGAAGACCGGCGGTTCGCAGCCCGCCCACACGGTGGCCGGAAGCCGGTTGGCGACGTGCACGATGATCAGCGCGGAGTGCGTCCTGCGGGCCATGCCGATGGCGTAGGACAGGGCGCGCTCGCTGGAGAGGGAACCGTCGAAGCCCACCACGACCCCGTGCCGGAAGGCAGGATCGCAGGCGTGCCGCAGCGCTGGAGCCTGCTCGGGCAGCGCCGCCGACTCGGCGAGCGGCCTGCCGTCGGCGGGCTCGGGAAACTCATGACCGGCCATGATGCGGATTCTCGGCGAGGGCGGCGCTGACGCGCCGAGCAGCGGACAAGGACGGTGCGCGCGGGGCGGGCCGCCGGAACCAGCCGGTTTCGGCCAGTTCGCCACTTCCCGTCCCACTGACTCCAGAGTACGGCCGCGGAGACCGCCTGCACAGGCTTGCCGGGGCTCCACAGCCCTGTCGTACCCGGCAGGTACCCGGAGTTTCCGGAAGAATGCCGGAGCCGGGCCCAGAGTGCAACGCCATCACGCCAACCGGCGGCACGGTTCAGCGCACCGGCGCACCGTGGGGGCGCATCGGGATCACCCGTCCGTGGCTCTTCCGGAACGCCTCGGAACTCCGCCGGAGGGACCTCGGACCGGTGCGCAGGACACCTCCGGCGCACGTGAACGACGTGTTCGGGCTCCGGCAGGCGCGCGGGCCGGCCGCGCGCCGCGCACCGCTCCCCGCACGCGGCGGGCGCACCACCCGGCGCCCTTTACGCACACCGGCCCGCCGAACGACGTTTTTCGGCCAACTTCTCTTCCCTGCGCGCCGATTGGGCTTCCGGATCATTAACACCCCCACCACCTGCGGTTCTACGATGCCCAAAGACGCGGAGGGGGCGTTTGGTGGCCCGTGTGGCGGGAGGCGTACTTCCCAGCGGGCTCAGCGAGTGAAACGCTTCGTGATCGAATGCTTTACGCCACGTTGTCTTGTCGACTTAGCGTCAGATGGTGAACTAGTCACTAACGCCCCACCTGACACAGTAGATTTGATCATGGGTGGCCTCATGGGGGAAAACATGCAGGACCGAGGGGACGACGCGTCGATTCGAGGGGGGCTTGAGCTCCATGAGCCAGGAGTCCAGTTCCGTTACGGCGGCGGACAGTCCGTCGCAAGCACCATCGGCATCGCCTCGCGCCATTCGTAAACTTTCCGCGCGACGCCGACCGGAAGTCGTCGCCGTGCTGCTCTTCAGCGGCGGACCGATCTTCGAGAGCTCCATACCGCTCTCGGTCTTCGGCATAGACCGGCAGGACGCGGGCGTGCCCCGCTACCGACTGCTGGTCTGCGCCGGGGAGGACGGCCCGCTGCGGACCACCGGCGGACTCGAACTGACCGCGCCCTACGGCCTGGAGGCACTCTCCAGGGCCGGCACGGTCGTCGTGCCCACCTGGCGCTCGATCTCCCAGGCGCCGCCGCCCGAGGCGCTGGACGCGATCCGCCGCGCCCACGAGGAGGGTGCCCGGATCATCGGACTGTGCACCGGCGCCTTCGTGCTGGCCGCCGCCGGGCTGCTGGACGGCCGCCCGGCCACCACACACTGGATGTACGCGCCCACGCTCGCCAAACGGTATCCCTCGGTGCACGTGGACCCCAGGGAACTGTTCGTGGACGACGGCGACGTCCTCACCTCCGCGGGGACCGCCGCCGGGATCGACCTGTGCCTGCACGTGGTGCGCACCGACCACGGCGGCGAGGCCGCGGCGGCGCTGGCCAGACGCCTGGTCGTACCGCCCCGCCGGGCGGACTGGCAGACCGGTCAGCGACACCTCGACCGGTCTTTACCCGAGGAGATCGGCGCCGACCCGCTGGCCGAGGTCGTCGCCTGGGCGCTGGAGCATCTTCACGAGCAGTTCGACGTCGAGGCGCTGGCCGCGCGCGCGTACATGAGCCGTCGGACGTTCGACCGGCGGTTCCGCTCGCTCACCGGCAGCGCGCCGTTGCAGTGGCTGATCACCCAACGGGTGCTCCAGGCGCAGCGGCTGCTGGAGACGTCGGACTACTCGGTCGACGAGGTGGCGGGCCGCTGCGGCTTCCGCTCGCCTGTCGCGCTGCGCGGGCACTTCCGGCGGCAGCTCGGCTCCTCCCCCGCGTCCTACCGGGCGGCCTACCGCGCCCGCAGGCCGCAGGACGAGCCGGACCGCACGCCGCCCGCACCCGACCTGCCGCCGCCCCGGCGCGGCCCGGTCTCCCAGATCCTGGCCGCCCCCGGCAAGACGGACAGTGACGCCTACGTCGCCGCCCGTGTGCCCGAGCAGCCCGGCAGCAGGGCCGAGGCGGCCGAGAGCGCGTCCCGGGGGCGGCTGCGCGCCCCACGCAGCCTGGGCGCCGCACTGCCCGGCTCACGGGATCGCCCCGTAGGGTGAGGCGTATGAACGACCGGATGGTGTGGATCGACTGTGAGATGACCGGGCTGTCGCTGGCCCACGACGCGCTGATCGAGGTGGCCGCGCTCGTCACGGACTCCGAGCTGAATGTGCTCGGGGACGGGGTGGACGTGGTCATCCGGCCGCCCGACGAGGCGCTCGTGACCATGCCGGACATCGTGCGGGAGATGCACACCTCCTCCGGTCTGCTGGAGGAGCTGCCCGGCGGGATCACGCTCGAAGAGGCCGAGAAGATCGTGCTGGGGTACGTGCGCGAGCACGTGGCCGAGCCGCGCAAGGCGCCGCTGTGCGGGAATTCGGTCTCCACCGACCGCGGCTTCCTCGCGCGCGACATGGGGACCCTGGAGCAGCACCTGCACTACCGGATCGTGGACGTCTCCTCGATCAAGGAGCTGGCCCGCCGCTGGTACCCGCGCGCGTACTTCAACAGCCCGGAGAAGAACGGCAACCACCGGGCGCTGGCCGACATCCGCGAGTCGATCGCGGAGCTGCGCTACTACCGCGAGGCGGTCTTCGTCCCCCAGCCGGGGCCGGACACCGACACCGTGCGGGCCATCGCGGCCAAGCACGTCCTGCCGGCGGAGTAGCGCGGCCGGAAGGCCCTGCTGAGCGGCCAGGAAAGGCCGCGGGAAGCGGCCGCGAAAGCTCGCCAAAAGGGATGCGCGAGCACGCCCCCGCACCCTGTACACTTCTTCAGGTCGGCGCCTGAAAGCGCCGGACATGGTGGGTGTAGCTCAGTTGGTAGAGCACCTGGTTGTGGTCCAGGTGGCCGCGGGTTCAAGTCCCGTCACTCACCCCATACGAGAGGCCCGGCCCGCGGAAGCGGACCGGGCCTCTCGCGTGACTCACGTCACATCAGGGGTGGTCGTACGCCGCCTCACTCGTTGAAGAGCAGCGCGTACGAGCCCATCGCCAGCGCGATGTCCGCCTGGGCCCAGAAGCGGTGGTAGGTGAAGGTCGGGGCGGCTCCTCCGCCGAGGTAGGTGGCGATCTTGGACCAGTTGGGGTCGTTCTTGTAGAAGGAACGCAGCTCCAGGAAGGTCGAGCTGGAGTTGATCTTGTCGCCGTTCGGCATGGCGCCGGAGAAGGTGGACGGGACGTAGACCGGGTCGTTGAAGCGGGAGAAGTCCGTACGGGTCTCCGGCACCGCGATGCCCAGGGCGTCCTGGTTGTTGCTCCACATGCCGTCCAGCAGCGCCTTGGCCGTGGTCTTGGCGGCGGCGTTCCCGGACTTGGCGCCGTAGTACGACAGGGTCTTGGCCAGGGCGGCGGCGACACCGAGGTCGTTGCCGTAGGACGTGACCGTGACGTGCAGGTTGGCGTTGGCGCCCGGCGAGGCGGCGTTCCAGGTGTCGGGAGCGCCGGTCCAGGCCAGGTCGGACGGGATCTTGAAGGTGCCGTCGGGGTTGATGGTGGTCTGGGAGATCGCCCAGGTCACCCACTTGTCGAGCACCGCCTTGGCCTTGGCGTCACCGGTCTGCTGGTAGTACTCGGCGACGCGCTCCATCGACCACGCCTGCATGCCGAACCACTGGTTCGACGGCGGGTCGTGGTAGACGGGCTCCCAGTCGTACGCCATCCCGTAGAAGGTCGGCGTGCCGGCCGGGGGCTGGGCGTAGGCGCCGTCCCAGCTATTGGTGGCACCGCCCGCGATGCCGCCCTCCTTGGACTGGAGCCAGGTGTAGAACTCCAACTGCCGGGTGAGGCTGGTCGACCAGTCCTGCTTGCCGGTGGCCGACTTGGGGGCCATCGCCGGGTCGGTGGTCAACGCGTAGGCCGCCAGCGGGTTCTGGTAGCCGAAGTGCGAGGCGCCGTCACCGATCCGCCAGGACCAGCCGCCGCCCGTACCGCTGGAACCGCCCCAGGCGTAGTACCAGGACAGCAGGTAGTGCTCGCTGTCCTTGCCGGTGCCCGCCGGGCAGGACGGACTCGTGCAGTTGCCGATCTTCTTGAAGTACTTGTCGAAGAACGAGTACCGCAGGTAGTCGCCCATCTTTCCGGCCTTGGCGACCGTGGTCGCCACATCGGCGCCCTTGCCCTGCGCCTTGGCCCAGGTGTCCGCCCAGTAGGCGGCCTGGATCGCGCGCGCGTCGGCGTCCGGGGCGTCGGTGTACTTCCACTGCTTGGCGTACGACGAGTCGCCGGTGAACAGGTCCAGATAGCCGTTGGTGCCGCCGTACTTGAAGGCGTCGCAGGTCGGCTGCGGCACCGTCTCCCACACCGACTCCTGCGCGCCGCGCTGGAAGGTGTTGATGTACGAGGGACCGGCCGCCGTCGGGCCCAGCTCGCAGCCGCCGCCGGGCGTGTCACCGAACCCGTAGGTGTTGTCCACGTCCTGGAGCCAGTGCATGCCGTAGATGTCGGACGTGCCGTACGCCGACTTCAGCTCGTTCGCGATCGGGTCCTGACCGACCGGGACGCTCGTGTCGAGCTTGGACGGGTAGTCCGAGGGCAGCGGGTGCTCCGGCGCGTACGTGGCGGGCTTGCTCGGGTCGTAGAAGCTGTTCGTGGGCTGGTCGGCGGAGGTGGGGATCATGTACTTCTCCATCAGCGCCCAGGCCCCGTTGAACTTGCTCCAGTCCTGGGTGATCCGGCCGTACATCGCCTGGAGCCAGATCAGGTACGAGTACGCCTCCGACGTCGTCTCGTGCCCGTAGTCCGGCGCCTCCACGATCAGGGTCTCCACCGAGTGGTAGGGGATGCCCTGCGGGGAGAAGTAGCCGTTGGCCGGGTCGGTGATCTTGCTGTAGAGGTTCAGGAAGCGGGAGTCGTACGTGCCGCTGGTGCCCGTCACCTCCGTCACCGTGACGTCGGCCTTGGCGAAGCCGGTGGCGGTCGCGGAGAAGGTCGCCGCTCCGCTGCCGGTGGCCGCGGCGGCGACGGTGACCGTCTGCGCCGTGCTCCAGTTGGCGGGGGTGAAGGTCAGGCTGGCGCCGGACTTCACGGTCAGCGAGGTGTTCCCCGAGGTGCGCGCGACGGCGACCGTGACATTGGCCGACGGCGCGCCGGACAGCTTGACACCGAAGGTGCCGGTGCCGCCCTGCGTGACCGAGACCTGCGTGGGCGAGGCGACGATCGAGGGCCCGGCGGCCACGTGCACGCCCACCGGGGTCGATTCGCCGGACGCGCCCAGGCTGTCGTACGCCTTGGCGTAGACCGAGTAGTCACCGGCCGCGACCGCGGGCCAGGTGAAGGTGTAGGGCGAGGTGGTGTCGGTGCCCAGCAGCGTGGTGTCGCTCCAGAACTCCACCTTGCTGACGGTCGCCGAGTCCGCCGCGACCGCGGTGGCCGCCAGCGGGATGCTGGCGCCGGCGGTGTACGTGGCCCCGGCCGACGGGCTGGTGAGCACGGTGAGCGGTGGCTGGTGAGCGCCCCCGCATACAGTGCCGTTGACGGCGAAAGCGGTCGGCGCCGCGTTCGTGCCGCTGTAGTTGAAGTTGGCGCTCGTGGTCACACCGGCGTTCGGCGCGATCGTCTTGTTCCAGTCGAGCGATTTGACGGTGACGTTCTTCCCGGTCTGCGACCAGGTGCCGTTCCAGCCGCTCTGGAGCGTCTGGTTGCCGGCGTAGGCGTACGTCAGTGTCCAGCCGTCGATCGCGGCCGAACCGCGGTTGGTGATGGTGGCGTTGGCGGTGAAGCCCGAACCCCAGTCGTTGGCCGAGTAGTCGACGCTGCACTGGAGAGTGGCCGCGTGGGCGACGGTTCCGCCGCCTGCCACGGTCAGGGCGAGCGGCAGGGACAGCGCGACGGCGAAAGCCGTCACCAGCCTGCGGATCCGCTTGCTGAACGGTCTTCCTCTGGGCATGCGAGAAGCCCTCCTCGCGGTTCTGTGGGGGGATGGAAACATCTGAACCAGTGGGAGCGCTCCCACAATCAAGGCGCTGTGAGCGCACTGTCAAGAGGTGAAGCAGAACGGCATGTTCATGCCGCTATCACCGGGGAGTCGCTACAGAAGTCGACACGGTCGTCACCGAACCCCTACCGCCCTCGCCGACTTGCCGCTATGGTCTGCGGCGGACCAGTGGGAGCGCGTCCACTTCTCGATCCCCCCACTTACGAGGAGTCGCACATGCGACGACCCACGCGCACCGCGGCATTCGGGATCGCGGCCGTCACGACGGCCGCGACCGCCGCCGCGCTACTACCCGCCGCGCTCGGCGCGACCGCGTCGGGTGCCGCCCCCGCCTGTTCGGTGGCCTACTCGGTGACCAGCCAGTGGGACGCCGGATTCCAGGGCGACGTGGTGATCACCAACAACGCCGCCGCCACGACCAGTTGGAATCTGAGCTTCGACTTCCCCGGCAGCCAGAAGGTCACCCAGGGCTGGAACGGCACCTGGACCCAGTCCGGCAAGACCGTCAGCGTCGCCTCGATGTCGTACAACGGGACGATCGCCACGGGCGGTTCGGTGAGCGCCGGATTCCTGGCCAACTGGTCGGGCTCCAACCCGGCGCCGACGGTCTTCAAACTCAACGGGACCACGTGCAATGTGAACGGCACGACGCCGCCCACCACGCCCCCGACGACCCCGCCCACGACACCCCCGACCACTCCCCCGACGACACCACCGACAACGCCACCGACAACGCCGCCGACGACTCCGCCCGGTGGTGACACCGCGCCGCCCAAGCTGCACGTCTCCGGCAACCAGCTCGTCGACTCCACCGGCAAGAACGTCGTGCTCCACGGCGTCAACCGCTCCGGCACCGAGTTCATGTGCGCGCAGGGCTACGGCGTCTTCGACGGCCCGGTGGACGACGCGGCGATCGACGCGATCAAGAGCTGGCACGTCACGGCGGTCCGCGTCCCGCTCAACGAGGACTGCTGGCAGGGCCTTTCGTACGTGCCCGCCGCGTACGGCGGCGCCAACTACGTCTCGGCGATCACCGGCTGGGTCAACCGGCTGGTCGCGCACGGCATCACGCCGATCGTGGAACTGCACTGGAGCCACGGCACGTACACCGGCAACTCGGCGGGCTGCTCGGACGTCAACGCGACCTGCCAGAAGCCGATGCCGGACGCGCAGTACGCGATCCCGTTCTGGACCGGCGTGGCCAACGCGTTCAAGAACAACACCTCGGTGGTCTTCGACCTGTTCAACGAGCCCTACCCGGACCGCGCCACCTCCACCACCGAGCAGGCGTGGACCTGCTGGCGGGACGGCGGCACCTGCCCGGGGATCGGCTACCAGGTGGCCGGCATGCAGTCGATGATCAACGCCGTACGCGGCACCGGCGCGCAGAACGTGATCCTGGCGGGCGGTCTGGCGTACTCCAACGACCTGACCGGCTGGCTGGCGCACAAGCCCACGGACCCGACGGGCAATCTGGGCGCCTCGCTCCACGTCTACAACTTCAACACCTGCTCCTCGGCGGCCTGCTGGGACTCGCAGGTCGCGCCGGTCGCGGCGCAGGTCCCGCTGGTGGCCGGTGAGATCGGCGAGAACACCTGCTCGCACGGCTTCATCGACCAGTTCATGAGCTGGCTGGACGCGCACAAGCTGTCGTACCTGGGGTGGACCTGGAACACCTGGGACTGCTCCTCGGGACCGTCGCTGATCTCGGCGTACGACGGGACGCCGACGGCGTACGGGATCGGGCTGCGCGATCACCTGGCGTCGCTGGGGTAGCCCGGTGACGTGACGAGCCGGAGCGGTCCCGCGCATGGATGGCGTGTGCGGGGCCGCTCCTTCACGCCGCGCGGGAGTGCGAGGCGCGAACGACGGCGCGCGGGGTGTGAGCTGCGGGTTCGGCGTCCGCTCGCGTTCGGTTCTCGAAATCGGGCACGGGGCCAACTGACCATTATTGAACAACTCATTGACGCGGCTGTTCGGCGCTTGTAAACATCACCTCGCCGGGAGAGCGCTCTCAATGCACTCCGGCTCCCTCCGGCCTCCATCACGGACCCCCACCCGGTTGAGGAGAACACATGTCAGGCAGCACTACCCTGTCGGTGCGCCAACGGCCATGGCGCGGCGGGCGCCGGCCGGTTCTGATCTTCACCGTCCTCGCGGCCCTGCTGGCGAGCCTGGCGCTCGTCTGGACCCAGTCCCCGGCCCGCGCGGCGGACACCCTGCTCTCCCAGGGCAAGCCGGCCACCGCGTCCTCGACGGAGAACGCGGGCACGCCCGCGTCGGCCGCCGTGGACGGCAACACCGGCACCCGCTGGTCGAGCGCCGCCGCCGATCCGCAGTGGCTCCAGGTCGACCTCGGCTCCTCGCAGACGATCACCTCCGTCGCCCTCAACTGGGAGGCGGCGTACGCGAAATCCTTCAAGATCCAGACGTCGGCCAACGGCACGACCTGGACCGACATCTACTCCACCACGACCGGAACGGGCGGCAACCAGACGCTGACCGTAAACGGTTCCGGGCGCTATGTCCGGGTGTACGGCACGGTCCGCGCCACTCAGTACGGCTACTCCCTGTGGGAGTTCCAGGTGTACGGCAACGGCGGTACGACGCCGCCCGCCGCCTGCGGCACGGCCAACGCCGCGCTGAACCACCCGGCCACCGCGTCCTCCACCGAGAACGCGACCACCCCCGCCTCGGCGGCGGTCGACGGCAACACCGGCACCCGCTGGTCCAGCGCCTTCGGCGACCCGCAGTGGCTCCAGGTCGACCTCGGCTCCTCGCAGACCATCTGCAAGGTCGGCCTCAACTGGGAGGCGGCGTACGCCACCGGCTTCCAGATCCAGGTGTCCGACAGCGGTACCGGCGGCTGGACGAACATCTACTCCACCACCACCGGGACCGGCGGCGTCCAGGCGCTCAACGTCACCGGCACCGGCCGCTACCTGCGGGTCAACGGCACCGCCCGCGCCACCGCGTACGGCTACTCGCTGTGGGAGCTGACCGTCAACACCACCGGCGGCGGCACCACGACTCCCCCCACCACACCGCCCAGTGACAGCTTCTGGGGCACGACGGACGACATTCCGGCCGCGCACAATGTGATGGAACTGAAGATCCTCAACCGGACCAACGGCCAGTACCCGGACAGCCAGGTGTACTGGAGCTTCAACGGCACGGTCCACTCGATCGCCGAGCAGCCGTACTTCGACATGCCGGCGAACTCCTCGGGCCGGATGTACTTCTACCTCGGCTCGCCGAACAGCCAGTACTACGACTTCATCGAGTTCACCATCGGCGCCAACGTCTTCAACGGGAACACCACCCGGGTCGACGCCTGGGGCCTGCCGCTGGCCATCCGGCTGCACACGCACGACGGCCAGGACGTCCAGCTCGGTGACAGCCAGGACCTGTTCAACCAGAGCCGGGAGGCGACCTTCGCGCAGTTCCAGGCCGCCGTACCGCAGCAGTTCAAGGTGCTGGCCCAGACCCAGGCCCCGTACCGGATCATCGCGCCGGGCAGCGACCCGAGCTTCCGCGCGGGCGGCGCGAACGCCAACTACTTCACGGCGTACGCCAATTCGGTCGGTGTCAACGAGCCCACATCCAACATCTTCGGCTGCGCGGGCTCGCTGGCGGGCAACCCCGGCATGTGCGCCGCGCTCAACCGGCACACCGCCAACCTCCCGTCCAGCCAGTGGGAGGACCCGACCAAGTTCTACACGGGCGGCGACCCGGCCAACTGGTACGCCAAGTTCTGGCACGACCACGCGATCAACCACCTCGCCTACGGGTTCCCGTACGACGACGTGGCCGGGCAGGCCGCGTACGCCTCGCTCCAGAACCCGCAGTGGATGGAGATCGCGGTGGGCTGGTAGCACCCGCTGCCGCTCCTTCCTTCTCACCGTTCTTTTCTCCTCCCCCCACAAGCCGGGGGCGGGCGGCGGCCGTTCATGGCCGCCGGCCGCCCCCGGCGGCATGTCCGGGTCCGGCGGCATGTCCGGGTCCGGCGGCATGTCCGAGGCCCGTGGCGGGTCCGGATCCGGACGCGCGTCCGGGTCCGGGTCCGGCGGCGCGCGGGTCCGGCTTCTTTGCGACTCGGATATCTCGCCATGGCGGACGTTTTACCTCCGGATATCCATGGACGAAACGGGTGTTACGCGTGAGGCGGTGTTGACATGTGCTCGACATCGTTTGATGGTGGGGGACGGCCGGTGGTGAGAGCGCTCTCGTGCGGTGGAGGCGCGCTGGACTGCCGGGCGCTGTTCGAGTGTGTTGTCCCCCCACGATTTCTCGCTCGCGAGAAGGTGCAAAGGAGCGCGTCGATGCGACGTATGACTCGTACGGGCTGGTGTCTGTCCGCCGTAGTGGCTTTGGGAGTAGGGGCGTTGGGGCTGGCGCCGGTGACCTCGGCGTCGGCCTCCGAGCCGTTGTCGCCGGGGCTGGTGAGCGCCATGCAGCGGGACCTGGGGCTGACCCAGACGCAGGCGACCGCGCGGCTGAAGGCCGAGGCGACGGCGACCACGCTGGCGCCCACCGCCCGGCGCGCGGCCGGAAAGGCGTTCGGCGGCGAGTGGTTCGACGCCGCCTCCGGCAAGCTGGTGGTGGGGGTGACCGACAGCGCCGCGACCGAGGCCGTACGCGCGACCGGCGCTTCGACGGTGAAGGTCGCGCACACCGCGGCCGCGCTGGACTCGGCCAAGGCCGGGCTCGACACCGCGGCCAAGTCGTCGGCCGGTGCGCCCGCCGCGGTGCGGAGCTGGCGCGTCGACGTCACGACCAACCGCGTCGTCGCCGACGTACAGGCGGGGGCGGAGAACCGCGCGGACGTGGCGGCCTTCCTCGCGCCCGCCCGCGCCGCCGGGCTGCTGACCGTCAAGGCCGACAACTCCCCCGCGCCCCGCACCTTCTCGGCCGGGACCGTCGGCGGTGACCCGTACTACATCAACGGCAACACCCGCTGCTCCATAGGCTTCTCGGTGGTCGGCGGCTTCGTCAGCGCCGGGCACTGCGGCACGCCGGGCAGCTCCGTGGCCGGCTGGGACGGCTCGGCGATGGGCACCTTCGTCGGCTCCACCTTCCCCGGCAACGACTACTCCTACATCTCCATCGGCAACGGCTGGTGGACCGTCCCGGTCGTCCTCGGCTGGGGCACCGTCAGCGACGTCCTGGTGCGCGGCTCCAACGTCGCCCCGGTCGGCTCCTCCATCTGCCGCTCCGGCTCCACCACCCACTGGCACTGCGGCACCGTCCTGTCCCAGGGCGACACCGTCAACTACGCCCAGGGCGCGGTCTACAGCCTGACCGGCACCAACGTCTGCGCCGAACCGGGCGACTCCGGCGGCTCGTTCATCACCGGCGACCAGGCCCAGGGCGTCACCTCCGGCGGCTGGGGCAACTGCGCCAGCGGCGGCCAGACCTGGTTCCAGCCGGTCAACCCGATCCTGAGCCGCTACGGGCTGACCCTGGTCACCGCTTGACCGGATACGGGACCCGTCGCGGTCCCGGTGATGCGTGACAGGTGATGCGTGACAGCTGCGCCTGGTGCGAAGTCGGCGAGGACTTCGGCCGGGTCGGCGGAGTCGGTCGCATGTCGTGTGTCCATGCCTCTAGGGGCGTGTGAGGCGCCGGATTCTTGAAGCCCAGCCCCTTCGGGGGCGGTGGAAAGAATCCGGCGCCTCGCGCGTCCTACTCCATGTCCGGCAACGCGGGGCGACCCGCAGATCGAATGGAGCGGAGGACATGGGACAAGGCTCGGGGGCCATGACGACGAGCGCCGTACCGCCGCCGAAACGGCTGTCGGAGGAGCTGGAAGGGCTCATCGAGGCAGAACTGAAGGAGGTACATCCCCGCCTGCTCAGGGCGGTCAGGCGACTGACCCGGGACGCGGTCCTCGCCGAGGACATCACGCAGGAGGCGTGCATCGCCGTCATCCTGGAGTACCGCAAGGGCACCGTCTTCGAGAAGCCGGTGATCGTCTTCGCGACGGTGGTCGCCCGCAACAAGCTCAAGTCGCACTACAACCGGCTCGGTACGCGCTACGAGGACCCGACCGGGGAACTCCCCGAAGGCGTCCCGTGGCCCGGCGTTCCCGGCCGCCCCGCCGCGGACCATCTCACGGCCTCACTGGAGTTCATCGAACTCCTCGCCGCCGTACGAGCCGCGATCGGCCACGAACGCCCGTACACCATATGGGAATTGACCCATGTATGGGGCCTTAGCGGGGTCGAGATCGCCGCCCACCTGGGCGTCTCGCCCGCGACCGTCAGCAAGGACCTGAAGAAGGCCACCTGTTTGGCCTTAGGCATCGGCCCGGAGGAGGAATGGCGCGCGGAATAGGTCTGCTTCTCGGGACCACGGATCACTTTCACCGTGGTCCCGAGTCGGGATCTAATCCCGACACGAAGAACAGGGGGAGACAGGGAGGATGCACGTGTCGAAACCGAATCGAGGGGATTCACCGCACGAAAGGATGCTGGCATACCTGAACGAGAGTGACCGCACGATGAACGACCCGCCCGAGCCCGAGGGGGGCAAGGGCGTTGGGGGCACGACCGGTTGGCATGAGGTGTACGGGGGACTCATGGCGACCGCGGAGGCAGTCCGGATCGTGGCGGGGGCCACGGCGGACGCGCCGACGACCGGGGAGGACGTCGCCGGCGCACCACGGGAACACCCGGGGGAACACCAGGGGGAATGGGTACCGGTCGGCGGCACGCGGGGGCGCTGATCCGTATCCCGAACGTGCCCGTTGCCCGACGCGAGGGGGTCGTCGGGCAACGGGCACATCGACGGGTGGCAGAGCTCACGTCAGACGTGACGACATGAAGTGTCCGCACGGGCCAAATGTGCTTCAGGCCCGTTGACGGGGAATCCAATGGGCGGCTCCAATCACCGCTGTCCCCACCTATCGGCAACCTCATAGCGACTCACGCCATGTCGAACGGCCAACTCGCCGGCACCGGCCTCCTCGGCCACGCCCCCCGCAACCCCGCCGAGCAGCAGTTCCACGCTACAGATTCCCGTGAGAGTGAAATCCGGTGAGCCGTTCACAGGGAAATTCTATTCAATTGCGCACCGCGCTTGATCCCGAACCCGCACGGACAACACCTCAGAGTTTCCCATCTCACGGAGAATCCCTCGAAAGACGTCTTGATCGAAATCCTCTCGGCGAGACATTTCAATGACCCACGGAGCAGCCAGTTGCATCCAATACGAACGGCCAGACCTCCACGCCGACTCGACCGTCAACTCAATTAGCCTCTCGGGAGTCGATACGCCGCCCCGACTGAGCTGCTCCCACGAGCGGGCATATTCAGCCAAGGATTCGGGCAGATCACGCTCCAGGTAGGGCCACATGGGAACGAAACCGGAGCTCACAAGCGCAGCTCGCCCTTCCGATTCCACCCCGACCCCAATACGGCCGTCAGGCATGATCCCAATCCATGCCCCGTCCCCTCGGTACACCACCGGAGTCCAATTACTCATCTGAACACCGGGAAGCGGGTGCCCGCGTCGGTCGCGGCGTCCTCGGTGAGGGCCGAAGCGGCCTTTCCCTGCGGGGACTTCTCCGCTGTCTGCGAAGGAGGAGCGGCGAACGCCTGCCCGCCCGCACCCAAGGGCGCGAGGCCGCCCGTCACCATTACCGCCGCCACGGCAGCAATCAACGACCTGCGCGCATGTCTGCTCACCACAGAGCTCTCCCCCGCCCCAGCCCCAAAGTCCCCACCCGGAGCCACAGAATTCCCACAAGTTCGCAGATCTTACATGTGATGTACATGCTCAGGTCAAGGGTGCATAAAGGGGTCTTCTGGCGGGTGGGCGGACGATGGAGACCACGGACATATCCGGAGGGAGTCCTTCCATGCGGAGGGGGCGATCGCTCGTGGGCATAATCTGCTTTACTCCACGCCGTGGATGACAGAGGGGCGTCTCAGCCTGGCGGTGGAAGTAGCGGCGGAACGGGCGTGGACGGGGTGCTTGCGCCGCAACAACCGGGCTCGGGAAATGAGTTGCCGGAATATCCCCGTGGGGGGCCTACGGATCAGGCTGTGTACGGGCAGGTGCCGGTGGGCGGGATGCCGCCACTGGCGTCGTGGGGCCGACGGGTAGCGGCGGCACTGATCGACGGCATCATCGTGTACGTGCCCGAACGCATCGTCTGGTACGCGCTGGGCAGCACGCCGGCAGCCGCCCAGTGGGGCGCGCTTCTCGTCCTCCTGATTGCCATCGGCCTGAGCTACGTGGCGGGCACCACCGGGCAGACCCCCGGAAAGAAGGTGGTCGGCATCCACCTCCTACGCGAGGCCGACGGGCAAGTCCTCGGCGTCGGGAGGGCCTTCGGCCGCTGGCTCCTGCACATCCTCGACGCCGTCTGCTGCGGGCTCGGCTATCTGTGGCCGCTGTGGGACGAAAAGCGGCAGACCTTCGCCGACAAGATCGTGCGCTCCGTCGTCATCAAGCCCTGACAGCCGCAGGCGCGACAGCGGGGGCCACGGCGATGCCGCCGTGGGCGCGACGCCGGGCCTGAGTGACGAGCCGGGGCCGGAATCGAGCCGTGGCGACGACCTTGGTCGCGATGACGAGTCTCCGCTTCACGACGCCGAAGGCGGCCTGGGGGCGGGGCGGTTGGTCCGGTAGCGGCCGGGGGTGGTGCCGAGGACGGCGGTGAAGGCGGCGATGAAGCCACTGGGGTTGGCCCATCCGCAGGCGGCGGCGGTGCGGAGGGTGTCGTGGCCGTCGGCGAGGAGTACGAGGGCGTGGTGGATGCGCAGTTGGGTGCGCCACTCGTAGAAGGTCATGGCGAGTTCGTCGTGGAAGAGCCGGCTGAGGGTGCGGGGGCTGGCGCCGATCGTCCTGCCGAGTTCGGCCAGCGTGGAGTTGTCCGCCGGGTTCTCGTAGAGGATCCGGGCGACGGCTCGCAGCCGGTCGTCCGCGGGCTCCGGCAGGTGCAGAGGCTGTTCGTGCGCCTCCTGGAGGTCGTCGACGAGGACGCGCAGGAGGCGGGCGCGCGCGGCGGGGCTGTGCGCGGGCACGTCGGCGTCGTGCGCGCGGGGTCCGGTCAGGGCGAGCAGGACCTCGCGGGCGAGGCCGGAAGCCAGGAACACGGCGGGGTGGCCGGGCAGGAGCCGGGCGAGGGACGGCGTGAGGAAGACGATCCGCATGTCGGTGACGCCGTGGGCGCGGTGGTGGTGCGTGAACCCCGCCGGGGTCCAGGCGACTCGGTCGGCGGGCACGATCGAGGTGCCGCGCTCGGTGTGGACCGCCAGGACGCCGCTGGCCGCGTACACCAGGTGCCCGCGTGGGTGCGACCGCGCCTCGCTCGCCTCGCCGGACGGCCAGAGGTGGCGCCCGCCGGACGGCCACACATGGGACGTCACACCGGCGGCCGGGCGAGGTTGGCGGCGAACGGGCATGACTTGGCATCGTAGCGGTACCACGCCACCGCCTGCCCCCGTGAGACTGGCTCTGTACGCAGTGGTCCCGCGGCGCGCCGAGCGCCTGACCGGGCCGCGTGTCACCCGGAGAAGGAGAAGCACATGACGACGTTCGTCCTCGTACCCGGCGCGTGGAAGGGCTCCTGGTCGTTCGAGGAGGTGGTCCCGCTGCTGGAGCGCGCCGGGCACACCGTGCACGCCCTGACCCTGACCGGTCTGCGGCCGGACGACGACAGCGCGACGGTCGCGACCGCCGGTCTCGACACGCACGCCGACGACGTGCTGCGGTGCCTGGACCGCCACAGCGTCACCGGCGCGACGCTGGTCGGCCACAGCTACGCCGGGATGGTGGTCGCCGCCGCGGCCGACCGCGCGGAGGGCCGGATCTCCCGGCTGGTGCACCTCGACGCCTACGTACCGCGCGACGGTGATTCGTGCTGGTCGTCGACGAACGACCACTTCCGGGAGGTGTTCGCCGCCGGCGCCGCGGCCACCGGCTACTCCGTCCGGCCGCCGGACGGCGGCGATCCCCGCCGCCGCCCCCATCCCCTCGCCGCGTTCCTTCAGACGGTCCGGCTGACCGGCGCGGTCGCCCGCGTCCCCCGCCGCGAGTTCGTCTACTGCTCGGGCTGGGAGAACCGGACACCCTTCGCCGGCCTCCGCGCCCGCCTCCAGGCCGACCCCGCCTGGCGGGTGCACGACCTCCCGACCGGCCACGACGCCATGCACGAGGCCCCGGACGCCGTCGCCGCGATCCTCCTCGCCGACGCAGACGCCGACGCCGACGCCGACGCGCACACCGCCGCCGACACCACTGCCACCGCCCACCCGAGCGCCTGAGCCCGGCGCGTGTCGCATCCCGCAGCCGAGCTCACGGCGTTCATGGCGCGGTATGAGCAGGCCAACAACAGCCACGACATCGCACGCGTGGTGCCGTTGATCGTCCCGGACGCCGTCTACTGGTTCTCCGACGGTTCGTACCGGGGCCTGGAGGAGATCGCGGGGGCGGTCGAGCGGACCTTTGAGGCGATCCGGGACGAGGTGTACGCGATCAGGGATCTTGAGTGGGTCGTGCTGGGCGCCGACCACGCCGTGTGCCGGTACCGCTTCTGCTGGACGGGGGTGGTGGACGGTCAGCCCCGGTCAGGGGAGGGGCGGGGCACGAACGTGATCGTGAAGCGGGACGGGGCGTGGAAGATGCTGCACGAGCACCTGAGTTCCTGACCCGCCGGTGGGCCGGTGGGCCGGTGGGCCGGTGGGGGTCCTTGGGGCCGGGATCCGGCGTCGCCGCCCGGGGCGGAAACCCGGGTGCGGGGGCCGGACGGGCGTGTCTAGGGTGCGGCTCGGACGTCGAGGGATCGGAGAGGTACAGGGTATGAGCAGTGAACTGTTCGCGATCTGCTTCAACGCGACGCGGCCGACGGGGCTGGCGAGGTTCTGGTCCGGGGTGCTGGGCTGGGAGGTGCCCCCCGGTGAGGACGAGGACGCGCAGGGCGGTGTCGCGATCGTGCCGCCCGCCGCGGACGGGGCGACCGGCGGCTTCCGTATCCGCTTCCTGCCGAGCCAGGAGCCCAAGTCCCGCCAGAATCAAGCGCACTTCGACCTGACGAGCGCCTCCGCCGAGGACCAGCGGCAGACGGTGGCCAGGGCGCTGGAACTGGGCGGACAGCACATCGACATCGGCCAACTCCCCGAAGAGGGACATGTCGTGCTCGCCGATCCTGACGGCAACGAATTCTGCATCATCGAGCCCGGCAACACATTCCTCGCCGACACCGGCGCCATCGGCGCCCTGGCCTGCGACGGCACCCGCGAGGTCGGCTACTTCTGGAGCGAGGCCCTGCGGTGGCCCCTGGTCTGGGACCAGGACGAGGAGACCGCGATCCAGTCCCCCGAGGGCGGTACGAAGATCACCTGGGGCGGCCCGCCCGTCGTCCCCAAGACCGGCACCAACCGCCTCTTCTTCGAACTGGCCCTCCCCGCCGGCGCCGACCGCTCCGCCGAGGTCGACCGCCTCCTCGCCCTGGGCGCCACGCGCCCCGAGGCCGCGGAGACCGACGGCGGAGCCCATGTCCTGCTCCTCGACCCCGACGGCAACGAGTTCTCCGTCCGGAGGCCCGGATAGGCCGTCCTGCCCGGATGAAGCCGTCCTGCCCGAGCCTGCCCCGGCCCGGCCCCCGCCCCGCCCCGCCGCGGCTTGCCGCGGTCAGTCCGCCGTGACGCCCCAGTAGCCGATCGAGACCGGCCTGCCGTCGGCGTCGTAGAGGACGGTGCAGTTGCCCGCCGCGCGGTCGGGGTAGAGGTCGCCGCGGTCCGACACCGCGGCGGTCCACTCGGCCTCGGTGGGACGGCCGCCGGGGCACCAGGCGCGGACCTCCGCGTCGGCCAAGGGGCCCGTGAACGGCCCCTCTTCGTCATCGTCCCGAACCCGTGGTCGTCCTCGGAGAGTTCGCGCTCCTGCTCTGCCCGGAACGCCGCCGCCGGATCCGGGCGGTGCGGAACCCCGTGGCCGAGGCGGAGGGGGAGCGTCGGCCACGGGGCGCGGGGGTCAGATTCCGCAGGAGGAGGCGCTCCAGTAGCGGGAGCTCTGGTCGCCTAGGTGGGCGTGGGTGCTGTGGCCCGGGTAGCCGGGGCCGAGGATCTCGTTGAAGCCGTGGTAGCGGGCCTCCTGCACGATGCGGCAGTAGCTCGGCGAGCCGATCAGGTCGACGGCCCGGCCGTACATGTGGTTGCTGTTCGAGGCCCCGCCGACGGCGCTGTTGCACGAGGCTGAGCGGAAGCCGCTGCTCGTGTTGAGCGGCTGGTCGCCCAGCGCGTGGCGCAGCGCCTCCAGCTTCCACATGAGCCGCAGGGCGTTGTCACGGGCGGTGGCCGCACTGACCGCGCCGCCCGCCCAGGTGGTGTTGCAGCGGTTCATCTCGCCGAAGGTGAAGTGGATCGGGGTGCAGTCGGTGTCCTGGAGCGCGCCGATCTTCGCGAAGGTCTGCGGCCCGGCGATGCCGTCCGCCGTGAGGCCGTACGCCTGCTGGAAACGCACGACGGCGGACTTGGTCGCCGGCCCGAACTGGCCGTCGGTCGCCAGCACCGCGCCGTAGCCAGGGTATCCGGCGATCCGGATCTGGAGCTGGCGGACGTCCTCACCGCTCGCGCCCTGGCTGAGGGTGCGGCCCCAGGAGTAGCAGCCGGCCGCATGGGCGCTGCCCGCCGTCACGGCGGTTCCGACGAGGATAGCTGACGCAAACATGACAATAGCGAGTAATGCACGGACGTACCGTCTCAACATCACGCCTCCCATGGGGGGTTCACAGACTCATGAGACTGCCCGACGTTGTCTATGCGCGTCAACCACTCCTTGACCTGGCATATTCGCCTGGCGCACCTCGCCCGCGAACGCCGGCGGGGCCGCGCGGACACGGTGTCCGGGCGGCCCCGCCGAAGCAGGCACAGCCGAAGCAGGCACAGCCGAAGCAGGCACGCGGGCCGAGGGTCAGGACCCCTGGGTGAACGTGTAGCGCGGGGAGTCGTACTGGGGGCCGTTCTTCTCGTACGTGAACCAGTACGTGAGAACGCTGCCGGTGGAGAGGCCGTTGACGGTCTGGGTCCAGGTGCCGGAGGAGTTGGTCATGCGGAAATTCTGCTGACCCGCGCCGTTGACGAGGTAGTGGGCGTCGACGTAGGCGGCCGGGGTGGTCGGGGTGAAGGAGATGCGGGCCTGCGTGGAACTGGTGGACGTGACACCGGCGGTGTAGTCGGGCGTGGTGGTGCTGCCGCCCGTGCTGCCCGCGCTCGAACCGGAGCTGGTGCCGGAACTCGCACCGGAACTCGTACCGGAGCTGGTGCCGGAACTCGTACCGGAACTCGTACCCGTGCTCGTACCGGACGACGTACCGCCGTTGTTCGTGCCGCCGACCGTGCCGCTGCTGCCGCCGGTCGTCTGGTACACGGCGAACCAGTCGACGCTCATGCCCGCGCCGGAGCTGATGTCGGCGGACGGGGAGGTGCAGCCGCAGACCTTGTTGGGGTACGAGCCGCCGATGGCGACGTCGAAGATGGCGAAGAAGCCGTGGTCGACGGCGGCCTGCCAGGTGGCGACGGAGACCTGGTTCTCGTTGACGGTGTAGGTCAGATTGCCGTCGAGGTAGAAGCGGAGCTGCTCGGCTGAGGTGTTGGTGCGGTCGATGACGGCCGAGTACTTGTGGAAGCCGGTCTGGCAACCGGCGCACGGCTGGAGGTCGCTGGTGATGCCGTCGGGGTCGTGGCACTCGCCCGCCCACTGCCCGCAGTGGAAGGTGGTGGAGTGCTTACTGAGGGCGTTGACGTCCTCCATGATGTCGATCTCGCCGATGCTGGGCCAGTTGGTGGCGCTGACCGGGCGGGCGGCGGCGCCCATCGCCCAGAAGGCGGGCCAATAGCCGAGCCCGCTCTGGGGGTTGGGCTGCTGGATCGAGGCGCTGATTTCGAGCTGACCGCCCGCGGGGGCCGCGAAGTCCGTGCGCTGGGTCTCCACGCGGCCCGAAGTCCAGTGCCCCGAGGCGTCCTTGACCGGCTTGATCACCATGTGGCCGGAGCCGTCCTGGTAGACGTTCTGCGTCGAGTCGGTGGAGGTCTCGATCTCGCCGGTGCCCCAGTTGCCCGCGCCGCCGGGGTAGCTCGTGCCGATGTCGTAGAGCCAGTTGGACCGGTTGAGGCCGCTGCCCGCCGCCCCGTTGAAGTCGTCGCTGAACACGGTCGTCCAGCCCGCCGCGGGTCCGGGAACGGCCGCCGACGCCGAACCGCCGGACAGCACAAGGCCGGTGATGCCGGTCACGAGGAGGAGCAGGGCGCTGAGCACGGCCGTGGGACGTCCGCTGACGAAGCGGCGGGCGGCCGATGGAGGGGATGTCGTCATGGGCAGGTGCTGCCTTTCGGTCGTGGGGGGACAGCTGCTGTGGGGGCGGGACGCTGAGCGTGAGCCGTGGTGCGGGTTACGTAGTCCGTGGTCCGTCCTGCTCGTGCGCGACCCGCCGCCCGTGATGCCGTACTCGATATGCGTGATGCGGGCATGACATGTCGGGAATCCTGAGAGCGCTCTCAGAGCTGCGTGCGAATGGAGTGTCGGGCGGAACGGCGGGGGCGTCAAGGCATCGCACACAGATCCGCCGGGTGGGGGGCGGCGGCGGACGGGGCCGGGCACGCGTCACGGCCCCCGCCCGGGAAAGGGCGGAGGCCGTCACAGGCATCGGGGCCGCGGGGCCCGCTCGATCACCTCTGCGAGGCGACCGGCTCGCGGTCCAGGTCGGGACCGGAGGCCGGCTCGCCCTCGCTGAGCCCGAACCGGTCGTGGAATCTGCGCAGGAAGCCCGGCGCGTACCAGGCCGATCCGCCGAGCAGGCGCATCGCGGCGGGGACGAGGACACCGCGGATGGCGACGGCGTCGATGAGGATGGCCAGTCCGCTGCCGAGGCCGAACATCTGCATGAAGCTGAGCTTGGCCGTGCCGAAGGCGAAGAAGCTCACGGCCAGCAGGCAGGCCGCCGCGGTGACGATGCGCCCGGTGTGCCCGAGGCCGTTGACGACGGCCGACTCGGTGTCCTCGCCCTGGTCGTGGAGTTCCTTGATCCGGCTGGTGACGAAGACCTCGTAGTCCATCGAGAGTCCGAAGACGATGCAGAACATCAGCACGGTCATCGACATCTCCATCGGCTGCGCGGTGAAGCCGAGCAGGGAGGAGAGATGGCCGTCCTGGAAGATCCACGTCATGACGCCGAGGGTCGCCACCAGGGTGATCGCGTTGAGCAGCAGGGCGCGCAGCGGCTGCACGACGCTGCCGGTGAACAGGAAGAGCAGGATGAAGGTGGTGAGGACGACCAGGCCGATGGCGAGCGGGAGTTGGCCGCCGATGGAGTGCCTGGTGTCGACCAGTTCGGCGTCGGTGCCGCCGACCAGCGGGTGCGTTCCGGCGGGCGGCGCGAGGTCCCGTACCGCGCCGACCAGGTCTTGGGCCGCGTCCGACCTCGGCGTCAGGGAGCTGGTCACGCTGATCCGCTGCCCGTCGGGGCGGCCGAGGTTGGCGCTGCCCGGCCCGGCTGCGGAAGCCTGCCCGTCGGCGTAGGTCCCGGTGCTGGTCTCGACCCGTACGACGCCCTTGAGCTGCGACAGCCGCTGCGCGTACGACCCCAGGGGGTTCTTGTCCACGGCCTGGCCGAAGACGATCTGGAGGGCGGAGTCGTCGCTGCCGGTGAAGTCGCTCCTGAGCGTCGCGGAGACCTGGCGGCTCTCGGCGTCCTTGGGCAGCACGCGCTCGTCCGGGGTGCCGAAGACGATGCCCAGCAGGGGGCTCGCCGCCGCCAGCAGGACCACGAGCACGGGCAGCGCGGTGAGCGCGGGCCGCCGCATGGAGGTACGGGCCAGCCGCGCCCACACGGAGACGCGGGCGGTGGAGTCGGCGGAATCCGTGGAGCTGGCGGAAGTCGTGGCGCTCGCGGCGCTCGCGGAATTGACGGCCTTCGTGTCGTTCGCGGCGCTCGCGGCCTTCATCCAGGGCATCCGCCCGCTGTTGACCCGGTGGCCCAGGACGACGAGCAGCGGCGGCATGACGAACAGCGCGCTGACGGCCGCGATGGCGACGACCCCGACGCCCGCGAAGCCGAACGAGCGCAGGAAGTACTGCGGGAAGACCAGGAGCGCGGCGAGCGCGGCGGCCACGGTCGCCGCGGAGAACGCGACGGTGCGGCCCGCGGTGTGGACGGTCCGGCGGACGGCGTCGTCCACGCTCGCGCCCGTCGCGAGCTGCTCCCTGAACCGGCTGATCATCAACAGGCCGTAGTCGATGCCCAGTCCGAGGCCGAGGGCCGTGGTGAGATTGGTCGCCGTGTTCGAGACGCTGGTGACGTCCGCGAGCAGGGACAGCTCGGCGAACGAGCCGAGGATGGCGATGACCGCGATGGCCAGCGGCAGCAGGGCGGCCACCGCGCTGCCGAAGACGAACAGCAGCAGGACGAGGGTCAGCGGGATCGCGATCAGCTCGGCCAGTTCGAGGTCCTTGACGACCTGCGTCGCCATGTCGTTGCCGACGGCGGCCACACCGCCGGCCCGGACCGTGAGCGCGTCCTTGTACGTACCGCCGAAGTGGTCGAGAAGCTTCTCGGCGTTCTTCTGCTGCTGCGTCGGGTCGCCCTTGACGTGGGCGAGCACCATGGCCTCGCGGCCGTCCTTGGACCGCAGTTCGGTGCTCCGCGTGTCCCAGTACGAGACGACGTTCGCCAGCGTCTTCTCGCTCTTCAGCTCGGCGACCAGGGCCCGCCCGTTCCGCTCGGCCGCCGGGGCGTCCACGCGGCCGTCGGCGATACGGCCGTCCGCGGTGCGGACGAGCAGGACCAGATTCGTCTCGCCGCCGAATCTCTTGTCGATGAGGTCGCGTGCCCGGGTGGACTGGGAAGCTGGATCGTCGAAGCCGCCGCCCAGTAGCTTGGTGAAAGCGCCAGCACCCACGGCACCCATGACGGCCGTCGCCACGATGGCGACGATGAGTACCAGCCGGGACCGGCGGATCGCCAGTTCGGCTATGCGTTCGAACACGCGAGATCTCCTCTGCGGATTTGCGGGCCTTCTGGACGCGCGTAACGGCGCAGTCGCGGGTGTGCGGGGCCCGCGGAGTCGCGCCGTGCGGCGGATGCGACGGGAGTGACGTCGCCGTGACGAACGTAGACAGCACACAACAGACTTTGGCAGTGCGAGATTTACCTGACAGTGTTCAAATTCCGGATACACGCCAAGGAAGCCGTCGTAGGGTGGGCGCATGCCCGCCGAGGAACACCCGCCAGCGCCACCGGACGTCTCCACGCCGACACCACGGACGACACCGCAGGCACCGCCGGCACCGCCGGCACCGCCGACACCAGCAACGCCGCCGCCACCGCCCTCCGCGCCCTCTCTGCGTGAACGGCGGCGCGCGGCGGCGACGCAGGAGATCCTGGACGCCGCCGAACACCTGATCGGGGAGAACGGCCCCGAGGGCCTGTCGATGCGCGCGATAGCCCGCGGCCTGGGCATGACCGTCCAGGCGCTCTACCACTACTTCCCGAGCCGGGACGCCCTCGTCACCGTGCTCGTCACCAAGGCGTACGACGACCTGACCGCCGCCGTACGTTCCGCGCTCGACCGAGCGGCGGCGGACTGGCCGGATCTGCCGCGCCTGGTGGTCGCGGCCGAGGGCTACCGCCACTGGGCCATCGCCCACCCCGAGCGGTACCAACTCCTCTACGGGACACCGCTGCGGGGGTACGCGGCCCCGCACGACGGCATCACCACCCAGGCCAACCGCCGGATGAGCGTGCTCTTCCAGCGCGAACTGTTCGACGGCTTCAGCACCGCGCAGCTCGCGGCGGCCGACGTCCCCGCGCTCTCGCCCCGGCTCCTGGCGCACCTGGACCGGCTGCCGCCGGAGGGCCCGGGAGAGCTGCCCCCGCCGGCGGTCGCTCTCCTCATGGAGGCGTGGGGCCGCCTGCACGGGCAGGTGGTCCTGGAGGTCTTCGGGCACACCTCGTTCCTCGGCGAGCACCAGGCCGAGGTCTTCCGCATGGCGATGCGGAATCTGCTCGCGGACGTCCGCCGCCGTATCCCGGCGGACGTGATGGTGCCGCAGGCGTAGGACGGACCCGCAGCGAGTGGGCCCGACACCCGCGCGGGCCCGGGGCCCACGCGCGCCCGGCAGGGATCAGGGGGCGGTCTCGGCCCCCAGGATCGCGGCGAGCTGGCACGGCTCGGAGAACATCGGCCAGTGCCCGGTGTTCATCTCCACCAGCCGCCACCGCTTGCCGTCCAGGAGCGCGGCCACGTCGCTGTTCGGCTCCGGGCCGTCCAGAAGGCACTTGATGTACGTCGTCGGGAGGTCGGCGAGCGGGCGGGACAGCGCGGCGGGCTCGGTGAGCGAGGCAGCCGGATGCGGGGTCGCGCCCGCGACGAGCCGGGCGATCTGCTCGTCGGTCAGGCCCTGGCCCTCGAACTCCCCGGCGGCGGGCGGCGGCCAGAAGCCGTCCCCCTCGGCCAGGACCGCCTCGAATCTGGCCTGCCCCTCCCACCAGCCGGACGCGAACGACCCGCCCTCGACCGGCACTTCGGAGTCGACCAGGACCATACGGGCCAGCCGGTCGCCGATCCGCCCGGCGGCCTGGCCGACCGGAATCCCCGAGTAGCTGTGTCCGACCAGGACCACGTCCCGCAAATCGAGCCGCTCCACCTCGGCCACGATGTCCTCGACATGCGTCCGCTGCCCGGCGTCCGGCGCGGCGCCCCGCTTCTCGGCGAGCCCCGACAGCGTCAGCGGATGGACGCCGTGCCCGGCCGCCCGCAGCTCGGGCACCACCTCGTCCCACGCCCACGCGCCGAGCCACGCCCCCGCGACCAGTACGAATTCAGCCATGGCGGCAACGTATCCGAGGGGAACGACAATCCCGCCGAGGCCCGCACGCCGCCGCGCGACATCCGTGCGACAGCCGTGCGACAGCCCCCGGCAGACGGGCGGCACCCGCGCCAATCCGTACGCCGTACCGCGCCGAATACAGGGTGAGAGCCCCGACCGGAACAGCCCGGCACAGCCCGGAACAGCACAGCGGAGCCGCCGCCTCACCGGGCGGCACCGCGGAAAGCGAGCGCGTCCATGCCCTCCGTGACACCCACCGCGGCCGACCGGCTGCGCCCCCACCTGGACCAGGCGCTCGGCGGGGAACCGCCGCTGCGGGTGCGGCTGTGGGACGGGAGCGAGCTGGGCTCGGGCGACGGACCGCTGGTGGTCGTACGGCGGCGGCGGGCGCTGCGGCGGCTGGTCTGGCAGCCCGGCGAGCTGGGCCTCGCGGAGGCGTACGTGGCCGGGGAGATCGACGTCGAGGGCCATGTCGGGGAGGCGCTGCGCACGGTGTGGGCGGCCATCCGGCAGCAGAAGCTGCGGCCCGCCCGGCTGTCGGCGGCCGACCGGGCCCGCGCGCTGGCGGCGGCGGTACGGATCGGCGCGATCGGGCCGCGCCCCGCGCCGCCGGGGGCTCCGGCGCGGCTGAGCGGACGCCTGCACAGCAAGGACCGCGACCGGGCGGCGATCCACCACCACTACGACCTGTCGAACGACTTCTACGCGCTGCTGCTCGACGAGACGATGGCGTACTCCTGCGGTTGGTGGACCAGCGACGCCCCCGACTACACGTCCGCCGACGCGCAGCGCGACAAAATCGACCTGATCTGCACGCGGTTGGGGCTCGGGCCCGAGGCCCGGCTGCTCGACATCGGCTGCGGCTGGGGCTCGTTGACCCTGCACGCCGCCGAGCGGTACGGCGCCCGCGTCACCGCCGTCACCCTCGCGGCCGAGCAAGCGGCGTACGTACGACAGGAGGTGAAGGCGCGCGGGCTCAGCGACCTGGTCGACGTGGAGTGCCGCGACTACCGCGACATCCGGGGCGGCGGCTACGACGCCGTGGCCACCATCGAGATGGGCGAGCACGTCGGCGACGCCGAGTATCCGGCCTTCGCCGCGGCCCTGCACGACCGGCTCAGGCCGGGCGGCCGGGTGATGGTCCAGCAGATGTCACGCGGCCGGAACGCGCCGGGCGGCGGCGCCTTCATCGAGACCTACATCGCCGCCGACATGCACATGCGCCCGCTCGGCGAGACCGTCGGCCTGCTCGAACAGGCCGGTCTCGAAGTGCGGTCCGTCACCGCGATGCGGGAGCACTACGTCCGCACCATCCTGGCCTGGCACCGCACGCTGGAGGACCGCTGGGCCGAATTCGTCGCCCTCGTCGGCGAGGAGACCGCCCGCGTGTGGCGGCTCTACCTCATCGGCAGCGCCCTGTCCTTCGGAGAGAACCGCATGGGCGTCGACCAGATCCTCGCCTGCCGCCCGCCCGCGCCCGAGGACGCGGCCTGAACCGATCCCGGCGAACGCGGTCCCGAAACGTCTCCGGGAGCGTGTTCCTGAACGTATTCGGTGCACGGCGGGCCTCACCCATGCACTGGCGCACGGCCTGCGGACGGGCGAGGCGGACGGCGACCGCGACGGGAGTGCCGGTGTGGCGCCGCCTGTGGCGGCGGTGAACGGCGTCGGCAGCGCGTTCTGAGAGCGCGTACGAGGGCCCGCGTTCAAGAAACGTACGCGCCTCGGCGGCCCGAGGTCGTAGCCTCCGTTCATGGCCGAGATCTGGGATGAACAGGAGCTGATCGGCGAGGGATTCGAGCGGGTCTTTGCCGAATTGGACCGATACGACGCCCCGATTTTCGGCCTCGCCGAGGTCGAAGGGGAGCCGCACTACTTCCGGCTCGTGTACGAGGACACCTACGCCGTGTGGCCCGTCGGCGCCGCCCAACTCGCCCTGGAGCGCGAGCGGTGGGCCCTCTTCGCGGCCTGGCACGCCCGCTACGAGGCCGGTACGGCCGAGCCCGACACCCACCCCGGCACGGGCGGCGTCGACGCCCGTTACGACGAACTCACCGTGCTGCTCCTCCCCCACCGCGACACCCCCGCCGAGCCGCGCGTCCTGACCGCCCAGTGGCGCTCCACCCCCGGCCCCCGCTACCGCCCCGACGGCGTCGACTACCGCGTCAGATGGCGGCCCGCCGACTGAACCGGATACGGCGTCTCCCTGCTCTCCGTCCGCAACGCCCTGTGCCACTCCCCCATCTCCTCGGCCAACTGCCCGTGCCGGGCCAGCACCGGAGCCGGGACCTTCCCCGTATTGCGCTCCAGCCAGCGCACCAAGTGCGTACGGATGTAATCGCGGTCGTACGTGCGGTGCCGCTCGTAGAACTCGGCCTCCGCCGACGACAGTTCGAACCTGGTCGACACCGCCAGGCCGTAATCCGCGAAGTACAGGCGGTGGCCGTCGGTCAGGATATTCTCGAAGTGCGCGTCGAAATGCAGCAGTTCGCGGTCGTTCATGAAATCCGCGCCGTCCAGCAGCTCGCGCTCGATCCACTCGCAGACGCGTTCCGTCGTCGCCTCGTCGGCCTCCGCGAGACGGTTCCGCAGCCAATTCTGCAAATTCTGCGGGATGTACTCCATGAAGACCACCGCGCTCGCCGTCGCGTCCCGCACACCCTCGATGCGGCGCCTCATTCCGGGGCTGCCGCCCCAGTACGCCACCGCCGCCTCCACATCGGCCAGCTCCTTCGGCAGGGGCCTTCTCGTGCTCGGCAGCACCCGCCAGTAATACGTCATGGGGAAGCCGTCGTGCTCTCCCGCCAGGACCCAGTTCGTCGTCATGGCATGGACGGCCAGTTCGCGCCAGGCGCCGAAGCCGGGGGTGGCGATGCCGTAGTGGCAGAACGCCGGGAGGTCGAAGACGTTCGCCGTCGAGTGGGTGTTCTCCGGGCGCCTTTCGAGGTCGGTGAGGCGGATCTCCTTCACGAAGACGGGGGTTCCCGCGAGGAGCACCTTTGAGGTGTGTCCGCCGATGCCTTCTCCGAGGGGTTCACCCCTTTCCACGAGCTCGCGCAGTTCTGCGTCACTTCTCAGCGCCAGCTCTGTCGCCACTTGCCCGTAAACAGCCGTCCGCTTCTTCACGTCCTGTCCTTCCTCCGTCCTGTCTTTCCCACCCGCCCACCCGTGCGGGTGCTTTCTTCGTCTGCGGGTGCCGCTTGTGCCTGGTCGGTCCCGGCCCGGGGCACCTCCTCGGGCGACGAACGTGCACCCACTTCGAAAACGTCCAGCCCCTTTCCGTTCGTCCCCCTGCGGGGGCACCCCGCACCGACCCCTCCTCGCCCGTCGGCGTCCGCCTGTCCGCTGTGGCTGAGGAGGGAAGGGGTGGGAGGGCGTGCGGGACCTGCGCCACCCAACCCTCCGGCGGGGCGGACGAAAGGCGGTAAGTGTGAGCCCGGGACCCGAGTCACCTGACGTCCAGCCGGGGTGGGCGGATGGGGTAGGTGGGGGTGCGGGTGCTGGGGGGGTTGGCAGGGGCTTCGTTGGGCGCCTGGGGAAGGGCCCGGTCTTTCCGGAGCGGCCGGGAGGGGGCACCGGCGCAAGGCGGCCCGCCGAAAGAACCCCCTACCCTCCCCGGCAACCCCCACCAGGCAGGCGGACGCCGACGTACCGGGAGGGGACGGGCCGGGGTGCCCCCGCAGAAATGCGGTGACAAGAAGGGTGCCGAATAAGCAAAGGCCAGGTAGCCGCATTTCGAGGAGGTGCCCCGGACCGGCACCGACCAGGCACAAGCGGCACCCGCAGACGACAAAGCACCCGCACGGGTGGGCGGGCGGGAAAGACAAGACAACGAGCCCTAAACAGAGTCGCGTTGAATGAGCTCAGTGGCCAGAACGACATGGCGTCGCACCGAATCCCGCTCAGCGATCTCCTCAAGAAGCACCCGCGCCATCGTGCGCCCCATCTCCTCCGTCGGCTGCCGAACACTGGTGAGCGCCGGATCCATGTGGCGCGCGATGGCCGAGTCCTCGAAACCGACGAGCGCGACATCGGTCGGCACAATCCGCCCCGACTCGCGCAGCACCTGCCGCGCGCCGGCCGCCATGAGGTCGGAGGCGGCGAAAACGGCGTCGATGTCCGGCCGCCGCGCGAGCAGCTCGCGCATGGCCCGCCGCCCGCCCTCCTCGGTGAAGTCGCCCCGGGCGACGAGCTCCGAGTCCGAGGAGCCCCCCGAGGAACCCCCGGCGGAAACCCCCGCCGCCTCCACGGCCTGCCGATACCCGTCGAGGCGACAGCGGGCCACGTACATGTCCGGCGGCCCGGTGATCGTCGCGACGGCCCGCCGCCCGCGGGCGAAGAGGTGGGCGACGGCGGCACGCGCGCCGCCGACGTTGTCGGCGTCCACGTACGAGACGGATTCCAGGTCACTGCGCCGCCCGTTCAGAACGGCGGGCATGTCGAGCTGTTCGAGAAGGTCGGGCAGCGGATCGTCCTCGTGGACGGAGACCAGCAGGACGCCGTCCACGCGGTGCGCGGCCAGGTACTGGCCGAAACGGGCCCGCTCCTTGGGCGTACGGATCAGCGTGAGCAGGAGCTGCATGTCGGTGTCGGCCAGCTCCGCCCCGATCCCCCGGATGATGTCGGAGAAGTACGGCTCGGCGAAGAGCCGCGTCTCCGGCTCGGGGATGACCAGAGCGATCGCGTCGGTGCGATTTCCGGCCAGCGCGCGGGCCGCGCGGTTGGGCACGTACCCCAGTTCGGCGATGGCGGCCTCGACCGCGGCCTTCGCGCGGTCGCTGACCCGCGGCGACCCGTTGATGACGCGCGAGACCGTGCCGCGTCCCACCCCGGCGCGTACAGCCACCTCTTCCAGGGTGGGCCGTCCGCTGTGCCGCCCGTTCATGGCCACTTCCGCCTCCTGTGCTCCACTGTCGCGCCACCTTAGCGCCCGGCCCGCTCTGGACAGCAGGATCTCTTGAGAGCGCTCCCACGCTGTGTTCACCGTACCCGCCCCGCGGCGTCCGATCCGTTCAAGAAGTGACCATCGGTCCGGTCCGGACACGTTCCGGCAACGAAATCGACTTCACATCTTGACACTGACCCCTCCGAGGCCGGATTGTTCCGGCAAGCTTAGTGGGAGCGCTCCCACACCCTCACTCGCACCACCGCACGCCAGACCCACCCTGACAAGGAGAGTGGAATGCGCACTTCCGGCAGAACCCGCAAGGCCGCAGTCATCGCGGTCGCGGGTCTCGCGACCTGCGCGACCCTGATCACCGGATGCAGCAGCGACAGCAAGAGCAAGGACTCGGGCAACGGGAGCACCGCCTCCTCGACCGAGAAGATCACGCTGCACGTCGGTGACTTCGGATCGTTCGGCTACGACGACAAGACGGGCGCGGCCCTCTTCTCCGAGTACCACAAGCTGCACCCCAACATCACGATCGTCGAGGACAACGTCGCCGACGGGCAGCAGTACTGGGACGCCCTGAAGCTCCACCTCTCCCAGGGCAGCGGCCTCTCCGACATCCAGGCCATCGAGATCGGCTACATCGCCGAGGCCACCGGCCCGACGCTGGCGTCGAAGTTCGTGGACCTGGGCAAGGCCAAGGGCGTCAACGTCGGCGACTGGCTGGACTACAAGGAGAAGCAGGCCACCACCACCGACGGTTCGGTGATCGGCCTGGGCACCGACATCGGCCCGATGGCGGTCTGCTACCGCAAGGACCTCTTCAAGGCCGCGGGTCTGCCCGACAACCGCGAGGCGGTCGCGGCCAAGTGGGCCGGTGACTGGTCGAAGTTCCTGGCCGTCGGCAAGGAGTTCAAGGCGAATGCGCCCTCGGGTGTGGCCTTCACCGACTCCGGCAGCGGCCTGTTCAACGCGGTGGTCTCCAGCCAGACCACGCAGTACTCCGACGCGTCCGGCAAGCTGATCTACGACACCAGCCCCGGTGTGAAGACGGCGTGGGACCTGGCGACCGAGGCCGTCAAGGACGGACTGACCGACAAGCTGCGGCAGTTCGACGCCAACACCTGGAACGCGGCGTTCAAGAACTCCAAGTTCGCGACCGTGGCCTGCCCGAGCTGGATGATCGGCATCATCAAGGACTCGGCCGGCCCCGCCAACCAGGGCAAGTGGGACATCGCCGCGCCGCCGCAGGCCGGTAACTGGGGCGGTTCCTTCCTGTCGGTGCCCAAGGCCGGCAAGCACATAGCGGAGGCGACCGCGCTGGCCGCCTGGCTGACCGCGCCCGCCCAGCAGGCGAAGGTCTTCGCGAAGAACGGCAACATCCCGTCGACCAAGGCGGGTCTCGCCGACCCGGCCGTGCAGAACGCGACGAACCCGTACTTCGGTGACACCCCCGTCGGCAAGATCTACTCGGCCACCGCGGAGAGCATCCAGCCCGCGCCCATCGGCCAGTACGACGGTCAGGTGAAGACCTTCATCACCGACAACGGAATCCTCGACATGGAGCAGCACGGCACCTCGGCCGAAAAGGCGTGGTCGAACGTGAAGGCGCTGGTCAAGGACAAGATCGACCAGTAGCGCGGACGGGGCCGCCCGGCAGTGTCTCCCACCTGCCGGGCGGCCCGCACCTCGTCTCCCCGCACCTCGTACCGCCCCCGCAGCCGCGGCCAGACCACCCCGGACGACCGCGGCCCTCCTCCAGTCACCGCACAACCCTCGCCCGAACCCCTACGGGAAGGACGCCACTCGTGGCCACCTCCGTCAGGGCGACGTCCGACGGCAGTCCTCCGTCGTCCCGGCCCGCCGCCCCCCGCTCGCCCGGCAAGGGCGCCCACCGCCCCCCGGGCTGGCGTTCCAGGCTGTACCGGCTGGACACCAAGGCGTCGCCGTACGCGTACATCGCCCCGTTCTTCATCTGCTTCGCGGCCTTCGGCCTCTTTCCGCTGATCTACACCGGCTACCTTTCCTTCAACCAGGTGCAGCTCGGCGGCGACGCCAGTTGGGTCGGTTTCCGGAACTACACCCGCCTGTGGGACAGCGAGTTCTTCTGGAACGCGCTGCGCAACACCTTCTCGCTCGCGGTGATCTCGACCGTGCCGCAGCTCCTGATGGCGCTCGGCCTCGCGCACCTGCTGAACTTCAAGCTCAGGGCGCGCGGCTTCTTCCGGGTCGCGGTGCTCGCGCCGTACGCCACCTCGATCGCGGCGGCGTCGCTGGTCTTCGTCCAGCTCTTCAATCCCGACTACGGGATGGTCAACCAGATCCTCGCCCACTTCGGGGTGCACAACCTCGACTGGCAGTCGTCCAAGTGGCCCGCGCAGATCGCCATTTCGGCGATCGTCACCTGGCGCTGGACCGGCTACAACGCGCTGATCTACCTGGCCGCGATGCAGGCCGTGCCGTCCGACCTGTACGAGGCGGCGGCGCTCGACGGGGCCTCGCGCTGGCGGCAGTTCATCAGCGTCACGATCCCCTCGATCCGGCCGACGATTCTCTTCACCATCGTGGTCTCGACGATCGGCGCCACACAGCTCTTCGGTGAGCCGCTGATCTACGGCGGCGGAGTCGGCGTCAGCGGCGGCTCCGCGCATCAGTACCAGACGCTGAGCCTCTACATGTACGAGAAGGGCTGGGCGACCGGCGCGCTGGGCCAGGCCTCCGCCGTGGCCTGGGTGATGCTGCTGATCCTGCTGCTCATCGGCGCCGTCCAACTGTTGATCGTGCGGGCCAACCGCCGGAAGCTCGGGGGCTGACCTCATGGCACAGACAACCGAAACGCAAGCGTTCGGGGCCGCGCCGTCGCGGCGGTCGACCGCCGTACCGCCGCCCAAGCCCCCGCGTCGCCGGTTCCTGCGCAGGAGCGGGGCGGGCAAGCAGGAGCACGCGGGCCCGGTCGCGTACGTCATCCTCGTCGTCGCGGCGCTGATCTCGCTGTTCCCGCTGTACTGGACGGTGGTGGCGGCGTCGCGCACGGACGCCGAGATCGTCACGCCGCCGATGCCACTGCTGCCCGGCAGCCATCTGATCGACAACCTGCACATCGTGTGGGACCAGGTCGACATGGGCAAGGCCCTGATCAACTCCACGATCGTGGCGGGCTTCGTGTCGTTCAGCACGGTGATGTTCGCGACGCTCGCCGGATTCGCCTTCGCCAAGCTCCAGTTCCGCGGCCGTAACGCGCTGCTGATGCTGGTGGTCGCGACGATGACGATCCCGCCGCAGCTCAGCGTGATCCCGCTCTACCAGATCATCACCAACCTGGGCTGGGTCGGGCACATCCAGTCCGTCATCCTGCCGTCGCTGGTGGCCGCCTTCGGCGTGTTCTTCATGCGGCAGTTCCTGTCCGAGGCGCTGCCGATCGAACTGGTCGAGGCGGCGCGGGTGGACGGCGCGCACAGCCTGCGGATCATCTGGCACGTGGTGTTCCCGGTGGCGCGGCCCGCGATGGCCGTGCTGGGAATGCTGGTGTTCGTGCAGTCGTGGAACGACTTCTTCTGGCCGTTCATCGCGCTCAACCAGCAGAACCCGACGGTTCAGGTCGCGCTGGCCGGTCTGGGTTCCGGTGACCACACCATCGACCACTCGATCGTGGTGACGGGCGCGCTGGTCGCCACGCTGCCGCTGCTGCTGGTCTTCGCGGTCCTCGGCAAGCACATCGTCGGCGGCATCACGGCAGGTGCCGTCAAGAGCTGAACCCTTCGTGAACTCCCCCGTGCCTCCCCTGAACTCCCCCTGAGCAGCGTCCTGTTGGCCCCCTCCCCCGCTTACCCCTGATTCCCCTGGAGTCCCCCGTTATGACCGCTGTCCGCTCCGAGAGCGCCGAGAGCGCCAATGTCTCGGCCTCGCTCCGCTTTCCCCCCGGCTTCGTCTGGGGGGCGGCCACCGCCGCCTACCAGATCGAGGGCGCCGCGGCCGAGGACGGCCGCACCCCTTCGATCTGGGACACCTTCAGCCACACGCCCGGCCGCGTCCACAACGGGGACACGGGTGACATCGCGGCCGACCACTACCACCGCTTCCGCGACGACGTCGCGCTCATGTCCGACCTGGGCCTGGGCGCGTACCGGTTCTCCGTCTCCTGGTCGCGCGTGCAGCCGACCGGGCGCGGCCCGGCCGTCCAGCGCGGCCTCGACTTCTACCGCTCGCTCACCGACGAGCTGCTCGACCGCGGCATCACTCCGGTGGCCACCCTCTACCACTGGGACCTGCCGCAGGATCTGGAGGACGTCGGCGGCTGGACGGTACGCGACACCGCCGAGCGGTTCGCCGACTACGCGGCGCTGGTGGCCGGCGCGATCGGCGACCGGGTGCCGTACTGGACGACCCTCAACGAGCCCTGGTGCTCGGCCTTCCTCGGCTACGGCTCCGGCGTGCACGCGCCGGGCCGCACCGAGCCGGAGTCGGCGCTGCGGGCCGTCCACCACCTCAACCTCGCGCACGGCAAGGCGATCGGGGCCCTGCGCTCCGCGCTGCCCGCCGCCGCGCAGACCTCGATCACCCTCAATCTGCACCAGATCCGCCCGCTGACCACCTCGCCGGGCGACCTCGACGCGGCCCGCCGGATCGACGCGGTCGGCAACCGGGTCTTCCTCGGCCCGATCCTCGGCGGCGACTACCCGGCCGATCTCCTCGCGGACACCGCCCACTTGGTGGACTGGGAGTCGCTGGTACGGGAGGGCGACCTCGCGGAGATCTCCCGGCCGATCGACCTGCTGGGCATCAACTACTACACGCCGACGCTGGTTTCGGACGGCAAGCAGCGCGCCGACGGACCCGACGTGCCCCGCAACGACGGGCACGGCGCCAGCGACCACTCGCCGTGGCCCGGCTCCGAGCACGTCGCCTTCCACCTGCCGCCCGGCGAGACCACCGCGATGCGCTGGGCGGTGGACGCCACCGGTCTGTACGACCTGATCCACCGGGTGGCGCGCGAGCACCCGGGGCTGCCGATGATGGTCACCGAGAACGGCGCCGCCTACGACGACTACATCTCGCCCGAGGGCACGGTCAACGACCCGGAGCGGATCGCGTATCTGCGCAGCCACCTGGCGGCGATCCACCGCACGATCGCCGACGGCGTGGACGTACGCGGCTACTTCCTGTGGTCGCTGATGGACAACTTCGAGTGGGCGTACGGCTACAGCAAGCGTTTCGGCGCGGTCTACGTCGACTTCGGCACACAGCGCCGCATCCCCAAGCAGAGCGCCCACTGGTACGCGGCCGTCGCCCGCGAGAACGTCCTTCAGGGAGTCGCGGAGGAGGACGGGGCTTCCTGAGGGAACGGAAAAGGAGCGGTACGGACAGCTCGAGGGTGCTGTCCGTACCGCTCCGCGCTCCTCTCCCGTGGGGGTGGGAGAGGCACGGTTCAGGGGGCGTTCACAGGTGACGTGCCGTCAGCCGGTGTACGCGGCGAACGCCTTGGAGAAGGCGCCCGCGCTCTGCACGATCGAGCTGCACGAGGCGTCGGCCCAGCTCTGCGCGCCGCCCGCGCACTGCTTGTCGCGGGTCGCGGACCACATCGACAGCCACGCCAGGCCCTTGGACTTGGCGAAGGTCACCAACTGCGTGGTGTCCTCGACGGTGAAGATCTCGGTGGCGACGTCGTTGACGCCGATCATCGGCGTCACCGCGATCTTCTTCCACGCGGCGGCGTCGGAGATCCCGAGCACGCTCTTGACCTGCGCCTGCGTGGCGGTCGCGCCGTCGATCGCGTACTGGCCCATGTCGCCGCTGAACGAGGAACCGTAGTCCATCGCCATGATGTTGACGGCGTGGATGTCCACCCCGTTGCTCTTGGCGTTGCTCAGCAGATTGATGCCGTCCTGCGTGAGCCCGGTCGGCATCGCGGGCAGCGTGTACGAGACCTCAAGTCCGCTGTGGCTCTTCTGGAGTTGGGCGATGGCCTGCGCGCGGCGGGTGTTGGCCGCGGTGTCCGGCAGCGCGCCGCCCTCCACGTCGAAGTCGACCTTCGTGAGCTTGAACTGGTCGATGGCCTTGCCGTACGCCGCCGCCAGGTCCGACGCCGAGGAGCACGCCGAGGCCAGCTCCGTACCGTTGGCGCCGCCGAACGATACGCGGACGTCGCCGCCGGCCGCCCGCAGCGCGCCGATCTGCGCGGCCACCGCGTCACCGCCCAGGTCGGTGACGCCGCCCCACTTGGGGACGCAGCCGCCGCCGGACACGAGGAAGGCGAGGTTGAACTCCTTGACGCCGTTGGCCTTCGACGCGGCGACGAGGTCGTACGCCGGGTAGAGGGAGGTGTCGACGTAGGGGGCGAAGCCGCTGGACGCGGTGGTGCCGCCGCCGCCCGAGGTCGGGGTCGGGGTGGCGGTGGGCGTCGGGCTCTGGGTGGGGGTCTGCGTGGGCTTCTGCGTCGGGGTCGCCGTGGGGGTCGCGGTCTGCGTCGGGTGGCCCGTCGGGGTCTGCGTGGGGCCGTCGGAGACCGAGCACTTCGCGTTGTTGATCAGGCAGTTGACGGGGTCGCCCGCCGCGCCGGACGCGCTCGTCACGAAGCCGACGTCGACTTTGCCGCCGGGGGCGATCGTGCCGTTCCAGCTCTCCGCGGTGACGGTGACCGTCTGGCCCGACACCTGGTAACTGCCGTTCCACAGCGAGCTGATCTTCGTTCCCGCAGGCAGGTCGAACTTCAGCGTCCAGCCGGTGAGGGCGCTGCTCGCGGAGTTCGTGATCTCGTACTGGCCGGTGTAACCGCCGTCCCACCCGCTGGTCTTGGAGTACACCGCCCCGACCGACGCGGCACTCGCCGATCCCGCCAGTGCGAAGGCGCCTCCGGCTACGGCGGCGACGGCGGTGAGGCCGCCTATCAGTTGGACCTTCCGGCTGGGGCGACGGCGGTGCGTTGTTGCCATGTTCGAGCCTGCCTCTTGGGGGTTGGGGGGAGGGGGACGCGTTGGCACGCTAGCGCGCGGAGAGGGGACAAATTGGCTGGTCCGGGCTGCGGACGGGGTTCTTATGGCGCGCTTAAGGCGGCGCAAGGGAGCCGTTAAAGGTGGGGCCTCATCGCCGGCGGGGCTCGTCGCCCCCAGCCAGCGCGGGGAGGTGCCCCCACAGACGCCGGACGGGCTGAATCCTGGCTTCCGGCACACGCGCCGGGCGCGCTGCGCGCTCAGCGGTGGCGGTTGAGGGGGGTGCGGCGGTGGGTGGGGTGGGGGGTGGAGGTGTGGGGGGAGAGGGCGAGCCAGAGGCGGATCTCGGCGCCGCCGAGGACGCTGCGGCCGACGGCGAGGTCGCCGCCGGTGGATTCGGCGACGCGGCGGACGATGTCGAGACCGAGGCCGGTGGAACCCTGGCCGCCCGCGCCGTGGCCGCGGCGCAGGGCGGCGGCCGGGTCGGCGACGCCGGGTCCGGCGTCGGAGACGAGGACGATGACGGCGTCGTCGCCGCGGTGGACGTCGACGGCGAAGGCGGTGCCCTCCGGGGTGTGGCGGAAGACGTTGCCGAGCATGGCGTCGAGGGCGGCGGCCAGTTCGGCGCGGGCGACGGGGACCCGTACCGGCCGCTCGGCCCCCGCGGAGCGGACCTCGCGGCCCTCGTCCTCGGCGAGCGCGGACCAGAAGGCCATCCGTTCGCGGATGACCTCGGCGGCGTCGCACCCGGCGGCGCCGGTCGCGGTGTGGGCGCCGCGCTGTTCGCGGGCGGCGCGGATGATCTGGTCGACCTCGCGTTCGAGCTGGGCGACGGCCGCGCGGGTCTGGTCGGCGGCCGGACCCTCGCCGAGGGACGCGGTGTTGAGCCGCAGCACGGTGAGCGGGGTGCGCAGCCGGTGCGACAGGTCGGCCGCCAACTCCCTCTCGCTGGCCAGGAGTTCGACCACCTGGTCGGCCATGGCGTTGAACGCGGCGGCGGCGGACCGCAGTTCGCTGGGACCGGCCTCGGGAACCCGTACCGCCAGGTCGCCTTCGCCGAGGCGCTGCGCGGCGCCCGCGAGCCGGGCGGCGGGGCGGACCATGCGGGTGCCGAGCCGGTCGGCGATGGCGACCGAGCCGACGATCAGGCCGATTCCGACGGCGGCCAGCACCAGCCAGGCGGTGGGGACACCGCGGTTGATGTCGTCGTCGGGCACGAACACCTCAACGACCGCGACCGTCCCCGAGCTGACGGCGGTCGGCTGGAGCAGCGCGTATCCGCCGGGGACGCGTACGGTCGCGGCCTCGCCGTACGCCGAGGCGGTGTGCAGCGCGGCGTCGGTGGCGTGCGGGGTGCCGATGCCGACGGCCGGGGACTGCGCGGTGGCCGGTATGCGCAGCGCGATCCGGGACTCGGCGCCCGCCTGGGTGCTGGCGATGGCGCGTTCCAGCTCACCCCGGTCGGTGGTGATGGCCAGGGCGGGGCCGATCGCGGCGGCCTGGCGTTCGGCGTTGGTGAGCGCGCGGTCGCGGGCCAGTTCCTTGACGACCAGGCCGAGCGGTACGGCGAAGGCGATGACGACCATCGCCGTCACCGCCAGGCTCACCTTGATCAGCGCCCATCTCATGACGGCGGCACCGCGGGGGCGGCCGGTATCGCGGTGGGCGGCAGGGCGGCGGGCGGTTCGAGTTTGACGCCGACGCCGCGCAGGGTGTGCAGATAGCGCGGACTGGCCGCGGTCTCGCCGAGCTTGCGGCGCAGCCACGACAGGTGGACGTCGATGGTCTGGTCGTCGCCGTACGACTGCTGCCAGACCTCGGCGAGCAGTTCGCGGCGGGCGACGACGACGCCGGGCCGGGCGGCGAGGAAGGCCAGCAGGTCGAATTCGCGGCGGGTCAGGTCGAGGACGGCGCCGTCCAGGACCGCTTGGCGGCGGCGTACGTCGATGTGCAGGCCGCCGACGTGGATCAGGGCGTCCGCGGTGGGCGCGGCGGACCGGCTGCGGGCGCGCCGCAGGACGGCGGAGAGCCGCGCCGACAGGTGCTCGACGGAGAACGGCTTGATCAGGTAGTCGTCGGCCCCGGCGTTGAGCAGCCGTACGACCTCGGCCTCGTCGTCCCGCGCGGTCGCGATGATCACCGGTACGTCGCTGAGGCCGCGCAGCATCTTCAGCGCCTCGGACCCGTCGAGGTCGGGCAGGCCGAGGTCGAGGATGACCACGTCGAAGCCGACCTGCGCGACCTCCCGCAACGCCTCAAGAGCCGTCCCCACGCTGCGTACCGTGTGGGACGCCTCGGTGAGGTGCCGAATGAGGGCGGACCGCACGAACTGGTCGTCCTCGACCACGAGCACACTTGCCATGCGCCGCAACCTAGCCCATCCGGGGGACCGGGCACCGGCCCGCCCGACGATCCGAGGTGCGTACGGGGCGCGGACGGGGGTGCGTAAAGGGGCGCATCGGACGCGCGGCGGGGCGGGCGGTCTCGCGGACGGCGGCGCTTCGGCCAGCCGCTGGGCACGGTGCCGAATCCGGTGTTGAGCCGGGCGTTGAGCCGGACGCTGAGCCGGGCGTTCCGGTACGTGTTCCGGGCGGCGGGCGGGTGCGGCAGTATGGCGCGCGTGCACAGAGGACTGTTCCATGTCGGCGCCTGGGCGCTGGCGACCGCGGCGGCCGTGACCTTGTCGTGGTTCGGCGTGCACTCGGTGCTGCGTACGGCGTACGACCCGCCGCGCGCCCTGCCGATCTCGGACGGGGACCCGCCGGTCGTGTCCTCCACGCACCGCCCGAAGCCGACGCCGCCCGCGACGCCGACCGCCACGCACACCAGGGCGACGGCCCCGCCCCCGGTCACCGGCAAGGCCAAGGTGCCGCCGAAGACGCCGCCGGGCACGCCGAAGGCGACCGCCACGGCGAGCGGCGACACCGGCCATGTGCACAGCTACACCGTGGAGGGCGGCCGGGTCGCCCTCGACCTGGGCCCCGACTCGGCGTCGCTGGTCTCCGCGACGCCCAATCCGGGCTGGCAGATGCAGGTCTGGACGCAGGACGGCTGGCTGCGGGTGACCTTCACCGAGACCTCCGGCAGCGGCTCGTCCTCCGTCTTCTGCACCTGGAACGGCCACGCGCCGACGGTCCAGGCCTTCGAGGACTGATGCCCGGCCCGCCGCTACGGGGCAGGCCGCGGGCTTACGTGAAGACGCCGGGCGGTGGCGCCGGGGAGTCGGCGGCCGTGGCGTCCGTGACGACGGGCGCGCCGCCCGCGAAGTCCGCCAGCTCGCGGCCGTGTTCGACCCGGCCGGGGTGCGGGTCGGTGGCAACCCTGCGGGTCAGTTCGGCGACCGGCAGCGGGTGGTCGGCGGCGTAGAGGATGAGATTGCCGAATCTCTTGCCGCGCAGCACGGCGGGGTCCGCGGCCAGGCAGACCTCGGCGAAGGCGGCCCGTACGGTGGCGATCTGCGCGCGCAGGAAGTCCAGCCGCCCGCCGTCTGCGAGGTTGGCGGCGTAGTGCCCGTCGGGGCGCAGCACCCGGCGGACCTCGGTGAGGAATTCGGCGCTGGTGAGGTGGGCGGGGGTGCGGGCGCCGCCGAAGACGTCGGCGATGACCAGGTCGGCCCAGCCGTCGGGCAGTTTGGCCAGGCCCGCGCGGGCGTCGCCGCCGCGTACCTTGATCCGCCAGCCGCGGTCCCAGGGCAGTTCGGCCCGGACCAACTCGACCAGCGCGGTGTCCAGTTCCACGACCTGCTGGGTGGAGCGCGGGCGGGTGTGCGCGGTGTAGCGGGCCAGCGTCAGGGCACCCCCGCCCAGGTGCAGGACCTGCAACGGGCGGCCGGGCGGCGCGGCCAGGTCGATCAGGTGGCCGAGCCTGCGCTGGTAGGAGAAGTCCAGGTGCGCGGGGTCCGCGAGGTCCACATGCGACTGCGGGGCGCCGTCGATCAGCAGCGTCCAGCCGCCGAGGCGCGCCCGGTCGGGCACGAGCGCGGCGAGTCCGCCGCCCACCTGCGCCTCGACCGTGTCCGGGGTACGCGCCCTGCCGCCGCTCTGCCGCTTGCCTGCCATCCCCCGATTATCGGGGACGGCCGGCGGCCGGGCGGGTCAGGGGCGGGGAGGCCGGAGGGGCCGTGCGTGATCCGCTGGACAGGCCCTAGCGGTACCCCGGGGTCGCGTCCGCGGTCCGCAGGGCCGACTCGGCCGGGCGGTGGTAATCCGCGGAGGGGCAGAAGCCGTCGGCCAGCTCGATGGTGCGGGCCGCCATGCCGAGGGCCGCGCGCAGTACGGCCGGGTCGGTGACGACCGTGTCGGTGTGCGGCGGCACCAGCCAGCCGGTGTCCTCGACGGGCGGCTCGTCACCGATGACCAGACCGCGGCCGTCGGTGCTGGTACACGAGCTGCCGGGGACGTCCCAGCAGTCCGCGGTGCCGGGCGGGACGAGGAAGCCGAGGCTGTGCCCGGAGTTGTCGTGCAGTACGGGACCGACTCCGCTGCTCAGCCGCAGGATGTCGACCGCTTCCAGACCCTGCCTGGTCGGCACGGTGACCAGGTCGCACGGCGGCGGCAGTTGGCTGCTCTCCGTGCTCGGACCCGACGTGTGTGACCCGCTGGTGTCCAACAAGGCAACTCTCCTCACGCTCACGATGGGATCGGCACCACACCCGTATCAACGCGCCCCGGCGTCAACGGCTACGCGTGAATGACGCCGTAAGGGGTGGCGTTTCATGGCGGATAGCGCGTGAGATATCCGTTTTGTAGGCAAATTGAGTATTTCGCGGGCCCGATTCCCCGGTACGGTCGTCCCCGCCGCCGAGCGGCACCGTCCGTCCGGGAGTCCGTCATGACGTCGTTCCCCCTGCCCCCTCTCCCACGCACCACCGGGTCGTCCGCCGCCGCGTCCGCTTCCCCGTACACGCCCAACACCGCCTTCCGTCAGTTGCGCGGCGACCGGTCGCCGGGCGAATTCGCGGCGGCGGTACGGCGCGCCGCCCGCGAGATCGGCGAGCACGTGAGCTGCGACGCGCGGTACATCGGGCGGCTGGAGAGCGGGGAGATCCGCTGCCCCAACTACGCCTACCAGCGGGTCTTCCGCCATCTGTTCCCCGGCCTGACCTCGGCGGACATGGGCTTCGCACCCCGCCGGGCGGTACGGGGCCGCGCCCGCCGCTCCCCCGAGTCCGGCGCCGCCGCCGGTCCGCCCGCCCTCTCCGTCCTGCCCTCCCCCACCGGCCCTTCCGGCCCTTCCGGCCCTGCCGGCCCTTCCGGCCCCACGGCTTCCGCCGGCCTTCCCGATCCGACGTACGAGGAGAGCGACGTGCTGCGTCGCGCATTCATGACCGGCGGCTCCGCCGCCCTCGCCAGCACGCTGGTGCCCGCGCAGGGCGGCCGGGACCGAGGCCGTACGACCGGCCGCGCCGGTTCCTCCGAGGTACGCGCCGTCCACGAGTCCGTCCGGCAGATCCGGCTGCACGACGACCGGCACGGCGCCGACGGCCTCTACGACGACGCCGGGGACGCCCTGCGCACGGCCTACCGGCTCCTGGACGAGAGCAGCCACGGGCCCGCCGTCGCCGCCGGGCTCGCCTCCGGCGCCGGTGAACTGGCCATCTCCGTCGGCTGGTTGGCCCACGACTCCGGGCGGCTCACCGAGGCCCGCTCGTACTACGCCGAGGCGCTGGCCACCGCCCGGATGGCTGGGGACTCCGCCCTGGAGGCCCACGCCTTCTGCAACACCGCCTTCCTCGCCCGCGACGCCGGGCGCCCCCGCGAGGCCGTCCGCGCCGCCCAGGCCGCCCAGCTCCTCGCCCGCTTCTTCGGCTCCCCCCGGCTGCTCTCCCTGCTCGCCCTGCGCGAGGCCGGGGGGCGCGCCGGGCTCGGCGACCGGCGCGGCTGCGAACTCGCCCTCTCCCGCGCCCACTCCCTCTTCGCCTCCGGCCCGCGCGACGCCGACCCCGCCTGGATGACGTTCTTCGGCGAAGCCGAACTCTCCGGCCTCGCCGCCCAGGCATGGTCCGCCCTCGGCGCCCACTCCCGCGCCGCTGCCGCCGCCCGCGAGGCCGTGCGCCTCCAGGACCCGCACTTCACCCGGAACATCGCCCTGTACGAGGCCGAACTCGCCCTCAATCTGGCCGCGTCCGGCCAACCCGAGGAGGCCCAGGCGGCGCGCTCGCGCGCGCTGCGCCTCCTCGGACAGGTCCGCTCCTCCCGCATCCGCGCGATGCTGGTGGCGTAGCACGCGGCACCTCAGCGGACCCGGTCGTAGACGAGGGACAGCGTCCCGTGCTCGCCTGCCGCCCGCCTGGCCGCTAGCCCTCTTGCCCTTTGTCTTTGCCCGCCCGCCCACCCGTGCGGGTGCTTTGTCGTCTGCGGGTGCCGCTTGTGCCTGGTCGGTGCCGGTCCGGGGCACCTCCTCGAAATGCGGCTACCTGGTCTCCTGTATCCGGTGCCCTTCTTGTCACCGCATTTCTGCGGGGGCACCCCGGCCCGTCCCCTCCCGGTACGTCGGCGTCCGACGGTCCGGTGGGGGTTTCCGGGGAGGGGGATTCTCTCGGCGGGCCGCCCTGCGCCGGTGCCCCCTCCCAGCAAGCCGCAAGACCTCGGCCCTCCCCCAAGCACCCAACACCACCCCTGCCCACCCCGCCAGACCGTCGCCTCCCCCAGGCCCCGCCCCCCTCGCCCACCCCGCCGGACAGTCGGGCGCGCAGGACCCGGGCTCCCACCCACCCCCCTTCGCCCACCCCGCCGGAAGGTCGGGGCGCGCAGGGGCCGGGCTCCCACCCACCCCCTCCACCACCACCACAGCGGACCGTCAGCCGCCGACGTACCGGGAGGGGACGGGCCGGGGTGCCCCCGCAGAAATACGTTGACGGCCGGGTGCCGGATTCGCGAAGGCCAGGTGATACGGATTTCGAGGAGGTACCCCGGACCGGCACCGACCAGGCACAAGCGGCACCCGCAGACGAAGAAAACACCCGCACGGGTGGGCGGGCGGGAAAAGGAAGCAAGACACGAAGGGCGGAGGCGGGTTCGTTAGGGTGCGGGGAGGGGGTGAGGGGCGGTGGACGGTGGAACCGTCGCAGGAGTCGCCGCGTCAACCGCGGCGCTGCTGACGCTGCACCTGCTCGCCAGCCACCGCACCGCCGGCCTCGCCGCCGCCGCCGCGGCCGGCGCCGTCGCGATGGCCACCGCCACCGCCGCCGCGGCCGGCCTGAGGCCGTGGAACGTCGCGGGCACCGCCCTCGTGGCGGCGGGCGCCGCGGCCGTCGCGTGGGCCCTGGGCCGCTCGCGGAAACGCAGGCGCGCCGAGCGCTCGGCCCTGGCCGCGTACCGTACCGGCGCACCCCAGATCCCCCGCTTCGCGGCCCTCGCGGAACGCGACCGGCTCGCGGTCGAGTTGCACGACGTCGCCGCCCAGCGCCTGACGGCGATCGTGGTCTCCGCCGCGGCGGCGCAGCGCCTCGCCGACCCCGAGCGCACGGCGGCCGCGCTGCGCCACGCGGGCACCGCCGCCCGCCTGGCGATCGCGGAACTCGACGTCCTCACCGACCACGAGGACGAAAGAACGGCGGACCTCGACGCCGTCGCGGCCCTCGCCGCCGAGGCCGGCGCCCATTACGAGTGCACCGCCGCGGCGGTCCCCGCGCCGACCGCCGCCCTCGCGTACCGCGTCGTGCGCGAGGCCCTGACCAACGCGGCGCGCTACGCCCGCGGTTCGGCGATCCGTATCGCCGTCGAGGCCGCCCCCGGCGTGGTCACGGTCACGGTCGGCGACAGCGGCGGCACGGCGCTCGAACCCCGCCTCGGCACGGGCCACGGCCTGGCCGGTCTGCGGACGACCGTGGCCGCCGCCGGGGGCACGCTCCGTTACGGCCCGGACGGCCCCGGCTGGAGGGTGCGGGCCGAACTCCCGGTCGCACAAGCCGCGTCCGGCCGGACACCCGGCGGGACACCCGACCGCCGCCGCCCCCTGTGGCGGGGACCCACCGCGCTCGACTGGGCGCTGGTCGTCCTGGCCGTCGCGCTGTCGCTCGGCGCGAGCCTGCTCTCGGACGACGTGCCCGACTCGTTTCGCGGGCTGCTGCCGAGCGTGTCGGTGGTGGTCCTGTCCGGGCTGCACGCGGTGCCGTTGGGGTGGCGGTCGCGGGCGCCGGGGGCGGGGCTGGTGGCGGTGCTGTCGGCGCTGGTGCTGTGGTGGGGGTGCGACAGGGCCGGGTGGACCCGGCCGCCGGTCAGTGACATTTTCCTGGTCTATTGGTGGGTCGAGCTGACGTTCGTCTTCAGCGCGGGCGCGTATCTGGCGGTGCGGCGCGGGCTGATGGCGCCGGTGGCGGTGGCCGTGACCGGCGGTCTCGCGCTGGCCAGCGCGGACGGCATCACCGGCAGCAGGACGGCGGCCTGGGCGGCGCTGACCGGGCTGCTGGCGGTGCCGTCGTTCGCGCTGTGGTGGCTGGGTCTGGCCACCGCCAGGCGGCGGGAGCGGCGCGGGGCGGTGGCGGCGCGGGGGCGGGAACGGCTCGAACGGGACGCCGACGCCGCCGTACGCGACCAGCGCCGCCTGATCGCGGCGGGCCTGCTGCGTACCGCCCGGCAATACGCGGCGAATGTGGCGGACGCGGCCGACGCGGGACGGCTCGACACCGTTCTCGACGAGGCGCGCGCGGCCCTGGGCGCGCTCCGCGAACTCCTGCGTGACCTGCGCGGCCGGGACGGCGTGAGCACTCCGCCGCCCACGGTGGCGGGGATCGCCGCGCTGGCGGGCCGGTACGGCGCGACCGTCCGCTACCGGGGGCCGCACCGGGCGGTGACCGTCGTCGTGGGGGTGGCCGCGTACCGGGTCGCGGCGCTGCTGCTCGCCGAGGGCGTCACCCTCACCGTGCTGCGCCTGGACGCGGGTGTCGAACTCACCGCGCCGCCGCCCGGCGGCCCCGGCGCCCTGCGCCGGGTACGGGCGGTGGCCGACGCGGTGGGCGGTACGCTCACCAGGACCGACGACGACGCGGTGCGCGTGTGGCTGCCGGAGGTGTTCCCATCACGATCAGGGTGACGGTCGCCGACGACCAGGCGGTCGTACGCGCGGGCATCGCGGCGATCGTCGACGCGGAGCCCGGCCTGTCGGTCGTCGGCCAGGCCGACGACGGGGAGTCGGCGGTGGCGCTCGCCCTCGAACTGCGCCCGGACGTCGCGCTGATGGACATCAGGATGCCCGGCACCGGCGGTCTGGCCGCCACGGCCCGGATCGTCGCGGGCGCCCCCGCCACCCGTGTCATCGTGCTCACCAGCTTCGACCTCGACGAGTACGTGTTCGCCGCGCTGCGCGCCGGGGCTGTGGGCTTCCTGCTCAAGGACGCCGAGCCGGAACGGGTCGTGGACGCCGTACGGGTGGTGGCCGGCGGGGCCGCCCTGCTCGACCCCGCGGTGACCGGACGGCTGATCGAGCGGTACGCCGCCGGGCCCGTCCCCGCCGACCCGGCGCGGCTGGCGCGCCTCACCCCGCGCGAGACCGAGGTCCTGCGGCACGTGGCGCGCGGCCTGGCCAACGCCGAGATCGCCGCCGTCCTGGGCATCAGCCCGGCCACCGTCAAGGACCATGTCGCCGTGGTCCTCGGCAAGCTGGGCGTACGCGACCGGGTCCAGGCGACGATCGCCGCGTACGAGACGGGTCTGGTCCGCCCCGGAGCCGGCTGAGCCCGCAGCCCCCGTACGAGACAGGTCTGATCCGCCCAGCAGCCGGCTGAATCCGCCGCCCCGACCCCGTACGAGACAGATCTGACCCGCCCCGGAGCCGGCTGAATCCGCCGCCCCGACCCCGTACGAGACAGATCTGAGCCGCCGCGGCCGGTCGGGCCCCCCGCCGCGCGGCGGGGGTCGGGACCCCGCCGACCAGCGGATTTCGCCGGACGCCGGTCGTCCGGGCGCACGACGACCGGGTGACCCGCGCGTACCTAGCCTCGGCGGCATGGCACTGAGACTTCCCCCGCTTCCCCCGCTCGCCCGCCGCATATTCGGCGGCGTCCTCCTCGTCGTCACCGTGGCGCTGACGCCCGTCACCGCGACGGCCGGTTTCTTCGCGGCGGCGTTCGCGACCGCGAACGTCCCGCTGCTCGCCCTGTGCGGCCTGGTGGTCGCCGCGGGGACGGCCGCGGCGCTCGGCCGAGGGGCGTTCGCCCTGCTCGGCAAGGGCGGCCTGCGGGTGACCTGCGTCCTCACTGGCGTCCTGCTCCTCGGCGTCTGCGCGCTCGCCGCCGGTACGGTCTTCCGCCCGATGCCGACCTCCGCCTCGGCCCCGGTCCCGGCGGACGTCAGATTCTGGAATCTGCCGACCGGCTCACGGATCGCCTATGTGCACGCACCCGCCGTCGGCACTCCGAGGCCGACCCCGGTCGTGTTCCTGCACGGCGGCCCCGGCACCCCGTCGGAGGGCATCCCCACCGGCGGCCGGGAGTTGGCCGCGGACGGCTTCGATGTCTACGCGTACGACCAGGTGGGCGCCGGACGCTCCACCCGGCTCTCCGACGTCACCGGGTACACGGTGGCGCGCCAGGTCGCGGACCTCGACGCGATCCGCCGCACGATCGGGGCGGACCGGATCATCGTCGTCGGCCAGTCGTGGGGCGGTTCGCTGGCCGCCCAGTACCTGCTGGCGCACGGCACGCACGTCGCCAAGGCCGTGTTCACCTCGCCCGGCGCGCTGTGGGGCCACGAATTCCCCGGCTCCGCGGCGGGAGACCCCTGGGACCACCTGACACCGGCCCAGCGGGCGGCCCGTGACCGGCTGGACAGCAAGCCGCGGCTGATCGCCGCCAGTGTGCTGCTCCAGATCAACGCGCGCGCCGCGCACGCCCTGGTGGGCGACGGCGAACTCGACCACTGGATGCACGAGGTGGCCCTGCTCGGCAAGGACACCACCTCCTGCGCGGACGCCGCGGCCTCGGAGGCGCACGCCAACCCCCAGGGCTTCTACAGCAACCAGATGACCGTCAAGGACTTCGAGCAGCTCCCCGACCCGCGCCCGAGGCTGCGCGCGATCCACGTTCCGTCCCTGGTCATGCGGGGAAGCTGCGACTTCATCAAGCCCGCCGTGACCGAGGAGTACCGGCAGACCCTCCCGGACTCCCGCCTCGTGCGCGTCAAGGACGCGGGCCACGCCATCTCCCACGACCAGCCCGCCCTCTACACCGCCCTCCTGCGGTCCTTCCTCCTGGACCGCCCCCTGCCGACGCCCGCCTCCTGAGCCGAGGACGCGGAGGGGACGGTGCGGGGACGGCGCGGGGACGGTGCGGGGCGCGGTCAGGGCGCGGTCAGGGCCTCACGCCAAGTGACCGGTGTCGTTCCAGCGTTCGATCGCCGGGGCGCCGTAGGCCCACCCGAGGATGGACAGGGAGGCGGGGTCGAGGCGGAGGGCGCCGGCGAAGGACGGGGCGAGGTCGAGCCAGCGGGCCCCGAGGACGCGCAGGAAGTGCCCGTGGGCGAAGACGAGGACGTCGCGCTCGGCGGACCGCGCCCAGGAGACGACCTGGTCGGCGCGCGCGGCGACCTCGGCCAGCGCCTCGCCGCCCGGCACGCCGTCGCGCCAGATGGTGAAGCCGGGCCGCAGGTCCTGGAGCTGGGCGGGCGTCAGGCCCTCGTAGTCGCCGTAGTCCCACTCGACCAGCGCGTCCCACTCCTTGGCGGCGCCGCCGAAACCGGTGAGGTCACAGGTCTCGGCGGCCCGCAGCAGCGGACTCGTGCGGACCTCGACGTCGGGAAGTCCGTTCCAGGGCCCGCGCGCGAGCCGCTCCCCGAGGATCCGGGCGGTGCGCCGCCCCTCCTCGGTGAGGGGGATGTCGGTACGGCCGGTGTGCCGCCCGGACAGGGACCATTCCGTCTGGCCGTGTCTGACCAGAAGAATGCGCGGAGCCATGCGGCGGTGCCTTTCCTAGGAAACGGGCCCCCATCATCGCTCACGGCCCCGCCGTCCCCGCCCCCACGGCCCCGCCGTCGCCGCCCTCAGAGCCCCTGGCCGCCGCCGAGCAGACCCTCCAGCAGCCCTTCGAGGCCGAATTCGTACTGCGCGGACCCCTGGTCCTGGGCGCAGAGGAGTTCGGGCGCGAGGCTGACGAGGGCGGGGTAGACGTCGGGCGGCAGGGCGTCGATCTTGGCGCGGACCCGGTCGCGTACCCCGTCCTCGCACAGGGCGCGGGCCCGCCGGGTGTTCCACAGGGCGGAGCCGACGGTGTACTGCATCAGGGCCACGTGCGCGTGGGCCGCGTCGGCGCGGCCGAGCCCGGCGCGCCTGAGCAGGTCGAGCATGCGGTCGATGACGGCTATGGCGTCGTCGCCGCGCAGCGGCCTGATGGTGAGGAGCTGGAGCGCGGAGGGGTGCTCGGTGAAGAGCCCGTAGACGCCGCGGCAGACCTCCCGCAGCTCACCTCGCGGATCGCCCGTGCCGGTGGGCGGAAGCTCTATCGTGTCCATCAGACGCTGTGCCACGGCGTCGCTGATCTCGTCCTTGCCCCGGAAGTGGGAGTAGACCGCCATGGTGCCGACGCCGAGTTCCTGGGCGAGCGCGCGCATGGTGAACGCCTCGGCGCCCTCGCGGTCGAGGAGGGTGATCGCGGCGTCGAGGATACGGTCGGGGTTGAGCGAGTTGCGGGGAGCGCGGCGCCGTGGGGAGCGGACCGGCTGGGTGACGGACATCCGATTCTCTTGTTTCTCGTACTCAGTCGTACTTCAGTCGTACAACAGTCACGCTGGGGTGCCTCGTGCGACGGGGTACGCCGAGGCCGGAACGTCGCCAACACGTCGAGGAATACGCCGAGGAAGGCAACCCGGAGAGCGGACCGGGCGTCCTCGACTGCACATACCCCTGCTACGGAACGTTGAACACCGTACGATGTCGGAGTTTCTTCCGTAGTTCTGGGCCGGTGTACGTGGCGTTTAGCGTACGTCGTACGGTAGAGGGTACGCGCCAAGACCATGACCGCCCGCCCGCGGCCTTCGGAGAACCTGGAGAGACGCCCGCATGACGATCACCGCCACCGCGCCGCGCGCCGCCGCCTACCGGGGGAAGCTGCGCTGGTGGACCGAGCTGCCGCTCATCGCGGTGATTTACGCGCTCTACTCCGGCGCCCGCCTGCTGGTCAGGGGGGATGTGGACGACGCCGTCGAACACGGCGCGGACATCCTGCACTTCGAGCAGCTCCTGCACATCGATCCGGAGCGCTGGTTCAACAAGCTCTTCACGCAGCACGCCTTCCTGGGCGTGCCCGCGGACTTCGCGTACGCGTCGCTGCACTATGTGGTGACGCCGAGCATCCTGATCTGGTTGTGGCGCCGCCGCCCGACGCACTACCGGGTGGCGCGCACGTGGCTGATGATCTCGACGCTGATCGGTCTGGTCGGCTTCACCGTGGCGCCCACCGCGCCGCCGCGGCTGATCGGCGGCGGGCACGGCTTCATCGACACGATGGCGCAGTACGGCTCCTACGGCTGGTGGGGCACCGACGCGAGCGCGCCGCGCGGTATGGGACATCTCACCAACCAGTACGCGGCGATGCCCAGCCTCCACGTGGGCTGGTCGCTGTGGTGCGGGATCATCCTGTGGCGCTACGGGCGGAACAGGGTGGTGCGCACCCTGGGCGTGCTCTACCCGGTGACGACGGCGTGTGTCGTGATGGGCACCGCCAACCACTATCTGCTGGACGCGGTGGCCGGTGTCGCCGTGATGGGCCTGGGCTATCTGCTGGCGAAGCCCGCGCTGCGGGTCGCCGACCGGCTGCTGGCGCGCGTGAAGGAAGCCCTGGGCAGGCAGACGGCCGAGGAGACGGAGCCGGTGTCCGGTGCGTCGTCCGCGGTGGTCACCGCGCACGTCGCCAATACGGCGCAGGTCTCCAATACCGCGCAGGTCTCCAACGGCACGCAGGTGTCCAACGGCACGCACGTGTCCAACGGCACGCATGCCACGGGTGTCAGCGGTGTCGCCGCGAGCATTCCGGCGCCCGGTGGCGGCGCCTCCGTACCGAAGCCGCGGACCGTGTCCGTACCGCCCGGCGCGGACGGGCCGGACGACGCCGACGACCCGCGTGCGGCGGGCGAACACGCCGGACAGAGCCGGATGTCGTAGCCGAGTGCCACACTTTCGCGGGTGAGCACTACGCACCACCACCACTCGCTGCGGGAACGGCTGGCCGCGCTGCGCGGCCCCGACACCGCGCCACGGCCGCTCGACGCACGGGCGCTGGCCGCGCTGGCCGCCAACCCCGGCTGCCGCCGCCGCGCGCTGCTGGACGCCGCCGGGGTCGACAAGGGCGCGGTCGCCGAAGTGCTGGGCGCGCCCGCCCGGTTCGGCCAGTCCCGCTTCGCCTTCTCGCGCGGCCATGCCTTCGAGGCCCGCGTCAAACGGGACGGCTGCGCCGAGTTGCTGCGGCTGCTGGGCGCGGCGGAGACGGCCGCGGGGATTCCGGAGTCCGCCGAGGTCCCCGATCTGTCGGCGGCGGGGCCCGAGGGCCGGGCGGCCCGTACGCGGCTGGCGCTCGCCGAGGCACCGGCCGGTTCCTGGACGCTGCTCGACCATCCGCTGCTGGCCCTCGAGGTCGCGGGGTCGCTGGCGTATCTGGAGCCGGACGCGGTGGCGGTGCGGCCCGACGGGTCCTGGACGGTGGTGGAGATCAAGTCCTTCCCGATCCTGGACGGCGGCGCGGACGCGCTGAAGGTCGGCGCGGCGGCCCGGCAGTCCGCGGTGTACGTGCTCGCGCTCGACGAGGTGGCGGCCGGCCGGACCCGGCCCGACGTCCTGCTGGTCTGCCCGAAGGACTTCTCGAATCTGCCGACCGCCGAGTGGGTCGACGTCCGCAAGCAGCTCTCGGTCACCCGGCGGCAGTTGGCCCGGCTGACCCGGATCGAGGAGATCGCGGCGGCCCTCCCCGAGGGCACCACCTTCGACCTGCGGTACGGCGCGGACGGCAGTACGCCGACCCGGCCGCGGATCGACCTGACCGCCGCCGTGGACGCGGTGCCCGCCGCGTACGCGCCCGAGTGCCTGTCGACCTGCGAGCTGGCGTACCACTGCCGTGACCGGTCGCGGGCGGACGGCTGCGTGGAGTCGCTCGGCCGCAGTCTGCGCGGCGAGCTGGGCACCCTGACGACGGTGGAGGCGGTGCTGTCGGCCGCGCACGGTGAGGCCGGTGACCCGGCCGACCCGGCGGTGGCGGCGCTGCGCAGGGCGGCGGCCCTGCGGGCCGAGTCGCTGTCCGCCCGGGAAGAGGCACCCGCGCTGCCGGCCCAGGCGGCCGTACGGGACCGGGCACCGGACGACGCCGGCGTACGGGACGGTGCCGCATGTCGTTGATGAACACGCTCGCGCGGGCCGAGGCCGTCGCGACGGGCCGGGCCGTGCCCGCGGCGACCGTACGCCACCGGCACCTGGCCGAACGGCCGCTGGTGCTGGTGCCGTTGACGACGGCCGGTGAGGCGGGCGCGCCGCTGGGCGCGATGGTGGGCACGGACCGGGCGGCGCCCGAGCTGCTGGTGGTGCCGCAGCCGCTGGACCGGGAGCTGCGCTTCGGCTTCTTCGCCGGACTCGCGGGCGCCGTACTGCCGTTGATGGACGCGTACGCGGACGACGTCGAGGTGGAGCCCGCGACCCGCAACCACGTGGGGGCACCTCCCAGCCGCCGGGCTGGGGGAGAGTCGGAGGTCTGCGCGGACGCGCCGCAGATCGTGGTGCCGAACAGCGCGGCGCTGGAGTACGTCCGCCTGCTCGGCCGGTCCACGCGCTTCCTGCGGACGGTCGAGGACCCGGACGCGCCGCACCCCGTCCCGGTGCCGGTGCCGCTGCTCGGCCGCTGGCTGACGCATTACGGGGAGCGGGCGCGTACGCCGGGCAGCGCGCTGCTGGTGGCCATGACGGAGCTGCTGACCCGGCACTGGGCGACCGGGCAGAGCTCGATGGAGGACCAGCACCTGGGCGGCCTGCTCGGCTGGATCGACCCGCCGGACGGGCTGGACGGGGCGGTCGCCGCCGAGCGCGCGCAGACCGACCGCGCCGCCGACGGGCTGCTGCTGAGCCCGCCCGCGGGTCCCGCGACCGACCCGGTCTTCGACAACCGTGTGCTGGCCCCCGCGATGGCCCGCTACGACGCGGCGCGTACGGCGGCGGAGGCGGACCCGGCCGGGGCCGCCGCGGAGCTGGCCGCGGCCGAGGCGGAGGTACGGCGGCTGGTCGGCTCCCAGCTCCGGCCGACCTGGGACGACGTGTGGCGCGGCCTCGACCTGCTGCGGGCGCTGCCCGAGGGCGCGCATGTGGCCGACCGGTGGAAGCGCGACCGCTGGTCGTTCACCGGGCACCGCGACCGGCTGCGCGCGGGTGAGCCGCCGCAGCCCAAGCGGGACGGCGCCATCGCCGCCGCGCAGAAGCTCGCGGGCCGCGAGACGGCCCAGGCGCGGGTCTCCGCGCAGGAGGCGCTGGACGACCCCCTGACGATGGCGGCCAGGCGGCTGGCGGGCGAGGCGTTCGCGGGCGAGGTGATCGGCGTCGAGATGACGTACTCCGAGGGCAAGCGGCCCATGCCCCGCCCCCTCCTGACCATCCGCACCCACGACCTCCCCCAGGCCGAGCCCGGCACCAAGGCGTACCGCTCCGTGCCGGGCGCCAAGTCCGCGCAGAGCGCCGAAGTGGTCTCGGTGGCCCCGGACGGCAGCGGCGCCACCGCGCCGGACGGCGGTCCTGCGACCGGGCCGGAAGGCCGGTTCGTGGTGGTGGTGCGGCTCACCGGGGGGATGGGGAGCGGGCGGACGCCGAAGGAGGGGTCGGTGCCGGGGGCCGGTGACCGGGTGGACTTCACCTTCTTCGAGCACGATCCGCGCGGCGGCCCCGGGCTGCCGGAGCCGGAGCAGACACCGTGGACGCACGGCGGCCCGCCCGACGCCGGGACGCCGCCCGGCACACCGCCGACCGCTGACCCGCCCGACCCCGTGACCGCGGAGGACTACCTGTGACGCAGCCCGTGCGAGCCGACGGCCCGGACACGGACGGACACGTACCGGAGAGGTGGGACAGAAAGGACGGGTTCGACGCGGGCAGGGCCGCCGCCGAGGCGACGGCCGCGATCCTGGAGAGCACGCTGCACGGCACCGCCCGCGGGGTCGTGGTCGACTCGCCGCCCGGCGCGGGCAAGTCGACGCTCGTGGTGCGCGCGGCACGCGAACTGGCGGCGGCGGGCGAGTCGTTGATGATCGTCGCGCAGACCAACGCGCAGGTCGACGACCTCGCGGACCGGCTCGCCACCGCCGAGCCCGACCTGCCGGTGGGCCGGTTGCACGGCGCCGAGTCGCCGCCCGACAAGGCGCTCGACCGGCACCCGGCGCTGATGAAGTCCAGTTCGGTGGCGGATCTGCGGGCCTGCGAGGTGGTGATCGCGACCGCGGCGAAGTGGGCGTACGTGAAGGACACCGAGCCGTGGCGGCACGCCATCGTGGACGAGGCGTACCAGATGCGGTCGGACGCGCTGCTGCAAGTGGCGGGGCTCTTCGAGCGGGCGCTGTTCGTGGGCGACCCGGGGCAGTTGGACCCGTTCAGCGTGGTCGGCGCGGAGCAGTGGGCGGGGCTGAGTTACGACCCGTCGGCGAGCGCGGTGGTGACGCTGCTCGCGCACAATCCGGGGCTGCCGCAGCACCGGCTGCCGGTGTCCTGGCGGCTGCCCGCGTCGGCGGCGCCCCTGGTGTCGCGCGCCTTCTACCCGTACACCCCGTTCAGGAGCGGTACGGACCACGGCGACCGGCGGCTGGTGTTCGGGGTGCCGGGCGACGGCGGCGGGCCCGACCGCGTCCTGGACGAGGCGGCGGCCAGCGGCTGGGGGCTGCTGGAGCTGCCCGCCCGGCACACCCCGCGCACCGACCCTGAGGCGGTACGCGCGGTGGCCGCGGTGGTGCGGCGGCTGCTGGACCGCGGGGGTCTGACGTACTCCGCGCCCGATCCCGGCCCGGCGGCGCTGACCGCGGACCGGATCGCGGTCGGCACCGCGCACCGGGACCAGGCGGCGGCGGTGCGCGCCGCCCTGGCCGACGTCGGCGTCGCCGGGGTCACGGTGGACACCGCGAACCGTCTCCAGGGCCGCGAGTTCGACGTGACCGTGGTGCTGCACCCGCTGTCCGGCCGCCCCGACGCCACGGCGTTCCACCTGGAGACCGGGCGGCTGTGCGTGCTGGCCTCCCGGCACCGGCACGCGTGCATCGTGGTGTGCCGCGCGGGCGTGGCCGAACTCCTCGACGAGCACCCGTCCTCCGAACCGGTCCAGCTCGGTGTCACGGTCAAGTTCCCCGACGGCTGGGAGGCCAACCACGCGGTCCTGGCGCACCTCGCGGAACACCGGGTGAGCTGGCGGCCGTGAGCGCGGTCGCTCACCCGAATGGAGGGGGTCTTGCGTGGGCGCGGGACAATGGTGTGCGTGATCGATTCCGGAGGTAGCCGTATGTCAGAGCCGCAGTCGGCTCAGAACGCGCAGGGCGGTGGGTCGCGGGAGGCGGCGCCGCGGCCCAGGCGGCCCGCGTCGCTGAGCTTCGAGCCTGCCGCGACGGTGGAGGATCCGGAGCACTTCTTCGACCTGGAGTCGATGGACGATCCGGGGCGGATGCTGGCGCGGGCGACGGAGCTGGCGACGGCTTTCCGTACGGCCGCCGACCGGGCCACGGACTTCCAGGCGATAGCCGCCGCGCAGCTCACCGATCCGCGCCGCTTCGACCGGCTGACGTACGCGGGCCTGGCCGAGCGCGCGGGGTGGACCGAGGACTACGCGAAGCGGATGGTCGAGTACGGCGAGGGCCTGATCGCGGGCGGCGGCGCCCCCTAGCGCCTGATCGCGGGCGGCGGCGCCCCCTAGGACGTGTCCGCGGGCGCTTCCGGCTCCCCTGGCGGCTGCCGTGACTGTCACGCCGCCGGGGGCCGCCGCAACCGTGCCCCGCATATGCGTCGCGGCAAGGTACCCCCTCTCCCACCCTCCTGTCCCGAATTCGTCCGATTGCGCCGACCGCGCCGGAAGCGGCCGGTACCTGTAGATGCCATGGACGAATGGCAAGGGACCGGAAGCATCGCGGCCGTGACGCATGCCGTCACCGAGGTCGTCACCGAAGCCCAGCGGCGTCGGCACACGTCGTACGTCACCCCGGAGGGCGCCGAGTGGCTGGCCTCGGCCAGCGCCTTCCCGCGCAGCGTGCGGGCGCTGTGGTCGGCCCGTCCGACGGCGCCGAGCGTGCTGCCGTGCGGTACGGCGTTCGACGTGGTGAACCTGTCGGCGCTGTTCGGCCGCAGACTCCTGGAGCAGTTATGGGCGTCGGGCCCCGGCAGCGGCCCGGTGGCCGTGCACCGCGGCCGGCTGCTGCTGCTCGTCGCGCCCGGTACGGCGCAGCGGCTCCCGTACCTGCTGGACTGGGAGGAGTGGGGCCAGGCGGTGCCGCCGATGCTCTGTCACGGCAGCGGCGACGCGGTGACCGTACCGCCGCTGTACGCGCCGCAGGACGGCGCCGAGGCCGGCCAGGACTCCGGTTGCGATCCGGGGGCAGGGCTGTCCCGCTGGCTGGTGGCGCCCGACACCCGGCACCCCTGGCTGCCGGGCGCGGACGTGGTCCTCTGGGCGTGCGTGCGGGCGGCCAGGTCGGCGCCCGCGAAGACCGTTCCCGCCCTGGTCAGCACCCCTGGAACGGCCTGAGTCATATCGATTTCCGCTCCCCGTGGCCGGATGCTAAGGTCTACGACGTCAGCAGGCGCCGCTAGCTCAGTTGGTTAGAGCAGCTGACTCTTAATCAGCGGGTCCGGGGTTCGAGTCCCTGGCGGCGCACAGACGGTCGAAGGCCCCTCGCGGAAGCGGGGGGCCTTCTTCGTATGAACGTCCAGGCATGCGGACGCGCCGTCCGGGTGGCCGACGGCCCGCACCACGACGACCCTGGAGCCATGGTGGACTGGCTGGCCGACGCGTACCGGACGCGGATCGCGGACACCGGCCGTGAGCCGCTCTTCCTGCTGCTGGTCGGACTGATCGGCTCCTTCCTGTTCATCCGGTTCAGCGTGCGGATGATCCGGCGCGGGGTGAAGTGGTGGCCGGGCAATGTGCAGCCCGGCGGCCTGCACATCCACCATGTGGTGTTCGGCCAGGCGATGATGCTGATCGGCGGCATCGGGTCGTTCGCCGTACGCGGCGGCCCGGCGGTGCACGACGTGCTCGCGCTGGTCTTCGGGATCGGCTGCGGCCTGGTGCTGGACGAGTTCGCGCTGGTGCTGCACCTGAAGGACGTCTACTGGAGCGAGCAGGGCCGCCAGTCGGTCGACGCGGTGATCCTCGCGGTGTCGGTGATCGGGCTGCTGCTGATCGGCCAGGCCCCGCTGGGCGGATTCGCCGTCGGGGAGTCGTACCAGCAGTATCTGAGCGCCGGGGTGCTGATCGGCTTCGTGGTGGTGTGCCTGTCCAAGGGCAAGGTCTGGACGGGGCTGCTCGGGGTGATGGTGCCGGTGCTGGCGATCGTCGGCGCGCTGCGGCTGGCCCGCCCGGCCAGTCCGTGGGCGCGCTGGCGGTACACCTCCCGGCCGCGCCGGATGGCCAGGGCCGAGCGGCGCGAGGACCGGATCCACCGGCGGATGGTCGCGATGAAGACGGCCATGATGGACGCGGTGGCGGGCGCGCCGCTGCCGTCGACGACGCCCGCGCGCAAGCCCGCGCGGCGGCCGACGATCGTGGAGCTGCCGCCGTCCAGGATCGAGACGCTGCTGGCCCGCGTGCTGCGGCCGTTGCGGCAGCCGGGTGCGGCCTTCACCGTCTGGTATCTGCGGGTGGTGTGCGCGGTCAACGCGGTGACCGGGGTGATCGCGCCGTTCCGCGACCGGGTGCGGGCCGCCTCGAACGGCGAGTTCTTCACCGCCTTCCTGGTCAGCCCCGGTTTCACCGGCGCGGTGCTCGCGCTGGTGCTGTCGGTGAGCCTGCGCCGCCGCAAGCGGGCCGCCTGGATCGTCACGACCGTGCTGACCGGCGGATACACACTGCTGTGCCTGGCGGGTGTGGCGGCGCTGCCGGTGACGCGCGGGCATCCGTTCAACTGGGTGTCGCTGGGGGTGACCGGGCTGGTGCTGTTCGCGCTGCTGGTGTCCAGGACGGTGTTCAACGTGCGCGGCGAGCGGGGCAATGTGGCGCTGGGGCTGACGACCTTCGTCGTCGGCGGCGCGGTGGCGATCGGCCTCGGCACACTGCTGGTGCACGCGACGGACGAGCTGCCGCCGCGCCAGTGGGGGGCCAGTACGCGGTACACGCTGGTGCGGGTGCTGACGGTGTCCGGTCTCTTCGACCTGCCCGAGATCCGGGTGCCCGGCTGGACGGACCTGGCGATCAACGTCCTGAGCGTCGCGCTGATGCTGCTCATCCTGCTCGCCTTCTTCCGCTCGCCGCGCGGCCGGGACCGGCTGCTGCCCGCAGACGAGCGGCGGCTGCGGGCGCTGCTGCGGGTGTACGGGCGGCGCGACTCGCTCGGCTACTTCGCGCTGCGCCGCGACAAGGCGGTGTCCTGGACCCCGGAGCGGGACGCGGCCGTCCTCTACCGCGTGGTGAACGGGGTCGCGCTCGCCTCCGGTGACCTCGTCGGCGACCGGGCGGCCTGGCCGCGGGCCGTCGACCACTGGCTGGACACGGCGCGGCGGCACGCCTGGGTCCCGGCCGTCACCAGCGCGGGGCCCGCGGCGGCCGTGGTGTACGAGGCGGCCGGTTTCCGCGCGCTGCCGTCCGGTGACGAGGCGGTGGTGGAGGCGGCCTCCTTCGCCGCCGTCTTCGCCGATACGGGCTCCGCCGAGCTGAGCGCGCTGCGGCAGGCGCACGGGGTGCTCGGCGGCGCGGGCTACTCGGTGGTGCTGCGCAGGCACCGGGAGATCGCCCCGGACGAACTGCGGCGGCTGGCGCATCTGGCCGACAGGTGGCGGCGGCACCCCGCCGAGCGCGGCTTCTCCGTGGCGCTCGGGCGGCTCGGTGACGCGGCCGACGGGGACTGTCTCCTGGCGGAGTGCCTCGATCCGCACGGGCGGACCTGCGCGATGGTCACGTTCGTGCCCTGGGGGCCCGACGGGCTCACCCTCGACCTCATCCGGCGCGACCGGGAGTCCGGGCGGGCCCCGGTGGATTTCCTCCTCACCGAGGTGCTGCTGCGCGCCGCCGCCGGTAGGGCTCCGCTGGGCGCGGTCACCCGCGTGTCCCTCAACTTCACCGCCTTCCGCGGCGCCCTGTCCTCGCGGCTGCGCCGCGCCCCGCTGCGGCTTCTCGCCCGCCTCGGGCAGGTCGCCGCCCGCGAGCGGGGCTACGCGGCGTTCGCGCCGCGCTGGCAGGCCCGCTATGTGCTCTTCGAGCGGAGAGCCGACCTTCCGCGGGTGGCTGCCGCCAATGCCATCGCCGAGGGGTTCCTGACCGGACCCCGTCTCCGCCACCGCGGCACCCTCCTCACCCCTGAGGACGGTGCTCCCTAGCCCGGAGCCGTACGCCTGGGGAGGCGCGTCACGCCGGGTTGGGGAAAGCTGAAGGCGCCAGGTGCGTGGGAGGAGAGGCGGAGCCGATGCCCGGGAAGGTGGCGTGGGGGCGGGTGGCGCCCAGAATTCCGGGCTGGTTCGGAGAATTCTTCGGGATTCTGGCCCTGTTCTGCGCCACCCTGGCCGTCGTCTCCCCGTTGCGGCCCCTGCTGGACCCGGTGCGCCGGTGGGTGGAGATCCTGACGGTGCCGGCGTCGCCGAATCTGGCGTACGCGGCGTTCCTGGTGCTGCTGGGCGGCGCGATGGCGGCCCGCAAACGGGTGGCGTACTGGATCGTGGCGGTCTTCCTCGGTCTGACCGTGGTGGCGAATCTGGTGCTGATCGCGGTGCGCGACTGGAGCGCGATCCCGGCGCTGCTGATCACGGGCACGGTGCTGGGCGCGGTGATCGCCGCGCGGGGCGAGTTCTCGGCGCGGGTGCGCAAGGGGGCGTTCTGGCGGGCGCTGCTGGTGCTGGTGTGCGGGCTGGCGATCGGGGTGCTGCTGGGGTGGGGGCTGCTGACGCTGTTCCCGGGGACGCTGGAGGGCGGGAACCGGCTGCGGTGGGCGGTCAACAAGGTGGTCGGCGGGGTGAACGACCTGCCGGACATCGGCAGGCCGCCGTACTGGACGAATTTCTGGCTCGGCCTGTTCGGCGCGGCGGCCCTGCTGTGCGCGGCGGCGGCGCTGTTCAGGTCGCAGCGGATGGAGGCGGCGCTGCGGGGGGACGACGAGGACCGTATCCGCGCGCTGCTGGCGCGGTACGGGGACAAGGACTCGTTGGGCTACTTCGCGACGCGGCGCGACAAGTCGGTGGTGTTCTCGCCGAGCGGCAAGTCCGCGGTGACGTTCCGGGTGGAGGTGGGGGTCTGTCTGGCCAGCGGTGACCCGCTGGGCGACCCGGAGGCGTGGGGTCCGGCGATCGACGCGTGGCTGGCGCACGCGGGGGCGTACGGCTGGGTGCCGGCGGTGATGGGCGCGGGCGAGGAGGGCGCGAAGGCGTACGCGCGGGCGGGGCTCGGCGCGCTGGAGCTGGGCGACGAGGCGATTCTCGACGTGACGGACTTCGACCTGGCGGGCCGCGAGATGCGCGGTATCCGGCAGGCGGTGCACCGGGTGCGGCGGACCGGGGCGACCACCCGCATCCGGCGGCACCACGACCTGTCGCCCGAGGAGCTGCGGGAGGTCGAACGGCTGGCGGACGCCTGGCGGGACACCGACACCGAGCGCGGCTTCTCGATGGCGCTGGGGCGGCTCGGCGACCCGGCGGACGGCGAGTGCCTGCTGGTGGAGGCGCTGGACGACAAGGGGCGGGTGACCGCGCTGCTGTCGTTCGTGCCGTGGGGGCACGACGGGGTGTCGCTCGACGTGATGCGGCGGGACCGTACGGCGCCCAACGGGATCATGGAGTTCATGGTCACCGAGCTGGCCGCGGGCGCGGGCGCGCTGGGTGTCCGGCGGGTCTCGCTGAACTTCGCGGTGTTCAGGTCCGCTTTCGAGGAGGGCGCCCGGATCGGCGCGGGGCCCGTCCTGCGGATGTGGCGGCGGCTGTTGCTGTTCTTCTCCCGCTGGTGGCAGCTTGAGGCGATGTACCGCTCGAACGTGAAGTACCAGCCGCACTGGTACCCGCGGTACCTGTGTTACGCCGACGGCAAGGACATGGCCAGGATCGGCCTGGCCTCGGGCATCGCCGAGGGTTTCGTGGAACTCCCGAGCCTGCGCTTCCGGCGCCGCCGCCGGTCCGCGGCGGGCGGTACGGGAGCGGGGGCGGTGGGCGGTACGGCGGTGGCCGGTGCGACGGCGGCCGTGGTGGGCGGTACGGCGGCGGGGATGACGACGGCGAGCGTGACGGCCGCCGCGGCCGAGCGCGGCCGTCACGCCCCCGCGGACCCGCACGGCCCCGCCGAGCAGGTCCGTGTGCGCCTGGCCAAGGTCGAGGGAATGCGGCGCGACGGCGTCGACCCGTATCCGGTGAGCGCGGGGCCGACGCACACGCTGGCGGTGGCGCGTACGGCGGGGGCGGGCAGCGCGGTGGCGCTCGCGGGCCGGGTGCTGCGGGTGCGCGACCACGGCGGGGTCGTCTTCGTGACGCTGCGGGACTGGTCGGGCGACCTCCAGATCATGCTGACCAGGGATCGTCTCGGACGGGACGGTCTGCGGGAGTTCGAGTCGGGCGTGGACCTCGGCGACCTGCTCCGGGTCGAGGGGGCGATGACGGTCAGCCGCGGCGGTGAGCCGACCGCGGAGGCGTACTCCTGGACGCTGACCGGCAAGTGCCTGCACCCGCTGCCGGACAAGCGGCGCGGCCTGACCGACCCGGAGGCGCGGGTGCGGCAGCGCTATCTGGCGCTGGTGGTCTCCCCCGAGGCGCGTTCCCTGCTCACCGCCCGCAGCGCGGCCGTCGGCGCGGTCCGTACGACGCTGGCCGACCGCGGCTTCCTGGAGGTCGAGACGCCGATGCTCCAGCCGGTGCACGGCGGCGCGAACGCCCGCCCGTTCACCACGCACATCAACGCCTACGACCTCGACCTGTATCTGCGGATCGCGCCCGAGCTGTATCTGAAGCGGCTGTGCGTCGGCGGGGTGGAGCGGGTCTTCGAGCTGGGCAGGACCTTCCGCAACGAGGGTGTGTCGTACAAGCACAACCCCGAGTTCACGATGCTGGAGGCGTATCAGGCGTTCGCGGACTACGACGTGATGCTCGATCTGGCGCGGGAGCTGATCCAGGCGGCGGCCGTCGCGGCGAACGGCGGGCAGACGGCCCGGCGGCCGGACGGCGCGGAGGTCGACCTGTCGGGGCGGTGGCCGGTGCGGACGGTGTTCGGGGCGATCTCGCTGGCGCTGGGCGAGGAGGTCGACGCGGGGACGCCGCTGGCGCGGCTGCGCGCGCTGTGCGACCGGGCGGGGGTGCCGTACGGCCCGGAGGACGGCCCGGCCGACGTGGCGCTGGAGATGTACGAGCGGCTGGTGGAGGAGCGCACCACCACGCCGTGCTTCTACAAGGACTTCCCGGCCGAGGTCTCGCCGCTGACCAGGCAGCACCGCACCGATCCGCGGCTGGCCGAACGCTGGGACCTGGTGGCGTACGGCACGGAGCTGGGCACGGCGTACACCGAGCTGACCGATCCGGTGGAGCAGCGGGCCCGGCTGACCCGGCAGTCGCTGCTGGCGGCGGGCGGCGACCCGGAGGCGATGGAGCTGGACGAGGACTTCCTGACGGCGCTGGAGTACGCGATGCCGCCGACCGGCGGGCTGGGGATCGGGGTGGACCGGCTGGTGATGTTCCTCACGGGCCGGACGATCCGTGAGACGCTGCCTTTCCCGTTGGTACGTCGCCGCTGACCGTGCCGCGCGGCGGGTCGCGGGGGGTGCGCGGCCGGATTCGCGGGGGCGCGGGGCGGGTTCCCCGGGGCCGGGCGCGGGGCGGGGGGCCTTGCATCACCCGTTCGGAGCATGTTTACGGTGGTCCGCATGACGTACAAAACCGGACGATCTGGGATGTTGAGCCGCACGGCCGTACGGCGGACCGCCGCCGCGGTGGCCACCGCGGCGCTCGCCGGGACCGCGCTCGCGGCGTGCGGCACACAGCACGGCGGGGCCGCGGCGAGCGGGGCGGACGACGCGCGGGCCTCCTCGCGCGCGCCGTCCTCGACCGCGTCGGGTGAGGCGTCCGGCCCGGCCGCGGGCATCCCGTCCCAGCGGACCTCTCCGCCGGGCGATCCGTCCGGCTCGCAGCCGTCCGGACCGGGTCCCGCGCAGAACGGTCCCGCACCGACCGATCCGTCGCGGACGGGTCCCGTGCCCACCGATCCGTCCGGGACCGTCCCGTCGCAGACGGTCCCCGGGCAGCCGACCGGGCCCCTGGAGCCCTCGGCCGGTCCCGCCGACCCCTCGGGGAGCCCCGCCACCGGCGCCCCGGCCGGCGAGTCGATCCAGCACTCCACCGAGGACGGCGGCAGGTCCGTCGCGCTGACCTTCGACGACGGCCCCGACCCGCGCTGGACCCCGCAGGTCCTGGCTCTGCTGGCCGCGCACCACGCGAAGGCGACCTTCTGCGAGATCGGCCCCAACGCCGCCGCCCACCCCGACCTGGTCCGGCAGATCACCACGGCGGGCCACCGGCTGTGCGACCACTCCGTGCACCACAACGAGCGGCAGAGCAGCAGGTCCGCGGCGTACAACACGCACGAGATAGTCGACGCGCAGCGCGAGATAACCAAAGCCGCGGGCGCCGGCGCGAAGCTCTGGTACTACCGGGCGCCCGGCGGCGACTTCACCCCGACGATCCGTCACATCGCCGCCGGCCACGGGCTGCGCCCGCTGGGCTGGACGGTGGACTCCCGCGACTGGGAGCGGCCCGGCACCGCCAAGGTGCTGGCGAACATCGACCGTCAACTGCGCCCCGGCTCCATCGTGCTGATGCACGACGGCGGCGGCGACCGCGCCCAGACGGTGCGGGCGCTGTCGCGGCTGCTGGACAGGCTCGACGCGCAGGGCTGGACATACAGCTTCCCCGCGCGCTGATCGTGGCGCGCGCGAGGTAGCGTTCAGGAGGCGTTCCCGCCATCCGTCGGTACCTCTTGGAGGCTTCACCATGGCAACCACCCGCACCGCGACGACCCAGTGGAAGGGCCCGCTGATGGGCGGCGCCGGGACCGTCTCGCTCGACACCTCGGGCGTCGGCTCGTACGACGTGACGTGGGCCTCCCGCGCGGAGGAGGCGAACGGCAAGACCAGCCCCGAGGAGCTGATCGCCGCGGCCCACTCCTCCTGCTTCTCGATGGCGCTCTCGCACGGTCTGGCGGGCGCGGGCACCCCGCCCGAGTCGGTGCAGACGCAGGCCGACGTGACCTTCCAGCCGGGTGAGGGCATCACCGGCATCGTCTTGACGGTGAAGGCGCGTGTCCCCGGCATCTCCGCCGGTGACTTCGAGGCGGCGGCGCAGGGCGCCAAGGAGAACTGCCCGGTCAGCAAGGCGCTCGCGGGCACGACGATCACGCTCAACGCCGAACTGCTGGACTGAGCACGGTCTCTGACGCCTGATCAGCGGCGGGTGACGTGGATCTTCCACGCGCCCGCCGCTGTCCTTCCCAGCACCTTGAAGGTCAGCCCGGACGCCTTGTCGGTGGAGCCCTCGCCGACGCTGAAGGGCGCGTCGTTCAGGGAGTTGAAGGCGCCGCTGCTGAAGTCGCAGGCGGAGGTGCGGGGATGGGCGTCCACGACGGTCACCGGGCCCTTGCCCGAGTCGACGTCGGTGCGGACCCGGTAGGCGAGCACACCCGCGCGGCACGCGTCCTTGTCGTTGCCGAGCTGCTGCCTGGCCTCCAGGACGAAGACCCCGGTGCGGCTGTACGGGATCACGACGGCTTTGCGTCCGCCGGGGATCTCGACGGCGCCGAGTTCGTAGGTCGTGTCGGTGCGGCCGGTGACGCAGGCGATCTGGCTGTCGTCGAGCCAGCCGAGCTTCCACTTGTGCCAGGCGAACAGGTCGCCCTGCAGTCCCCAGTCGAGGGACATGCTGTCCCACTGCCCGGCGAGTGTGTCGGTGCGCGGGAAGTCGTCGGCGGCGTAGAGGTCGGGCAGGCCGAGCGCGTGGCCGTTCTCGTGGCTGAGGACGCGCGGGCCCGACTGGTCGTGGCCGTAGATGAGGGAGACCTTGTCGAGGTGGGCGCCGTCGTCGGTGGTCGCGGCGGACGCGCCGGTCCAGGTGACCGAGAGCACCGCCTCGTCGGCGGGCGGCCCCGCGTTGGGGGTGACGAGGATGTTGACCAGGTCGTAGCCGCGGAAGTCGATGGAGTGGTCGGCGACCTTGAGCAGGTCGCGCATCATCTCGGTGTGGGCGTCCCAGCCGTAGCCGCGGCCGATCCCGTACGCGCTGAAGGGCCGCGGCATCCGTATGTAGCGCAGCACCGGCGTGGACTCGTAGTCGAGGCGGCCGTACGAGCTGACGGCGTACCACTTCTTGACCGCGGGGAAGAACTCGCCGTAGCGGTCGGCGGCGCTGTACTGGGCGGGCGCGTCGGGGAAGTCGATCAGCAGGGTCAGGGCGTGCAGGGTGCCGGTGGAGGGGGCGAATTCGGCGTTGGGGCCGCGGCTGGAGCTGTCGGGGAAGCCCTCGGACATGGCGACGCCGGGGACGGCCCGCAGGGCGCAGGGCCGGGCGGCGGGCGGCGGCGAGGCGTTGAGCGCGGGGGTGCGCGGGCCCGCGGAGACGGTGCTGCCGACGGCGAGCAGCCCGAGCGCGAAGAGCGCGGTGCAGCGCAGTCCGGTCCGGGTCAGCCGGCGCGGCCCCGACCCCGTCGTGGCCGGGCGGCGCGGTCCAGACCCCTTGGTGGAGGCCATGGCGTTAGCTCCTGTGGCCGGTGTCGTCGCCGACGGGCGACCCCTCGACGATCTTGACCGTCCAGGTGCCGTCCGAATTGTGGGCGGAGACCGTCACGCGGGTGGAGCCGTCGGGTACGGCGTAGGACTCCCCCACGCCCAGCGGCGCGTCGGCCAGCGGCGGGTAGACGGAGGTGGCCCGGCACGCGGAGGTGTGGGGGTGGCCGTCGATCACCGCGATGGGTCCGTCGCCCGACTCGATGTCGGAGCGCACCTTGTAGAGCAGGATGCCCTGGCGGCAGGCGGCGTGGTCGTTGCCGGTGGCGGTGCGCGCCTCGATGGCGAGGGCGGTGTCGGGCCCGGTGCGTACGACGATCAGCTTGGTGCCGCCGGGGGTCTCGTCGGGGCTGAGGTCCTGGTAGGTGGTGCCCGCGCGGGTGACGCAGCCGACCTGGTCGGAGGTGATCCAGCCGAGCTTCCACTTGTGCCAGGCGAAGGGGTCGGGCGCGAGGCCGAACTGGCTGCCCATCAGGTCCCAGTCGCCGACGTGGGTGTCCCAGTCGGCGTTGCTGCCCGCGGGCGGCCGGTAGTACAGGTCGGGCAGGTCGAAGACGTGGCCGGTCTCGTGGGCGAGCACGTTGCGGTCCGGCGGGTGCCGTTCGAAGACGGTGACGAGCCGGCGCAGCGGGGTGCCGTCGACGGTGATCGGGGTGGAGAGGTTGACGACCTTGGTGGCGTCGGAGTCGACGCCGGGCGCGTCGGGGTCGGCGACGAGGTAGACGACGTCGTAGCCGTGGAAGTCGACCACCGGGTCGGCGGCGGCGATGGCGTCGCGCAGGTAGGCGGTGCGGTCGGCGGCGTTCCAGTCGCGGCTGATCGCGTAGTCGGTGGCCGGGCGCGGCATGCGCAGCCAGCGGGTGACGGGGTGGACGCCGAGGTCGAAGCGGCCGTACGAGGCGCGGTCGAAGAAGCGGGTGGTGGCCGGGAAGTGGTCGGCGGCGACCTGCTGGGTGGTGAGGTCGGGCGCGGTGCCGGGGAAGTCGAGGAAGACCATGAGGGCCTTCATGTGGCCGGTCGGCCGGGTGTAGCCGCTCTCCCAGGTGTCGACGCCCTCGGAGTGGTGGGCGCCGGTGCGCGGCAGGAGGCAGGCGCTGCCGACGGCGGCGGACGCGGCGGGGCCGGTCGTCAGCGTCCAGGCGACCACGGCGCTGAAGACGCTGAGCGCCGCCGCGGCGGAGCGCAGGACACGCCGCCGCGCGCGGGGCGGTACGCCTATCGAGACGCCTGAGGAGCCTGACGAGCTGGCTGACCGCCGCACATGGACCTCCGGGGAGGATTCGTGAACCCGTTCGGGACACCTCCCCCACATTGCTATGGAATGTGACGATATGTCCTGTCCGACTGCTCCAGCCGGGCGGTGTGCGGGAGGCGTACGGGCGTCGCACAGCGGTCACTACGGTGCGTAATGTCCCCAGGGATGCGATCACATGAGCGATCCGTTCGGACACGTTCGGTCGATCCGTCAGCACACGTGCGGAGAATCACCACCAGGGCGCTGGAACACCAACTCCGCCAGCCCATATGATCGCGATCGAGACGAGCGCGAAGCGGGGAGCGGGCCATGGGCGGACCCTCGGGCGGCCCAGGTGTCGAGCCCGAAAGCACAGCACAAGTCATCACGCACAGTCACACCTCTGCCCCACACTCCGGCGGCGGCGGGGAACCGCAGCCGGCCGGACGGACGGCGGGGCAGGGAAGTACGGCCGCGCGGCCGGGCGACGCCGACCTGCGCGACTACCGGGCCGCCTTCGCCATCGCCCAGACCGCGATGGCGCTGCTCGCCCCCGACGGCACGGTCCTGGAGGCCAACGGCGCGCTCGGCGCGCTGCTGGGCGCCTCGCCCGAGCGGATGAGCGCCACGGGCGCCGCCGCGCTCCTCGGCCTGAGCGGCGACCGGCACGCCCGCGCCGCCTTCCACGACGTGCTCACCGGCCGCCGCGAACGGCTGCGCTGCACGCGCGGCATCACCCGGCCGGACGGCAGCACCGTGCACGCCGAGATCACGCTCTCGCGCACCGGCGCGCGCCCGCTGCTGCTGTCCGTCGAGGACGTCGGCGAGCGGGACACCCTGCGCGAGGAGCTGCGGCACCTGCGCATGCACGACCCGGTCAGCAGACTGCCCAACCGCGCGCTGTTCTTCGAGCGGCTGTCGGCCGCCGTCGGCGACCACGGCAGCCGGACCGGCCGGATCGGCCTGTGCTATCTGGACCTGGACGGCTTCAAGGCGGTCAACGACACGCTCGGCCACCGCGTCGGCGACGAACTGCTGGCCGCCGTGGGCCGTCGCCTGCTGGCCTGCGCCGAGCCCGGCGGGCACCTGGTGGCGCGGCTCGGCGGCGACGAATTCGCCCTGCTGGTACGGGACTCCACCGGTACAGGGCAGGCGACGGATCTGGCCGAGGCCGTACTGGCCGCGCTCCAGCCGCCGTTCGACGTGGGCGGCCACCGGCTCGCGGTCTCCGCCAGCATCGGCGTGGTCGAACGGGAGGCGGCGGGCACGTCGGCCACCGGTCTGATGCAGGCCGCCGACACCACGCTGTACTGGGCCAAGGCCGACGGCAAGGCGCGCTGGACGCTCTTCGACCCGGAGCGCAACGAGCACCGGATGACCCGTCAGGCCCTGTCCCGTACGCTGCGGCAGGCCGTCGAGCGCGGCGAATTCGTCCTGGACTACCAGCCGTTGGTCGCCCTCGACTCGGGCGAGCTGCGCGGTGTCGAGGCGCTGGTGCGCTGGGAGCACCCGCACTTCGGGCGGCTGGCGCCCAACCGCTTCATCGGTCTCGCCGAGGAGGACGGCTCCATCGTCCAGCTCGGCCGCTGGGTGCTCGCCGAGTCCTGCCGCCAGGCCCGCGCCTGGCAACTGGCCCACCCCGAGGCGCCGTTGGTGGTCAGTGTCAACGTGGCCGTACGCCAGGTCTGGGACTCCGACCTGGTCGCCGACGTCGCCGCGATCCTCGCCGACACCGGTCTGCCGCCGCGGCTGCTCCAGTTGGAACTCACCGAGTCCGCCGTGATGGGCTCCGCCGGCCGCCCCCTCCAGGCGCTGCACGCCCTGGACGAGATGGGCGTACGGATCGCCATCGACGACTTCGGCACCGGTTACTCCAACCTCGCCTACATGAGCCGCCTCCCGGTCTCGGCCCTGAAGCTGGACGGCTCCTTCGTGCAGGGCTTCCGCTCCGCGGAACACCCCAACCCGGCCGACGAGACGATCGTCGAGGCGCTGGTCGAACTGGCCCACCGGCTCGGTCTGACGGTGACGGCGGAGTGCGTGGAGAACGCGGAGCAGGCGGAGCGCCTGCGGCGGATCGGCTGCGACACGGGCCAGGGCTGGCACTACTCGCGCCCCGTGGCGGCGGCGGCGATCTCCGCGCTGCTGGACTGAGGCGGCACGCGCCGCGGGACCGGGGCGGTACGCGCCGCGGGACGGCGGCACGCGGAAGGGGCCCGCGTCCTTGGGGGGAGAAAGGACGCGGGCCCCGGGTCATGCGGTCAGGAGGTGAGCCGCGTCAGCAGGCCCCGAGGTCCTGCCACACGCCCCATTCCCCGGTCGTACCGGGCTCCTCATTGGTGGTCCACCACTTGGCGTTCCACTTGTGGCCCTTCCAGGAGACCTGGTTGCCACCGACGTAGACCGCGGAGGCGGACCAGGACGGCAGGGTGCAGGTGCCGCCCGGCGGGGTGGTCGGAGGCGTGGTGGGCGGGGTCGTCGGCGGCGTCGTGGGGGGCGTCGTCGGCGGGGTGGTGGGAGGCGTGGTCGGCGGGGTGGTCGGCGGCGTGGTGGTCGTGCCGCAGCCGGACGCGGACCCGTTGGTCGCCGTCACGATCTTGTTGAAGAGGGTGGCGGCGGGATCGAGGTCGAGCAGCGAGTACATCATCGAGCCGGCCAGGTTGTGGCAGTGCGCGTAGTCCGCCTTGGCCTGGATCGCCTGGGCGCCGAGGCCGGTCCAGAACTCGGTCCCGTTGTAGAACCAGTTGGCCTGGGTGCTCGGGTCGTAGAACGTCGTGGAGGCGTTGTCCACGAGCCCGGTGAGCTCCTTGTAGTACGCGGTGCCCGCGACCTGGCTGATGCCGCGCGCCGGGGCGGGGCCCGAAGCGGACTGGTACAGGCCGTGGTTGCTGCCCGCGGGTACGCCGGTCCAGCCGCGGTAGTACAGCGGGTAGCCCATGGTGATCTTCGTGGACGGGAAGCCGCCCGCGATGCCGTAGGCCGAATTACCGTTGATCCACGCGTTGATGGCGTGATCGGTGCTGTACTTCTCGGTGCCCGGCGGGATCGCCGTGGACGGGTCGGTCGGCGACTGGTACAGCGGGTCCTGGAGGTTGGTCGGACCGGTCGCGTCCCAGGCTCCGTGCATGTCGTACGTCATGATGTTCGCGTAGTCGAGGTACTGCCCGACCTTGTTGGTCTCGATCTGCGCGATCTTGTCCTGGCCGGCCGGGAGCGCGGCGGTCAGCAGCATCTTCTTGTTGCCGTTGGCCGTGCCGTACGCGTTCAGCTCGGTGCGGAACTCCGCGAGCAGCGCGGTGAAGTTGGCCTTGTCGTTGGGGCTGTAGTGGTTGCCCACGTGGCCGTTGGGCGAGCCGGGGTACTCCCAGTCGATGTCGAAGCCGTCGAAGATCCCGGCACCGCTGCCGGGGCCGCCGTAGCCGCCCTGCACGGGCAGATTGCCCTTGATGAACATGTCGATGCAGGAGCTGACGAACTTCTTCCGGCTGGCGTCCGTGGCCGCCACGTCGGAGAAGTACTTGGAGTAGGTCCAGCCGCCGATCGAGGCGACGATCTTCAGGTTGGGGTGCTTCGCCTTCAGCTTCTTGAGCTGGTTGAAGTTGCCGACGATCGGCTGGTTCCAGGTGTCGGCGACACCGTCCACGCTGATGTCCGCGCCGAACGACTTCTGGTAGTCGGCGAAGGAGTCGCCCGCGCCGTCACCGGCGTTGGGGTTGGACTCGTTCGTGGAGTCCGACGCCTTGGTGGCCTCGAAACAGGTCAGGTTCGAGGGGTCGATGTTCTCGAACGAGTAGTTGAGGATGTCGAGTTTGCCCGCCACCCCCGACGTGTCGAGGTTCTTCGGGTAGTAGGCGTTGCCGTACACGCTCCACTGGTCGTAATAGGCGATCTTCACGCCGCCGCTGCTCGCGGCGGCGGCCGCGGGCTTGGCGGCGGCGGTGGTGTCCGCCTGGGCTGTGCCCACTCCGGCGACGAGCGCGGTGAGCGCTCCGGCGGTGAGGGCGGCGGTCGTGACGGCTGCCACGATCGCTCTCTTCCTGGACTGCACGAGTACCTCCGGGGGGAGAGGGAGGAACAACAGGGGGCTGGTGAATGGATAACCCCTCGTCAAGTGCACGTCAATGGTCTGAACCAGACTTGGACTAGACCAATCCTGCGGAAGGCGACCGGCCGGTAGCGTTCCGCGACAACGGCAAAGCCGCTCGTCAACCGGGTGACAAGCGGCTTTAACGCTGACTTAAGGCTGGTCAGGGGCCGTCGCGCGACGTTGGACCACGCACCGGCCGGAAATGAGTCTTTAACCGGCGGCGACCTCGGAGGAGACACCCGACGGGGCCTCGGCGGAGGCCGTCGCGATGTCCTTCGGGAAGCCGTACGCGTCCGCGATGAGGTCGTAGGAACGCAGCCGGACCGACGGCGTGTGCGCGTTGGCGGTGATCACCAACTCGTCGGCGCCGGTACGGTCCACGAGCTGGTCGAGTCCGGTACGCACCGTGTCCGGGTCGCCGTGGATGATGTTCACCAGCCACGAGTCCACGAAGTCCCGTTCCGCCGGGCTGAATTCGTACGCCTCGGCCTCCTGGGGCGTCGGCACCAGGCCGGGGCGTCCGGTACGCAGCCGCAGCATGCTCAGCGCGCCGGAGAGCACCTGGCGGCGCGCCTCGGCCGGGTCGTCGGCGGCCAGCGCGGCGACGCCGATCGAGGCGTAGGGGCGGTCCAGGATCTCCGAGGGCCGGAAGGACTCGCGGTAAAGGGCCAGCGCGGGAACGGTGTTGGCGGCCGAGAAGTGGTGCGCGAAGGAGAACGGCAGGCCGAGCGTGCCCGCCAGTCGCGCGCTGAAGCCGGAGGAGCCCAGCAGCCACACGCTCGGGCGGCCCGCCGACTGGACGCCGCCGGGCGCCGTGCCCTGCACCGGGCCGGGAATGGCGTGAATGCGCGCGTAGCGGTGCCCGTCGGGGAAGTCGTCGTCCAGGAACCGGGTCAACTCCGCGAGCTGCTGCGGGAATTCGTCCGCGCCCTCGTGCAGCCGGTCGGTGCGGCGCAGCGCGGCGGCCGTCGCGCCGTCGGTGCCGGGCGCGCGGCCGAGACCGAGGTCGATCCGGCCGGGGGCCAGCGCCTCCAGGGTGCCGAACTGCTCGGCGATCACCAGCGGCGCGTGGTTGGGCAGCATCACCCCGCCGGAGCCGAGCCGCAGCGTGCGGGTGTGGGCGGCGAGGTGGGCGAGGATCACCGCGGGCGAGGAGCTGGCGACGCCCGGCATCGAGTGGTGCTCGGCCACCCACATCCGGTGGTAGCCGCGGGTCTCCGCGGTCCTGGCGATCTCGACGCTGGTGCGCAGCGCGTCGGTGGCGGTGAAGCCGCTGCCGACGGTGGCCAGATCCAGTACGGACAGCGGTACGGGGGCGGTGCCGCGGACCGGGCCGCGGATGCCCCGGCCGCGGAGCGTACCGGTGTCGCCGTCCCGGCCGTCCGTACGGGACCGGCCGTCCGTAGCGGACCGCCCGTCCGTTCGTTCGCCCTGCTGTTCGCCCTGTCGTTCGTCACCCACGGCGGGCGCCTCCTCGATCGTCTCCGTGCCCATGTCTGCCCCACCCCTGCCCGACCGACAACCGGAGCCCGCGTCCGGTTATTCCCGGGCGCGGATTGTACGGTTCCCCCGCCGTTTCCTTTTCGGGTAATGACGTCGGCATATGCCAGGGTGGCCCCTTCCTGCATATACGCTTGAAGAGCCCCGGATAACCGGCCAACCGCCTCTACCTGAAACGGGATTGGGGCTATCGTGGAGACCGGCCCAGCCGCCGGGTCCGGTCGTCTCGGATACCCGTCCGTGACCGGCGGCGACAGCCAGGACGCAAACGGTCATACCTGCAGGGGGCTACCGTGGCGCTTGAACACCGACAGATCGAGCCGGTGTACGCGGTCCAGTACGCGCTGCGCGTGCTCGAATCCGTCGACACCCATCGGCACGGCGTCACCGCCGAACAGTTGGCTCGCGAAATCGGTGTGCCGCTGGACTATCTCTCCCATCTGCTGGCAATGCTGCGCCGCGAGCGTTATCTCGGATTTCTGCCCGGCGGCGGATATGTCATCGGCGAGTCCATGGTGCTCCTCGGCGCCGCCAACCGCGACCACGCCCTCGCGGAGAAGCTCCAGACGGTTCTGGCCGAACTGCGCGACGAGGTGGGCGCGGCCGTCTACTTCAGCCGGTACGACGACGGCGAGGTGCACGTCATCGACTTCGCCGACGGCCCCAACGCGCCGAAGGTCAACGAGTGGGTGGACTTCCGCTCCTCCGCCCACGCCAGCGCGGTCGGCAAGTGCCTGCTCTCGCAGCTCGACCACGACGGCCGGATGGAACACCTCTCGCGGCACCGCCCGGCCCGGCTGACCTCGCGCACCGTCGTGGACGACCGCGTCCTGCTGACCAAGCTCGAACGCCAGCCGACCTCGGTGCCCACGCTCGACCTCCAGGAATACGCGGTCGGCACCGTCTGCGCCGCGATCCCGGTCACCATCGGCAAGACGGTCGCCTGCCTCGCGCTGTCGATGCCGTACGCCCAGGCCCACCGCCTCAAGCCCGCCGTGGACACCCTCCACACCCGCGCGGCCCCGGTCCTGCTCTCCTTCAGCATCTGATCCGCCACGGCACGGGCTCGGCACGACGAGAACCCGGCACGGCGAAGACCCGGCACGGCGAAGACCCGGCACGGCGAGCGTTCGGTACGACAAAGGTTCGGTACGACAAAGGCCCCCCGCGTGTACGGAGGGCCTTCGTGGGCATGTGCGCCGCCAGGGACTCGAACCCCGGACCCGCTGATTAAGAGTCAGCTGCTCTAACCAACTGAGCTAGCGGCGCCTGCTGACGTGGGAGATCGTACCCGATGGTCGGGGCCGGGCTCAAAGCGGCGGCGGATTGCCGCCAGGCGGAATCGCGCCACCGCCGATCCGTGCGGTGGCGGGCGCACGGCCGGTAGATCATGTGCATGACTTCGACTCGACGCCGGATCACCGTACCGGCGGGCACCACCGTGCTCGCCCTCGGTACCGCACTCCTGCTGCCCACGGGCCCCGCCGCCGCGGCGACCCCCGCGGCGGCCCCGCGGTCCGCGCCCTCGTCAGCCAACTCCACCCCCTCCGCCACCTCGACCACCGTCACCCTGCTCACCGGCGATGTCGTGCACATCGCCGACGGCCCCGGCAAGCAGGACACCGTCACCGTCGACCGCGCGCCCGGAGCGCGGGGGATCGTACGGATCCAGCAGTACGGCGGTGACACGTACGTCATTCCCGACGAGGCGGAGCCGCTGCTGGCCGCGGGGAAGCTGGACCGGCGGCTGTTCGACGTGTCCGCCCTGACCGCGATGGGCTACGACGACGCGCACAGCGCCGGACTGCCGCTGATCGCCACCTGGACCGACGCCGCCCGCACGGCACGGTCGCAGCCCGCGGCTCCGGCCGGCGCGAGCACCGTACGGACGCTGCCGAGCATCGGCGGCGCGGCCCTGAAGGCCGACAAGAAGCGGTCCCGCGCCTTCTGGACCGGCCTGGCGGGCCCGGCGGGCAACGCCCGTTCGCTCAACGGCGCCACCGGCATCGACAAGCTGTGGCTCGACGGCCGGGTGACGGCCGACCTCAAGGACTCGGTGCCGCAGATCAACGCGCCGCAGGCGTGGGCCGAGGGCTACGACGGCGCGGGCGAGAAGGTCGCCGTCCTGGACACCGGCGTGGACGACACCCACCCCGACCTGAAGGACCGGATCGCCACCGAGCAGAGCTTCGTGCCCGGCCAGGCCGTCACCGACGGCAACGGCCACGGCACGCACGTCGCCTCCACCATCGCGGGCAGCGGCGCGGCCTCCGACGGCAGTTACAAGGGCGTCGCGCCGGGCGCGAAGCTGCTGGTCGGCAAGGTGCTCTCGAACGAGGGCGAGGGCCAGGACTCCTGGATCATCGCGGGCATGGAGTGGGCCAAGGCCCAGGGCGCCGACGTGGTGAGCATGAGCCTCGGCTCCCCGATACCCGACGACGGCACCGACCCGATGGCCCAGGCCGTCAACTCCCTGTCGGCGAACGGCGGTCCGCTGTACGTGATCGCCGCGGGCAACTCCTACGGCGCGGGCACCATCGGCGCCCCCGGCTCGGCGCGCGACGCGCTGACCGTGGCCGCCGTCGACAAGTCAGACCAGCGCGCCGACTTCTCCAGCATGGGCCCGCTGAGCGGCGGTTACGGACTCAAGCCGGACCTGTCGGCGCCCGGCGTCGACATCACCGCGGCGATGCCCGGCGGCGGCTACCAGACGATGTCCGGCACGTCGATGGCCACCCCGCACGTGGCGGGCGCCGCCGCGATCCTCAAGCAGCGGCACCCCGACTGGACCGCGGCGCGGCTCAAGGACGCGCTGATGAGCACGTCCAAGGTGCTCGCCGACTACACGCCGTTCGAGCAGGGCACCGGCCGGGTCGACGTACTGGCCGCGGTCGACTCACCGGTCCAGGCCACCGGTTCGGTCGACACGGCCGTTTACTCCTGGCCGCACGACGGCGCGGCCCCGGCCACCCGCGTGATCACGTACCGCAACAGCGGCAAGGCCCCGGTCACGCTGGATCTGGCGACGGACACCAAGGACCCGGCGTACACGCTGTCGGCGCCGTCCGTCACCGTCGCCGCGGGCGGCAGCGCGGACGTCACACTGACGCTCGACCCGGCCGGGGTGCCGTCGGCGACCACCTTCTCCGGCCAGGTACTGGCGACCGACGCGGCGACCGGACACATCGTCGCGCACACCGGCTTCGCGCTGGAGAAGGAACAGGAGCTGTACGACTACACAGTCAAGCTGCGCGGCCGGGACGGAAAGCCCGCCGCGGGCACCGTCGTGCTGGCGCAGGAGGGCAACCCCAACCCGTCGCCGGTCGCGGTCGACGGCGAGCGCACGCTGCGGCTGGCGCCCGGCACGTACATGGCGTACGCGGAGATCGACGTGGCAGGCGACGCCCCGGACTCGCTGGGCCTGGCCGTGCTGATCAACCCGGAGACGGTGCTCAGCAAGGACACCACCGTCACGCTCGACGCGAGCAAGGCGCGCAAGGTCAGCGCGGCCGTGCCGGGTCAGCGGACCCAGACGCGGCAGCTCCACGTGGACATCGCCCGCACCTTCGCCGACGGCGAGGTCGTCCGTGACGCGGCGGTCCTGCCGCTGACGTACGACACGCTGTACGCGTCGCCGACGGCCAAGGTCGGCAACGGCACCTTCGACTTCCTGACCCGCTGGCGGCTCGGCGAGCGGCAGGTCGCCGTCACCGGGCGCGGGCAGGACCTGGACACCACCCCGCAGCCCGGCGCCACCGTCACCGACGGCAAGGGCACGCTCCGCGCGGTCTACGCCGGGCAGGGCGGCGCGGCCGGCTACCGGGGTCTGGACGCCAGGGGCAAGGTCGTGGTGGTCGAGCGCTCCGACGCCGTCACGCCGGTCCAGCGGGCCGCGGCGGCGACCGCCGCGGGCGCGAAGCTGCTGATCGTCGTCAACGACGGCCGCGGCAGGCTGCTGGAGTCCTACGCCGACCCCGACAACGGCTACCAGGACACGCCGCTGACCGTGGTCTCCGTCCAGCAGGGCGCGGGCGCGAAGCTCGTCGCCGACGCCAAGGGCGGCAAGCTCTCGCTGAGCGTCGAACAGCGCGAGTACACCCGGGTCGTCTACGACCTGCTCGACCAGCACGACGGCACCATCCCTGACCGCTCCCTGGCCTACACCCCCGACCCCAGGCGCGACCTGGCCAAGGTCACCGCCACCTACAACGGCGACCGCGCCCGCGCGGGCGCCGGCTTCCGCTACGACATCCCCGCCTGGGGCTACGGCATCGGTTTCGCCGAGCAGGAGTCCTACCCGGGCACCCGTACCGAGTACGTCTCGCCCGAGCACGGCGCCGGATTCTGGTACGAGGACCACTCCGTCTACGACGCGGACTACAGCAACCAACTCCTGGAGGAGCGCGGCGGCAACGACTCGTTCACACCGGGCCGTTCGTACGCGGTCTCCTGGTTCGGCGGGATCTTCCGGCCGCGCCTCGGCTCCGCCTTCTGGGGGCCGAACCGCTCGTCGTACAACGACATCCAGTTCAACATCACGCCGTGGACGGACGGCGGCGCGGGCCACTCGGGCGACATGCCCGCCGACGAGTACGACGGCCGCACCACCTACGCCGCCTACCAGGGCGACACCCTCGTCGCCCAGGGAGTCGGCCGGGCGGGCGGCATCTGGGACCAGCCCGCGAAGAAGCTGCCCTACCGGCTGGTGCTCGACTCGGCGCGGGACGCCAAGGAGTGGCGGACCTCGATCCGTACGCACACCGAGTGGAACTTCGTCTCGGGGCCGCTGCCCGAGGGCGTCGGCCAGGACGACGTCAAGCTGCTCCAGCTCGACTACGACGTGCCCACCGACACCGCGGGCGATGTGCCCGGCGGCCGGCTGATCCCGGTCGGTCTGGGGTCCACCACGCAGGAGTGGCTGGTCGGCGCGACGAAGGCGGCCTCGGCGAAGCTGTCGGTCTCCTACGACGACGGCAGGACCTGGCTGCCGACGCTGCTGATCAAGGACCGCAAGGGCCACTGGACGACGCTGATCCGGACTCCGCGCGACCCCGGCGGCTCCGTGTCGCTGAAGGCGAGCGCGTCCGACGGCGCGGGCGGCTCGGTGAGCCAGGAGATCATCAGGGCCTTCGGCCTGAGGTGACCGGCTGACCCACCGGGCGGAGGGGATGGTCGGAGGGGGTGGTCGAGACCACCCCCTCCGACCACGTATGATGGTCCCCGCAAGCGCCGCTAGCTCAGTTGGTTAGAGCAGCTGACTCTTAATCAGCGGGTCCGGGGTTCGAGTCCCTGGCGGCGCACTTGCCCAGAAGGCCCTCCGCGCGAGCGGGGGGCCTTCTCCGTGTGCCCGCCGGTGTGCTCCGCACGGGTGGTCCTGGGCGGCGGCGGGCGCGGCAGGCGTACGGGGCGGGGCGGGCGGAGGAAGGTCGGCCCGTGCTGGGGCTGATCGTGGGTCATTTCGTGCTGGCGGGTTTCGCGGGGGTGTTCACGCGGTGGTGGGGCCGCCGGGCCTTCCTCGTGCTCGCCGCCGCGCCCGCCGCGACCGCCGTCTGGGCGGCCCTCCAGTGGAACGCGGTCGCGGACGGCCGGGTCCGGGAACAGACCTGGCACTGGGCGCCCGCCCTCGACCTGGAGATCGCGCTGCGCCTCGACGCGCTGAGCCTGCTGCTCGCCGTCCTCGCGGGCGGCGTCGGCGCCCTCGTCCTGGTCTACTGCGCCGGGTACTTCCGCGACGACGAGCCGGGACTCGGCGGCTTCGCGGGCACCCTGACCGCCTTCGCGGGCGCCATGCTCGGCCTCGTCCTGGCCGACGACCTGATGCTCCTGTACGTCTTCTGGGAGCTGACCACCGTCCTGTCCTTCCTGCTGATCGGCCACAGCGCCGAGAAGAAGGCCAACCGGCGCTCCGCCCTCCAGGCCCTGGTGGTCACCACCGCGGGCGGCCTCGCCATGCTCGTCGGGCTGCTGCTGCTCGGCCACCTCGCGGGCACCTACCGGCTGTCCGCGCTGATCGCCCACCCGCCCGCCACCGGTCCCGCCGTACGCGTCGCCCTCGTCCTGGTCCTCGCGGGCGCCCTGTCCAAGTCCGCCGTGTGGCCCTTCAGCCTGTGGCTGCCCGGCGCGATGGCCGCGCCCACCCCCGTCAGCGCCTACCTGCACGCGGCGGCCATGGTGAAGGCCGGTGTCTATCTCGTCGCCCGCCTCTCCCCCGCCTTCGCCCCCGTCGGCCCCTGGCGCGCCCTCACCGTCGGCCTCGGCCTGGCCACCATGCTCCTCGGCGGATGGCGCGCCCTGCGCGAATTCGACCTCAAACGGATCCTCGCCTACGGCACCGTCAGCCAACTCGGCTTCCTCACCGCCCTGGTCGGCACCGGCTCCCACAACGCCGCTCTCGCCGGAGTCACCCTCCTGTTCGCCCACGCCCTCTTCAAGGCCGCCCTCTTCCTCGTCGTCGGCGCCGTCGACCAGACCACCGGCACCCGCGACATCCGCCGCCTGTCGGGCCTGGCCCGCACCTCCCCCCTCCTGTGCGCCGCCGCCACCCTCGCCGCCGCCTCCATGACCGGCCTCCCCCCCTTCCTCGGCTTCCCCGCCAAAGAAGCCGCCTTCGACGCCCTGACCCCCCTCCCCCTCTCCCTGTCCGTCCTCGGCTCCGCCCTGACCGTCGCATACACCCTGCGCTTCCTGTGGGGCGCCTTCGGACCGAGCGAGGCGGTCCGCGAGGCACCGTCAAGCGGGAGCGAGCCCCCTGCCGCCCCTCCCCCCGCAGCCGCCGACGTACCGGAGGGGACGGGCCGGGATGCCCCCGCAGATTTGCGTGCCGACAGGGCGGCGACGGATGCGCAGGAGCAGGCAGCACGCAGCTCGAGGAGGTACCCCGGCCCGGGACCGACCCGCCCACGCACGGCCAGCCCACACCTGAAGGGCTGGGAAAAGGCGGTGCCCGTAGGAACGCTGGCACTCGCCGGGACGGTCCTCGGCCCCTACGTCACCCACCTCGAACCGCTGCTCGGGCAGTACGCCCACTCCGTACCGGAAGCGGACGGCGCCACGCCGTACCACCTGGCGCTGTGGCACGGCTGGGGCACCCCCCTGGCCCTGTCCCTGGTCGCCTGGGCCCTGGGCGCAGCCCTCTTCGCGGCGAACACCCCCCTGATCCGGCTCGCCCGGAAAACGGCCCTCCCCACCGCCGAAGCGGCCTTCGCCCGCATGATCCGCGGCACCGAATGGTTCGCCCTCCAGCTCACCGGCACGGTGCAACGCGGCTCCCTCGCGGTCTACTTGACCACCGCCCTCCTCGTGTTCACCGGCACCGAGTCGTACGCCCTGGTCCACGACGCCCCCTGGCACACTCCCGGCGGCGGCCCCCGCCTGGCGGACGACGCGGCGCAGGCCGCCGTGGCGGTCGCGGTGATGGCGGCGGCGGTGCTGTGCGTGACGGCCCGGCTGCGGATGAAGGCGGTGGTGCTGGCGGGCACCACGGGCTACGGCACGGCGGTGCTGTTCGTGCTCCAGGGCGCCCCCGACCTGGCCCTGACGCAGTTCACCGTGGAGACGGCCAGCATCGTGGTGTTCGTGCTGGTGCTGCGCCGCCTACCGGCGCGCTTCCCGCGCACCGCCCCGCGCCGCCGCGCGGCGAACTACGCGGTGGGCGCCGCCGCGGGCGCCCTCGTCGCGGGCCTGACGTATCTGACGGCGGCGGCCCGCCGGGCGAGCGACGCCCGCGCCGCGCTGATCGAGGCGACCGAGCACGACGGCGTGAAGAACGTGGTGGCGACGATCCTGGTGGATCTGCGCGCCTGGGACACGATGGGCGAGTCCGCGGTGCTGGCGGTCGCCGCGGTCGGCGTGACGAGTCTGCTGTTCCTGCGCCGCCGCGCGGGCTCGCTGCCACGGGCAGCGGACGGCGAGGAGCCGGGCACCGTATGGCGGGCGGGGCCGCGCGAGGCGCCGGGCCCGGCGTCACTGGCCCCCGAGCGGACCTGGCTGTCGGCGAGCGGCACCCTCGCGCAGGAGCGCCGCTCGGTGGTCTTCGAGGTGGTGGCCCGGCTGACCTTCCACCCGATCCTGGTGCTCTCCCTCTACCTGCTGTTCAGCGCGGAGAATCTGCCCGGCGGCGGCTTCACGGCCGGGCTCGTGGCGGGCCTGGCGCTGGTGGTGCGCTATCTGGCGGGCGGGCGGTACGAGTTGGCCGCCGCGGCCCCGGTGGACGCCGGTTTCCTGCTGGGCGCGGGCCTGGTCGTGTCGGTCGGTACGGGCCTGGGCGGGCTGGTGTTCGGGCGCGCGGTGCTCGACGCGGGCACGTACCACGCGCGGCTGCCGCTGTTCGGCTCGGTCCATCTGGCCAGCCCGGTGCTCTTCGACTTCGGGGTGTACCTGCTGGTGCTCGGCGTCGTCCTGGACGTGCTGCGCGGCCTGGGCGCCGAGATCGACCTCCAGATCGAACGGGACGGCCGCGAGGAGAGGGAGGTCACGTGAAGGCGACGATCGCGCTCATCGCGGTGGGCGGTGTGCTGTTCGGCTGCGGCACCGCGCTGCTGATGTCCAGACCGCTGACCCGGATCCTGCTGGGCGCGGTGCTGCTCGGCAACGGGGCGAATCTGCTGGTGCTCGCCACGTCGGGCAAGGCGGGGAAGCCCCCGCTGCTGTATCCGGGCACCGACCCGAAGGACGTCACCGACCCGCTGCCGCAGGCGATGGCGCTCACCGCGATCGTCATCACGCTGGCGCTGACGGCGTTCCTGCTGGCGATGGCGTACCGGAGCTGGCAGTTGTCGGGGAACGACGACGTGCAGGACGACGTCGAGGACATCCGGATCGCGCTGCGCGCCGAACACGAGGGCACGCGGGCGGAGTTGCGGGCCGTGCTGCGGGCGGACCGGGTGCGGCAGGCCCGCGCGGAGGAGACCGAGGACCTCGACGACGAGGTCTGGGACCACGTACTGGGGGCCGACCGGTGACCGCGTCCGACCTGCTGCCGCTGCCGGTGGCGCTGCCGCTGCTCGCGGCCGGGGTGAAGCTGGCGATCGGCCAACGGCTGCCGCGTACGCAGCGGTTCATCAGCGCGGGCGTGCTGTGCGCGGTGCTCGGCGCGTCGCTCGCCCTGCTGGTGGCCGCCGACCGGGACGGGCCGCAGGTCATGCACACCGGCACCTGGCCCGCGTCGGTCGGCATCACGCTGGTCGCCGACCGGCTGTCCGGGCTGATGCTGGTGGTGTCGGCCGCGGTCACGCTGTGCGTGCTGATCTACTCGATCGGCCAGGGCATGGCCGACCAGGACGCGGCGACACCGCTGTCCGTCTTCCACCCGGCGTATCTGATCCTGGTCGCCGGGGTCTGCGACACCTTCCTCGCGGGCGACCTGTTCAACCTCTACGTCGGCTTCGAGATCATGCTGACCAGCAGCTATGTGCTGTTGACGCTCGGCGGTACGGCGGCCCGCATGCGGGCGGGCGCCACGTACGTGGTGGTGTCGCTGCTGTCGTCGGTGCTGTTCCTCGTCGCGATCGGGATGGTCTACGCGGCGGCCGGGACGGTGAATCTGGCGCTGCTCGCCGGGCGGCTGGCCGAACTGCCCTCCGGCGTACGGCTGCTGCTGCAACTGGCGCTGCTGACCGTCTTCGGCATCAAGGCCGCCGTCTTCCCGCTGGCGGCGTGGCTGCCGGACTCGTACCCGACCGCGCCCGCCCCGGTCACCGCCGTCTTCGCCGGTCTGCTCACCAAGGTCGGCGTCTACTCGATACTGCGGACCCAGACGCTGCTGTTCCCCGGCGGGCGGCTCGCCGACCCGCTGATGCTGGTCGCCCTGCTGTCGATGGTGATCGGCATCCTGGGCGCGGTCGCCCAGACCGACCTCAAGCGGCTGCTGTCCTTCACGCTGGTCAGCCACATCGGGTACATGGTCTTCGGTATCGCGCTCGCCTCACGCGGCGGCATCGCGGGCTCCGTCTTCTACGTGGCCCACCACATCACCGTGCAGACCACGCTCTTCCTCGTCGCGGGGCTGATCGAACGGCGCGGCGGCACGACGGATCTGCTGCGGCTGGGCGGTCTGGCCCGGATCTCGCCGCTGCTCGCCGTCGTCTTCTTCGTCCCCGCCATGAACCTCGCCGGTATTCCGCCGCTGTCCGGTTTCCTCGGCAAACTCGGCCTGCTGCGCGCCGGCATCGCCAACGGGGGCGGCTGGGCGTACGTCCTGGTCGCGGGCGGCATCGTCACCAGCCTGCTGACGCTGTACGCGTTGGCCAAGGTCTGGAACCTGGCCTTTTGGCGTGCCGCCCCGCCCGATCTGTGCGAGGACGGCACCGTCCTGGAATCCGACGAGGACTCCGCCGACGCGGAGGAGGGCGGCTCGGGGCCGGCACCCGCGCCGCCGTCGCCCCCGTCGCCCCCGTCGCCCGGGGAGGACTCCGGGGCGACCGCCGTGCCCCTGCCCGCCGGGGCCGCCCACGCCGCGTCCCTCAGCGGGCGGCCCATCACCACCACGGCGGCCCTCCCCGCGCCGATGCTTCTCGCCACCTGCGCCATGGTCGCGCTCGGTCTGTCGTTCACCGTCCTGGCCGGGCCCCTCACCGGCCTCGCCGATCGCTCCGCGAGCGAACTGCTGTCCCGAACCCCGTACGTCTCGGCGGTCCTCCGCCACTGACGGTCCCCACCGGCCGGTGGTCCGGAGACAACCGGACTGCCCCGCCGGGGCGGGTGGTGACCTGCGGGCACGCGGTAGTTGAGCGCGCGGTTCCCCATGCCCCCGACGGGGCGCGTCCTGCCCCGGGCGTCAGGTCCAGTGGGAGGGGCGGGGCGGGGCACCTGGCGAAAGGACGGTGGTGGAGTCGCCACGGGCGGCGGTGAGTTGGGGCGGGGTGAGGAAGAGGGCCCCGCGCAGATCCGCCCCGCGCAGATCGGCGTCGCGGAGATCGGCACCGATGAGATCGGCGAGGCGCAGGTCGGCCCGCCGCAGGTCGGCGGCGATCAGATAGGCCCCGCGGAAGTCGGTGCCGCGCAGGTCCGCCCCGCGGAACCCGCGGCCGATGAGGTCGGCGCCGCGCCGGTCGCGGCCGGGGGTGCCGGCGCGGGCCAGGGCGCTGGCGCGGAGCAGGATCTCGTTGACGGGCGCGCGCTCGGCGGCGACGTCGAGGGCGAGCAGGGCGTCGGGGGTGCCGAGGGTGAGCCCGGAGATCCGGGCGACGGCCGCCTCTGCGGCGGCGTGCACGGGCCGGGCGGAAGGCAGCGCCAGTGTCTCGCCGAGGTAGCGGAGGAGTTCGTGGAGCTGCCGGACGACCGGCAGCAGCGCGAACATCGACCGCCCCCCGTCGGCGGCGTCGCGCCAGTCCTGCCCGCCGAAGGTGATCCGGGAGAGCTTCTGGCCCGCGCCGAAGCAGTCGTAGACGGTGCAGCCCCGGTAGCCGCGGCCCCGCAGTTCGCGGTGGATGCCGCAGCGGTGGTCGCCGCCGAGGTGCCCGCAGGGCTCCCCGGCGGCCTTGTCCGCGGCGAAGTCCGCGGAGCGGGTGAAGGCGAGGGCCACGCAGCACAGCCCGAAGCAGTTGCCGCAGTCGGCCCGCAGCTCACTCGTCTCACCCGTCGGCGTGTCCACCGGTCAATGGTGCCTCACGGCGCCGAGGGGAAGACCGCGGGCTTGGCGGGGGTGTAGAGCCAGGTCTGGAAGAAGGTGCCGAGGCGCTGCCCGGAGATCCGCTCCGCGAGCCGCTGGAAGTCGGCGATGGTGGCGTTGCCGTAGCGGTGCAGGGCGGGCCACGCCTTGAGCAGGGTACGGAAGTCGCGGTCGCCGATGGTGTCGCGGAGCGCCTGGATGGCGACGGCGCCGCGGTCGTAGACGGCGTCGTCGAACTGGTTGTCGGGGCCGGGGTCGCCCGGCTTGACCGTCCAGAACGGGTCGTCGGCGGGGTGCGCGTCGTAGATGTCCCGGGCGAGCTGCTGCGGGGTGCCGGTGCCCTCGTGCTCGGCCCACAGGAACTGGGCGTAGCTGGCGAAGCCCTCGTTGAGCCAGATGTCGGACCAGCGTTCCAGCGAGACGTCGTCGCCCCACCACTGGTGGGCCAGTTCGTGCGAGACGACGTTGGTGTTGGCCTTGGTGGCGAAGGAACTGGGGCTGTAGAAGACGCGGGTCTGCGCTTCGAGCGCGAAGTGCGACGTCACGTTGGGCACGTAGCCGCCGGCCGCGTCGAAGGGGTAGGGGCCGAACCAGCCGCTGAGGAAGTCGACGATCTCGGCGGTCCGCTCCACGCTGGCGCGGGCGTTGGCGGCGGTGGCCGCGGGGAGGTCGGCGCTGTACGCGTTGATGACCGGGACGCCGGTGCGGGTGCGGCTGTGCGTGATGTCGAAGTGGCCGACGGCCAACGTGGTGAGGTACGTGGCCTGCGGCTTGGTCTCGCGCCAGTGGTAGCTGGTCCGGCCGTCCTCGGACTTCCGCGAGACCAGCAGCCCGTTGCTGATCGCCTGGTCGCCGTCGGGGACCTTGACGCGCACGTCGTAGGTGGCCTTGTCGGCCGGGTGGTCGTTGCTGGGGAACCACCACCACGCGGATTCGGGTTCGTTGGCGGCGACTGCGCCGTCCGGGGTGCGCTGCCACGACGTGAAGCCGTAGCGCTTCACGGTGGAGGGGACGCCCGAGTACGTGACGGCGACGGTGATCCGGTGGCCCTTGGCGATCGGCCTGGCGGGGGTGATGACCAGTTCCTGCTCGCCGCTGGTGGCGAAGGCGGCGGGCTTCCCGTCGACGGTGACGCGGCTGACGGTCAGCGCGAAGTCCAGGTCGAAGCTGGTCAGTCCCTGGGTGGCGGTCGCCGTGATGACGGCGGTGCCCGACAGCAGGTCGGTGCTGGGCTGGTAGTCGAGGTTCAGGTCGTAGTGGGAGACGTCGTAGCCGCCGTTCCCGTAGGTCGGGTAGTACGGGTCGCCGATGCCGGGCGCGCCCGGCCCCGTGTCGGCAGCGGCCGCCGGGATCGCCAGCAGCAGGCCGAGGGCGGCGGCAGTGGACGCGATGACTCTCTTACGCACAGGGGTCCTCCAGCACGGTGAACGACAAGCGGCAGGTGCCAAGTGGCCGCCGCCGCGAGGCGGGTGGCGGCGGCCGAGTGGCAGGTACACGGCGACCCTAAGGAGCCCCAACCGTCCCAGCCACCCCTGTACTCACTGCTGTCGCAGAACGTTCACCCGGCGCAACACAACGGCCGGAACGTGACACCCGTGTCGTAGGCGCGTCACACGTGTCCGGTCTGCGAGCATTCGGCGGGTGCGTACCCTGCGGAGAATCCAGTGGCCGCTGGTGCTCTGGCTGGCCGTGGTCTGGGTGCTGCTGTGGGGAAAGGTCACCGCGGGCAATGTGCTGACCGGCCTGGCCGTCGGCGTCGTGCTCTGCCTGGCCTTCCCCCTCCCGCCGCTCGAACTCGAACTGCGGCTGCACCCGGTGGGCCTGGTCCGCTTCGCCGCCTACTTCCTGGCCGATCTGACGGTGGCCGGGCTGCGTACGGTCTGGCAGATCCTCACCCCGTCGCCGCTGCCCTGCACGGTGCTCGCCGTACCGCTGCGCTCCCGCAGCGACTTGATGCTGACCGCGACGGCCGTGGCGGTCTGCGCGGTGCCGGGCAGCGCCGTACTGGAGATCCAGCGCTCCACCGGCACCCTCTTCGTCCACGTCATGGGCTCCGACAGCGCGGGCACGGACCAGGCCCGCGCCGAGGTCAGACGCCTGGAGCAGCTGGTGGTACGGGCGTTCGGCACCCGCGCGGAGATCGCGGACCTGACGGCCCCCGAGCCGGGTACGGGTGCGCCGTGAACTGGGTGACGGGGGTGGTGCTCGCCCTGCTGGTCGCCTCCGGCGTGATGGTCTTCGTCCGGCTGGCGCGCGGCCCCTCGATGCTGGACCGGGCGGTGGCGGTGGACGCGCTCCTGGCGGTCGTGGTGGCCGGACTCGGCGCGCGGGCCGCCGAGGCGCGCACCCCGTACACCCTGCCGGTGCTGCTGGTCCTGGCCTTCCTCGGCTTCACCGGCTCGGTGGCCAGCGCCCGCTTCATCGCGGTGCGCGGCGCGGAGCCCCCGGAGCGGCCGGGCGGGCAGGAGCCGGCGGGGTCAGGGGAGCCAGAAGGGCCGGGGCGGCCGGTGGAGCCGGTGGAGCCGGTGGAGCCCGAGGGGGCCGAGCGGCCTGAGCGGCCTGAGCGGACCGAGCGGCCGAAAAGGGATGACGGCCGGGAGGGCACGGCCGCTGACGGTGAGGAGACGGGCGGATGAGCTGGACCGCGGTGGGCGACTGGGCCGCGGCGGTGTGCCTGCTGCTCGGCGCGGGGCTGAGCTTCGTGGCCGGGGTCGGGCTGCTGAAGCTGCCCGACACCCTCACCCGTATGCACGCGGCGACCAAGCCGCAGGTGCTCGGGCTGTTGTTGGTGCTGCTCGGGGTCGCCCTGCGGTTGCGTTCCTGGGTGGATCTGGGAACGCTGGTACTGATTGGCACGTTTCAGCTGATGACTGTGCCGGTCGCGGCTCATATCGTGGGCCGCGCGGCGTACCGCACGGGCCAGGTGGACGGCGACCGGCTGGTCCTTGACGAGTTGGACGAGCGGCTGACCCGGCCGGAAAGGCCAGATAGGTTCACCGTGTGAAGAATGTCCGCGTGGTCAGGGCGCTACAGCATGTGGAGGACGAATACCTGTCACGTATGGGTATGTCGCTCCCCCTGCTGGTCATCGCGCTGGTCGTGATCGCCGATCTCGCGGCGGGCCGGGACCACTTCATCACGCCGGGCATCGTGGCCGCGCCGCCGCTGGCCGCGATCACCGTCAACTGGCGGCGGACCCTGTTCATCGGCGTGCTGGGCCTGATCGTCCAGGCGGCGCTCGCGCCCTACGACGGCATCGCCGAGATCCCCGATCACGACGTGTTCTTCGGCCAGGTCTTCGCGTACGGCTCGGTGACCCTCTTCAGCATCTACATCGCCTGGCGCCGCGAGACCGGCGCGAAGGCGTTCAGCGCCATCACCTCCGTCGCCGAGGCCGCCCAGCACGCCCTCATGCGCCCGCCCGCCCCGCGCGTGGGCGGTATCCAACTGGCCGTGCGGTACGTGTCGGCGGCCGACGCGGCGCAGATCGGCGGCGACCTGTACGCGGTGCTCGACACCCCGTACGGCGTGCGGGCGCTGATCGGCGACGTGCGCGGCAAGGGCCTGGGCGCGGTGCAGACCTCGGCGGTGGTGCTCGGCGCCTTCCGCGAGGCCGCGTTCGACGAGGGCGGACTCGACCGGGTGGCGCGCCGGGTGGACATCAGCGTCGGCCGGCATGTGACCGGCGGGGACTTCATCACGGCGCTGTTCGCGCAGTTCGACAAGCCGGACAGCGTGGAACTGCTGCACTACGGCCATGTGCCGCCGCTGCGGGTCTCGCGGGACGGCGAGGTGGAGACGCTGTACCCGAACGAGCCGTGGCTGCCGCTGGGCCTGGCCGACATGGTGGCCGAGGGGCCCACCCCGTGGCGGGTGCCGCTCATGCCGGGCGATGTGCTGGTGCTGTGCACCGACGGGGTGATCGAGGCGCGCAGCCCGCGGGACAACTCCTTCTACCCGCTGGCCGAGCGGGTCGGCCGCCTGGTCGCCGGTGCCTCGTACGACCTGGACGACGCCGTGGAGCGGGTCTACAGCGATCTGCTGGAGCACGCGGGCGGCTCGCTCACCGACGACGTGGTCCTGCTGCTGCTCGCGCCCCAGCAACGGCCCCTGCCGGCCCACCCGCAGGACCCGCCGCTCAATCCGGTGTGACCGCTGTCGTCGTGTCCCGGGCGTCCGGCGCGGGCGCCGCGTGGGTGACCGGCAGGCCGCGTGTCGCGCGGTCCAGCGCGATCAGCACCGACTCGTACGCCTCGCCCGTGGCGTGTTCCATGCCCAGCTCGCACATCCGGTTCGCCGACAGATACGCGTCGTAGCCGCGCGCCGCGACCTCCTCGGCCTCGGGGCGCGTCGCGGCCTCGGTCAGCTCCTCGTGCAGCATCCCGCGGTCGCCCGCGAAGGCGCAGCAGCCCGCGTCGTCGGGCACGACGACCTCGCGGGCGCAGGCCCGCGCGACGGTCTCCAGCGCGCCGGTGTCGCCGAGGTGCCGCATCGAGCAGGTCGGGTGCAGGACGGCGGACGCGACGGTGTCGGTGACCGTCAGCCGCGGCAGCAGGTGCTCGGCGGCCCAGACGACGGAGTCGATGACGGTCAGCTCGCCGTGCAGTTCACGGTTGGCGTCGGAGAGGTACGGCACGACGTCGCGGGCCAGGCCGAGCGTGCAGGAGCTGGCGTCGACCACGATCGGCAGCCGTCCGCCGCCGGTCCACAGCCAGGCGGCCTCCACGATCCGGTTGGCCATCACCGCGTTGCCCGCCAGGTAGCCCTTGGAGTGCCAGATGGTGGCGCAGCAGGTGCCCGTGACGTCGTCCGGGATCCACACCGGGCGGCCGGCCCGCGCGGAGACGCTGACGACGGCCTGCGGCAGCGACCCGTACCGGGTGGCCGGGACGCCGAAGACGCGGTTGACGCACGCCGGGTAGTACACGGCGGTCGCGCCGTCCTTCTCGGTGCGGGGCAGCCGGGGGGCGGCGCCGGGGATCTCGGGGAGCCATTCGGGTATCAGGTCCGGGCGTACGGCTCTGCGGGCCAGGCCGGTGCCCGCGGTCAGCGGGCGGTCGCCGACCCGGTCTCGTACCGCGTCGGCGGCGGCCACCGCGGCGCGGGCGGCGCGTTCCGCGGCCTTCCAGTGGGTGGCGACGGAGGCGGCGACCCGCTCCTCGGTACGGGAGTGCCCTGCGTGCCGGAAGTCCCGCATCATCGCGCCGGTGTCGATGCCGACCGGGCAGGCCAGCGCGCAGGTGGAGTCGCCCGCGCAGGTGTCGACGGCGTCGTATCCGTACGCGTCCAGGAGCGCCTGGAGGACCGGGGAGCCGGGCGGCTGGCGGAGCATCTCGCGGCGCAGCACGATCCGCTGTCGGGGAGTGGTGGTGAGGTCGCGGCTGGGGCAGGTGGGCTCGCAGAAGCCGCACTCGATGCAGGCGTCGGCGACGGCCTCGATGGCCGGGATCGTCTTGAGGCCGCGCAGGTGGCCGCGCGGGTCCAGGTCGAGGACGACGCCGGGGGCGAGGACGCCGTCCGGGTCGAGCAGCCGCTTGACCCGCCACATCAGGGCGGTGGCCTTCGCGCCCCACTCCAGTTCGAGGAAGGGCGCGATGTTGCGGCCGGTGCCGTGCTCGGCCTTCAGCGAGCCGTCGAAGCGCTCGACGACGGTGTGGCAGAAGTCGTCCATGAAGGCGGCGTAGCGCTCCACGTCGGCGGGGTCGGCCGCGTCGAAGGTCAGCAGGAAGTGCAGATTGCCGTGCGCGGCGTGGCCCGCGACAGCGGCGTCGAAGCCGTGCCGCTCCTGGAGTTCCAGCAGCTCGGCGCAGGCGTCGGCGAGCAGCTCCGGCGGTACGGCGAAGTCCTCGGTGATCAGTGTGGTGCCCGACGGGCGGGCGCTCCCGACGGCCGCGACGAAGGCGTTGCGGATACGCCACAGGCCGGCGATCCGCGCCGGGTCGCGGGTGAAGGCGTTGTCCGCGGACGGTACGGGCGTGACCAGGCCGAGGTCGTCGCAGACCCGGACGGCGGCCCGCTCGTACGCGGCCAGCTCCGTGTCGTCGGCGGCCCGGAACTCCACCAGCAGCGCGGTCGTCTCGCGCGGCAGCGCGGCCCACTCCCCGGGCACCTCGGGCACGCCCACGGCGGCCCGCAGGGTGTTGCCGTCCATCAGCTCGACGGCCTCGGCCCCCGCCTGGTTGAACAGCGGCACGGCCGCGGCGGCGGCGGGCAGCGTCGGGAAGAACAGCAGGGCGGCGGTGGCCGCCGCGCGTATCGGCAGCGTCTCGAAGACGGCCTCGGCGACGAAGCCGAGGGTGCCCTGCGAGCCGACCATCAGACCGCGCAGGATCTGCGCGGGCGTCTCGGCGTCGAGGAAGGCGTCGAGCCGGTAGCCGTTGGTGTTCTTGATCGCGTGCTTCGCGCGAATCCTGGCGGTCAGCTCCTCGTCGGCCTCGATCTCGTCCCGCAGGTCGAGCAGGCCCTGGCACAGCTCGGGCTCGGCGGCGGCCAGCGCCGCGTCGGCGTCGGGGTCGCCGGTGTCCACGAGGGTGCCCGACGGCAGGACGACGGTCATCGAGGTGACGGTGCGGTACGAGGTGCGGCTGGTGCCCGCGGCCATCCCGGACGCGTTGTTGGCGACGACTCCGCCGACCGTGCACGCGACGGCGCTGGCCGGGTCGGGGCCGAGCACCCGGCCGTGCCGGGCCAGGGTGGCGTTGGCCCGCGCGAGTACGGTGCCGGGCAGGATACGGGCCCGCGCGCCGTCGGCCTCGACCTCGACGCCGCTGAAGTGGCGGCGCACGTCCACCAGGATGTCCTCGCCCTGCGCCTGGCCGTTCAGGCTGGTGCCCGCGGCTCTGAAGACCAGGTGGCGGCGCTCGCGGCGGGCGTAGGCCAGCAGCCTGACGACGTCCTGCGCGCTCTCGGGCAGGACGACGGCCTGCGGCACGAAGCGGTACGGGCTGGCGTCGGAGGCGTAGCGCACGAGGTCGGAGACGCCGGTGAGGACCTTGTCGGCGCCCAGCAGCTCGGTCAGCGCGGCCTTGAGGCCCTGCGGTGTGCCGGTGGCCCGCGACTCCTCCACCCGGTCGGGCGCGGCGCTCGCGGGCGGCACAGGGCGCAGTGCCTCGCCCTTCGGATCGGGCACGGGCATCCGGACCTCCTCGGGCGGACCGTGGGACGTGGTGGTTTCCGGTTCTCGGTCGTGGGCGCTGGGCTCGCGGCGGTTCTCGGGTCGGCGGCTCCGGGTGCTCGGTGCTCGGCTCTCGGTGCTCGGGAGGAGCCCACCGATTGCCAAGGTATGACGGACTCCGCGTTCCCGCTCGCCCCGCGGGCCCCGCGCTGCTCCGCCGTCTCCGACCTACGGCGGAGGCGCCGCGCCGACCCGACGGCGGATACTCGGCTGCGAGTCCGGCAACGGGGGCCGGGCACGAACGGGGAGCAGCGAGAATGAGCTACAGCGCGCCAGGTGATCCTTCCGGCCCTCCCACGAAGGGTCCCGCCACGAGCGGCCCCGCCTCGAACCGTCCCGCCTCGAACGGTCCGGCCACGAGCGGCCCTTCCGGTGTCCGGCCCGGCGCTCCCGCCGACTCCCCGGCGCCCGAGCCGTACGCCGCCGCGCTCGGGGCGGCCTTCGTGGCCGTGGCCGACACGCTCGACGGGGGCGGCGCGGTCGGGGACGTGCTGGTCGGGCGGTGTGTCGGGGTGCTCGGGGCGGCGGCGGCCGGGCTGCTGCTGGTGGCGGAATCGCGCGGGAGCGCGGAGCCCGAGGTGGTCGCGGTCACGGACGAGGCCGTACGGGCGCTGGTCGCCGCCGAGGGCCCGGGCCGGGAGTGCCACCGCGCGGGCGCGCCGGTGCGCGCCGACGTGCTGGGCGCGGCGGCGGGCCGCTGGCCCGATTTCACCGGGGCCGCGCTGGCCGCGGGCTACGGCGCCGTCCTGGCCGTCCCCATGCGCTGGCGCGAGGAGACCATCGGCGCCCTGACGCTGTTCCGTACGGCGCCCGGCCCGCTCCCCGACGGCTACGCCGAGCTGGCCCAGGCGCTCGCCGACGTCACCACCATCGGAGTGCTCCAGCGCCGGGTCAGACGGCAGCGCGAACAGCTCGCCGACCAGCTCCAGTCCGCGTTGGAGAGCCGGGTCCTGGTCGAGCAGGCCAAGGGGCTGCTCGCCGAGCGCTGGCAGGTGAGCGTGGACGCCGCCTTCGCCGCGCTGCGCAGCCACGCCAGGACGCGCCGCATCCGGCTGTCCGACCTGGCGCAGGGCCTGCTCGACAGCACGGTGGACGCGGCGGAGCTGCGCGGGGGCCCCGGCCGGTGACGCCGCCCATGCCGCGGCCGGTGACGTCGCATTGCGTAGAGAACGTGTAACCAACCGTCATATTCCCTCTGGTGCGCGGGAGTTCGGTGTTCTAGGGTGTGGGGCACTTCGCGGCCCGCGACCCCGGTCGCGGCGCTCAGACCCGTACTCTCCCGTCCGCTCAGGCACGGCCCGACGACGCCAGGACTTGGTTTGCCCATGGTCAAGCTCGCGGCATCCGCGTACCTCCCCCCACGCGAAGCCGACCGCCCGGTGCTCGACGTGTCCTGGACCTTCTCCGTCGGCCGCCTGCCCGGCAGCGACGAACTGGCGGCCCGTATGACCCGCGCCGCCCTCGACACGCTCGGCGGCCCGTACGGCGGGATCGGCGCCCTGATCACCGACGCCACCTCACTGGCCTGCGCCTACCTGGTCGCCCACAGCCTGGCCCGGCGCTACCGCGTCACCCTGGGCGTGGACGGCGGGCACTGCGCGGTCGCGGTCACCGACTACGGCTACGACCACGGGCTGCCCGGCGACGGCGCGGAGCCGGTGCCGGAACCGGCCCGCGACGAGGCCAGGGACCTGTGCAGGCGGCTCGCCGAGGCCGCGGCCCACCCGGTGACGATCGACGGGGTCCAGGTGCACCACGCCGTGGACGGCGCCGTGCTCATCCGCTTCAGGACCCAACTGCCCCACGCCCCCACGGTTCCCCCCACTCCCCCGGCCGCGCCGGACGCCTCCCGCAGTCCAGGCGCCCGAGGGTGAGGAGCGCCCGGCCGGGCGGCTTCGCGGGGGAGGCGAGCCACCGGCCGGGCGCGGTACGCACCCCGGGAGGGATGCGGGTCTCGACACGGCCGTACTGCGTGCGTCAGGTCGTACTGCGTGCGTCAGGTCGTGCGGTTGCCGGTCAGCGCCGCGAAGACCACGACGTTCGCCGAGTACGCCTGCTTCTCCTTGTCGAAGGAGCCGCCGCAGGTGATCAGCCGCAGTTCCGGGCGCCCGGAGGACCCGTACACCCGGTTGGCGTCGAAGTGGTCCTTCTCCACCACCTCGACGCCCTCGACGGAGAATTCGGCGACCGTGCCGTCCGCGCGGGTCACCTCCACCAGCGCGCCCGGCTCGACGGTGCTCAGCCCGTAGAAGACGGCCGCGCGGGTCTCGGTGTCGACGTGGCCGACGATCAGCGCCGCGCCCGCCGTTCCCGGCGACGGTCCGTCGCGGTACCAGCCCGCGACGTCCGGGGTGGCGTACGGCGGCGGGTCGACCGCGCCGTCCTTCAGGCCGCGGCCGACGAGCTTGGCGTGCAGCCCGATCGAGGCGATGTCGATGCGCAGCGGCGTGGAGGCGGGCATCGGCAGGTGGGGGGCGTAGACCTCGCGCGGGCGGTCGGCAGCGGCGGCGGCCAGCGCCCGGCCGCCGGGGGTGGCCTCCGTACCGCTGCCGCCGCCGTCGTGTCCGAACAGCCAGGCCGCGAGCAGCACGAGGGCGACGGCCGCGGTCGTCCAGGTCCTGTTGTCGGGCCGTGGACCGTCCTCGCCGCCGCCCGCGGCCTCCGCCCCTTCCGCCATCCCGGTCAGCCGCGGTCGGAGCTGCGGCGCCGGTGGATCACGAGGCCCGCCAGGCCGATGGCCGCGAAGCCGCCGGTGACCAGCAGCGCGCTGGTGTCGGAACCGGCCGTGCCGGGCCCGGCCGCGAGCTGCGCGGTGCCGCCGCCGCCCGCGGGGACGGGCGCGATCGGCAGCGAGGTGCTGGCGCCGGTGACCGTCACGGACGCGGACGCGGAGCTGGAGGAGCCGTTGCACTCGACGGAGATCTCGTACGAGCCGTCGACCGCGTCGGACTTGATGAACGCGGTGCCTTCGAGCGAGTGGGAGCCGTCGCTCGCCGGGGCGAGGGTGACGGTGTCCACGAAGACCTCGGCGCTGGCGCGGGCCTTGCCGCCGGACTTGCAGGAGGTCTCCAGGTGCAGGCTCACGACACCACCCGGCGCCACGCTGGCGGGCGACACGTCCATCGAGTCCGAGGAGCTGGACGACGAGGACGAGGACGACGAGGAGGAAGAGGACGACGATCCCCCTCCGCCCGAGTCGGCGATCGCCTGGCTGGGCAGCCCCGAGGCGCCACCGAGCGCGAACACTCCGACGGCACCGGCTGCGGCGATGACGGGCAGTTTCAGACCGAACATGGAGACCTCCGCTCGTCCGGGAGCGGGGACTCGCGCCCGGTGCTTACGAACATCCCTGCGACGGCCGCCGCCCGCACCCCGAGGGGCGTCTCAATCGTCCATCAGGGTGAGGGACACTCTACGGAGAGTGACGGATCGGTGTGTCGGCTCGGCTTTCCCGGGCCCGGGGCTCCGGGGGCTGCGCGCCGGCTCGGGGGCCGGCGCTGGGGGCTGCGGGCCGGGGCTCAGATCTCCGACACGAGGTCCGCGATCGAGTTCACGACGCGCGAGGGGCGGAAGGGGTGGCGGTCGATGTCGGCGGGCGCGGTGAGGCCGGTCAGCACCAGGAACGTGGTCATGCCGGACTCCAGGCCGGCCAGCACGTCGGTGTCCATCCGGTCGCCGATCATCGCGCTGGTCTCGCTGTGCGCGCCGATCGCGTTGAGCCCGGCGCGCATCATCAGCGGGTTGGGCTTGCCCACGAAGTAGGGGTCCTTGCCGGTGGCCTTGGTGATCAGCGCGGCCACGGAGCCGGTCGCGGGCAGCACGCCCTCGGGGGACGGCCCGGTCTCGTCGGGGTTGGTGCCGATGAAGCGGGCGCCGTTGTTGATCAGCCGGATCGCCTTGGTGAGCGCCTCGAAGCTGTAGGTGCGGGTCTCGCCGAGGACGACGTAGTCCGGGTCGGTGTCGGTGAGGATGTAGCCGACGTCGTGCAGGGCGGTGGTCAGCCCCGCCTCGCCGATCACGTACGCGGTGCCGCCGGGGCGCTGGTCGTCCAGGAACTTGGCGGTGGCCAGCGCGGACGTCCAGATGTTCTCGACCGGTACGTCGAGGCCCATGCGGGTCAGCCGGGCGTGCAGGTCGCGCGGGGTGTAGATGGAGTTGTTGGTGAGCACCAGGAAGGGCTTGCCGGACTCCTTCAGCCCCTTGATGAAGGCGTCGGCGCCCGGGATGGGCGTGCCCTCATGGATCAGCACCCCGTCCATGTCGGTGAGCCACGACTCGATGGGCCTGCGTGTCGACACGGGTTCCGCTCTCCTGTTCCTCGCACAGCTCGCGCCCGGGGCATCCGCGCGCGGCATCCGCGCGCCGCTTCCGCGCACGGCCTCAGCACGCCGGCTTCAGCCCACGGCCTCAGCACGCCGGCTTCTGCCCACGGCTTCACTCACCAGCGTAGCCGGGGCGGATGGCACCCGCCCCGGCCGTCTCGCGTGCTGGTCGGCCGCCGCGTCACGGCGGTCCTCCGGTCAGCCAACGGCCGGCTGACCGGTGACCTGCCGCTCGGCCAGGAGTCAGCTTCCGGTGGCGGTCTTCCACGCGTCCACGTAGTCGGTCAGGTGGGCGTCGATGTCGGACCAGTCGGGGGTGAAGACGTCCACGCCCGACATGATCTGCTTGAGCTTGGCGGCGTTGGCGTCGGTCGCGGTCACGTCGGTGCGGGCCGCGAAGCCGCCGCCGATCGAGGAGACCTCCTGCTGGACCTCGGTGGTCAGGAAGTAGTCGAGCAGCTTCTTGGCCGCGTCCTCGTGCGGCGCGTTCTTCACCAGCCCGGCCGCGTACGGCAGCGCGAAGGTGGTCGGCTTGCCCGAGGCGTCGGCGGCCGGGAAGAAGATGCCCTGGTGCGGCATCGTCGCCTGGTCCGCGTAGTTCATCTGCACATCGCCGTTGGCGACCAGCAGTTCGCCCTTGTCGACCTTGGAGGCGAGCTGGCCGGTGGAGGCGGACGGGCCGACGTTGTTGGCCTGGAGCTTCTTCAGGTACTCCATCGCCGGGGCCTGGCCGCCGAAGTCGTGCATGGCCTTGATGACGACGGCGGTGCCGTCGCCCGCGACACCGGGGGTGGAGTACTGGAGCTTGTTCTTGAACTTGCCGTCCAGCAGGTCGTTCCAGGTCTTGGGCGGGGTCGGCAGTTCCTTGGTGTTGTAGATGAAGCACAGGTAGTTGTTGACGATCGAGGTCCAGTCGCCGTCCGCGCCCTTGTCGGCGGCGTCGACCTTGTCGGAACCGGCGGGCTTGTACGTGGTCAGCAGCCCCTTGGCGTCGGCCTGCTGGATGAAGGGCGGCAGCGTGACGATCAGGTCGGCCTTGGTGTTGGACTTCTCGCGGATCACGCGCTGCACGACCTCGCCCGAGCCGCCCTCGACGTAGTTGACCTTGATGCCGGTCTTCGCCGTGAAGTCCTTGAACACCTTGTCGTAGAAGCCGTCCCCGGCCTCGTTGTGCAGGCCGTCGGCGCTGTAGACGGTGACCTCGGCGGACGCCTTGCCGTCCGAGGAACCGGAGCCGGAGTCGGAGGAGCCGCCGCAGGCGGCGAGGGCGAGACCGAGCGTGAGGGTGCCGGCGACGGCGGTGAGCGGGGTGATGGGGCTGCGCTTGCGCATGGCAGGTCGAACTCCTTGCTGGGTGTGGTCAATCGGGAAGGAGAAAGGGGAAAGGGAAAGATGGGGAAAAGGGGAAACGGACCGGGGAGAAGGGGAAACGGCGGGGCTCAGCGGTAGGAGGCCCGGGTGCGGACGCGGGACATCCCGAGCAGGACGAGCAGGGTCGTCACCATGAGGACGACGGCCAGGGCGGCGCCCGAGTAGAGCGAACCGCGGTTCGTCGCGCCGTAGATCTGGACCGGCAGCGGCAGCCAGTCGGGCGGGTAGAGCATCATCGTGGCGCTCAACTCGCCCATGGACAGGGCGAAGCAGAGTCCGGCGGCGGCGGTGAGCGAGGGCAGCAGCCGCGGCAGCCTGATCCGCCACAGCACGTACGCGGGCCGCGCGCCCAGGCTCGCGGCGCTCTGCTCGTACGCCGGGTCGAGGCGGACGAGCGCGGCGCTCACGGACTGGTAGGCGAAGGCGGTGACCAGGACGGTGTGGGCCAGGATCACGATCTCGCGGGTGCCGTTGAGCAGCAGCGGCGGCTTGGAGAAGGCGACCAGCAGGGACAGGCCGACCACGACGGACGGCACGGCGACGGGCAGCATGAACAGGGTGTCGAGCAGGCGCCGTTGCCAGCCGCGCAGGCGTTCGGCGGCGAGCGCCGCCCAGCCGCCGACGAGCAGGGCCAGCACGCTGGCGGCCAGCGCCGTCCACAGGCTGGTGGTCAGGGCGTGCGCCGAGTCGCCCTTGGTGATGTCCTGATAGTGCGTCAGCGTCGGGTGGGACGGGAAGGCGCCGCTCCAGTTGGTGGCGAAGGACGCCATCAGCACGACGAGGAAGGGCAGCGCGAAGACCGGCAGGAACAGGACGAAGAAGACGGCCCAGGCCGTCCAGCGACCGCTGCGGCTATGCACCAGCACGGCGGGCACCTCCGGTGAAGCCTCCTGCGAGGGTGGTGGTACGGGCCACGGCGGCCCGGTAGAGGCCGTAGAGCGTCACCGACAGCACGACGGCGACGACCGCGACGACGCACGCCCCCGGGTAGTCGCCGTCGAGGATCGCCTTGCTGTAGACGAGCATCGGCAGGGTGGTGACGCCCTTGGCGCCGGTGAAGAGCACGATGCCGAACTCGTTGAGGCACATGACCAGGACGAGGCTGCCGCCCGCCGCGAGCGACGGCAGCGCCTCGGGGAGGATCACCTGCCGTACGATCCGCGGCGCCCGCGCGCCCAGCGACGAGGCGACCTCCAACTGGGCGGTCTCCACCTGGGAGAAGGCCGCGAGCAGCGGGCGCATCACGAAGGGCGTGAAGTACGTGATCTCCGCCAGGAGTACGCCCCACGGTGTGCGCAGGAAGTCGATCGGGCCGCTGCCGCTCGCGCCGCCCGTCACGTCCGTCCACAGGCCGTTGGCCATGCCGACGGTGCCGTAGAGGAACAGCAGAGCGAGGGTGATCAGGAAGGAGGGGAAGGCCAGGAAGATGTCGATGAAGCGGCTGAGCGCCTTGCCGCCGGGGAACGGCACGAAGGCGATCACCAGGGCCAGGACGAAGCCGAGGACCAGACAGCCCGCGGTCGAACCGACCGCGATCCACACGGTGTTCCACAGCGCCTTGCGGAACGACTCCTCCGTGAACACGTCGGTGTACGCGGACACGGAGTGGCCGCCGCTGTCCGGTGAGAGGGACTGCTTGCCGACGAGGAAGAGCGGATAGAGGAAGAAGAAGCCGATCGCGGCCAGGGGCGGCAGGGCCCAGAGCGGGCCGGGCACGGTCAGCCGCCGCGAACCGCCCTTGTCCGCGGCGGACGTGGCGGTGCGCGCGGCCGGTGTGGCGTCCGGTGTGGCGTCCGGCTTCGCGTCCGGTGGGGCGCCCGGTGTGGCGTCCGGCTTCGCCTCCGGTACGAGCGGCGCCTGCGTCGTCCTAGCCAACGCCGACACCTCCCGCGCCGAGCCCCGCGGGCAGCAGCACCGCGTCCTCGGCCGCGAAGGTCAGCCCGACCTCGTCGCCCGCCCGCGGCGGCTGCCGCAAGTCCCCGACGTCGGCGCGCAGTTCGTGCCCGTACGCCGCGACGAGCAGCCGGTGCGTGTGGCCGCGCCACTGCACGGCGGTGACGGTGCCGCGCAGGACGTTGCCGCCGCCTTCCCCGGATGCGGCGGCCAGCCGCAGCGCGTGCGGGCGGACGCACAGCGTCGCCTCGGCACCAGGCGCCGGGCCGTCCGTACCGCTCGCGGCCACCTGGAGGGTGGTGTCCGCCAGCCGTACGGCGCCGTCCTCCCCCGCGCTGACGTTCAGCAGATTGGCGTTGCCCACGAAGGAGGCCGTGAAGGCCGTGCGCGGGTGCCGGTAGAGGTCGCGCGGGGTGCCGCAGTCCCGGAGCCTGGCCTTGTCCAGGACGGCGATACGGTCGGCGAGCGTCAGCGCCTCGATCTGGTCGTGGGTGACGTACAGGATCGAGACCTCGGGCAACTCGCGGTGCAGCCGGGCCAGTTCGGTGAGCATCCCGGAGCGGAGCTGCGCGTCGAGCGCCGACAGCGGCTCGTCGAGCAGCAGCACCCCCGGCCTGATCGCCAGCGCGCGGGCGATGGCCACGCGCTGCTGCTGCCCGCCGGACAGCTCCCGCGGATAGCGCCGGGCGTACGCGGCCATGCCGGTCATCTCCAGCGCGTCCGCCACCCGCCCGGGCACCTCGCCGCGCGGCACCTTCTGCGCCTTGAGCCCGAACGCCACATTCTGGTCCACCCGCAGATGCGGGAAGAGCGCGTACTGCTGCACCACCATCCCGATGCCCCGCCGGTACGGCGGCAGGTCCGTCACGTCCCGTCCCCCGATCGCCACCCGCCCGCTGACCGGCCGCACGAACCCCGCCACCGCCCGCAGCGCCGTCGTCTTCCCCGACCCCGACGGGCCGAGCAGCGCCATGACCTCCCCGCGCTCGACGGTCAGGTCGAGCGAGTCCAGCACCGTCTGGCCGTGGTAGGCGACGGTCACCTGCGCGAACCGGATGCCCGCGGGGCCGGTCGTGCCCGCGCGCGGGGGCGCGGGCGTCGGCTCCGCCGCCGGGTGGTCGGCGGCGGTCATCGCGGGGTCTCCCGGCGGGCGACGGCGGCGGGGAGTTCGGCGATCGAGGCCAGGACGTGGGTGGCGCCCGCGGCGATGAGCTGAGCCTCGGTGTGAGCGCCGGTCAGGACGCCCGCGACCAGCGGGGCGCCCGCGCGGACGCCGCTGAGCATGTCGTAGGCGGTGTCGCCGGCCACCGCGACCTGGCGGACGGAGTCGGTGCCGGTGCGCAGCAGCGCGGTGAGCACCATGTCGGGGTAGGGGCGGCCACGGCCCGCGTCGGCCGGGCACAAGGTGAGGTCGGCGACGTCGCGCCAGCCGAGCGCGTCGAGGATCGCGTCCTGCGTGACGCGGGAGAAGCCGGTGGTCAGGACGACCTTGCGGCCCGCCTCGCGCAGCGCGTCGATCGTCTCGCGCGCGCCGGGCAGCGGCGCGCACCGGCCGCCCTCGACGAGTGCGGCGTACGCGGTCTCGAACGCCGCGTTGCCGCGCCGTGCCGCCCGCTCGTCACCGAACAGGGCGCGGAAGACGGTGATCTTGGACTCGCCCATCGTGGCGCGTACGTAGTCGAGTTTGGCGCTGTGGTCCGCGCTGCCGGGCTCGACCCCCAGCTCCTCGGCCGCCCGCGAGAAGGCCAGTTCGACCAGGCCGTCGTCGGCGACGGTGGTCCCGGCCATGTCGAGGACGACAAGCCGCAGGTCGGACGTATCGCCTGGGGCGGAGGCGGAGGCGGCGGGTCCCGGCTCCGTGGGTGCGGGGGCGGCGGCAGCCGCCGTGGTCTCGGTCATGTCGTTCACCAGCCGATCTCGTTCGCGGTGTCCTCGCCGATCGCCGGGGAGCAGGTCATGCCGCGACCGCCGGGGCCGGTGACCAGCCACACGCCGTCGCGTACCTGCTCGCGGTGGACGACCCGGGTGGTGTCGGCGCACTGCGCGTACACCCCGGCCCAGCGGCGGCGGATCTTGGGCAGGGGGCGGCCGAGGAGTTCGGCGGCCCGTTCCAGCAGGTGGTCGTACGGGTCCTCGATCACGTCGAAGGCGAAGGCTTCGTCGTATTCGTGGGTGTCGCCGATGGTGAGGCCGCCGTCGAGGCGCTGGACCATGAGCAGTTGCATGCGGTGCTCGGCGGCGACCGGCGGCTGCGGCTGGCCCGCGCGCAGGGCGTCGAGCGCGGCGCCGTCGTAGGCGGGGTAGTAGCGGAAGCTGTCGGCGTCGGCGACGGAGGTCGTCAGCGGTTCGCCGAGCGGGTCGGTCTGCGCCATCTGGAGCCGGACCCTGCGTACCGGCAGGCTCGGCGCGAGTTCCTTGACGAGACCGGTCAGCCAGGCGCCGGTGGCGACGACGACGCTGTCGGAGGCGTACGACGTGCCGTGATCGTCGCGGACCAGGCCGGTGTCGACGTCGCGGACCTCGCGGCCGGCCACGAAGGTGTAGCGGCCGGTCGCTTCGAGGTGGGCGCGCAGGGCGGGCAGGGCGACGCGCGACTCGACGGCGGCGTCGCGCTCGCAGAGCAGGGCGCCGAGGAGTTCGCCGCGCAGGGCCGGGTTGTGGGCGGCGACCTCGGTGGGCGACAGCCACTTGTAGCCGCGCTCGGCGGCGTCGGGGCGGCCCAGGACGTCCTCGGCGACGGCCCGCTCGGCCGGGGTGCGGACCACGGTGAGCGAGCCGTTGGCGCGGAAGCCGACGCCGGGCACGCGAGCCCCGATCCCCTCCCACAGCTCGCGGGCGCGCAGCGCGGTCTCCAGTTCGGCACCGGCCGCCCGGCCGCCGACCCACACGAGGCCGAAGTTGCGCACGGACGCGCCGCGGGCCTCCCGCTCGCGCTCCAGGTGGACGACCTCGTGGCCGCGGTTGACTGCGTGCCAGGCATGCATCGTGCCCAGCGCTCCGGCTCCTACGACAGTGACTCTCACGCCGTCGAGATTCGCGGCGGAGGGTGGCCGTCTCGCGTCCGGCTACCGACGTCCGGGTGAACAGGTCTCCAAGCTTGGACTAGACCCGTTATCATTTCGTGACTAAAAAGGGGACGTCGGCCACCGGGGACCTCAGCCCCGCCGGTCGCTCTTCTCCATGTGGACGGTGAAGCTGAAGCGGTCGCCGCGGTAGAGCGACCGCACCCGCTCCAGCGGCTCGCCCGCCTCGTCCCGGCTCGACCGGTGCAGCAGCAGCATCGGCAGCGCGGGCGGCGTACCGATCAGCAGCGCCTCGCGCGGTGTGGCCAGCACCGTCTCGATCCGCTCGTCCACCGAGACCGGCTCGACGCCGATCCGCTCGCGCAGAAAGGCGTAGAAGGAGGTGTCGGGTGCGAAGTCCCTTTCCAGGTGCGGCAGTCGGGCCACCGCGAGATACGTGCTCTCCAGGCCGACCCGCTCCTCGTCGGCGAGCAGCACGCGCTCCATGTGCCACACCGGGTCGCCGGGCGCGAGCCGCAGTTCGGCGGCGAGACCGGGGTCGGCGGGCAGCCGCTCCAGCGCGATCAGATTACGGCCGGGGACGCGGCCCTGCCGCCGTACGCCCTCGGTGTAGCTGTCGGTGGACAGCGGCTGTTCCAGCTTGGGCCCGGCCACGACGGTGCCGCGGCCCCTGCGGCGCACCCGGCCCTGGATCAGCAGTTCGCGCAGCGCCTGCCGTACGGTCTCCCGCGCCACCTCGAAGCGGGCCGCCAACTCCCGCTCCGTGGGCAGCAGTCCGCCCTCGCCCAACTCGTCGAGCACGACTTCGAGGCGGGTCTTGACGGCGAAGTACTTCGGCACCCGCCCGTGCTCCGGGATGCCCGCCCGGATCGGGCTCTGCGGATCTGCGTCGGCCATTGCCCGATCCTCGCAGACCGGACGGGGTGCCCGGTCCCGGAGCCCTGCTCACGGGCGGGCGGGGACGCGTCAGGCGTGGGTGAGGACATTGCCGAAGAGCGGGGCCAGGACGAGCAGGGCGGCGCCCTCGGCCACCGCGCGGGGGCCCGCCGCGGCGAATCCCACGGGCACGCTCCGGCCGCGTTCGGCCAGCACGGCCGCGACCTGCTCCGCGAAGACGGCGGGCGCGGCCAGTACGGTCCTGCCGCCCAGCACCACCCGGTCGATGTCGAGCAGCGCGACCAGATTCGCCGCCCCGACGCCCAGCAGCCGGGCCGCGCCCACGGTGTCGCCGCGCCCGGCCGCCGCCAGGCACAGCGCCTCCAGGCAGCCCCGGTTGCCGCACTCGCACAGCACCCCGCCCAGCTCCACCACCTGGTGCCCGAACTCCCCCGCCCCGGTCCGCCCGCCCCGGTACACCTCCCCGCCCAGCACCAGCCCGGCGCCGAGCCCGGCCCCGAGGTGCAGATACGCGAAGGCCGGGGGGCCGCCTGCGGCGGGGCGGGGACGGGCGGCTGCGGACTCCGCCGTCGTCGGCGGTTCGCCGCCAGGGGCGGGGTCGGACTCCGTCCCGCGACCACCGGCTTCGGACGCGGGACGACCGGCTCCGGGGGCCGGGGCGGTGACGGGGGCCGGGGCTGTGACGGGGGCCGGGGCGGACTCCGTCGGTGCGGACCACTCGCCGGGGGCGGCGGCCGGGGGCGGTGAGCCCTCCCCGGTCCCGGCCAGAACGACCCCGGTCGGGACGCTTCCCGCCGGGACGGCCTCGGCCAGGATCGACAGGGCCGCCGCGTTGGTGTTCTTGTCGAGGGCGACCGGGAGGCCGAGCGCGGCGGCCAGGCGGGCGCGGAGCGGGACGCCCTGCCAGTGCGGGAAGCCGGTGACGCGGTGGAGGGTGCCGGTGCGGTGGTCGAGGGGGCCGCGCATGCCGACGCCGACGCCGAGGACGGCGCCGGGGGCGCGGGCGGCGATGAGCCGTACTTCGTGGACGATCGCGGCGAGCGCGGACTCCACGGGCAGGCCGAGGTCCAGCGGCGCCTCGCGTTCGGCGACGGTACGGCCGGTGAGGTCGGTGAGGACGGCGGTGAGCCGTTCCCCGTCGAGGTGGACGCCGACTGCGTGCCGGGCGCCGCTGACGAGCCGCAGTTCGGTGCGCGGCTTGCCGCCGGTCGAGGCGCGCCGCCCGGCCTCCTCGACCAGCCCCTCGGCCCGCAGCCGGGCGGTGATCTTGCTGACCGCCTGGGGGGTGAGGCCGGTCCGCTCGGCCAGCTCCAGGCGGCTGATGCCCCGCGCGCGGCCGTCCGTACCGCCGCTGCCCGTACCGCCGCTGCCCGTTCCGCCGCCGCCCGTTCCGCCGCCGCTCGTACCCCCACTGTCCGTGCCTCCGCCGCTCGTACCCCGGCTGTCCGTACCGCCGCTGTCCGTGCCGGCGTCGGCGGGCGACAGCGTGGCCGTACGGAGCAGGCCGAGGACGAGCGCGGCGTTGTGGCTGCGGAGGGCGGGGAGGTTGGCGCCGGGCGCGGACGGGTTCACCCCGCCATTGTCCCGCACGCTTGCACTTTGGCAACACTGTTGCCAAAGTGGAGGGCATGAGCACCCCCGGCACTCCCCTTCGCGTCGGCCTCGTCGGCTACGGCCCGGCCGGCTCCTTCTTCCACGCCCCGCTGATCGCCGCCACCGAGGGCCTGGTCCTCGACACGATCGTCACCGGCAGCCCCGAGCGCCGCGCCCAGGCGCTGGCCGAGCACCCGGACGTACGCTTCGCCGCCGCGGCCGACGAGCTGTGGGCGCGCGCGTCCGAGCTGGACCTGGTCGTCCTGGCCTCCCCCAACCGCACCCATGTGCCGCTGGCCACCGCCGCGTTGGACGCCGGGCTGCCGGTCGTGGTGGACAAGCCGCTCGCGGGCACCGCGGCCGAGGCGCGCGAACTGGCCGCCTTCGCCGAGCGCCGCGGCCTGCTGCTCTCCGTCTTCCAGAACCGGCGCTGGGACAGCGACTTCCTCACCCTCCAAGGGCTGCTGGACAAGGGCGAGTTGGGCGAGGTGCAGCGCTTCGAGTCACGGTTCGAGCGGTGGCGCCCGCAGCCCAAGGGCGGCTGGCGCGAGTCCGGCGACCCGGCCGAGATCGGCGGCCTGCTGTACGACCTCGGCAGCCACCTCGTCGACCAGGCGCTCGCGCTGTTCGGCCCGGCCGCCCTGGTGTACGCCGAGTCCGACGTCCAGCGACCCGGTGCCGCCGCGGACGACGACACCTTCATCGCCGTCACCCACGCCAACGGCGTCCACTCCCACCTGTGGATGAGCGCCACCACCGCCCGCCTCGGGCCGCGTTTCCGCGTCCTCGGCAGCCTCGGCGGCTACGTCACCTACGGTCTTGACCCCCAGGAGGCCGCGCTGCGCGAGGGCCTGCGCCCCGGCGAGGGCACGGCGTGGGGCGCGGAGCCGGAGTCCTCGTGGGGCACCGTCGGCACCGACGACAACTCGCGCCGGGTGCCGTCCGTGCCCGGCGACTACCCCGCCTTCTACGCCGGTGTCCTGGCCTCCCTGCGCGACGGCACCCCGCCGCCGGTCACGGCGCTGGAGGCCGCCGCCGCCCTGGACGTCCTGGAGGCCGCGAAGCTCTCGGCCGCGCAGGGCCGGACGGTGGCGCTGTGACCGCGCCCGGTGGCGAGCGCGTCGCCGAACTCGTGGCGCAGGAAGCGGAGTTGGTGTTCTCCCGGTTCACCCACGACGACGCCTGGCGGCTCGGCTCCCTGCTGGTCGAGATGGCCCGCGAGGGCGGCGCCGCCGTCACCGTCGACATCCGGCGCGGCGGTCAGCAGCTCTTCCACCACGCCCTGGACGGCACCACCCCCGACAACGACGCCTGGCTGGCCCGTAAAGCGCGGGTCGTCGAGCGCTACCACGCCTCGTCACTGCTGGTCGGCGAGCGGTTCCGGGCCAAGGGCGGCAGCTTCGAGGAGTCCTCGCGGCTCGACCCCGACCTGTACGCGGCGCACGGCGGCGCGTTCCCCCTGCGGGTGGCGGGAGTCGGCGTGGTCGGGGTCGTCGCCGTCTCCGGCCTCCCGCAGGTCGAGGACCACGCGCTGGTCGTGGCGGCGCTCACCCGCTATCTGGCGGAGGCGGGCGCCTGACGGCGAGCGGGGTGGGTGGCCGTGATCGCCGTGAGCTTGACGGTCGGTCGCCGTGAGCTTGACGGTCGCCGTGAGCTTCATGGTCGCCGTGATCGCTCAGTCGGCGTGATCGCTCAGTCGGCGGGGGCCCCGAACCACTTCGGCATCAGGGCGCGCAGGTCCGCCTGGTCCTCGCCGACCCACACGACATGGCCGTCCGGGCGCAACAGGACGGCGGGGACGTCCAGTTCCTCGCTGACGTCGACCACGTGGTCGACCCGGTCCGCCCACCCGTCGACCGAGAGCGCGCCGGTCCGGTCGAGCAGCAGACCGCGCCCCTGGTGCATCAGCCCGTAGAGGTGGCCGCGCTTCAACTCCACGTCGCGCAGCCGCCGGCCGAGCAGTTCGTGCCCCTCGCCGACGTCGTAACGGATGGCGATCGCGGTGATCTTCTCGATCAGGTACGTGTTGACGTTCTCGAACTCGGCCAGTTCCGACAGCAGTCGGCGCACCGCCATGGCTCCCGGCTCGGTGGACATCAGCTCCATCTGGGCGCGGGTGTTGTCCAGTACGGCGGCGGCCACCGGGCGGCGCTCGGTCTCGTAGGTGTCCAACAGCCCTTCCGGGGCCCAGCCGTTGACGGCGGCGGCCAGCTTCCAGCCGAGGTTGAACGCGTCCTGCACGCCGAGGTTGAGGCCCTGGCCGCCGGTCGGCGGGTGGATGTGCGCCGCGTCCCCCGCCAGCAGCGCCCGGCCCACGCGGTAGCTGTCCGCCAGGCGGGTCGTGTCGCCGAACCGCGACAGCGAGCGCGGTGAGTGCACGCCGAAGTCGGTGCCGCCGAACGCCGTCAGCCGCTCCTTGAAGTCCTCCAGCGTCGGCGGGACCGCCCGGTCCTCGCTGACGCCCTTCGCGGGCACGACCACCCGGTACGTCCCGTCCCCGAGCGGCATCGCCCCGAAGCGCTTCTCGGTCTTGCGCACCTCGGCCGTCACGGCCGCCAACGTCTCCTGGTCGACGTCCAGTTCCATCTCGCCGATCAGCGTCTCCACCCTGCTCGGCTCCCCCGGGAATCCGATGCCGAGCAGCTTGCGCACCGTGCTCCGGCCGCCGTCGCACCCCACGAGGTACCGCGACCGCAGCCGCGACCCGTCCGCCAGCTCCGCCGTCACCCCCTCGTCGTCCTGGCTCAGCCCCACGACCTCGCAGCCGCGCCTGAACTCCACGCCCAGCTCCCGCGCGTGCTCGGTCAGCAGCCGTTCGGTGACCGTCTGGAAGATCCCCAGCACGTATCCGTGCGCCGTATCCAGCCGCCGCGGCCACTCCCTGCCGAGCCCCCCGAAGAATCCCCCGACCCGGTGCTGCGTCCCCAGCGCCAGGAACCGCTCGAGCAGCCCGCGCTGGTCCATGATCTCGATGCTCCGCGCGTGCAGCCCCAGCGCCCGCACCAACGACGTCGGCTCCGCCTCCCGGTCCAGCACCACGACGTCCACGCCCTGCAACCGCAGCTCGCTCGCCAGCATCAACCCCGTCGGCCCACTGCCGACGACGGTCACGTCCACCATCAGATGTCCCCGTCCACAAAGCCGTGCATTCCGCCAGATTCACCGCACCTCTGGCCTCCGGCCGCCCATTGTGCGACCCCAGCACCCCCTTGCCGCAAGGCCCCCCTTGCGCTATACCTTAAGAAGGGCAAGGAGTACCCACTCTCCTTGCCCATTCGCATGCCCGGCCTCCGCACCCCGGAATTCAGCCCGGCCCACCCCCGTACGCTGGCAGCCCGGACCGGGTCGACGTCATGGCCCGCGCGAGACAGCGACAGACGGCGGGGGCTGAGCATGGGTGGAGTGACGCGGTTCTGGACGGGCGAGCGGGTGCGCCTGCGGGGCCTGGAGCCCGAGGACTGGGAGCAACTGGCCGCGTTCGAGTCCGAGGCGGAGACGCAACGGGACGGTGAGCGGCTGATGCTGCCGATTTCCGCGGCCGCGGCTCGCAAGCGCCTTCAAGAGCAGAGCGAGAAAGGGCCGAGCCGTACGGAGGACGAGTACCTGCTCGTCATCGAGGCGCTGGACAGCGGGAAGCCGGTGGGTGCTGTCGTGCTGAACGACTGCGACCGGCTGAACGGCAACTTCCATTACGGCATTCATCTCGGTGCCGCGTACCAGCGCCGCGGCTACGCGTCGGAGGCCATGCGGCTGGTCCTGTCGTTCATGTTCGGGGAACGGCGGTATCACCGCTGTTGTGCCGAGGTCTACGGAGGCAACGAGGGGTCGTTGGCGCTCCAGCGCAAACTCGGTTTCACCGCGGAGGGCGTGCAGCGTGAGCACGTGTTCCAGGGCGGCGCCTATCGGGACGTGCATCACTTCGGGCTGCTCGCGGTCGAATTCGAGGCCAACGAGCGGGCGGCAGGGCGTGAGCCCTACTTCGTCACGGCGTGACGGGCTTCGGGGCGGGCCCGCCCGGGGGGCGGGCCCGCTGTGCGCATGCCGGTCAACGGCCGCGCGGTGGGGTCAGGCGGACGTGAACTGCTGGCGCTGCGTGCCGAGTCCGTCGATGCTCAGCTCGACGACGTCGCCGGGCCGGAGGTACGGCTTGGGTTCGGGCTGGCCCATCGCCACACCGGCGGGGGTGCCGGTGTTGATGACGTCGCCGGGGTAGAGCGTCATGAAGTGGCTGAGGTAGCGCACGACTTCGGCGACGGGGAAGATCTGGCTCGCGGTGGAGCCGTCCTGCTTCAGCTCGCCGTTGACCCAGAGCCGGAGGCGCAGGGCCTGCGGGTCGGGGACCTCGTCGGCGGTGACGAGCCAGGGGCCGAGGGGGTTGAAGGTCTCGCAGTTCTTGCCCTTGTCCCACTGGCCGCCGCGCTCGATCTGGAACGCGCGCTCGGAGACGTCGTGCGCGATGGTGTACCCCGCGACGGCGGCCAGCGCCTCCTCGTGCGAGGCGGCGTAGCGCAGTTCGCGGCCGATGACGACGGCCAACTCCACTTCCCAGTCGGTCTTTTCGCTGCCGCGCGGCACCAGCACCGTGTCGTCGGGGCCGACGACCGTGTCCGGGGCCTTCATGAACACGACGGGCTCGCCCGGCGCCTGGGCGCCGGTCTCGGCCGCGTGGTCGTGGTAGTTGAGCCCGATGCAGACGATCTTGCCTATCCGGGACAGCGGCGGGCCGACCCGCAGCGACGGGTCGAGCGACGGGAGCGAGCCGTCGGCCGCGGCCTCGGCCACCGCGGTGAGCGCCGCCGAATCGGCGAGGAGCTTCCCGTCGATGTCGGTCACCAGACCGCTCAGGTCACGCAGGACACCGTCTCCGTCGAGCAGGGCCGGGCGCTCCGCCCCGGCGGGGCCGACTCGCAGCAGCTTCACGTGGGTACTCCCATTTTTTTCCGGTCGCCTCTGGGCGACCTGCCCCGGTCCGGGGCTCGGTCATCGGTCGGCACCCGGTGGGAACGGTCATCGGATGTCTTGTCCGATCCTCCAACTCCGCCCCCGGCCCGCGCAACCCCCGGCCCACCCCGTGGGACAGCCGCTCTGGCAGAAGGTCCGCACGGGCCCGGGCCCCGGACAGGCCCTAGCGGGAGGCGGTGGATTGGAGGGTGCCCCAGAGGACGAGGCGGTAGCGGGAGGTGAATTCGGGAGTGCAGGTGGTGAGCGTGATGTAGTGCGCGACCCCGCGCATACGGGCGGAGGAGTGGACGGAGCTGTAGGGAATGGGCGCGATGACGGTGCCGTCGGAGGCATACGTCTGGGGAAGGACTTCACGGATCACGTACGTGTAGCGGTAGGCGGCCGTCTCGACCTCGACGGTGTCGCCGACGCGGAGCCGGTTGATGTAGCGGAACGGCTCGCCGTGGGTGTTGCGGTGCCCGGCGAGGGCGAAGTTGCCGGTGGCGCCGGGCCCCGCGGTGCCGGGGTAGTGGCCGACGTAACCGTGGTTGAGGATCGCGGACTTGCTGATGCCCTCGGCGATCGGCGCGGTGATCCCGATCCGGGGAATGTGGATGACGGCGAAGCCCGGATCGCGGGTGCCGCCCTTCGAGGAGGGCGGCGGCGCGGCGGCGGACGGGGCCGGGCCGCTCGGCGTGACGGCCGGATCGTCACTCGGCGCGCCGGCCCCCGGCGAGGGCGCCGCGGGAGAGGGCGACGACGTGCCCCAACTCCGTTCCAGCGCGGCGACTTCGCGCCGGGCCGCCGCGTGCGCCTGCACATTGGTCCACCACAACTGGTGGACGACGAGCAGGAGTACGAGCACCCCCGCGGTCATGGCCAGTTCGGCCGCCGCCCACAGCAGCCGCCCGGTCAGCGAGCGCCGAGGACGGGGCCCGCGGCCGTAACCGGGGCCGTACGCCTGCCCGTAGCGGCGGCCGTAGCCGTGCCCGTAGGCGACGACGCGCCGCCGCCGGGGCGGGCCCGACCCCCGCCTGGACGTCGCACCCCGCCGGCCGTGCCGTATCTGACGAACCGTCACATCGGCAACGATACGGCGGTACGGCGCCGCCCGTCAGCCCCCCGCGAGGCGGGAGATGGCGAAGATGGCCAGGCCCGCGAGGGCGCCGACGACGGTGCCGTTGATCCGGATGAACTGGAGGTCGCGGCCGACGTGGTTCTCGATCTTGCGGGACGTCTGGTCGGCGTCCCAGCCCGCGACGGTCTCGGAGATCAGCGAGGTGATCTCGTCGCGGTAGGTGGTCACGAGATACGTGGCGGCGTCCTCCAGCCAGACGTCGACCTTCTCCTGGAGCCGCGGGTCGGTGGCCAGCTTGCGGCCGAGCGACAGCAGGGAGGCGCGGGCGCGCATCCGCAGCTCGCTGCGCTCGTCCTCGGCGGCGGCGACCATCATCGTGCGCACCGCGCCCCACACGGACGCGATGAGGTCCTGCACCTCGCCGCGCGCCAGCAGGTCCCTCTTCAGCCGCTCGACGCGGGCGCGGGTGTCCGGGTCGGACTGGAGCTCGACGGCGAAGTCGCCGAGGAAGCGGTCGACGGCGCCGCGCGCCGGGTGGCCGGGGGAATCGCGCATCTCGGTGACGAAGCGCAGCAGCTCCTTGTAGACCCGCTCGCCGACCTTGCGGTCCACGAAGCGCGGGGTCCAGCCGGGGGCGCCGCCCTGCACCGCGTCCATGACCGAGTCGCCGTGCTCGACCAGCCAGTCGTGGGCGCGGACGCAGACCAGATCGACCATGCGGCGGTGGCCGCCGTCGGCGACGATCCGCTCCAGCATCTTGCCGAGCCCCGGCGCGACCTCCTGGGCCTCCGCGCGCCGGGTGATCGCCTCGCTGACCACGGCCTGCACGTCGGAGTCGCGCAGCACCGTGAACATGCCGCGCAGCGCGGCGGCGGCCTGCTCGGTGACCTTGTCGGCGTTGGCGGGCTCCGACAGCCAGCCGCCGAGCCGGGTGCCGACGCCGACCGCCCGCAGCCGGGTGCGGACGACCTCGGCCGACAGGAAGTTCTCGCCGACGAAGTCGCCGAGGCTGGCGCCGAGGGCGTCCTTCTTGGTCGGGATGATCGCGGTGTGCGGGATGGGCAGGCCCAGCGGGCGGCGGAAGAGCGCGGTGACCGCGAACCAGTCGGCGAGCGCGCCGACCATGCCCGCCTCCGCGGCGGCGGCCACGTAACCGGCCCAGCCGCCCGCGCCCCGCGAGTCCGCCCACTTCGCGAGCGCGTAGACGACGGTCGCGACCAGCAGGAAGCCGGTCGCGATCAGCTTCATCCGGCGCAGGCCCCTGCGGCGCTCCTCCTCGGCCGCGGCGCCGCCGGGCGCGTCGGCCAGTCCGCCGCGCGGTGAGGGCCGCCCGCGCGGGGCGGAACCGGGCCCGGAGCCGGAGCCCGAGCCGCCGGAACCCCCGGAGCCGCCGTGGCCCCCGCCGCCTGAGCCGTTCCGGGACGCGCCGCCGGGGCCCGAGCCGTCGGCCGTCGGCGCAGCGTCCCCGGCCTCGGGCCCGAGCGCGATCCGTCCGCCTGATTCCGGCCGTGCGCCGTTGGCCGCGGGGCCATGGGCCACCGGGGCCGCACTGCCCGCACCCGCCGCCCCGCCCGTACCGGTCCCGCCGCTCGTGCTCGCCGTTTCCATCCGCTCCCGCTCCGCCCGCGTGTCCACCCGGGTATTGTCGCCGCCCGCGGCCGTCACGGCCCGGTGATCCTTGTCGTACGCGCGCACGTACGCCAGCCCGTACGCGCTCCGGTACGCCAGCCCGTACGCGCCCACGTACGCCTGCCCCCTACCCGCTCCCGCTTCCCGCTCCCGTGCGCCTCCTCGTCCGCGCGCCCGTACCCGTCGTGCCGGCGCTTTCCCCCCGCGCCGACAATGGGGGAACGAACGGCGGGTTCCCGGTGCCTCCCGGCACCGGGAACGGCCCACGACGCACGCATACCCCCGCACGGCACCGCCACGTACGAGCGACAGACAGCGACAGGGAGCACACCGCGATGACAGCGCCGCACGCCACCGGAGGGCTGCCCGGTTACGCCGAGCACTTCGAGGAGCCGGAGGGCTATCTCGACTTCGCCCGTTACGGTCCGCCCTCGCGGGACGTGCTGGCCGCGACGGCCGAGGCGCTGGAGAGGTCGGCCCACGCCGACCAGGACACGGTGAACGACCTGATGCGCGCCGAGCCCAGGGCGCGGGAGGCCGCCGCCCGGCTGGCGGGCACCGACGCGGCGCACACGGTGCTGCTGCCGAACACCTCGACCGGCCTGTTCCACGCGGCCTTCGGCCTCCCGGCGGGCACGGTGCTGGTGCCCGCGGGCGAGTTCCCCGCCAACCACTATCCGTGGCGGCGCAGCGCGGAGCTGGGCCGCGCCGTACCGCGCGTGCTGGAGCCGGACGCGCGGGGGCGGATCACCGCCGACGCCGTACGGGCGGCGCTGACCGACGACGTCGTGGCCGTGTCGGTCAGCGCCGTGGACTTCCGGACCGGCTACCGGGCGGATCTGGCGGCGCTGCGCGAGGTGATCGGCCCGGACCGGCTGCTGGTGGTGGACGCCATCCAGGGCTTCGGGGTGGCGGATCTGCCGTGGGCGGCGGCGGACGTGGTGGTCGCGGGCGGCCAGAAGTGGCTGCGGGCGAGCTGGGCGACCGGCTTCGGAATCCTCTCCGACCTCGCGCTCGACCGTCTGGAGCCGACGCTCGGCGGCTGGACCGGCGTCGAGGACGCGGGCGTCTTCGACGACGTCGAGCACCCGCCCGCGCCCGGCGCCCAGCGCTGGAGCACCACCAATCTGAGCCCGGTCACGGCCGCCGCGCTGGCCACGGCGCTGGAGCTGGTGGAGGGCGTCGGCGTACCGGCCGTCGAGGCGCACATCCGCGCGCGGGTCGGCCAGTTCATCGACGCCGTCCGGTCCTGCGGCGGCGATGTCCTGTCCCCCACCGATCCGGCCGAGCGGGCCGGGATCGTCTCCTTCCGGCTGCCCGGCACCGACCCGCGGCACGTGGCGAAGGCCCTGCACGCGCACGGGGTCACGCCGTCGGTCCGTACGGACTCGGTACGGCTGTCCGCGCACGCCTCCACCCGGCTCGCGGCCGTCGACCGCGTCCGCGCGGCCCTGACGTCGCTGCGCTGATCCGGCGGCGGGCGGCCCCGCGCACGCGTGCCGCCCACAGCGGCTGTCCCCCCGACGTCCCCCGCGTCCCCCGCGTCCCCCGTGCCGCCCCTGACGCGGAGGGCGTCGCGCCCACTCCCCGTGTGCTACACAGGGAGTAACCAAAGGGGCATTTTGCAGCAGCTCAAGCAGCACAGGCAGAACCCGCAGCAGCCGCACCTCACGCTCGGAATCATGGCGCAGACGCGCAAGGAGAACGAGCACCGTCTGCCCATCCATCCGGCCCACTTCGAACGCATCGACGCCGACCTGCTCGGCAGCATCTATCTCCAGACCGGTTACGGCGAGCACTTCGGTGTGCCGGACGAACAGCTCGCGCCGCTCGTCGCCGGTTTCCGGCGGCGCGAGGAGCTGATCGCCGAGTGCGATGTCGTCCTGCTGGCCAAGCCGCTCCACGAGGACCTGGCGGAACTGCGCGAGGGCCAGGTCCTGTGGGGCTGGCCGCACTGCGTGCAGGACGAGAAGGTCACCCAGGCCGCGATCGACCGGCGGCTGACCCTGATCGCCTTCGAGGCGATGAACCACTGGCACCGCAACGGCTCGTTCAACCTGCACGTCTTCCACAAGAACAACGAGCTGGCCGGATACTCCTCGGTGCTGCACGCCATGCAGCTCACCGGGGTCACCGGTGACTACGGGCGGCGGCAGCGCGCGGTCGTGATCGGCTTCGGCGCGACCGCCCGCGGCGCGGTCACCGCGCTCAGCGCGCTGGGCGTGCACGATGTGGACGTGCTCACCGCCCGCGGTGTGACGGCCGTCAGCTCGCCCATCCACTCCGCGCGGATCGTGCACTTCGACCACGACGAGGCCGACGACACCCTCGACCCGCGGCGCAGCGTCGTCCTGACCGAGGACGGCCCGCAGCCGCTGGCCGAATTCCTCGCCGGGCACGACATCATCGTCAACTGCGTGCTCCAGGACACCGACGCGCCGCTGATGTTCCTGATAGAGGACGACCTGCCCAGCCTCGCGCCCGGCACGCTGATCATCGACGTGTCCTGCGACGAGGGCATGGGCTTCGCGTGGGCCAGGCCCACCACCTTCACCGACCCGATGTTCACCGTCGGCGACCACGTCCAGTACTACGGCGTCGACCACAGCCCGTCGTACCTGTGGAACTCGGCCACCTGGGAGATCAGCGAGGCGCTGCTGCCGTATCTGCGGCGCGTCCTGGAGGGCCCGGCGGGCTGGGACGCGGACGACACCCTGCGGCGGGCGATCGAGATCCGCGGCGGGACCGTGCAGAACCCCAAGGTGCTGGCCTTCCAGCACCGCGCCGAGGAGTATCCGCACGACCACGTCCCGGCACGGCCGTAGCCGTATCGCCGGCCGGGGCGCGTACGGCCTCGCGGTCGTCCGCGCCCCGGCCGGTCGGGGGCGGTCCGTTCAGGTGCGCCCGTCAGGTGCGGTCCGCGCCGTACATCCGGGCGATGACGTCCTCGATGGCCGGTTCGCGGACCGACAGGTCCACCAGCGGGTAGTCGGCGGCGACCGCGGCGACCAGCGGGGCGGCGCTGGCCTGCGCGGGGAAGGCCAGCCACTGGCGGGGGCCCTCGACCTTGACGCAGCGGGCGCCCTCGACCTGGACCGGGGGCAGCTCGCGGGCGAAGTCCGCCACCAGGGTCCGCTCGCTCTCCCCGACCGCGTGCAGCCCGCCGAGGTCCCCGTCGTACATCAGGCGGCCGTGGTCGATCACCATCACCCGGCGGCACAACTGCTCGATGTCGGTGAGGTCGTGCGTGGTGAGCAGCACCGTCGTGCCGCGTTCGGCGTTCACCGTGCGCAGGAAGTCGCGCACCTTGGACTTGCTGATCACATCGAGCCCGATCGTCGGCTCGTCCAGGTACAGCACCTCGGGATCGTGCAGCAGCGCCGCCGCGATGTCGCCGCGCATCCGCTGCCCCAGCGAGAGTTGGCGCACGGGCACGTCCAACAGCGGCCCCAGGTCGAGGAGTTCGACGCAGGCCGCGAGATTGCGGGTGTAACGGGCGTCGTCGATCCGGTACATGCGGCGGACCAGTTGGTACGAGTCGCGCAGCGGCAGGTCCCACCAGAGCGTGGTGCGCTGGCCGAAGACGACACCGATCCTGCGGGCCAGCCGGGTACGGTCGCGCGTCGGGTCCAGGCCGCAGATCCTGATCCGGCCGCTGCTGGGGTTGAGGATGCCGGTGAGCATCTTGATCGTCGTGGACTTCCCCGCGCCGTTGGGCCCGATGTAGCCGACGATCTCGCCGCGCGGCACAGTGAAGGAGATCCCGTCCACCGCCCGCACCTGGCTGCGCACCCTGCGCAGCGCGCCCGCTTTACGGCGTACGTCGAAGACCTTCTCGACGCCGTCCAGCGCGATCACGGTGTCTGTGCCGGGTCCCGGCCCGCCCCCGGCACCTGTGGCGCCTGCTCCGGTGGCTCCCGTTCCCGCGGCTCCCGTTCCTCCGGTTGCTCCCGTTCCTCCGGTTGCTCCTGTGCGTTGCTCGATCACGGCCGTCTCAACTCCCTGTGCTGCGGTACGTACGAAGGGCCGCGCGCCAGGCGAGCCCGGCCAGGCCGCAGCAGAGGGCGGCGACCAGCGGGGAGGCGAAGTCGACCCAGCCGGGCAGGCCGAGCGGGTCGGGTTCGCCGAGGATGCGCAGGGCGGGCAGCCAGTTGACGAAGGCGAGCGGCACCACGAAGGTGACGCCGCGCACGAGGTCGCGGGCGAAGATGCCCGGCGGGTACTGGAGCATCGTGTTGCCGCCGTAGGTCACCGAATTCTGCACCTCGGAGGCGTCGCCCGCCCAGAACTGGAAGGCGCCGCCCGCCACGTACACCGCGCAGAAGATGACCGCGCCCGACAGCACCGTCACGGGCAGCAGCAGGACGGTGACCGGCGACCAGTCGATGTCCGCGTGCGCGACCGCCCAGCCGAGCACGATCAGACCCTGGGTGATCCGGCCCAGCCTGCGCAGCGCGAACCGGTCGGCGGCGACCTGCGCGAGCACCGGCACCGGGCGCAGCAGCAGCGTGTCGAGCGTGCCGTCCCTGATCCGGCGGCCGAGCCGGTCCATGGAGCCCAGCACCAGATCGGCGACGCCGAAGGACGTGCTCGTGGTGCCGTACAGGAACGCCACCTCGGCGAGGGTGAAGCCGCCGAGCACGGTGATGTGCGAGAACATCAGCAGGATCGTCACGAAGTCCAGGCCGGTGGCGGCGAAGTTGCCGAACGCGGTGAGGACGAAGGACGTCCGGTACGCCATCGTGGATCGCACCCACATGCCGACGATCAGCCGGTAGGTCCGCCACGTCTCACGGACGGTGAACCACGCGCCGCCTGCGGTGTCGTACGGGGCGAAGGCCCCGACCGATTCGACGGAGCCGAAGCCCCCGACGCCCCGGGAGCCGTCGAAGCCACGGGAGCCCCCGAGGCTCCGGCCGTCCTCGGCGCGCCCGGCGCCGTCGCGGACCGTGGATTCCTCAGCCACCCTGCACCACCACCCTGCGCGCCGCGACGGCCTGCAACGCGCGGCCGGTCAGCAGCAGCGCCGCCGCCCAGCCCGCCTGGAAGGCCAGCGCGAGCAGCGCGTCCGTCCCCCGGTGCCGCTCCAGCAGCACATCGGCGGGCACCTGGAGCATCGCCGCCCACGGCATCGACCGCGCGAGCGTGCCGAGCCAGCCCGGGAAGACGGTCAGCGGCAGCAGCATCCCGGAGAAGAACAGCCCGGCCAGGAAGGCGACCTGGCTGACGCCCGCCCCGTCCAGCAGCCAGAAAGCGCTCAGCGCCACCAGGAACCGCACCGCGAAGCTCACCACCACCCCCAGCGCCACCGACACCAGGAACAGCAGCCAGGTCACCGGCCGCGTCGGCAGCGCCAGATCGAACGCCAGCGCCCCGCACACCATCGGCATCACGCCGCGCCCCATCAGCTGGAAAGAGGCCCGGCCCAGATCCGCCGCCAGCCACCACCCCTGGAGGTCGGCCGGGCGGTACAGGTCCACCGCGATGTCACCCGACCTGATCCGCTCCATCAGCTCGTCCTCGAAGCCGCCGCCCATCAACGCCATCGTCTGGAGCAGCGCCTGCCCGATCCAGACATACGTCAGCGCCTGCGCCTCGGTGTAACCGCCGAGGTGCGGGCGCTGACCCCACAGCGCCACATAGCTGTAGGCGACAATGAAACCGAAGACCGTATTGGTGAAGACACCCGCCGCGGTCGCCGTCCGGTAGGTGGCGTAACGCCGGAAACCGCGCACCACCACGGCCCCGTAGAAGCCGCCCATCACTCACTCACCCCCGAAAAAGACGCAAGTCGGCGAGCCTAGTACGCGGCGAACCCCACCCACCACCGGTTTTCTCCGCGGCGTTCCGCACCCCGGCGACCCACCCCAACGGGTGACACGCGTGCGCCGTCCGGCCTGTCACAGCCCTGTCACGGATGCGCGGCGTTGAACCCCGGCGGGCTAATGGTGCGACAGTGTTTGGCGGCGGCCTACGTAAGCGTACGTAACGATTGGTCCATCATGTTCCGCCGCGGACCAACCCCGGCAGCGGCGGAGGAGTCCCAACAGATATGAGCCACGAGCCGAAACCGACGACGGGCGAGCGGGCATGACCGGCGGGCAGGGCTGGGGACCGCGCCCGACGCTCACCGACCGCAGGGGACGGCCGCGCCGTACCGGCCTGCGCCGGCTGCTGCCGACCTGGCGCATGGTCACCGGCGGCGTACTCGCCGTCCTGATCGTCCTCATCGGCGGCTTCTTCCTCGGCTACGCGCTGGTCTCCATCCCCGACCCGAACGCCGCCGCCACCGCGCAGAGCAATGTGTACGTGTACGCCGACGGCACGACGGAGATCGCCCGCGACGGCGCGATCAACCGTGAGAACGTCACCCTCAGCGGCGTCGCCAAGACCGCGCAGCACGCCGTGCTCTCCGCGGAGGACCGGAATTTCTACCACGAGTCCGCCGTCAGCCCCAAGGCCATGCTCCGCGCCGCCTGGAACACCGCCACCGGCAAGGGCAGGCAATCCGGCTCCACCATCACCCAGCAGTACGTGAAGAACTACTACCTGAACCAGTCGCAGACCGCGGTCCGCAAGGTCAAGGAATTCTTCATCGCCATCAAGCTGGACCGCAACGAGACCAAGGACCAGATCCTCGAGGGCTATCTCAACACCAGCTACTACGGGCGCAACGCGTACGGCATCCAGGCCGCCTCCCAGGCGTACTTCGGCGTCAACGCCAGCGAATTGACGACCGCTCAAGGCGCCTATCTGGCAACGCTGTTGAACGCGCCCAGTGAATACGATCTGGTCGCCCACCCGGAGAACGCCCCGGCGGCGAAAGGCCGTTGGAACTACGTACTGGACGGCATGGTCAAGGAGGGCTGGCTCAGCCAGTCCGAGCGCAACGCGACGGTCTTCCCCGGCATCGACAAGCCCAAGCCCGTCGCCAGCAAGGCGGGACAGCGCGGCTACATCATCGAAGCCGTCAACCGCTATCTCTCCGACAACCACATCGTCGACGCCGACACCCTGCGCCTGGGCGGCTACCGCATCGTCACCACGATCCAGAAGCCCAAGGAAGACGCCTTCGTCGCCGCCGCCCAGAGGAACATCTACGACCGGCTCGGCCACAGGACCGTCGACAAGTACGTCCGCGCGGGCGGCGCGTCCATCGACCCGGCCACCGGCAACGTCGTCGCCCTCTACGGCGGCATCGACTACACCAAGCAGTACGTCAGCAGCGCCACCAACGCCACGTATCCGCCCGGCTCGACCTTCAAGCCGGTGATCTTCGCCTCCGCCGTCCAGCACGAGTCCTCGACGCAGGACAAGGAGCCGATCACTCCCAAGACGGTCTACGACGGCACCAACAAGCGCGAGGTGATCGGCCCGGACGGGCCCACCGGCTACAAGCCGGAGAACGAGGACCAGGGGTCCTACCCCGACATCACCGTCACCCGCGCCATGGACAAGTCCGTCAACGCCGTCTTCGCGCAGATGGCGCAGGACGTCGGCACCCGCAAGGTGATCGACACCGCGCACGACCTGGGCATGCCGGACGACGTCAAGATCCCCGAGACACCCGCGATGGCGCTCGGCGCCTTCGGGGCCAGCCCGCTGGACATGGCGCAGATGTACGCCACGCTCGCCAACCACGGCAAGGAGATCCCGTACTCGCTCGTCCTGAAGATCACCAAGGACGGCAACGACGTGAGCCTGCCCAAGCGCGACGCCGTCCAGTCCGTGCCCCGCCAGGCCGCCGACACCACGACGTCCATCCTGCGCAGCGTCGTCGACAGCCCCGGCGCGACCGCGACCGTCGCCCAGGACTCCGGCTGGCCGTCGGCCGCCAAGACCGGCACGGCGGACGACGACATCGCCGCCTGGTTCGCCGGCTACACGCCCAAACTCGCCACCGTGGTCGCCGTGTTGGGCATGAACCCGGACAACGGCAAACAGGAGAAGCTGTACGGCGCGATGAATCTGCCGCGGATCAACGGCGGCGGGCCGCCCGGCTCGGTGTGGGCCGACTACACGGCGGCGGCGCTCAAGGGCGTGCCCAAGCAGAGCTTCTCGCTGGACGTGCAGAGCGGCCTGCCCACGCAGCCGCCGGCGACCACCGCGAGCCCGACCGACACCCCGACGTCGACGCCGCCCACGTCCGAGCCGCCGACCACCCCTCCCCCGACGACCACCGTGCCGCCCACCACGCAGCCGCCGACCACGGAACCGCCCACGACGCAGCCCCCGACCACCGAGCCGACCCCGTCCGACACGTTCAACCCGATCGGCGGGGTGACGGGCGGGACGAGTCCGGGCGGCGGGAGCAGTGGCGGCGGGGGCGGTGACGGGAGCGGTACGGCGGGGCCGGACGGGAACAGTTCACCGGGCGGGTGAGGAGGCCGGGCGCGGGGGCCCGGCATGGGCGGGGCCGGGCCGCGGGCAGGGGCCTCAGCGGCCCGGCTCCGGGGAACCACCGGCCTCAGGGATTCCCGTCATCCACCGGTCTCAGGGAGTCCGTCATGCACCGGCCTCAGAGCGTCCGTCATCCACCGGGCTCAGAGATACAGCCCGGTGGAATCCTCCGAGCCCTGGAGCCGCTCGGCGGCGACCGCGTGCAGATCGCGCTCCCGCATCAGGACGTACGCGACCCCGCGCACCTCGACCTCGGCCCGGTCCTCCGGGTCGTACAGCACCCGGTCGCCGACCTCGACGGTCCGCACATTCTGCCCGACGGCCACGACCTCGGCCCACGCCAGGCGCTTGCCGACGGCCGCGGTCGCCGGAATCAGAATCCCGCCGCCACTGCGGCGTTCACCCTCACCGCTGTCCTGGCGCACCAGAACGCGGTCGTGCAGCATGCGGATGGGCAGCTTGTCGTGCTGCTCGCTCTTCGAACTCTTCGAACTCACGGCCACGACGTTACCGGCGGCGCCGCCACACCGTGAGACCGGCCACCGCGGCGACCAGCGCCACCCCGGCGACCGCCGCCGGAATGACCCGCTCGGGGCGGGGCGCGCCCTTCTCGTCGACGAAGTGCGCACGCGTCCTGCCGACCGCGCGGTTCGCCGCCACGAACGCCTGCCCGACACTGCGGTCCACCGCGGAAACGGCCTTGGCCTTGGTGTCCCGGACAATCGTCACCGGGTGCACCCGTACCGCGATCTCGTCCAGCGTCGACGCCAGATCCTGCCGCCTGCGGGTGATCTCCGCCTCGATCTGGGCGGCCGTCCTGACTTCCGACCCTTCCGACACCGCGTTCCTCCATCGCCTGATTCGGTAGCGTTCGGACAGTCTGTCAGTACGACGCGGCCCGCGCCCCGTCGGCACCCCCGAATGCGCCCCATTGCCCAAGGAGTTTCCCTCATGTCCGAGCGCCTGGCCCCCGGCGACACCGCCCCCGACTTCACCCTTCCGGACGCCGACGGCAAGCCCGTGTCCCTCGCCGACCACCGCGGCCGCAAGGTCATCGTCTACTTCTACCCGGCCGCCCTCACCCCCGGCTGCACCAAGCAGGCGTGCGACTTCACCGACAATCTCGACGTCCTCGCCTCCGCCGGGTACGACGTCATCGGCGTCTCCCCCGACAAGCCGGAAAAGCTCGCCAAATTCCGCGAGAAGGAATCCCTCAAGGTCACCCTGGTGGCGGACCCCGACAAGGCCGTCCTCACCTCCTACGGCGCCTTCGGCGAGAAGAAGCTCTACGGCAAGACCGTCACCGGCGTCATCCGCTCCACCGTCGTCGTCGACGAATCCGGCAAAGTCGCCCACGCCTTCTACAACGTCAAGGCCACCGGCCACGTCGCCAAACTCCTCAAGGACCTCGCCGTCTGACGTGACCACGTATCCACGGACGCGGGGGCGGGCGCGACCACGTACCGCAGACCACACCGGGTCGATATCATGGTGAGGTTGCACGCGGCCGTGTCGTAACAGGCAGCCGAGCTGGGTTTAGATCCCAGTGGGAGAAATCCCGTGTGGGTTCGAATCCCACCGGCCGCACCATGTATGGCCTGCGATTCAAAGGTCGAATCGCAGGCCATTGTCATGCGCGGGGTCAGGCCAGGAGCTCCGCGACCAGGGGGGTCAGGGCGCGGAAGGCTTGGCCGCGGTGGCTGATGGCGTTCTTCTCCGCGGGGGTGAGTTCGGCGCAGGTGAGGGTGGAGCCGTCGGGCTGGAGGATGGGGTCGTAGCCGAAGCCGTTGGTGCCGGCGGGGGCGGTGCGCAGGGTGCCGCGGAGGCGGCCTTCGACGACGCGGGTGGTGCCGTCGGGGAGGGCGAGGGCGGCGGCGCAGGTGAAGTGGGCGGCGCGGTGGGGGGTGTCGATGTCGCCGAGCTGGGCGAGGAGCAGGTCGAGGTTGGCCGCGTCGTCGCCGTGCTTGCCCGCCCAGCGGGCGGAGAAGATGCCGGGGGCGCCGCCGAGTACGTCGACGCAGAGCCCTGAGTCGTCGGCGACGGCCGGCAGCCCGGTACCGGCCGCCAGCGCCCTCGCCTTGAGCAGGGCGTTCTCGGCGAAGGTGACGCCGGTCTCCCTGACGTCGGGGATCTCGGGGTAGGCGTCGGCCCCGACGAGGTCCACGTCCAGGCCGCTGTCGGCGAGGATCGCGTGGAGTTCGGTGACCTTGTGTGCGTTGCGGGTGGCGAGTACGAGGCGGCGGGTCATGGGGGAATTATCTCCGGCCGGATGCCGTGGCCGTTGAGGCGGTCGTGTGACGACGGTTCACGCGCCCCCTCCCCCGTGGCCGCGCCTCCCGGCGGGCGCGGCGCGCGTGGCTGTCAACACGCGGCAGCCGCCGGGAGGGTGGCGTCGAGCGGGGTTCAGGCGGTGGCCGCCAGGGCGGCTTGCTGGGCGGCGGTGAGGTCGGCGCAGCCGTTGACGGCGAGGGCGAGGAGGGCGTCGAGTTCGGCGCGGTCGAAGGGCTGGCCTTCGGCGGTGCCCTGGACCTCGACGAAGCGGCCGTCGCCGGTGCAGACGACGTTCATGTCGGTTTCGGCCTTGACGTCCTCTTCGTAGGCGAGGTCGAGGAGGGGGACGCCGTCGACGATGCCGACGCTGACGGCGGCGACGGTGCCGGTGAGGGGCTGGGCCTTGGCGCGGATGAGGCGGTTGGTCTGCATCCAGGTGACGGCGTCGGCGAGGGCGACGTAGGCGCCGGTGATGGCGGCGGTGCGGGTGCCGCCGTCGGCCTGGAGGACGTCGCAGTCGAGGACGACGGTGTTCTCGCCGAGGGCTTTGTAGTCGATGACGGCGCGCAGGGAGCGGCCGATCAGGCGGGAGATCTCGTGGGTGCGGCCGCCGATCTTGCCGCGGACGGATTCGCGGTCGCCGCGGGTGTTGGTGGCGCGCGGGAGCATGGAGTATTCGGCGGTGACCCAGCCTTCGCCGCTGCCTTTGCGCCAGCGGGGTACGCCTTGGGTGGCGCTGGCGGTGCAGAGCACGCGGGTGTCGCCGAAGGAGACGAGGACGGAGCCCTCGGCGTGCTTGCTCCACGCGCGCTCGATGGTGACGGGGCGGAGCTGGTCAGGGGTGCGGCCGTCGAATCGTGACATGCGCGTGAGCCTATCCGGGTGAGGCCGCCGCGCAGGACCGGGTGGGTCCGGGACCGCGGGGCCCGTCGGGGGCGCGGCCCGCGGCCGTCGGCGGGAACGGGGAGGACCGCGCCACGGGAGTGACGCGGTCCTCGGACGTTCAGCGCGGGCGCCGCGTCACATCATGTCTTCGATGTCCGCCGCGATCGGGTCCGCGTCGGTGCCGATGACGACCTGGATGGCGGTGCCCATTTTGACGACGCCGTGGGCGCCCGCGGCCTTGAGGGCGGCCTCGTCGACGAGGGAGGGGTCCCGTACCTCGGTGCGCAGCCGGGTGATGCAGCCCTCGACCTCTTCGATGTTGTCGAGTCCGCCGAGACCGGCGACGATCTTCTCAGCCTTGCTGGCCATCTCTTGTCTCCTGTTTCCCTGACCCACCGTGAGTCCGATATGTCACGGTAACGCACGGTTGGCCCAACTTCACGGGCGGTTGACCCCCGGGTGGACCACCATGGCGCTCAGCGGCGCCCCCCTGCCGGACGGGCGCCGCCTGCGTACAAGTGGTCTAAACCAATGTACGGCCACTGTACGCGAACGCCCGCAGGCAGCAGTCAGGGAGGACACCGAATGAGTTCGGCCACCGCGTCCGCGGCGCCCCGCAAACCCTGGTTGAGCGTGCTGTTCCAAGGGCTCCAGAAGATGGGCCGCAGCCTCCAGCTGCCGATCGCCGTCCTGCCCGCCGCGGGCATCTTGAACCGGCTGGGCCAGCCGGACGTCTTCGGCGCCGACGGCCTCGGCTGGGACCGGGTGGCCAAGGTCTTCGTCGGCGCGGGCGGCGCGCTGCTGGACGGCTCGATCGGTCTGCCGCTGCTGTTCTGCGTGGGTGTGGCCATCGGCATGGCCAAGAAGTCCGACGGCTCGACCGCGCTCGCCGCGGTGGCCGGTTTCCTGGTCTACAACGGCGTGCTGCACCAGTTCCCCAAGGACTGCGGGCCCGGCACCGTACTGTCGGCGGGCGCGTGCATCGCCAAGGACGGTACGGCGGCGGCGGCCACGTACCAGAACCCCGGTGTCTTCGGCGGCATCGTGCTCGGGCTGCTGACCGCGTACTTCTGGCAGCGCTTCCACCGCACCAAGCTGGTCGACTGGCTCGGCTTCTTCAACGGCCGCCGCCTGGTGCCGATCATGATGGCCGGAGTCGCGATCGTCTTCGCGGTGATCTGCACCTGGGTCTGGCCGCCGATCGGCGACGCGCTGACCAGCTTCAGCAAGTGGCTGGTGGACCTCGGCGCGATCGGCTCGGGCATCTTCGGTGTCGCCAACCGCGCGCTGCTCACGGTGGGTCTGCACCAGTTCCTGAACACCTTCGTGTGGTTCCAGTTCGGCGACTTCACCAAGCCGGACGGCACGGTCGTGCACGGCGACATCCCGCGCTTCCTGGCGGGCGACCCGACGGCCGGGCAGTTCCAGACCGGCTTCTTCCCGATCATGATGTTCGCGCTGCCCGCCGCCGCGCTGGCCATCGCGCACACCGCCAAGCCGCACCGCCGCAAGGAGATCAGCGGCATGATGCTCTCGGTCGGCCTGACGTCGTTCGTCACCGGGATCACCGAGCCGATCGAGTACTCCTTCCTGTTCATCGCACCGCTGCTGTACGCCTTCCACGCGGTGCTGACCGGCGTCTCGATGGCGGTCTGCTGGGGGCTGGGCGCCAAGGACGGCTTCAGCTTCTCGGCCGGTCTGATCGACTACTGCCTGAACTGGAACCTGGCCACCAAACCCTGGCTGCTGCTGATCGTCGGCGCGTGTTTCGCCGTGGTCTACTACGCGCTCTTCCGCTTCGTGATCGTGAAGTTCAACCTGGCCACGCCGGGCCGGGAGCCGGACGAGATCGAGGCCGAGCTGGAGCAGGGCAACGTAAAGTAACGATTCGGCGTCGTAAAAGCCCCCAAGTCCCCGGACTTGGGGGCTTTTGTCATGTCACCCAGCGTGTGACTCATGGCACACACAACGATCCGGAATCATGGATTCCTTTACGCCTCCCTCACGTGTTAAAACTGGTCTACACCACTGAGTGGTATAGACCACGGCGGCGGGCCGTCCCCTTCCATGCGCCCGCCTCACCAGGAGGAATCTGATGAGTACGGCCACCGGCACGGCGGCTCCCGCGAAGAAGCGGGGCTCCGGCCTGTTCCAGGGTCTGCAGAAGGTGGGACGGAGCCTCCAGCTCCCGATCGCCGTCCTGCCGGCCGCGGGCATCCTGCTCCGGCTCGGCCAGCCCGACGTCTTCGGCGCCGACGGTCTGGGCTGGGGCAAGGTCGCGACCGTCTTCGCCGAGGCCGGCGGCGCGGTCTTCGACAACCTGCCGCTGCTGTTCTGCATAGGCGTCGCCATCGGCTTCGCGAAGAAGTCCGACGGCTCCACCGCGCTGGCCGCCCTGGTCGGCTTCCTGGTCTACAGCCGGGTCCTCCAGGCGTTCCCGGTCACCGACGCGGTCGTCAACACCACCGCCAACAAGGGCGTCGACGTCGCGGCCACGTACAACAACCCCGGTGTCCTCGGCGGCATCCTGATGGGTCTGCTGGCCGCCGTGCTGTGGCAGCGCTTCCACCGCACCAAGCTGGTCGACTGGCTCGGCTTCTTCAACGGCCGCCGCCTCGTCCCGATCATCATGGCCTTCGTCGGCACCGGCATGGGTGTCTTCTTCGGCCTGGTCTGGAAGCCGATCGGCGAGGGCATCAGCAACTTCGGCGAGTGGATGACCGGCCTCGGCGCGGTCGGCGCCGGCCTGTTCGGCCTGATCAACCGCGGTCTGATCCCGGTCGGCATGCACCAGTTCGTGAACTCCGTCGCCTGGTTCCAGATCGGCGACTTCAAGGACGCCTCCGGCACGATCGTGCACGGCGACCTGACCCGGTTCTTCGCCCACGACCCGACCGCGGGCCAGTTCATGGCGGGCTTCTTCCCGATCATGATGTTCGGCCTGCCCGCCGCCGCGCTGGCCATGGCGCACACCGCGCGCCCCGAGCGCCGCAAGGCCGTCATGGGCATGATGCTCTCGCTCGCCCTGACCTCGTTCGTGACCGGTGTCACCGAGCCGATCGAGTTCTCGTTCATGTTCATCGCGCCGCTGCTGTACGCGATCCACGCCGTGCTGACCGCAGCGTCGATGGCCATCACCTGGGCGCTGGGCGTGCACGCGGGCTTCACCTTCTCCGCGGGCTTCATCGACTACGCGCTGAACTGGAACCTCGCCACCAAGCCGTATCTGATCATCCCGATCGGCCTGGTCTTCGGAGCGATCTACTACTTCGTCTTCCGGTTCGCGATCGTCAAGTTCAACATCCCCACCCCGGGCCGCGAGCCCGAGGAGGAGATCGAGGACATCACCAAGTGACGTACGGGCGCTGACAGTTCAGCCACCCGCGGCGGGTCCGGGACCGGATACGGTTACGGGCCCGCCGTCCGCGTTCCGGTCAGAGTTCGTAGACCGCGCCGGAGACGGCGAGTTCGACCGGACCTTCGAAGGCGGACTTGGCGTCACGCAGGTTGACCGAGGGGTTGGTCCACGGCGGGATGTGGGTGAGGACCAGGCGTCCGGCGCGGGCGCGGGCGGCGGCCTCCCCGGCCTCGCGGCCGTTGAGGTGCAGCTCGGGGATGTCCTCCTTGCCGTGCGTGAAGGACGCCTCGCACAAGAAGAGGTCGGCGCCGTCCGCGAGCCCGTCCAGGGCGGCGCAGGGGCCGGTGTCGCCGGAGTACGCCAGCGTGCTGCCCTCGTACTCGATACGGAACCCGTACGCCTCGACCGGGTGGCTGACCAGGTCCGTGGTGATGCCGAACGGGCCCAGGCGGAAGGCGCCGGGCTCCAGGGTGCGGAAGTCGAAGACCTCGCTCATGCACTTCTCGTCCGGCACGTCGCCGTAGGCGATGCTCAGACGGCGCTCGGTGCCCTCGGGGCCGTAGACCGGGATCGGGGCGGCGGGGCCGCCGTCGTGCCGGTAGTAGCGGGCCACGAAGTAGCCGCACATGTCGATGCAGTGGTCGGCGTGCAGATGGCTGAGCAGTACGGCGTCCAGGTCGTACAGGCCGCAGTGACGCTGCAGTTCGCCGAGGGCGCCGTTGCCCATGTCGATCAGCAGCCGGAAGCCGTCGGCCTCGACGAGGTAGCTCGAACAAGCCGATTCCGCGGACGGGAACGACCCCGAGCAGCCGACGACGGTGAGCTTCATTCCTGGAAACACCTCCGTGGGCGCGCCACAGATCACCCCATTCCGGCTGGAGTGGGGGGATTGGCGGGACGGTCCGCCATGTCTTGAGAGGGTAAGGCGCGGGGGGTCCTCACGCGCCTCTCCCGCACCTCGTTGTGGGCGGAATCACCAGTACGGGGGGCCGCGGGGCCGGTTGCCGAACACCAACGCGGGCCCCCGCGCACCGGGGGGTGTCCTGGAACGCCGGACGGGCCGGCCGACGAGCGGTCAGGCCCAGAGCTGGCCGTGCAGGGCCGCGACGGCGGCCTCGGTGGACTCGGCGGTGTAGATGCCGGTCGAGAGGTACTTCCAGCCGCCGTCGGCGACGATGAAGACGATGTCGGCGCGCTGGGCGGCGCGGTGCGCCTTGGCGGCCACGCCGAGGGCGGCGTGCAGGGCCGCGCCGGTGGAGACCCCGGCGAAGATGCCTTCCTGCGACAGGAGTTCGCGGGTGCGGCGGACCGCGTCCTCGGAGCCGACGGAGAAGCGGGTGGTGAGCACGGACTCGTCGTACAGCTCGGGCACGAAGCCCTCGTCGAGGTTGCGCAGGCCGTAGACGACGTCGTCGTAGCGCGGCTCGGCGGCGACGACGGAGATTCCCGGCACCTTCTCGCGCAGGAAGCGGCCGACGCCCATGAGGGTGCCGGTGGTGCCGAGACCGGCGACGAAGTGGGTGATGGTGGGGAGGTCGGCGAGGATCTCCGGGCCGGTGGTGGCGTAGTGCGCGGCCGGGTTGGCAGGGTTGCCGTACTGGTAGAGCATCACCCAGTCGGGGTGCTCGGCGGCCAGTTCCTTGGCGACCCGGACCGCGGTGTTGGAGCCGCCCGCGGCCGGTGAGGAGATGATCTCCGCGCCCCACATGGCCAGCAGCTCGCGCCGCTCGGAGGAGGTGTTCTCCGGCATGACGCAGACGATCCGGTAGCCCTTGAGGCGGGCGGCCATGGCCAGCGAGATGCCGGTGTTGCCTGAGGTGGGCTCCAGGATGGTGCAGCCGGGCGTGAGGCGGCCGTCCGCCTCGGCCTGCTCGATCATGTGCAGGGCCGGGCGGTCCTTGACCGAGCCGGTCGGATTGCGGTCCTCCAGCTTCGCCCAGACGCTCACCTCGTCGGACGGCGACAGGCGCGGCAGGCGGACCAGCGGGGTGTTGCCGACCGCCGCCAGCGAACTGTCGTAACGCATCAGCGCGCGCCGCCGGCCACTGCCGGGAGGATCGTCACGCTGTCGCCGTCGGCGACCTTGGTGGAGATGCCGTCGAGGAAGCGGACGTCCTCGTCGTTGAGGTAGACGTTCACGAAGCGGCGCAGCTCGCCGCCGTCCACGACGCGGTCGCGCAGGCCCGCGTGCCGGGTGTCGAGGTCCGCGAACAGCTCGTCCAGGGTGGTCCCGGCGCCTTCGACGGCCTTCTGGCCGTCGGTGTAGGTGCGGAGGATGGTCGGGATGCGGACCTCGATGGCCATGACTGCGCTCCAGTGAGTGCGTGCGTACGACGACAGGGGCGGGGCGGGGCTGCGGTGCTTCAGCGGTCGTGCGGGGTGCGTGCGGAAGCGGGCGCGGGTGGTCAGGCGCCCTGACACGCCGCGCTGGTGCGGCGGCACAGGTCGACGTGCAGCCGCGCCACGAGCAGCGTGCCCGGCGCCTTGTCACTCACGTCGAAGAGAACCATGGGGTCATCGTATCGATTCCCCCTGGTGGGCCGAGACGGCCGTCCCACGATCCGGACCGTCAGACGTAGGAGTCCACGACCTGTACGGGTTCTTCGGTGACGACACCGTCCACGATGCGGAACGAGCGGAACTGGAACTCCTCCGCGAGCGAGACCAGCACGTAGTGCGCGCCGGGTTCCTGGGCGAGCGAGATGTCGGTACGGGAGGGGTACGCCTCCGTCGCGGTGTGCGAGTGGTAGATCACCACCTGCTCCTCGCCGCGCTGCCGCATCTCCTTGTCGAGCCGGAGCTGCTCCATCGAGTCGAACTCGTAGAAGGTGGGTGAGCGGGCCGCGTTCAGCATGGGCACGAACCGCTCGGGGCGGTCGCTGTCCTCGGGGCCCGCGACGACCCCGCACGCCTCGTCGGGGGCGTCGGCCTCGGCGTGCGCGACGATCCGGTCGTACAGGTCCTGGGTGATGGTGAGCATGCGGGAAAAATAACAGGGGCCGCGCGGTCACGGCCCGGTGGTCGGGGCCCGGCGCTCACGGCCCGGTGGCCGGGGCCCGGCGCTCACGGCCCGGTGGCCGGGGCCCGGCGCCTACGGCCCGGTGGTCGCGGTCGCGGCGGCGGGGGTGGGGGCGGGCGCCAGGTGGGCCCTGCGGGCGAAGGCGGCCGGATTGCGCCGCTTGAGCAGCGTGTAGCCGCCGGCCAGGAGCGCGAGCCACAGCGGGACGCCGTACAGCGAGATCCGGGCGTCGGCGTCGGCGCCGATCAGCACCAGCACCAGGACGAGGAAGGCGAGCGCGAGCCAGCTGGCGACGGCGCCGCCGGGCGCGGTGAACCAGGCCGCCGCCGCGCGCCCGTCCTTGACCGCGGCGCGGTAGCGGATGTGCGAGGCAAGGATCACCCCCCAGGTCCAGACGGCGGCGACGGTCGCGAAGGCGGTGATGTACGTGAACGCGCCTGCGGGGTCGACGTAGTTGAGCCACACGCCGGTGCCCATCAGGGCGACGGAGACCAGGGTGCCGGTGGCCGGGGTGCGGCGGGCGGTGAGGCGGGTGAAGACCCGCGGGCCCTGGCCGTTGACGGCGAGGTCGCGGAGCATGCGCCCGGTGGAGTACATCCCGGAGTTGCAGGACGACAGGGCGGCGGTGAGCACCACGAAGTTGACGATGCCCGCGCCGAAGGGGATGCCGATCCGGGCGAAGGCGGCCACGAACGGGCTGACGCCGGGCCGGAATTCGGTCCAGGGGACGACGCAGAGGATGACGGCGAGCGCGCCGACGTAGAACAGGCCGATGCGCCAGGGAAGGGTGTTGATGGCCTTGGGCAGCGTCTCGCGGGGGTTCTCGGCCTCGCCCGCGGTGACGCCGACGAGTTCGACGGCCAGATAGGCGAACATGACGATCTGGAGGGTGAGCAGCGAGGAGCCGACGCCGTTGGGAAAGACCCCGCCGTCGCGCCACAGGTGGCCGACCGAGGCGGTGTCACCGGCCGCGGACACCCCGAGGGTGAGGACGCCGACGCCGATGAGGATCATGCCCGCGATGGCGGTGACCTTCACCATCGACAGCCAGAACTCGACCTCGCCGAAGAGCCGCACGGAGATCAGATTGGCCGCGAAGAGCAGGACGAGGAAGCCGAGGGCGGCGGTCCACTGCGGAATCCAGGGCCACCAGTACGCGAGGTAGGTGGCGGCGGCGGTGACCTCGGCCATGCCGGTGACCACCCACATCAGCCAGTACGTCCAGCCGGTGACGAAGCCCGCGAAGGGGCCGAGGAATTCGCGGGCGTAGTCGGCGAAGGAGCCGGACACCGGGCGGTAGGTGAGGAGTTCGCCGAGCGCGCGCATGATGACGAAGATGGCGACGCCCGCGACGGCGTACATCAGGACCAGGCCGGGGCCCGCCTGGTGGATGGCGCGGCCCGCGCCGAGGAACAGGCCGGTGCCGATCGCGCCGCCGATGGCGATCATCTGGATCTGGCGGCTGCCGAGGCCGCGCGCGTACCCCTCGTCCCCCGCCGGGGCCTCGCCCGCCCCGTCCCGCCCGTCCGTTCCACCCGTCACGTCCGACACGTCCGTCATGCCGGATTCGTACCACGTGCGGCACGGCGCCGCCCGTCGGCGGCCGACGGTCCGTCAGGTCGGGTGCGGGCCGGATGAGGGGCGGACACGGGCCGGGGGCGGGTGGGCGCGGCTCGGGCGCGGCTCAGGTGAGGACCGCGCGGGGCTCAGGTGAGGGCCGGGCGCGGCTCAGGTGAGGGCTTCGAGCAGGGTCTCCTGGAGCAGGCCGAACCACTGGAAGGCGAGCATCAGCGGCTTGCGCGGGTCCTCGTCCGGCAGGTGGTACAGCTCGCTGCGCTCGTCCTCGCTGACCTCCAGCCGGGCGCCGATGGACAGCCGCAGGTCGTTGAGCGTGCCGAGCCACTGGCGGGCCTCGTCGGCGCTGAGCCGGATCAGCGGGCCGCCCGCGTCCAGCGCGCGCAGCACGGCGAGGGCGTCCTCGCGCTTGCGGGCGCGCAGGTCGTTCTCGGTGAAGCGGCGGAATTCGGCGGCGTCGGCGGTCTCCTCGTACGCGCTCGGGAAGAGCCGGGCCAGCGCCGGGTCCTCCGGGGGCTTGGTGGGGCCGTCGGCGAAGAGCGCGGCCAGCGGGTCGTCGTCGGCCTCCGCGGGCTGGCTGCCCGGACCGACGAGTTCGAGCAACTGCGCCGTGAGGCTGCGGAGGATGGAGATCTCCACTGTGTCCAGCTCGATCGCGGCGCCGCCGCCGCGGACCCGCTCGAAGTAGCCCGCACGGGCGCGGCGGCCCATCAGCGGTCCTGCGTCAAGGTGGCCCACAGGCCGTATCCGTGCATCGCCTGCACGTCGCGTTCCATCTCCTCGCGGGTGCCGGTCGACACCACGGCGCGGCCCTTGTAATGGACGTCTTCCATCAGCTTCTTGGCCTTGCCCTTCGAGTACCCGAAGTAGGTCTGGAAGACATACGTCACGTAGCTCATGAGGTTGACGGGGTCGTTGTGGACGAGGGTCACCCACGGCACGTCCGGCGCGGGAACCTCGAAAGGCGCTTCGCTCGCTTCGGGACGCTCGACTTCTACTGGCGCGACACTCACAGGTTCCATGCTGCCGCTCCTGTGGTGCCTCGCACAAATGGGCGTGCGCGGCACCGCCGAATGGGGGGTTTTGCGCCCGCGCGGAATCCGTCGGTGTGCGGCGCCGCACACTTGCCCCGAGAAATCGTCACTCTGACGAGTATTGGGGGTAGCATCCTCGCCATGAGCACAGCAGACCTGGGACTGCCGGTGGACGTGCCGTCCACCGCCCTGTTCACCGACCGGTACGAGCTGACGATGCTGCGGGCCGCCCTGCGCAGCGGCGCCGCGCAGCGCCGCTCGGTCTTCGAGGCGTTCACCCGCAGGCTGCCCGAGGGGCGCCGCTACGGAGTGGTCGCCGGCACCGGCCGGGTCCTCGACGCGGTGGAGAACTTCCGCTTCGACGAACCCGTGCTGGAATTCCTGGAGCGCGAGGGCGTGGTGGACTCCGCGACCCTCGACTGGCTGGCGGGCTACCGCTTCACCGGCGACATCTGGGGATACCCGGAGGGCGAGGTGTACTTCCCCGGCTCGCCGATCCTGCGCGTCGAGGGCACCTTCGCCGAGGCCGTGCTGCTGGAGACGGTCATCCTGTCGATCCTCAACCACGACTCGGCGATCGCCGCGGCGGCCTCCCGGATGGCGGTGGCCGCGGGCGGCCGTCCGCTGATGGAGATGGGCGCCAGGCGCGCCCACGAGCTGGCCGCGGTGGCCGCCTCGCGGGCCGCGTACATCGGCGGCTTCGGCTCCTCCTCCAACCTCGCCGCCGGTTTCCGGTACGGCATCCCGACCATCGGCACCAGCGCGCACGCCTTCACGCTGCTGCACGACACCGAGCGCGACGCGTTCACCGCCCAGGTGGACGCGCTCGGCCGCGGCACGACGCTGCTGGTGGACACGTACGACCTCACCAGCGCCGTGCGCACCGCCGTGGAGATCGCCGGGCCCGAGCTGGGAGCGGTCCGGATCGACTCCGGCGACCTGCTGCTGCTCGCCTACCGGGTGCGCCAGCAGCTCGACGACCTCGGCGCCAAGGACACGAAGATCATCGTGACCTCCGATCTGGACGAGTACGCCATCGCCTCGATGGCCGCCGCGCCCGTGGACGCCTACGGGGTCGGCACCTCCCTGGTCACCGGCAGCGGGCACCCCACCTGCTCGATGGTCTACAAGCTCGTGGCCCGCGCCACCTCCGACGACCCCGACGAGCCGCTGGTCTCCGTCGCCAAGAAGTCACTCGGCGGCAAGACGAGCGTCGGCGGCCGCAAGTGGGCCGCCCGGCGGCTCGACGAGGACGGCGTCGCCGCCGCCGAGGTGGTCGGCACCGGGGCCGTGCCGCCCGAGCTCGCCGACCGCCAGCTCCTCGTCCCCCTCGTCCGCCACGGCGAGGTCATCGGCCGCGAGCCCCTCGACTCCGCCCGCGCCCGCCACATCACCGCTCGCGCGGGCCTTCCCCTCTCCGCGACCCAGCTCTCCCGCGGCGAGCCCGTCCTCCCCACCGAACTGATGTGACCCCCGCGGGGGCGCCCCCTCAGGGGCGCGAGGAACCGCGCGAGCGGCCCGTCGACGGCTGAGCGCGCGGTTCCCCGCGCAGCGGGGAGGGCAACGTCTTACGTTGGGGGGAGCGCACCCCTAGGCTCGGGACCGTTTCCACACTTTCCGCCGGAAGGGCAAAATGCACCGCGCATTGATCGTCGTCGACGTGCAGAACGACTTCTGCGAGGGCGGCAGCCTCGCGGTGACCGGCGGGGCCGACGTGGCCGCGGCGATCACGGACCTGATCGGGGAGTCGGCGGGCAGCTACCGGCACGTCGTCGCCACCAGGGACCACCACATCGACCCGGGCTCGCACTTCTCGGACCGGCCGGACTTCGTGACGTCGTGGCCGGTGCACTGCGTGGCGGGCACGGAGGGCGCGGGGTTCCACCCGAACTTCGCGCCCGCGGTCGCCTCCGGCGCGGTGGACGCGGTCTTCGACAAGGGGGCCTACGCGGCGGCGTACAGCGGCTTCGAGGGCCTGGACGAGAACGGCGCGGCGCTGACCGGCTGGCTGCGCGAGCGCGGCGTCACGGAGGTGGACGTGGTGGGCATCGCCACCGACCACTGCGTGCGGGCGACCGCGCTGGACTCCGTACGCGACGGCTTCACGACCCGCGTGCTGCTCTCGCTGACCGCGGGCGTGGCGCCCACGACGACCGACCGGGCGCTGGTGGAGCTGCGCGAGGCGGGCGTGGAGCTGACCGGCGCCCCGGTGGTCGCCGGCTAGCGCGGAGTACGGTTCAGCTAGTGCGGAGTACGGTTCAGCGCCGAGATCGGGTGCCACAGCTCGGTGCTGGCGCCGACGTCCCCCTTGCCGCGGTATTCGCGCCAGACCAGGCCGTCCGGGTGGTGCAGGACCGCGGTGACCTCGTCGGGCGTGGGCGGCTCGGCGTTGCCGGTGAGCCGGGCGCCGCGGAAGCCGAGGTTGCTGAGCCGGGTGAGGGCGCGCTGCCGGTTCTGGGCGTGCACCACGACCCGTACCGTGCGTTCGGGGCACGCCGGATGCGGCAGGCCGAGTGCGACGACGACCGTGCCGCCCGGGAGCTTGGTGAATCCACCGACCGCCATGGTCACATCATCAGCCGTTCGGCCGCCGCCCACCAGAGGACGACGGCCGAACGCGGGATGAACCCGGATGAAACAGCAGGTCACAGCGGATGCGACCCGATCAGGACGATCTTCGTGCGGTGACCGTCCCGGTGATTAGCCCGGCGATCGGCGCGGTGATCAGCGGTGCGCCGGCCCGACCTGGAGGGTCATCGTGCTGCCGTCGAGCGCCTCACCGACGATGGTGATCCGGGTGTTGGTGTCCTGCACCTTCACCCCGCCGGTCGGGTTCGCGGCGTCCCAGTAGGAGCCGTAGTGGTCGTCGAAGACCGGGTTGCCGAGCTTCGCCTTGACCTTGGTGGCGACACCGTTGGTGTGCACGGTGAAGCCGTCGGTCGGGAACCAACTGAACGGCGAGTCGTACGCCTGGATGCGGTTGCGCATCACGCTGCCGTCCGACCACTTCTCCGCCTTGGCGTGGGCGTCGATCGGCAGGATCTGGCCCGTGCCGGGGTGGATGCCGACGTTGTTGTCGGACTGCGAGGTGTCCCACAGCCAGACCAGCAGACCGTTCTGGTACGGGTAGTGCTCGACCCAGTCCGGCCGGGTGCTCGTCCAGCCGAAGTTGTACGGGCCGGTCTTCAGCGTCTTGTCGTACGAGACGTACTGCCGGTTCTCCGCGATGTAGTACTGCGGGTAGTCGTTGGTGAACGACGCCCCGATCCGGGAGAAGCCCTTGGCGGTCCAGCCGTTGTCGTCCGTCTCGGCACCGTCGGTGAAGACGGTCGCGCCGTCCGCGGTGACCGAGATCGCGTCGGCCGCGAAGCCCTGCTGGGCCACGCCACCGTCGGTCAGGTAGCGGAAGCGGAGCTGGATCTGCTTGCCCGCGTAGGCGTTCAGCGGGAAGGACAGGTCCTGGTACGCGCCGTTGGTGCCGGTCAGCGCCGGGGTGCCGCCGCCGTCGCGCGGGATGGACTTGCCGTTGGCGGTGCCGTCGAGCGCGGTCCAGGTGGCCCCGCCGTCGGCGGACGCCTCGGTGTAGAGGTAGTCGTACCCCTCCTCGATGTCCCACCAGCCCTTGAGGGCCAGCGACGCCGAGGACTTGCCGGTCAGGTCGACCGAGCGGGTCAGGGTGTTGGACAGGTTGTCGCCGCTGCCGCTCCACCACTGCTTGCTGCCCTCGGCGGGCGCGGTGATGGCGGTGGTGACCGCCTTGTCGGGCAGCGAGACGATCAGCGCCTGCTTGTCCTTGGTGTTGTACTCGGCGACGCCCAGCTTGGTCGTTGAGCGCGAAGCGGCCTTGGCCGTACCGTAGTTGAGCCAGCCGAGCTGGAGCTTGTCCCAGGCGCTCATGTCGTCCGGGAGGTCGCCGATCGAGTCCTTGCCGGTGCCCATCCAGGAGCCGGAGGACATCAGCGACCAGAAGCCGACGCTGGACTCGCCGACGTACGTGGTGTCGTACTCGTCGGGCAGGCCGAGGTCGTGGCCGTACTCGTGCGCGAAGACGCCGAGTCCGCCGTTCTCCGGCTGGAGGGTGTAGTCACCGATCCAGACGCCGGTGTTGCCGATCTGGGTGCCGCCGGACTTGTTGTCGGCCGGGCCCGTGCGGCCCGCGTCGGTGCCGTAGGCGTACCAGCGGTGCGCCCACAGCGCGTCCGTGCCCTGGGCGCCGCCGCCCGCGGACTCGTCCTCGCCCGCGTGCACGATCTGGAAGTGGTCGATGTAGCCGTCGGGCTCGTTGAAGTTGCCGTCGCCGTCGTAGTCGTAGCGGTCCCACTGGTCGTACTGGGCCAGGTCCGCCTTGATCTGCGCGTCGGTGCGGCCCTGGGCCTTCTGGTCGGCGACGTACGCGGTGGTGGCGTCGCGGATCAGGTCCCAGGCGCTGGAGCAGGTGCTGGCGCCGCAGTAGTTGGAGCCGTAACGGGCCTCGTTCCAGGGCACCTTGACCCAGGAGGAGACCTCGCCCTCCACCGAGTAGCGGCCCGAGGACTGCTTCTCGTAGTACTTCGCCAGCGACTCCTTCTTCGCGTCGTGCGAGAAGTAGAGGTCGTTGAAGTGCTGCTGGTTGTAATCCGCCTGCCAGGCCGTGCTGTTGTCGTTCTTCGGGTCCGGCTTGGCGATGGTGTTGTGCGCGGGGCCCGGGTCGCCGCCGTACTTCACGACCGGCGGCTGCGGGCCGTCGGGGCCGTCCGGGTCGTACGTCGTGGTGTTGTCGACCTGGTCGCCGAACTCGACAAGAATCGTGAAGATCTTGTCGGTCTGCTCGCGGCCCAGCTCGACGTACTTGCTCTTCTTGCCCTTGCCGGAGCCGAGTTGGACGACCTTCGAGCCGCCGCGCTGCTGCACGGTCGCGTCGCCGTTCACGACCTGCTGAAGCGCGGCCGTACGCTCGGCCGACTGCTTCTCGCTGAACGGGCCCGGCAGATCGTGGGCCTGGTTCTCCGCCGGATCGTGGCTGGCCACGGGTGCGGGCTGCCCCTTCTCGGCGGGAGCCGCGTACGCCCCCGCGGTGGTGACCGCGGTGACGCCCAACACGGCTATCGCGAGGGCCAGGGCGGCGGGTTTGGTGATCCTCCGCTGCGTTTTCAAGATTTTTGACCTCCCCTTGAGAAAGGCCATTGCATCGGAGTGACGGGAGAAAAAACAGATCTTGACTTGAGCATGGCAGGCCAGTACGTTTACCGGTTTCCCGGCACCGCTCAGCGGACCCACAGGTCACACCAACCGGCCGCCACCGTCCGGGCGTTGACGGACACCGGCGTCCGCAGGATGAGACGCCTGACACGCTTGCGACCCCGTGCGCCCCCTCGTGCTCCGCACCGTGGGTTAGGTCACGCTTACCCCATGTTCGGGCCGGGCATGCCGAAGCGTAGAGCCAGCCCGCTACCGAGGACGGATTCCCCCAATGCCACGTCCTACGACCGCGCAACTCGCCTACGGTTCCCTGACCGTTGTCCTGTCCACCTTCGCGATGCTCCTGCTGTCGGACGCACGGTCCGGCGTGGGAGTCGCCGTCATTTGCGCGGCGGGACTGATCCTGGGCCTGCTCGTCGCGGTGACCGTCACCCTGCCCTTCGTCGCCCGGGTGCGGTCCGCCCAGGCCCGGCCCAGCGCCTCTACCGGTTCCACCGTTCCCGCCGCCGAGTCCGGCGCCCAACCGTCCCCCGCACAGCGCCCGCTCCCACGGGCGGCCGGCGGTCGCGGCGTACGCGAGTCGTCGCGGGTCGGCGAGGCGTCACTACGACGCTGAGGCCCGGCGCGGACCCGCGCGGAAGACCCGCACCGCATGTCACCGCTGAAGGCACTTCGGCACTTCGGCCCTTCGGCCCTTCGGCGCTTCACGGCGCCACCGCTTCATCGCTCCAGCGCTCGTCCGCTGCACCGCTTCACCGCTGCACCGCGTCAGACGGCGGCCACGACCACGGTCCTGGCCGCCTTGTCGTGCAGGCACTGCCGGAACGGCTTGTCCCAGGTGCACCACAGGGAGTTGAGCAGCCAGAAGAGCGGGCCGATCAGGATCGTGACGAGCACGCCGGGCAGCGCGTAGACCGCGGCCCGCGTCCAGCCGACGCCGCCGGGGACCGCGCCGTCCTCCAGGCGCGCCGCGCGTATCCGCAGCAGCATCTTGCCGAGGGTCTGCCCGCGGGCGGCCGTCATGGCGCCCTCGTAGAGGAAGTACGCGATGAAGGTCGCCGCCCCCGCGAGGATCTCCTTGCCGCGGCCCGCGTCACCTGGATTGGACAGATCACCGCCGAACACCGCCGCGCTGAGCAGCACGTCGAGGACGATCAGGATCGCGGTGTCGACGACCCGGGCCAGGAACCGCTGGCCGAGGGAGGCGAGCGGGGCCATCCCGGACGGCTGGTCTGCACTCATGACGCTCAGTCAATCAGCCATCCGGGTGGCGGTACAGGGCGTGTGCGGCGCCCTTCCGCCCGGCCGCCGGCCCGTCAGGCGGTCTGGACGACCACCGTCTTAGCGGCCTTGTCATGGAGCCCCTGCTTGTACGGCTTGTCGAACAGCACCGTGATGCCGAGGATCACGAACCAGACGCAGCTGCAGCAGAAGGCGGGCAGCCACAGCACGAGCGCGCGCAGCCCCGCCGCCGCGGAGGTGGGCACGCTGCCGTTCTCCAGCATCGCCACGCGCAGCTTCATCAGCTTCTTGCCCACCGTCTGGCCGGTGGACCGGGTCATGAACCACTCGTAGAGGAAGCCGAGCACCGCGAAGAAGGCGCCGCCGACCGCCGACTTGCCGCTGCTGAAGTTGTCGGTGCCGCCCGCCGCCCAGTCCAGCAGACCGGCCGGGATCAGCACGATGATCACGTCGATCACGCGGGCCAGCACGCGCTTGCCGCCGTCCGCCAGCGGCGGCATCCCGGCCAGCGGGTCCTGCGGGGCGCCGCCGTAGGGGTTGTTGGGGTCACCAGGCCCGCCGGGACCGCCAGGACCGCCGCCGTACGGGTTTCCCGGACCGCCGGGACCGCCGCCGCCGTACGGATTCGCCGGGCCGCCGGGACCGCCGCCGTAGGGGTTGTCGGAGCCGCCGGGGCCGCCCGGAGTGGCGGGACCGCCGCCGTACGGGTCGCCGCCGTACGGATTGCCCGGCGGCGGGGTGCCCTGGGCGCCGTTGTACGGGCCGCCGGCCTGGTCGCCTGGCGGCTTGGCGAAGGGGTCCTGGGGGGAACCGGGCGCTGGCTGATCGGTACTCATGTCCCGAGTCAAACCCGGACACCGGCCGCCCGCCCGCTGCGGACTCCGTTCGGAGTACGGCGCCGCCCCGGACGTACGGCATCGGCGCGGACGTACGACCCGCCCCCGGACGTGACCTCAGTCGGCCGCCACGAACGTCCGCGCGGCCTTGTCGTGCCAGCACTGGCGCCACGGGCGGTCGAAGAGGCACCAGGCGAGGCCGACGACGCCGACGACCAGGACGTCCAGCACGGTGTGGGTCAGCCAGCGGCGAAGGCTCGGGCCGAAGGCCGGCGGGATCTGCGCCTCGACGTCCAGCACCCGCAGGCCCACCAGCTTCTTGCCCAGCGTGCGCCCCCACTTGACGGTCGGCAGCACTTCGAGCAGCAGGCCCGCCAGGACCGCCACCAGCAGCACCACGGCCAGCTCCAGGCCCGTCGTGCCGTCGATCAGCCACACCTTCACGGTCTCGCCGCTCTGCTTCGCGTCGTCCACCTTCGTGTGGATGTGGTGGTACGCGGCCGTGCCCAGCGGTACGGCCGCGGCGGCGGTCACCGCGCAGAACAGCACCGTGTCGAGCACGCGCGCCGCGAACCGCCGCACCAGCGCGCCCGGCCGCCCCTGCGCCGAGATCATGCTCAGGAACGGGTCACCGGCCGGGGGCCGCCACGGCGCCGGGCGCTCCTCGCCCGCGGGCCGCTCCTGCTCCCCCGCCGACTGCCGGGCCAGATGGTGCACCTGCTGCGCCCAGGGCGCGGCCTGCGGTTGAGGTTGCGGCTGGGCCTGCGGCTGCGGCTGGGGCTGGGGGGCGGCCTGCGGCTGCGGCTGGGCGTGCGGTTGAGGCTGGGCGTGGACCTGCGGCTGGTGGGGCGGTGTCCGCGGCTGGGGCCGCTCGGCGGCGGGCGGCGACTGCTGCGCGGGCACGCCCGGCGCGGCGGCCGTGCCCGCGGCGCCCCAGGAGATCCGCGGCGGCTCGGCGCCGGGCTCCTGCCCGGCGGGCCGGGGCCAGGAAGGAGCGGGCTCCGGGGCGGACGCCGGGGCCGCAGCGGGCGCCGGCGTACCGAAGTCGGAGTGCGGCGCCCCCGGGTCCTCGTCGAGGAACATTGGCCCGGACTCGTCCATCGCCGGGGCGGGCGGAGGGGAAGAAGAAGGGGACGGGGACGGAACCGGCGCCTCACCCGCGGCGGGCGCGGGCCGGCTCGTACCCGGCACCCAGGTGGAGCCGTTCCAGTAGCGGATGTAGTTCGGGACCGAGGGGTCAGGGTAGTAGCCCGGGGCCGGGGACGCGGAGGAGGAACCGGAGGAGCCAGAAGTGGGTGCGCTCATGGTTCACGGAATCCGTATCTGCTCGGTCTGGGGGGTTTGTGACGTCCACATCTACCAGACGCGCGGGCCCGGCGTGACCGCCGTTCCCCGCACCGCCCGGCTTCGGAGGGCGTACTTGTCTTTACCCGTACGCGCCCCCTCGTGCCCGTGCTTCAGGAAATTTGAACCGAATCCCGCGAACCCGCGTAATGGTTGGAGTGGTACGCGCTCTCTCCTGGTGCAGGCCCCGGCGCAGCACCCGCTGCGCGTCACCGAAGACACCGCGGAACACGCGGAACGCGAAATGGGGCTGCCGCGCCGAGGAAAGGATGTCGAGTCGATGCACACCGTGGTGGAACGCGAACTGGAAATGCAGCTAGTGCTGTCGCCGGAGCGGAGCATCCCCGTACCCGCCAGGCTGGCCTATCGCACGGATGATCCCTTTGCCGTGCACATCACTTTCCACGTGGGCTCCGACGCCCCCGTGAACTGGACCTTCGCCCGCGAGCTGATCGTGGAGGGGGTGTTCAGGCCGTGCGGTCACGGTGACGTGCGGATCTGGCCGACGAAGGTCAACGGCCGCAGCGTGATCTGTCTGGCCCTCAGCTCCCCCGACGGCAACGCGCTGCTGGAGGCGCCCTCGTCGCCGGTCGCGGCCTGGCTGGAGCGGACGCTGCGGGTGGTGCCGCCGGGCACCGAGCACGAGCAGCTCGGCATGGACGACGGTCTCAGCCGGTTGCTCGCCCCGACCACGCGGGACGAGCTATGGCTGAGCGATCCGTGGTCGGGGAAGGACGAGACGCCGGACGCGGGGGCGTGAGGGCCGGGCACGCCCGGCGCGGCCCTCAGAACAGCTTGCCCGGATTCAGCAGCCCGAGCGGGTCGAAGACGGCCTTCACGCCGCGCTGCAACTCGACGCCGGTGGGGCCGAGTTCGCGGGCCAGCCAGTCCTTCTTGAGCAGGCCGACGCCGTGCTCGCCGGTGATGGTGCCGCCGAGCGCGAGACCGAGCGCCATGATCTCGTCGAAGGACTCGCGGGCCCGCAGGGCCTCGTCGGGGTCGTGCGCGTCGAAGCAGACCACGGGGTGGGTGTTGCCGTCGCCCGCGTGCGCGCACACCCCGATCGTCAGGCCGAACTTGGCCGAGATGTCCGCGACGCCGTCCAGCATCTCGCCGAGCTTCGCGCGCGGTACGCACACGTCGTCGATCATCATGGCCGTCGAGATGGTCTCCAGCGCCGTCAGTGACAGGCGGCGCGCCTGGAGCAGCATCTCGGACTCGGCGCTGTCCTCCGCGGGCACCACGTCGGTGGCGCCCGCCGCCGTGCACAGCTCGCCGACCGCGGCGAGGTCGGCGGCCGGGTCGGCGGTGTCGAAGGCGGCGAGCAGCATGGCCTCGGTGGTCTCGGGCAGGCCCATGTTCGCCATCGCGTTGACCGCGCGGATGGTCGTGCCGTCCATCAGCTCCAGCAGCGACGGCACATGGCCGCTCTCCATGATCGAGCAGACGGCGGCGCAGGCCGCGGCGGCCGACGGGAATTCGGCGACCATGGCGAGCTGGCGCGGCGGTGCGGGCCGCAGCGCGAGGACCGCCTTCACGACGATGCCGAGGGTGCCCTCGGAGCCGACGAAGAGCCGCGTGAGGTCGTATCCCGCCACGCCCTTGGCGGTGCGCCGCCCGGTGGTCAGCAGCCGCCCGTCGGCCAGCACCACCTCGAGGCCGAGGACGTACTCGGCCGTCACCCCGTACTTCACGCAGCACAGGCCGCCCGCGCCGGTGCCGATGTTGCCGCCGATCGTGCACTGTTCCCAGCTCGACGGGTCCGGCGGGTAGGACAGGCCGTGCTCGCCGACCGCCCTGGACAGCACGGCGTTGACGACGCCCGGTTCGACCACGGCGATCCGGTCGACCGTGTCGATCTCCAGGATGCGGTCCATCTTCACCAGCGAGAGCACGATGCAGCCGTCCATGGCGTTGGCGCCGCCGGACAGCCCGGTCCGCGCCCCCTGCGGTACGACCGGCGCCCGGTGCGCGGTCGCGGTCCGCATGACGTGCTGCACGTCCTCGGTGCTGCGGGGCAGCACGACCGCCGCCGGGGTGCCGACGGCGGAGAAGCTCGCCATGTCCTGGGAGTACGCCGCGACGACGTCGGGGTCGGTCAGTACCGCCTCCGGCGGCAGGCCGCCGCGCAGTGCGGTGATCAGTTCATCGTGCATGTGTTCACCCTGACAGGCCGGGGCCCCGCCCTCAAGGGCGGGACCCCCACGAGACCACAGGGTGAGATCAGAGGTTGCCGCGCAGCTCCTGCTCCCGCTCGATCGCCTCGAACAGGGCCTTGAAGTTGCCCTTGCCGAAGCCCATGGAGCCGTGGCGCTCGATCATCTCGAAGAAGACGGTCGGGCGGTCCTGGACCGGCTTGGTGAAGATCTGGAGCAGGTAGCCGTCCTCGTCGCGGTCCACGAGGAGCTTGAGTTCGCGCAGTGTCTCGACGGGGACGCGGGTCTCGCCCGCCCATTCGCCGAGGGTGTCGTAGTAGGAGTCGGGGGTGTCGAGGAATTCGACACCGGCGGCGCGCATGGCGCGTACGGAGGCGACGATGTCGTTGGTGGCCAGCGCGATGTGCTGGACGCCGGGGCCGCCGTAGAACTCCAGGTACTCGTCGATCTGGGACTTCTTCTTGGCGACGGCCGGCTCGTTGAGCGGGAACTTCACCTTGAGCGTGCCGTCGGCCACGACCTTGGACATCAGCGCCGAGTACTCGGTGGCGATGTCGTCGCCGACGAATTCCTTCATGTTGGTGAAGCCCATGACCCGGTTGTAGAAGGCCACCCACTCGTTCATCCGGCCGAGTTCGACATTGCCGACGCAGTGGTCGATGGCCTGGAAGAAGCGCCGCGCCGGGGGCTCGACCACCGGCTCGGCGGCGACGAAGCCCGGCATGTAGGGGCCGTCGTAGCCGGTGCGGTCGACCAGGGTGTGCCGGGTCTGGCCGTACGTGGCGATGGCGGCGAGCACGACGGTGCCGTGGTCGTCCTTCAGCTCGTACGGCTCGGTGAGGCCGGTGGCGCCGTGCTCGACGGCGTACGCGTACGCGGCGCGCGCGTCCGGGACCTCCAGGGCGAGGTCGACGACGCCGTCGCCGTGGGCGGCGACGTGGTCGGCCAGGAAGCGGCCGTGGTCGGTGGCGGGCTTGATGACGGAGGTGAACACGAAGCGCGCGCCGCCCGACTCCAGGACGTAGGAGGCGGTCTCGCGGCTGCCGTTCTCGGGTCCCGAGTAGGCGACGCGGCGCATGCCGAAAGCGGTGGAGTAGTAGTGCGCGGCCTGTTTGGCGTTGCCCACGGCGAAGACGACGGCGTCCATGCCCTTTACCGGGAAAGCATCCTGGGTCTCAGTCATGACAAAAGCGTCCCGCCGCTTGTCAGGGTGCGCAATAGTTCCGGATTTCAGTGGACAGTCTGCACAGCGGAAGCGAGGATCGACGGGTCAATCTGTGCAGCATGACCACGGAAGGCGGCGGGGTATGGGGATCGACGCGCTGGACGGGCGGCTGATCACGCTGCTGGACCGGGAGCCGCGGATCGGCGTGCTGGAGGCGTCCCGGCGGCTGGGGGTGGCGCGCGGCACGGTGCAGGCCCGGCTCGACCGGCTGAGGGCCAATGGGGTGATCCGCGGCTTCGGCCCGCAGGTGGACCCGGCGGCGCTCGGCTATCCGGTGACGGCGTTCGCCACGCTGGAGATCAAGCAGGGCCAAGGGGCCGACGTACGGGCGCACTTGACCACTGTGCCGGAGGTGCTGGAGCTGCACACCACGACCGGTCAGGGCGACATGCTCTGCCGTCTGGTGGCCCGTTCCAACGCCGATCTCCAGCGGGTGATCGACCGCGTTGTCGGCTTTGATGGGATTGTCCGGGCCGCCACGGCCATCGTCATGGAGAACCCGGTCCCGCTGCGGATCATCCCGCTGGTGGAGCAGGCGGCGCGCGACACGTAGACGCGCCACGCGGTCGAAGGAGACGGGGAGGTGGCGGCGCGGTGAGCTTCTGGCAGTACCTCTCCAACCGGCACCAGCAACTGCTCACCGACGCCTTCCAGCACGCCAGCGCCGTGTTCCAGTGCATGGTGCTCGCGACCGTGATCGGCGTCCTGATCGGTGTCCTGACCTACCGCAGCGACTGGGCGGGCAATCTCGCGGTCACCTCGACCGCGACCATCCTCACCATCCCGTCGCTGGCCCTGATCGGTCTGCTGATCCCGGTCCTGGGCCTGGGCGTGCCGCCGACGGTGACCGCGCTGACGCTGTACGGGCTGCTGCCGGTCGTCCGCAACTCCATCGTCGGGCTGCGCGGTGTGGACCCGGCGCTGGTGGACGCGGCCAAGGGCATCGGCATGTCGCGGGTGGCCCGGCTGCTGCGGGTGGAGCTGCCGCTGGCCTGGCCGCCGATCCTGACCGGTATCCGGGTCGCCACCCAGATGCTGATGGGTATCGCGGCGGTGGCCGCGTACGCCTCGGGCCCCGGCCTCGGCAACGAGATCTTCCGCGGCATCGCGTCGCTGGGCAGCGCCAACGCGCTCAACGAGGTGCTGTCCGGCACGCTCGGCATCATCGTCCTCGCGCTGCTCTTCGACGCCGCGTACGTGGGCATCGGCCGTCTGACCATTCCGAGGGGGATCCGTGTCTGAGCAGTGGTCACCGCAGGACCGGGAGCAGCCGGCGCCCGCCGGGGTGGCGGGCGCCACCATCGAGCTGGAGAACCTGACCAAGCGCTATCCGGGCAGCCAGGACCCGGCCGTGGACAGCGTCAGCATGGAGATCAAGGCCGGTGAGACGGTGATCTTCGTGGGCCCTTCCGGCTGCGGCAAGTCCACCACGCTGAAGATGATCAACCGGCTGATCGAGCCGTCGTCCGGGCGGATCAGGATCAACGACGAGGACGTCACCGCGATCGACCCGGTCAAGCTGCGCCGCAAGGTCGGGTACGCCATCCAGTCGTCCGGTCTCTTCCCGCACATGACGGTCGCGGAGAACATCGCGCTGGTGCCGAAGATGGTCGGCTGGAGCAAGTCGCGGGTCAAGGACCGGGTCGAGGAGATGCTCGACCTGGTGGGCCTGGACCCGCGGGAGTTCCACGGCCGCTACCCGCGCCAGCTCTCCGGCGGACAGCAGCAACGCGTGGGCGTGGCACGGGCGTTGGCGGCCGACCCGCCGGTGCTGCTGATGGACGAGCCGTTCGGCGCGGTCGACCCGATCACCCGCGACCACCTCCAGGACGAACTGATCAGGCTCCAGCACGAGTTGCACAAGACGATCGTCTTCGTCACGCACGACTTCGACGAGGCGATCAAGCTGGGCGACCGGATCGCGGTGCTCCGCGAGCACTCGCACATCGCCCAGTTCGACACGCCGGAGGCCATTCTCACCAACCCGGCCGACGACTTCGTGTCCGGCTTCGTCGGCGCCGGTGCGGCGCTCAAGCGGCTCAATCTCACCCGCGTGCGCGATGTCGGCATCGCCGAATTCCCCGCGGCGGGCGTCGACGAGCCGTTGCAGTCGATCTTCGAGCGGCTGCGCACCAGCCAGCACAACGAACTGCTGCTGCTCGACCGGCGGCGGCGCCCGTACAAGTGGCTGCGGCGCGGCGATCTGATGCGCGCCAAGGGGTCGTTGGCGCGGGCGGGCACGATCGTGCACGACACGGTGACGCGGGACGCGACGCTGCGGGACGCGCTGGAGGCGGTGCTGACCGACAGCGGCGGGCGGGTGGCGGTGACCGGGCGGCGCGGCGAATTCGTGGGCGTGGTCGACATGGAGACGCTGATGAACTCGGTGCAGGAGATGCTGGAGGCCGACCGGCTGACCGCGATGGAGCACCAGCACGAACTGGCCGAGTCGCAGGCCGGGCAGGGGCACGAGGAGGAGCGGGCACGCGCCGAGCAGGAGGGCGCGGCGGGCGCGGAGCCGGCGTCATGAGCCCGGACAGCCCGGACCGCGCGACGGGGGCCAGCCGCGCCGACGGCGGCCGGTCCCACCCGTCGGGCCGGGACACCCGCGACGCCGGGGAGCGCCGTCCCCCCGGCGAGCACGACGTGCGCGGCCTGGCCTTCCGCGACGACGACGGCGGTACGGAGCACGAGGAGCACGAGGGCGGGCCCGCGCCCGCCGCGACCAGGCCGAAGCCCAAACTGACCTGGCGGAAGCTGGTGTTCACCCCGGTCGTGCTGGCCGCCGTGCTGCTCGCCACGTATCTGTGGATCACCAACATCCACCTGGACGCGATCGAGAAGAATTCGCTCGACGACGGCAATGTGCAGCTCCGGCTCTGGCAGCACGTGAAGCTGACCGCGATCTCCACCTTCTGGGTGCTGGTGATCGCCATCCCCGTCGGCATCGCGCTGACCCGGCGGCGGCTGCGCAGGGTCGCGCCGTTCGTGACCGCGCTCGCCAACATCGGCCAGGCCACCCCGGCGATCGGCCTGCTGGCGCTGCTGGTGATCTGGCTGGGCATCGGCGCCCGCACCGCGATCATCGGCATCGTGGCCTACGCGGTGCTGCCGGTGCTCTCCAACACCGTCGCGGGGCTCAAGGCCATCGACCCGACGCTGGTGGAGGCCGCGCGCGGCATCGGCATGTCGGCGCCCGGTGTGCTCGCCAAGGTCGAACTGCCGCTCGCCGTACCGCTGATCCTCGCGGGCGTGCGGACCGCGCTGGTGCTCAACGTCGGCACCGCCACGCTGGCCACCTTCGGCGGGGGCGGCGGCCTCGGCGACCTGATCACCTCCGGCATCGTCAACCAGCGGATGCCGGTGCTGATCCTCGGCTCGGTGCTGACGGTGGTGCTCGCGCTGTTCGTGGACTGGCTGGCCTCGGTCGCCGAGCAGTTGATGCGCCCCCGCGGCCTGGAGGTGACGGTGTGACGCGGCGGCGTACGGGGCTCGTGGCGCTCTGCGGCGCCGCCCTGCTGGCGTCCTGCGGGCTGACCAGCGGCAGCCCGCTGGTGGACAACGTCAAACCGGGCTCGATCGGGCAGGGCGAACCCCTCAAGGGCGCCCACCTGGTGATCACGTCCAAGAACTTCAGCGAGAACATCATCCTGGGCGAGATGATCGGCCTCGCCTTCAAGGCGGCGGGCGCGAGCGTGCTGGACCGGACGAACATCACCGGCTCGATCGGCGCCCGCGAGGCGGTCAAGTCCGGTCAGGCGGACGCGATGTACGAGTACACCGGCACCGCCTGGATCACGTATCTGGGGCACACGGAACCCATCAAGAACCCCCAGGCGCAGTGGGAGGCCGTGCACGACGCGGACCTGAAGAACGGCCTGACCTGGCTGCCGCCGTCGACGCTGAACAACACGTACTCGCTCGCCGTCAGCCAGCGCAACAACGCGAAGTACCACCTCAAGACGCTCTCCGACGTGGCCGCGCTGGCGAAGAAGGACCCCAAGGCCGTGACGCTGTGCGTGGAGAACGAGTTCGCCTCCCGGCAGGACGGGCTGCCCGGCATGATGAAGGCGTACGACATGGACATCCCCAGCTCGCGGATCCAGAAGATGGACGCGGGGATCATCTACACCCAGGTGAACAAGAGCGGTTCCTGCCTGCTGGGCGAGGTGTACACCACCGACGGCCGCATCCAGTCGATGCACCTGACCGTCATGGAGGACGACAAGCACTTCTTCCCCAACTACAACGCGGCGCCCGTCATCTACAGCAAGGCGTTCAAGAAGTACCCGGCCATCGCCAAGCTCCTCGACCCGATCAGCGCCAAGCTGGACACGGCGGTCGCGCAGAAGCTGAACGCCCAGGTGGACGTGGACGGGCAGGACCCGCACGACGTGGCGAAGAAGTGGCTGATCGCGGAGGGCTTCATCAAGAACGGGTGAGGGGGCCCTGCGGGGCTCGGGGGGTACGGCTCGCGGGGTACGGCTCGGGCGTACGGCTCCGGGGTGGATGCAAAGCTGTTTTGCAAAAGAGCGTTGCAAAGGTGCTTTGCACGCGCTTAAGGTGGTGTCCATGACGGACAAGAAGGACGCGGTGCCGATCGGCCCGATCTCGGACGAGGATCTGCTGACCCTCGACGCCAGGTCGCTGCGCGGCCTCGCCCACCCGCTGCGGATGCGGCTGCTGGCCGCGCTGCGCGACCGCGGCCCCGCCACGGCCTCCCAACTGGCCGACCGGCTCGGCGAGTCCAGCGGTGCGACCAGCTACCACCTGCGCCAGCTCGCCTCGTTCGGCCTGGTCGAGGACGACCCCGGCCGCGGCACCGCGCGCGAGCGCTGGTGGAAGGCGGTGCACCGGGGCCAACGCTTCGACAGCATCGGGGAGTTCGTCCGCCACCCCGACCCCGAGGTGCGCGCCGCGATGAGCACCTTCCTGGTCGAGCACGCCACCAGCAGCGCCGAGCAGGTGGCGACCTGGATGAGCACGATGCACACCTGGCCGAAGGTCTGGCAGGAGGCGTGGGACTCCAGCCGCTTCACGCTGCGCCTCACGCCGCAGGACGCGGTGGAGCTGAGCGAGCGGGTACACGCGCTCGTGGAGTCCTTCCGCGAGCGGGAGACGGACGGGCCGGAGGGTGAGCGGGTCCGGGTGCAGTTCCACGAGTTCCCGATCGCGTCCGACTGACCCCGCTCCCCCGCGCCGCGCGCGCCGTCACCGCACGCGCAGCCGTATCCGTATCCGTATCCGTACTCGTACCCGTACCGGCTCTCTGTCCGTACCGCCTCCCTGTCCGTACCGGCCCGTAATTCCGTAGCTCCGTCACTCCGTATCAACGACCCATCGTCACGGGGGAATTCGCCATGCCCGCACGCACCGCGATACCGCACGCCCACCACCGGCCCGACGGGTCGGGACCGGCCCGCGACCGGCGCCCGCTGGGGGTGCTGCTGGCCGCCAACGTGGTCTCGATCGCCGGGAACATGCTCACCGTCGTCGCCGTCCCGTGGTTCGTGCTGGAGACCACCGGGAGCCCGGCGCGGGCCGGTCTGGTCGCCTTCGCGGCCACCCTGCCGGTCGTGCTCGCCGCGATCCTGGGCGGCCCGCTGATCGACCGGCTCGGCTACGCGGTCACGAGCGTCGTGTCGGACGTGGTGTGCGCGGCGGCCATGGCGGCCGTACCGCTGCTGCATCTGACCGTCGGGTTGCGCTACTGGGAACTGCTCGCGCTCGTCGGCGTCAGCGGCCTCTTCCACGCCCCCGGCGAGACCGCCCGCGAGGTGCTGATGCCCCGGCTCGCCGCACGCGCCGACACCACCGTGGCGCGGGCGTCGAGCGCGTACGAGGGCGCGTCGCGCGGCGCCCGTATGCTCGGCGCCCCGCTGGCTGGCGTGCTCATCTCGGTGATGGGCGCCACCAATACGCTGCTGGTCGACGCGGCGACCTTCGCGGTGTCCGCGGTGCTGATCGGGATCGGGGTACGGGACCGGACGCCGGCGGAGGCGCCGGAGCCGCCGAAGGAGTCCGCCGGCAGTTACCGGGCCGAACTGCGCGAGGGATTCGCCTACTTGGTGGCCGCGCGGCTGCTGTTCGCCATCGTGGTGATGGTGATGGTGACCAACGCGCTGGACCAGGCGTGGTCGGCGGTGCTGCTGCCGGTGGACGCCCGCGAGCACCTGGGCGGTTCGGTGAGCGTCGGCCTGGTCGCCGGGACCTTCGGCGGCGGCGCGCTGATCGGCTCGCTGACGTACGGCGTCGTCGGCCACCGGGTGTCGCAACGCGGCCTCTACATCGGCGCGTTCCTCATCAGCGGCTTCCCCCGGACGGCCGTGGCCGCCTTCGTGCCCGGTCTGACCCCGCTCCTGGTCACCTGCGCGGTGTGCGGGCTGGCCGCCGGGGTCCTGAACCCGATGATCGGCACCGAGATGGTCCGCCTGGTCCCCGAGCGGCTGCGCAGCCGCGTCTTCGGCGCCGTCACCTCCGGCGTCCTGGTCGCCGTGCCGCTGGGCGGCCTGCTCGGCGGCTTCCTCGTCCAGTACGCGGGCCTGCGCACCGCCATGGCCACCGTCAGCGCCGTCTATCTGCTCACGACGCTGAGCCCGCTCGTCCTGCCCGCCTTCCGGCACTGGAACGACGAGCCCGGCGACGAGCCCGCCGTGTCGCCGGGCGCCGCGCGGGCGTCGGTCTAGCGGCCGTCTAGCAGGTCGGCAGCTTTCCACCCTTGTCCAGGGCGGCCAGGGCCGCCAGCGCGCCATCCAGGTCGTTGACCGGGACCAGCCTGAGCCCGTCGGGCAGCTCCGCCTTGGCGTCGGAGCACTCGCCGCGCGGTACGAGGAAGACGGTCGCGCCGTCGCGGCGGGCGGCCTGCTCCTTCAGCGGCACCCCGCCGACCGCGCCGACCTTGCCCGAGGCGTCGATGGTCCCGGTGCCCGCGATGGTCCGGCCGCCGGTGAGGTCGCCGCCGTGGCCGTCGCCGTTGATCTTGTCGATGATGCCGAGTGCGAAGAGCAGCCCGGCGCTGGGGCCGCCGACGTCGGCGAGCTGGAGATCGACCTTCACCTTGGACGGTGAGAGCCCGAGGTGCTTGAGCGCGGCCGTCGTCGCCGCGTCCTGCGAGTCGGTCATCTCCTTGCGGTTCGCCTTCTCGATCTCCTTCACCGAGCCGCCGGTGGGGTAGACCGAGTCGCGCGGCATCGCCGCCTGGTCCTTCTTGAACCACGCCTTCAGCACGTCGGTGACGTGCACCGAGGCGTCCGGTGACGTCGCCTGGATCGTCACCATCCGCAGTTGCCCGCTCGTCCTGCGCACCGGTGTCCCGCTCACCGTGATCACCTGCGTCCCCTGGTCCGCCCCCAGCACGTTCGCCGTCAGCCCCGGCTCCACGATCGAGATCGGGAGCGGGGCGAGGGCCGCGACGGCCAGCAGCCCGGCCGTGACTGCTCCGCAGACGGCCAGAGTCACGGTCCGCCGGGAGACGCTGCTTCTACGCATGCCGCCGACCCTATTTCACACCCCCCGCCCTCGCGGCCACGCCCCCGCACGACCAGCGCCCCGCCAGGGGCGCGAGGAACTGCGCGAGCAACCCACCACCGGCCGGTGGCCCGGACCCAACCGAACCGCCCCGCCGCCCCCGGCAAAGCAACCGCCCCGGGGCCGGGCCCCAGCTACCCGCACGCACGACCAGCGCCCCCTCAGGGGCGCGAGGAACTGCGCGAGTAACCCACCACCGGCCGGTGGCCCGGACCCACCCGAACAGCCCCGCCGGGACCGGCGGTGACCCGCGGCAGCCCGCGCCCCAAAAACACGGCCCACCGCCCCCAGCAAAACAACCGCCCCGGGGCAGCAGCCCAAAACGCGTAGCGGCGTCCCGGCAAAGGAGCCCCCTTGGGCCGGGCCCGTGAAGACGCGTAGCCGGCGTCCCGGCAAAGGACCCGCCACGGGCCCGGGGGCCTGGGGGCGCACCCTTGTGGGGAGGCTCAGCGCCCTAGCGCAGGGCGTCGGCGACCTCCGTGGCGGCCTCCACGACGCGCGCACCGACCCTCTCGGGGACCGAGTCGGCGAGCATGACGACGCCGACGCTCCCCTCGATGCCGGGGACGCCCAGGAGGGGCGCGGCGGCCCCGCTGGCACCGGCCTCCAGCTCGCCGTGGGTGAGGACGTACCGGACCGGCTCGGTGGCGGTGACGGTATGGGCGGCGGGCGGCCCCTCGGCCGGGCGGGCGCCCAGGGACTCCTCCTCGACGAACCGCTCCCAGCGCGACCCGTCGGGCGTCGGCTGCATGCCCCGCCCGGCGAGAATGGCGCGCCCCGCGGCCCCGCGGTCCAGCGGGTGCCGGAAGCCGGTGCGATAGGCCACGTGGTAGTCGGTCCAGGTCGGCTCCACGACGGCGACGGCCAGCGCCTCGCTGCCGTCGACGAGGGTCAGGTGGGCGGTCGCCCCGATCTCCTCGGCGAGCGAGCGCAACGCGGGCAGTGCGGCCTCGCGCAGCAGCGGGTGCACCTGGTGGGCCAGACCGAGCACGCCCAGTCCGACGCGCGCCCGGCCGCCGAGGTCACGGCGGACCAGCGAATGCTGCTCCAGCGTGGCCAGCAAGCGGTAGACCACCGTCCGGTTCACACCGAGTTTGGCGGCCAGCTCGGTCACCGTCAGGCCGTGGTCGGTGTCGGCGAGCAGCTTGAGAACCCGCAGGCCCCGGTCAAGCGTTTGAGACGTCTCCGCGGTCACGACGCCCCCTCCTCGTAGGCGGCGGCCATCTCCACGGCGGTAACGCACTGCCGGTCCCGCGGCAGTGCGCGGAGAGGCCGCCGGTAGTCGTCATACCGGCTGCGCTCCGCGGCTGCACTGCCACGGCGCGTGCGTGACCGGCACCGTAGCGAGCGGGTACCGCTCAGCGGAAGGGGTCGTCCACAATCCGGGCGTCGGCTTGACCCGACTTTGGAGATCCACCCTCTACAATACGGCCGACATCATCGCATTCGGGTCGCCCACTCCTGCACCTTCTTGATCCGCTCGCCGAGCTGTCCCGCCGTCGCCTCGGCGCTCGGCGGTCCGCCGCACGCACGGCGCAATTCGGTGTGAATCACCCCGTGCGGCTTACCGCTCTGATGGTTGTACGCGGCCACGAGCGTGTTCAACTGCTTGCGCAGTTCGAGCAGTTGGCGGTGGGTGACGATCGGGCGCCGCTCGGCGGGGAGTTCGAGCAGATCGGCCTCTTCGTCCGGCTTCTTCCGGCTGTGGGCGATCTGCCGGGCCTGCCGCTTCTGCAGCAGTATCTGGACCTGGTCCGGTTCGAGGAGTCCGGGGATGCCGAGGTAGTCCTGCTCCTCCTCGCTGCCCGGATGCGCCTGCATGCCGAACTCGGCCCCGTCGTACAGCACCCGGTCGAAGACCGCGTCGGACTCCAGCGCCTCGAAGGGCAGCATGTCCTCCTCGGTGGCCTCGTCCTCGGCCTTCTCCGCGTCCGCGAGGAGCTTGTCCTCCTCCGCGAAGGGGTCCTCCTCGCCCTGCTTCTTGGGCTTGTCGAGCACGTGGTCGCGCTCGACCTCCATCTCGTTGGCGAATTCCAGCAGCATCGGGATGGTCGGAACGAACACCGACGCCGTCTCGCCGCGCCGCCGCGACCGTACGAAACGGCCCACGGCCTGCGCGAAGAACAGCGGCGTCGAGATCGTCGTGGCGTACACGCCGACCGCGAGGCGGGGCACGTCGACGCCCTCCGACACCATCCGGACCGCGACCATCCACCGGTCCTCGGACTCGCTGAACTTCTCGATCCGCTTGGAGGAGCCGGGGTCGTCGGAGAGCACGACGGTCGGCTTGTGCCCGGAGATCTCCTTGAGCAGCTTGGCGTAGGCGCGGGCCGAGTCCTGGTCGGTGGCGATCACCAGGCCGCCCGCGTCCGGGATGCCCTTGCGGACCTCGGTCAGCCGCTGGTCGGCGGCCTTCAGCACGTTCGGGATCCAGTCGCCGGTCGGCGCGAGCGCGGTCCGCCACGCCTGTCCGATGGCGTCCTTCGTCATCGGCTCGCCCAGGCGCGCCGCGATCTCGTCGCCCGCCTTGGTGCGCCAGCGCATGTTGCCGCTGTAGCTGAGGAAGATCACCGGGCGCACGACGCCGTCGTTGAGCGCGTTGCCGTACCCGTACGTGTAGTCGGCGGCGCTGCGGCGGATGCCGTCGTTGCCCTCCTCGTACACCACGAAGGGGATCGGGTTGGTGTCCGACCTGAACGGCGTCCCGGTCAGCGCCAGCCGCCGCGTCGCCGGGTCGAACGCCTCCAGGCACGCCTCGCCCCACGACTTGCTGTCGCCCGCGTGGTGGATCTCGTCCAGGATCACCAGCGTCTTGCGCTGCTCGCAGCGGTTGCGGTGCAGCATCGGCCGCACCCCGACGCCCGCGTACGTCACGGCGACGCCGTGGTACTCCTTGCCGACGGGGCCCGCGCTGTACTCCGGGTCCAGCTTGATCCCTATCCGCGCCGCCGCGTCCGCCCACTGCGTCTTCAGGTGCTCGGTGGGCGCCACCACCGTGATCTGCTGCACCAGGTGGTTGTGGAGCAGATACGACGCCAGCGACAGCGCGAAGGTGGTCTTCCCGGCGCCGGGTGTCGCCACCGCGAGGAAGTCCCGCGGCTGCTTGGCGACGTACGCGTCGATGGCCCCCTGCTGCCAGGCCCGAAGCTTGTTCGCCGTCCCCCAGGGCGCGCGCCCGGGGAAGGCGGGAGACAGATGGTGCGGGTGCGATGCGGCGGTGGTAGTCACGGTCTCCGTTGAGGTTCGTCTCGCGGCGGGTCGGTACGAAAACCGCCTCAGCCTACCGGCCGCACCCCCTCACCCCCGTCCCGACGCCACCGCGCCGCCCGTGTGCGACTCAGCTCACATACGGGCGCGCGGACGCCGTCTCGTACGGTGATACGCCGTCCCGGGCGCAGGCGGTCGGTCTCACGCCGATTTCGGGTGGGGGCGCAGGCGCCCCGCTACGAAGGCGCCCACGAGGGCCAGGGCGGCGGCGGGGAGGAAGACGGCGGCGAAGGCCGCGGGGTGTGCCGTCGTGGTGGTGCTCGCGTCGGCCGCGGCGCCGACCGTGCCGCCGCCGAGGGCGGCGAAGACGGTGCCGGCGGCGGCGACCAGGAGGACGTTGGAGAGGGCGTCGGAGACCTGGAGGGCCGCGGAGTTGGCACCGGCCTCCGCGGGGGCGGACTGCTCCAGCATCAGCACGCTGAGGGTGGAGATGACCAGGCCCATGCCGAGGCCGCCCGCGCACCAGGCGACGGCCACGATCCACACCGGTACGGACTGGACGAGGGCGAGGGAGGCGCCGCAGATGGCGGCGGCGGACAGCACCATGCCGAACTGCGCGAGGCGTTCGCGGACCGGTGCCAGGCGCGGGCGGGCCTGGACGTACGAGCCGAGCGCCCAGGTGAGCCCGGCGCCCGCCAGCGACAGCCCCGCCATGGTCGCGGACAGGCCGCGCTGGGTGACCAGCATCAGCGGGATGAAGCTCTCGGCGGCGATGAAGGTGCCCGCCGCGATCCCGCGCATCAGGATCACCGTGGGCAGCCCGCGCACCGCGCGGAAGGTGCCGGGCGGCAGCAGCCGCAGCGCGGACGGTACGAGCAGCACGATGCCCGCGACGGCCGGTATCACCGAGAGCGGGCTGATGTCCTGGCCCGCGTACTGCAACAGCGCCGCGCCCGTCGCGAGCGCCACCGCGTACCAGATCCGCCGCCCGTCCCGTACGGGCGGCGCGACCGGCTCGGGGGCCTCGGGCAGCGTCTCGGGGGCCGGGTCGGGGGCGTGCGCGGCCCGCCGCAGGGGCGGCAGCATGACGGCGAGCGGCAGCGCCACCAGGACCGGGATGGCCAGGAACACCCAGCGCCAGCCGAGGTGTTCGGTGACCGTCCCCGACACCAGCGGCCCGACGATCGACGGCACCACCCACGACGCCGCGAAGGCGGCCATCACCGAGGGCCGCAGCCGTTCCGGATACGCCCGGCCGACCACCACGTACAGCGCGACGATCACGAGCCCGCCGCCGAGCCCCTGCACGGCCCGGCCGAGCACGAACGGCCACATCGACTGCGCGGTCCCGCTGACCACCAGTCCCGCCGCGAAGCCGCCGATGCCCGCCGCCAGCGGCGGCAGCGGCCCCGACCGGTCGCACCACTGCCCGCTGACCACCATCGCGAGCAGCGACGTCGTGAAATACCCCGAGAACGCGAACGCGTACAGCCCGAGACCGTCCAGCTCCCGCGCCGCGATCGGCATCGCCGTCCCCACCGCGGTCGCCTCGAACGCGATCATCAGCACCACCGACACGATGCCCAGGGTCAGCGCGCGGTACGACCGCCCCATCACGCCTTCCGGCGCGGCCGGGGCGGTCTCGGGGTCGATTCCAGGAAGCCGCTGGTCACGGCGAGTGTCGGAGGCAGTCACCAGCCAAGGGTAAGGGGCATCAGCCCCTTTCACCCCTGCCCTGCGACCGCCTTTCCCTCCGCCTTTCGCCCTACGCCCCGCCCTCGTCCCACCTCCGTCCCGGCCGCCTTCCCGCCCCGGCCCGCGCCCCCGTTCATGAACGCCGTATGGCAGTCCCGTTGCACCCCCTCCCCCACCCTTGACCCACCCCCGCCCCACCCGCGAAGGTCGAACCACACCGCACACACACCTGGCCGTGTGCCCGAGTGGTTGAGGGACTCGCCTGCAAAGCGAGTTACGCCGGTTCGATTCCGGTCACGGCCTCCGATTGCCTGATATGGCGAAAGAAGAGGGCGGCACCCCGTACGGGGTGCCGCCCTCTTCTTGATGTGCTGTCGTCTCCTGCGGCTTGCACGATCCGGAGCACTCGAGCTTGAGAGAGCGGGCCTCAGTGCGCCGGGGGACGGTCACTCGGGAGCATCGAACACGACACCGTCTCTTCCCTGGGGGCAGCAGTGGAGCTGACACGACTCGTCGGATCGTGCGACGACGGCGATTGTCCGACGCTGTACGTGACCGACCGGGGCACCCTCGCAGTGCAGGGGCCGCACATCACCGAGCACGGTCGGAGCATCCCCGCTCACGAAGGCATGGTCGAAATCCCTGTGGAACTGATCAGAAAGGCCATCCGTGACGGGCTCCTCTAAAACGCTCGGCGAGATGTTCTCGCAGTTCGAGCGGGAAGCGTTCCGGCTGGAAACGCTGGGCGACTACAGCAAGTCCGGTGGTGTGACCGCCTATCACGCCTTCCTCGCAGGGGAGGATCAGCCGGAGGACTACCGAGACGCCGACTGGGTCACGACGGTCCGCGAGATCACCCGGGCCGGGAAACGCATCTATCGGGTACACATCTTGTCACGGCCTCTCACACCGTACCTGCGATTCGAACTGGGCTGGGGATACCAGCGGAACATGACGGCCGGTGAGGAATTCTTCATCCTCGACACCACCGAGACGGAGAACCCGCTGCCGCAGGCCCCTGACTTCTGGCTGTTCGACGGCAGGACGGCGGCGGCCATGACGTACGACGGCGCTGGGAAGTTCCTCGGCGTGGACGTCCACGAGGCGGCGGATGCCGACGAGTTCGGGGCGTACCGCGATGTGGCGCTCGCACACGCGAGGCCCTTCACTGACTGGTGGGCCGAGTTCGGCGAGTGAACAGATCAGAACTGGGCGCCGCGCTGCGGGCGTTGCGGCAGGCCTCCGGGCAGGAAGCGAAGGCTGTGGCCCGCGGCGCCGTCATGTCCACCAGTAAGCTGAGCAAGATCGAGAACGGCCGCACCGCGCCCGGCGTCATCGACGTGGAGCGCATCCTCACGGCATTGGGCGTGTCCGCCAACCGTCGCTGATTCCGGGCCTGTTGCAGACACCCGAGTACGGGCGGGCGGTGCTCTCCCGCAAGGAGCTGGGCGACGAACAGTTGGCACGTACGGTCGCCGCGCGACTCGATCGCCAGAGCGTGCTGTACGACAGGACGAAGACCCTGCGGTTCGTCGTCACCGAGCCCGTACTGCGCTGGCTGCTCGTTCCGCCACCGGTGATGGCCGGCCAACTGGACAGGCTCATCTTCCTGTCCGGGCTTCCCAATCTCGACATCCGCGTCGTCCCGCTCACCGCAGCACAAAAATACGCACCCGGTCACTCCTTCGTCATCCGCGACAACCGTATGGTCACGGTCGAGACGCTGCACGCCGAAATGGCGGTGACCGATCCCAGGGACGTCGCTCTTTACGTGAAGAAATTCGAGCACTTCTCCTCGGGCGCCCTCGCCGACGACGCCATGCGCGACTTCCTCACGGCTGTTCGCGACGAATTCTTGCGCGAACAGGAAACGCCCTGGACACCGCACTCCGCCTCCCAGAATTCTGGACACGACAGCGAATAGGGCGGAAGGCCGAGCAAAGGAGATGCGCAGTGGAGAAGACTCCGCGAGGAATTCGTGCCGGTGGAGAGGGAGACGGGCAGCCGGGGACGCCGTGGACGCCGCCGGAGGAGCCGCCGAATCCGGATGGGTCCACGCCGCCCGGGGGCGGGACGCATCGGAAGTGACATCGATCGAACGGGGCGGGGGGCGGGCCGAGTTGGGGCGGTCGCTTCTCGCGGCGGGGGTCATGACGGACGATTGGGCGACGGCTTTCGCGGCGGTGCCGCGGGCGGCGTTTCTGCCCGAGGTGATGTGGCCGTTCGACCTCACCGCACAGGCCAGTGTGGCCGTGAGCAGGGCGGAGGACCCGGCGGCGTGGCTGGGGTACGCCGAGGCCGATGTGCCGATCGTGACGCAGTGGGACGACGGGCGGCACAGCGGGGCGGCGCCGGGGAAGGTGTCGACGTCGTCCGCGTCGATGCCGTCCGTCGTGTTCGCCATGCTCGGCGATCTGGAGGTGCGGCCCGGGCACGCGGTGCTGGAGATCGGCACCGGGACGGGGTGGAACGCGGGGCTGCTGACGCACCGGCTCGGCGGCGAGAAGGTGACGACCGTCGAGGTGGACGCGGCGGTGGCGGCAGCGGCCCGGGAGTCGCTGCGAAGGGCGGGGCTCGGCCCGACGGTGGTGACGGGGGACGGATACGGCGGGCACCTGCCGGGCGCGCCGGTACGACCGGGTCATCGCCACGTGCGGGATGCGCGAGATCCCGTACGCCTGGGTCGAGCAGACGGCACCCGGCGGGATCGTCGTGGCGCCGTGGGGGACGCATTACGGGAACGGTGACGCCGTGGCACGTCTGGTCGTCGGGGACGGGGTGGCGTCGGGGCGGTTCACGCGGCTGGTGGAGTTCATGAAGCTCCGCGCCCAGCGGAGGGCTGCCGTACGGCACGGCGATGACGTATCGCAGGAGGGCACGGACGGCGCCGACGCGTCCACGACCACCGTCACCGAGGCGGAATTCCTCACCGGGCGGTACACCGCGGGCCCCTTCGCGTTGGGGCTGCGGGTGCCCGGGTGCGTACAGGCCGCGGCCGAGAAGCGCGGGGACACGCGGCCGGTCTGGTTCTACGGTCTCACCGACACGTCGTGGGCCGTCGTGACCTTCCGCGACGGCCGGCCCGCGTCCACGGTCCACCAGTACGGACCGCGTCGGCTGTGGGACGAGGTGGAGGCCGCCTTCCGCTGGTGGACGGGCCGGGGAAAGCCGGGGGTCGAGCGCTTCGGGCTGACGGTCGACGCCGACGGGCAGTACGTGTGGCTGGACGATCCGGCCGAGTCCTGGGGTATCTGAGCGACATCACTCTCCAGGCACGAAGCGGGGAGAGGCTCCTGGACGGCTTCCGGGCCGGGCCGGAGCCCCTGCCGAAGACGCCGCCGAAGGCGAAAACCCTGCCCGCGCCACCCCTGACCGCCGCCCAGCTCGGCGACGTGCTCCTCGCACTCGGGCCGCACCGGCGCCGCTGACAGGGTGAACGACCGGACCGGCGGAAATACTGACGTGGCCGTGGCGGTTGCCGCCGGTATGGCGACTTTGGGACTGATCGGCAGCGGAAACATCGGCGGCACCCTGGCCCGGCTGGCGGTCGACAGCGGGCTCGATGTGGTGCTCAGCAACTCCCGGGGGCCGGAAACCCTCGCGGACCTCGTCGCGGAGCTCGGCCCACGAGCCCGCGCGGGCACGGCGGCGGAGGCCGCCGCCGCCGGGGACTGGGTGGTGGTGACGGTCCCGGTCAAGGCGTACCCGCGGATTCCGCGGGAGCCGCTGGCGGGCAAGACCGTGATCGACACCGGCAACTACTACCCGCAGCGCGACGGCGACATCGCCGAGCTGGTCGAGAAGAAGACCACCGACAGCGGGCTGCTCCAGGGGTATCTGGACGGTGCCCACGTGGTGAAGGCGTTCAACAACATCTTCTTCAAGCACCTGGCGGCGCTGCCGCGTCCGGCGGGAGCGGCCGACCGCAGCGCCCTGCCCATCGCCGGTGACGACGCCGACGCGAAGGCGCACGCCGCTGAGCTGCTCGATCTGCTCGGCTTCGACACGGTGGACGCCGGGCCGCTCGCCGAGGGCCGGCGGTTCCAGCCCGGCACGGCGGCGTACGGGCTGCCCTACGCGGACAAGTCGGTCGCCGACTTCATGGCCGAGCCCCCCGCGCCGGCCTCCGTCGCCGACATCGAGGCGGCCCTGGCGGCGGCGGAGAGCTGAAGCCGGGCCCGAAGCCGGGCCGCCCGTCCGCTCCCGCCGCGATTGGCCCAGGGATTTGGGGCGGGAGTGGTACAACGGCGCGGGGCGATCAGGCCGTAGCGTCGTCGGTATGAGTGAGCGAGTGGATTACGCGAAGCACGCGCCGGACGCGTTCCGGGCGATGCTGGGGTTCAGCCAGGCGGCGGCGAAGGGGCTCGACCCCGTGGTCGCGGAACTGGTGAAGATCAGGGCGTCGCAGATCAACCGGTGCGCGTTCTGCCTGGACATGCACATCAAGGACGCGCGGAAGGCCGGGGAGAGCGACCAGCGGATCTTCCTGCTGAGCGCGTGGGAAGAGGTCGACGGCGTCTACAGCGAGAAGGAGCGGGCGGCGCTGGCGCTGACGGAGGCGGTGACGCTGCTGACGGACGGGTTCGTGCCGGACGAGGTGTACGCGCGGGCGGCGGAGCACTTCGACGCGGACGAGTTGGCGCGCCTGGGGGCCGCGATCGTGGCGATCAACGCGTGGAACCGGTTCAACGTGACGTTCAGGACGCAGCCGGCGGCGAGCGCGTGAGCGGCGCGGGGGCCGGGGCGGGGGGCGTGGCCGGGGCCGAGGTCGGGGCCGTGGCCGGGGCGGGGGGCGCGAAGGCGCTGCTGGCGCTGCATCACGGGCGGGACGCCGCCGATCCGTTGGTGCTGCCCGGGCCGTGGGACGCGGCCAGCGCGCGGGTGTTCGCGGACGCGGGCTTCCCGGCGCTGGCGACGCCCAGCGCCGGGGTGTCGGCGTCGCTGGGGTACGAGGACGGCGAGGCGCCCGCCGACGAGATGTTCGCCGCGATCCGGCGGATCACCCGCGCCGTGGACGTCCCCGTGTCGGCCGACGTCGAGGCCGGATACGGGCTGGCGCCCGAGGAGTTGGTCGAGCGGCTGCTGGAGGCCGGGGCCGTCGGGTGCAATCTGGAGGACTCCGAGCCGGGGTCCAGGGGGCTGGTCGAGCCCCGGCGGCAGGCGGACCGGCTCGCGGCCGTACGCGCCGCCGCCGGGGACGCGTTGGTCGTCAACGCGCGCATCGACACGTTTCTGCGCGGCGACCGTACGACCGGCGCCGCCGTCGAGCGCGGGCTGCTCTACGCCGCCGCCGGAGCCGACTGCGTCTACCCGATCCTCGCCCCGCCCGCCCTCCTCGCCGAGATCGCCGAAGCCGTCCCGCTCCCCCTCAACGCACTCTGCCGTCCCGGCGGGCCCTCCCCCCGCGAGCTGGCCTTCCTCGGCGCCACCCGCGTCACCTTCGGCGGCGGCCTCCAGCAACAAGCCCTGGAAGCCGTTCGCGACATGGCGACCGGTATGCGCCTGTGACCCGCCGGGCGCGCGCCGCGTAAAGGCGCCGGGCGACGTTGTCCAGGGGCGCGGTGGACCGGCACGCTCAGCCGCGGCCGCGCCCCTGACAAGCTCAACCCGCCCCGGATAGCTCCGCTACGAGGCCGCCCCGGCGCCTTGCGCTCGCACGTACCGGGCGCCGCCTGGACCGCCCATGATCCGCCGGACAGGCGCTAGTTCTGGGGTTTGACCACCGCGGCTTGGGGGCGGATGGGGAGGCGGGGGATGGGGCGGGCGGTGGCGGCGCGGACGGCGGCGGCCACCGCGGCGGGGGCGGTGACGACGGGGACCGCGGAGACGGCCTTGGCGCCGAAGGGGGCGAGGACGTCGCGCTCCTCGACCAGCCGGATGATGCGGACCGTGGGGGCGTCGAGGGCGGTCGGCAGGGAGTATCCGGTGAGGCTGGGGCGTTTGACGATGCCTCGGGGCGCGCGGAGGTCCTCCATCAGGGCGAGGCCGACGCCCTGGGTGATCCCGGCCTCGATGCGGGCGGCGAGCTGGCGGGGGTTGAGGATGCGGCCGACGTCCTGGGCGACGGCCATCTCGACCACGCGCACGGCGCCCAGTTCGATGTCGACGTCGACCACGGCGCGAATCGCGCAGAAGGTGAGGCCGACGAAGGCGTCGCCCTGGCCGGTGTCGTCGAGCCGGTCGGTCGGGTGCGGGCGGCACTGCGCGGTGGCCCACAGCTCCTTGCCGTCGAGGGTCTCGGCGACGGTGGTGGACAGCACACCGTCGTACGAGGTGATCTTGCCGTCGGCGATGGACAGCAGCTCCACGGACATGCCGAATTTGGCGGCGAGCGGCTGGAGCAGCTGGGTGCGGACCATCTTGGCCGCGCGCTCGACCGCGCCGCCGGACACCCAGGTGTGGCGTCCGCGCGCGGAGGGTCCCGACGGCGGCTGGTCGGTGTCGGACGGCAGCACCTGGACGTCGTCGATGCCGAGGACTTCCTGGACGATCTGCCGCGCCAGCGTGGTGAATCCCTGGCCGGTCTCGACGGCGGCGCAGATGACGGTGGCGCGGCCGTCGTGGACGCGTACGGTCGCGGTCGACACCTCGTCGGCGCCCTCGGCGCCGAGCACGTGGACCATGCCGAGCGCGTAGCCGACCCCGCGCCGTACCGCGCCCGGCTCGCCCGCGCCCGAGGTGCCGCCGGGCAGCAGCCACTGCGACTCGTCGTCGCCGTCGGGCAGCGGGGGCAGCTCGGCGTCGCGTACGGCCTTCAGCAGCTCGCCGACGGGCGCGGGGCAGGTGACGGTCTGGCCGGTGGGCAGCAGGTCGCCGGTGGCCAGGACGTTGCGCATCCGGATCTCGGCCGGATCCAGGCCGACCTTCGCGGCGAGCTTGTCCATCTGGCCCTCGTACGCGGCGCAGACCTGGAGCGCGCCCTCGCCGCGTACGTGGCCGGACGGCGGGTTGTTGGTGCGTACGGCCCAGCCCTCGACGAAGACGTGCGGGACGACGTAGGGACCGGCCGCGAAGGCCACGGCGGCGGCGAGCGCGTCGGAGGAGGCGTCGGCGTACGCGCCCGCGTCGAGCAGGATCTGCGCCTCGACCTTGACCAGGCGGCCCTCGGCGTCGGCGTGGTGCCGGTAGCGCAGCAGGGTGGGGTGGCGGTGGGCGTGGCCGAGGAAGGACTCCTCGCGGGTGGCCACGAATTTGACCGGGCAGCCGGTCTTGAGCGCGAGCAGGCCGAGCGGGAGCTGGACGCCGGAGTCCTCGCGGTCGCCCATCGCGCCGGGCACGCCGGTGACGACGACCTTGACGCGGTCGGGTTCGAGGCCGAAGCAGGCGGCGGCTAGGTCGCGGTCGGCGTGCGGGTCGGTGGAGGCGACGTACAGCTCGACGCCGCCGTCCGGGCGCGGGACGGCGAGTCCGGCCTCGGCGCCGATCGGCGCCGGGTCCTGGCGGCCGACCCGGTACAGGCCCTCCACGATGACGTCGCCGATCGCGTCGGGGTCGCCGAAGCGCAGCGGGATGTGCCGGATCAGATTGCCGTCGGGGTGCAGCGGCTCGGCGGCGAACGCCTTCTCGGGGTCGGTGACCGGCTCCAGCACCTCGTACTCGACGAGGATCGCGGCGGCGGCCAGCCGGGCGGTGTCGGGGTGGTCGGCGGCGACGGCGGCGATCGGCTCGCCGTGGTGCCGCACCAGGTCCTCGGCGAAGACCGGGCGGTCCGCGACCCGGCGGCCGTGCATCGCGTCGCCCGGCACGTCCTCGTGCGTGACGACGGCCCGCACGCCGGGCATCGCGACGGCCTCGCTGGTGTCGATCCGGGTGATCCGCGCGTGCGGGTACGGCGAGCGCAGCACGGCCGCCCACAGCAGCCCCTCGGCCCACAGATCCGCCGCGTACGGGTAGGTGCCCTGCGCCTTCTGGAGCGCGTCGGCCGAGGGCAGCGACGCGCCGATCCCCCGTACCGCCCCGGCGCCCGCCAGGGTCTCCGCGACGGGCCCCGGTCCGTCGATGATGCCGGTCATACGGCGCCTCCCGAGGGGCCGCCCTGGTGCGGGACGCGGGCGGCGGTGGAGGAGGCCGCGGACGCCGGGTTGTCGGGGTCGTCGGCGGCGGCCTCGCGGGCGGCGATGACCTGGTCGACGGCGTCGAGGACGCCGCGGTAGCCGGAGCAGCGGCAGAGGTTGCCGCACAGCGCCTGGCGGGTCTCCAGGTCGGTGGGTTTGTGGTTGCCCTCCAGCAGGTCGTGCACCGTCATCGCCATGCCGGGGATGCAGAAGCCGCACTGGACGGCGCCGGATTCGGCGAGCGCGCGCTGGACGTCGGAGGGGCGGCCGTCCACGGTCAGGCCCTCGACGGTACGGACCTCGCTGCCCGCCGCGGTGGCCGCGGGCACCAGGCAGGAGGCGACCAGACGGCCGTCGACCTGGACGGAGCAGGCCCCGCACTCGCCCTGTTCGCAGCCGTCCTTGGCGCCGGCGAGGCCGAGGCGTTCGCGCAGCACGTAGAGCAGCGATTCGCCGAGCCAGGCGTCGGTCACCGGGCGGTCGGCGCCGTTGACGCGCAGGACGTAGGAGGCGAGGGGGTGTTCGCTGTGGGTCTCCTCGACGGGTTCCGGCTCCGGCTCCCGCTCGGCCTCGTCGGCCGCGAGGTCGCCGTCCGCCTCCGCCGTACCGGAATCCGGGGCGAGGGGGTCGGGGGCGAGGGCGTCGGGCGTGAGGCCGTCGGGCGCGGGGCCGTCCACGGCGTCGGGGAGCGGCCCGGCCGGGGGCAGTTCGCCCGGCGCGAGGCCGTCCGGTACGTGGCCGTCCGGTACGTGGCCGTTCGCCACCAGTTCCTCGCCGCCGTCGAGCGCGGGCAGCGCGGGCAGCGCGGACAGGCCGCCCGGCAGGGCGTCGAGGCCGCTGAGACCGTCGAGCGCGGACAGGCCGTCGACGCCGTCGAGCGCGCCGATCCCGGTGAGCGGGGTGAGGCCGTCCGACAGGCCCTCGGGGTCGTGCAGCGCGCCCGCGCTGCCGGGGCTCTCGGGGTCGCCGGGGGCGCGCGTCCTGGCCGCCGGGTCGTGGCCGGTGCCGTAGTCGGCGTCGTGGCCGGTGTGCGTGAACGCGCTGTCGGCGGTGGCCTGGTGTCCCGCGCCGGGCGGCGGGCCCTCCGGGTCGTCGACGGCGGCGGACCAGGCGGCCTGGGTGGGCGGCCAGGGCAGCCCCTCGTCAACTCCCGCGCCCAGGCCGGTGCCCAGGCCCGTGCCGGGGTCGATGCCGGTGCCGACGCCGCTGAAGTCCCACTGCCCGGTGAGCTGGTCCTGCGGTGCGCCCTGCCCGGCCTGCGCCTGGGCGGCGGCCTGAGCGGCCGCCTGGGCCTGCGCGGCGGCCGCCGCGCCCTGCCCGAACATCCCGGCGGGGAAGGACTGCGTGGGCGCGGGTGACGGTGCCTGGTCCCACGGCGAGGCGAAGGAGCCGACGGAGAACTCCCCCGAGTCGCCGTCCGCGTCGTCCTTTATGACCGGGATCGACCACTGGGTGACCGGGTCGCCCTCACCGGTGACGGGCGGTCCCGCCGGGCCGTGCGCGCCGAGCGGGTCCTCGCCCGGCCGCGGCTCCGGCGGCAGTTGGGCCGCGAAGGAGACGTGCATGGTCTGGTCGGGGTCGTAGTCCCCGCCGCCGGGCACCGGCTGCCAGGTCCCCGACGTGCCGGGCGACGTACCGGACGCGCCGGACGTGCCCGACCTGTCGTCGGTGCCGGGTGCGCCCGGCTGCGGCTGCGGCTGGTCGGTCATGCCAGTGCCCTCCCGAGCGCTCGACGGGACAGTGCGGCCACGGTACGGCGTAGCTGGACGGCGGCGGGCGGCAGTTCGACACCTTCCTGGTCCGGGATGCACGCGGCGGCCACGTACTCGCCGAAGGCCGTGCACGCCTCGGGGGCGAGATTGCGGTCGCCGTCCCAGTCGATGAGGCCCGCGACCCACTGCTCGGCCTCCAGGGGCCGCAGCGGCACCGGCGCGACCGCGCCCACCGAACAGCGCACCTGGCGGCGCGCGGGGTCGACCACGAGCGCGACGGAGGCCACCGCACGCCCCGGCCCGGTGCGCCCGGTGGCCTTGAGGAAGGTCTGCGGCGCGTGCAGCAGCGGAATCCTCACGAAGGCGAGGAGTTCGCCGGGGCGCAGCGGGTCCATGCCGGTGAGCAGGTGGCTGACCGGGAGTTCGCGGTCGCCCTCGGGTCCGGCGACGATGACGCTGGCCTCCAGCGCGGCGAGCACCGGGAGGGCGTCGCCGGTCGGGGCCGCGGTCGCGATGTTGCCGCCGAGGGTGCCCGCGTTGCGGATCTGCGGCGGTCCCGCGGAGCGGGCGGCGGCGGCGAGCGCGGGGATGAGGGCGGCGAAGTCCGGCCGCCCCATCCGCGCGTGGGTCAGTCCGGCGCCGAGCAGCGCCGCGCCGTCCGCGTACTGCCAGCCGCGGATCTCACTGATCCGGCCGAGGCCGACCAGCGCGTCCGGGCGCAGCAGCCCGGAGTTCACCGCCGCCATCAGGTCGGTGCCGCCTGCGACGGGCACGGCGCTGGGCATGGCGGCGAGCGCCTCCACCGCCTCGTCGAGCGAGGACGGCAGCGTCACGTTCTCCGCCGTCCGCCGTGCATACGTGCTCACGCAGCCTGCCCCTTCCCGGCCTTCCTCCGTCGCGCGGTAGCCGTACCGTACGTGCTCACAGCCTGGACGTGGCAACTCTGGCACATGTTCCACGGTGGTCAACGCGAGGGTCCACGAAGTACCGATCCGTCCGTCACGGGCGCGATCGTACGGCTCTGACGGAATCAACCGCTGTGCCGGAATTGCCATCCTTCGGGTGTGTTGCGACGGTACGCCACTCCACCGTGCCAGCTCCGCCCGCGCCGGGTGCGGAAGTTGCGGAATCAGTCACACGATCGGGGGCGGACCGTCCTTGGGACGGCCGAGGACGCCGGGGCGGCGCTGCCACGGCAGCGGGCCGCCCGGCGGCCGGTACTCCACGCCCAGGGCGTCCAGTCGGGCGTAGTGGGTCCGCATCCGGGCTTCGAATTCCGGCCAGTCGCGCTCGTCGGCGGCGGGCAGGTCCGACCAGGCGACCTCGGCGAAGGCGGCGAGCCGCGGGAAGGCCATGTAGTCCAGCACCCGTACGGAGTCCATGACTTCGGTCCAGATGTTGGCCTGGGTGCCGATGACGTGCGCCGCCTCCTCCTCGGTGAGCTGCGGCGGAACCGGCTCGAAGCGGAAGACGTCCTCCAGGCCGCGGGCGTGCGCGATCGGCACCGGCTCCTCGGGGTCCTCCGACTGCCGCCAGTCCAGGTAGACATGGGTCTGGGGGCACATCACCACGTCGTGCCCCGCCTTGGCCGCCGCGATGCCGCCGGCGTATCCCTGCCACGACGACACGGCGGCGCCCTCGGCGAGGCCGCCCTCCAGGATCTCGTCCCAGCCGATCAGCCGCCGGCCGCGCTCGGTCAGCCAGTGGTCGAAGTGGCCGATCATCCAGCTCTGCAGCTCGTCCTCGTCCTCCAGGCCCAGCTCCTGCATCCGCTCCTGCGCCGAACGCGAGGCGCGCCACTGGTCCTTGGGGCACTCGTCGCCGCCGACGTGGAAGAACTCGCCGGGGAACAGCTCCAGCAGCTCGGCGAAGACGTTCTCGTAGAAGCGCAGGGTGCTCTCGGCGGGCGAGAGCACATTGGGGTTGACGCCCCACGTGGTCAGCACGGAGAGGGCCGAGGTGTCGACGACGTCGGTGTTGCCGAGCTCCGGGTACGCGGCGATGGCCGCCTGCGAGTGGCCGGGGATGTCGACCTCGGGGACGACGGTGATGTGCCGCTCGGCGGCGTACGCGACGATCTCGCGGATGTCGTCCTGGGTGTAGTAACCGCCGTGCGGGCGCTCGTCCCACAGCGGCGACTCGCGCAGCCCGACCTTCGTGCGCTCGCGCCACGCGCCGACCTCGGTCAGCTTCGGGTAGCGCTTGATCTCCACCCGCCAGCCCTGGTCGTCGGTGAGGTGGAAGTGCAGCACGTTCAGCTTGTGGGCGGCCATCAGGTCGAGGTACTTGAACACGACGTCCTTCGGCATGAAGTGCCGTGCCACGTCGAGCATGAAGCCGCGCCAGGCGAAGCGGGGGGCGTCCTGTATCTGGCAGGTCGGCACGCGCCACTCGCGCTCCCCCAGGGGCGCCCGGCGGAAGGCGTCGGCCCCCAGGAGCTGGCGCAGGGTCTGCGCGCCCCAGAAGACGCCGGCGGGGCTCCCGCCGAAGACGTGCACGCCGGAGTTGGGCGCGGCCATGATGCGGTAGCCCTCGGGGCCCAGCTCCCTGGCCACCGCGTCGTCCACCGCCAGCCGGATCACGTCCTTCCCGGACGGCTCCACCGGTGCCAGCGGCAGGCCCGTCGCTGCCGCGAGCACTCCGCGCAGCCAGCGCGCGGCGCCTTCGGCGCCGGGGGTCGCGGTGAGGGTCGTCTCGGGCCCGAGGACGAAGGCGTCGTCGGTGCCGTACGGGGTCTGATGGCGCGGGGCCGGAATGAGGTCCATGGGGGCCATCCTGACCCGTAATCCGCGATTGGCATAGACCAATCCCGCAGCTGCCTGACCGAGGACCGTTCTCCGACCGCGGAAGCGTCATGCCTGGTCGCGCAGTTCCCGCGCCGCCGAAGGGCCCGGCTCACCCGCCCGCGGCAGACTTGCCCCGCCCGGGCGCGGGCAAAGACGACGGGCACGGGCCCCGAGGGGCGCCGGGGGCACCTCCCAGCGGTAGCTGGCGGAGGAACTGCGCGGCCAGCCCCCACCGGCCGGGAGTGCGGGGGCCGCCGGAGCGGGGCACCGCGTACCCGGCCCGGGAAAGACTAGAAGGCGGCAGCCGCCCTCTCGCGTTGGGCGCGCACGGCCAGCAGCACGGTGAGGGTCACACCGAGGAGCAGCCACGCCAAGTGGGCGATGGTGAGGGCCTGCCACGCGGAGTGGGGCACGTCGGGGGCGGAGGCCAGGGCGAGGGTGGCGCCCAGCAGCGCGAACACGGCCGCGAGCTGCACACGCCCGTTCCAGCTCCGCAGGAACGCGCGCTCGGCGAAGGGCCCGCCGTACCACCAGCGGACGGCGAGGCCGACGACGACCACGGCGGCCAGACCGGCCGCGGTCACGGCGGAGACCGCCCACAGCGGCCACGGCGCGCGCTGCCGTTCCTTGTCGCAGGGCAGCACGGTGGTGACCAGCGGCACCAGCGGGAGTACGGCGACGGCGTTGATCTCCCGGACCCGCCGCAGCCAGGGATCGGCGGCCAGCTCCGTACGGACGGTGGCACGGATGCCCCGCAGCCGGGCGGGCAGCGGCGTACCGGAGCGGCGCCCGGCCACCGTCAGCAGGACCACGATCAGGACCAGGGCCGCCGCGGCCCCGGCGGCGGTGGCGATGATCTGCCACACGTCACCGGTCGCGATCCGGAAGAGCTGCACGCCCACCAGCAGGGCCACGGCGATGATCCCGGCCAGTGCCCCGCCGCGCGGCGCGGTGAGCTGGCTGGGGTCGGCGCCGAGCATCAGCGCCCGCTCCACCGCGCTCTGGTGCTCGGCGCGGTGCCGCTTGGGCACCCGGCCGAGCAGCCCGCGCCCCGAGGTCAGCGAACGGGCCAGCGCGACCTGCGCCTCGGCCTCCTGCGGGGCGAGCGCGACCGCGCGGCGGGCGGCGGCCACCGCGTCGGGCACCCGGCCGAGCCGCCGGTAGACGTCGGAGAGCAGCACCGACGGCTCCCAGCCGTCGGGGTCGGCGCCGGTGGCCCGCAGCGCGACGGTCAGCGCCGCGTGCGGCTCGTCCAGCGAGAGCAGCACGACCCCGGCCAGCACGAAGACGTCGGCCGCCTCCGCGGGCCCGGCGAGCGCCAGTGCCCAGTCGACCGACTCGCGGGCCTCGGGGCGCCGCTTCTCCTGCGCGAGGATCCAGGCGCGCAGCAGGTAGCCCGCGCTGCCGTTGCGCTCCACGAAGGCATCGCTGACGAGGGCGTGCGCCTCGGCGAACCGGCTCTGCGCGACGAGCGAGTGCACCCGCTCGCCGTCGCTCGCGTCGTCGTCGCCGGGCGCGTCCGCCGCGCCGAACGCGCCGTCGTCACCCTGACCGCTGTCCACGTCCGCCCCTGTTTCCGCCGGCGAGGAGCGCGGACGTCAGCTCTTGCCGCCGCTGCCCTTGCCGGACTTGTCCTTGTCCCCGCCGCCCAGCGGCATGCCCTCGTAGATCTCCTTGCACATCGGGCAGACCGGGTACTTCTTCGGATCGCGTCCCGGGACCCAGACCTTGCCGCAGAGCGCGACGACGGGCGTGCCTTCCAGCGCGCTCGCCATGATCTTGTCCTTCTGGACATAGTGCGCGTAGCGCTCGTGGTCGCCGTCACCATGGGAGAGCTGCGGGGTCGGCTCGACCAGAGTGCCGGTGCCCGCCCCGCGCTCGGGCTCAAGAGTGCTCATAAGACTCAAGACTAGTTGAGAGACGGATCGTCGGGATACGTGGCCACCATGGCCAGCTCATTGCGCTGCCTGCGCAGCACCGAGCGCCACAGTTGTTCGGGATCGGGCGAGGACACGTCGCCCGGCTCGGACTCGATCACGTACCAGGCGCCGTCGACCAGTTCCTTCTCCAGCTGGCCGGGCCCCCAGCCGGAATATCCGGCGAAGATCCGCAGCGAGCCCAGCTCGGCGGCGAGCAGTTCGGGCGGCGCCTCCAGGTCGACCAGGCCGATCGCGCCGTGCACCCGCCGCCAGCCCAGCGGGTCCGCGTCCTCGCCCTCGCGGACGTCGCCCGGCACCACGGCCAGGCCCAGCGCGGAGTCCAGCGAGACCGGGCCGCCCTGGAAGACCACCGGGGGCGCGCCCGCCAGCGGCGCCCAGGGCAGCAGGACGTCGCCGACGCCGACCGGCGTGGGCCGGTTCAGGACGACGCCGAGCGACCCCTCCGCGTCGTGGTCGAGGAGGAGCACCACCGCCCGGTCGAAGTTGGGGTCGGCGAGCGCCGGTGTGGCGACGAGCAGTCTTCCGGTGAGCGAGGACACCTCGGTCATGGGACACATGATCCCGCACAAACCCGCTGGGCGGAGCGGCAACCGCCACTCCCGGACATCCGCCGCTACGGCGCGACACGCGGTACGGCGCGCGCGGCAGCGGACGGTGTGCGGTCCGCCACGCACCGCGCTGTAGCGAAGTCATGACACTGGCCGAGGTTCACGGCAGCCGGGACGGGTCAGTAGGCGCATTACCATTTCTTCCTGCGCTCCGCGCGGCGAGCACCCCGGCCGCGCCCGGCCTCCCCCGTACCAACCGTTCCGAAGATCGCGAGATCCATGACCGACATCGCCGATGTACTGCTTGTTCATGGCGGAACCCCCCTCGAGGGCGAGATCCGTGTCCGCGGTGCGAAGAACCTCGTGCCCAAGGCCATGGTCGCCGCCCTGCTCGGCAGCGGACCGAGCAGACTCCGCAATGTCCCCGACATCCGTGACGTACGCGTCGTACGCGGGCTGCTCCAGCTCCACGGCGTGACGGTGCAGAGCGGTGAGGAACCGGGCGAGCTGGTCCTCGACCCGACGCGCGTCGAGAGCGCCAACGTGGCCGACATCGACGCCCACGCGGGCTCCTCCCGGATCCCGATCCTGTTCTGCGGCCCGCTGCTGCACCGGCTCGGCCACGCCTTCATCCCGGGCCTGGGCGGCTGCGACATCGGCGGCCGGCCGATCGACTTCCACTTCGACGTGCTGCGGCAGTTCGGCGCCACGATCGAGAAGCGCGCCGACGGCCAGTACCTGGAGGCGCCGCAGCGGCTGCGCGGCTGCAAGATCCGGCTGCCGTACCCGTCGGTCGGCTCGACCGAACAGGTGCTGCTCACCGCGGTGCTGGCCGAGGGCGTCACGGAGCTGTCCAACGCGGCGGTCGAGCCGGAGATCGAGGACCTGATCTGCGTCCTGCAGAAAATGGGCGCGATCATCTCGATGGACACCGACCGGACGATCCGGATCACCGGCGTCGACAAGCTCGGCGGCTACAACCACCGGGCGCTCCCCGACCGCCTCGAAGCCGCCTCCTGGGCGAGCGCGGCGCTGGCCACCGAGGGCAACATCTACGTCCGCGGCGCCCAGCAGCGGTCGATGATGACCTTCCTCAACACCTTCCGCCGGGTCGGCGGGGCCTTCGAGGTGGACGACGACGGCATCCGCTTCTGGCACCCGGGCGGCCCGCTCAACGCCATCGCGCTGGAGACCGACGTGCACCCCGGTTTCCAGACCGACTGGCAGCAGCCGCTGGTGGTGGCGCTCACCCAGGCGTCGGGGCTGTCCATCGTGCACGAGACGGTGTACGAGTCCCGGCTCGGCTTCACCTCCGCGCTCAACCAGATGGGCGCGCACATCCAGCTCTACCGCGAGTGCCTGGGCGGTTCCGCCTGCCGCTTCGGGCAGCGCAATTTCCTGCACTCCGCGGTCGTGTCGGGCCCGACCAAGCTCCAGGGCTCCGACCTGGTCATCCCCGACCTGCGCGGCGGCTTCTCGTACCTGATCGCGGCGCTGGCCGCGCAGGGCACCTCGCGCGTGCACGGCATCGACCTGATCAACCGGGGCTACGAGAACTTCCTCGCCAAGCTGGAGGGCCTGGGCGCCCACATCGAGCTGCCCGAGCCCGCGGGCGCGGTCGCTTCCTGAGCGGTACGGCGGGCGTACGGCAGCCGTACGCCCGCCGTGCGGCCCGGCGTACCGCTGTCGTGCGGGCCGCCCCATGCGAAAGGGCGGCTTCTCCCCCGGGAGAAGCCGCCCTTTGGCGATGTGATTACTTGCCCTTGGCGGCTTCCTTGAGCTTGGAGCCCGCCGAAACCTTCACGCTGTAGCCGGCCGCGATGTTGATCGGCTCACCGGTCTGCGGGTTACGCGCGGTCCGAGCGGCACGGTGGGTGCGCTCGAAGGTCAGGAAGCCGGGGATGGTGACCTTCTCGTCGCCCTTGGCCACGATCTCACCGACGGTCTCAGCGAACGCGGCCAGTACGGCGTCGGCGTCCTTGCGGGTCACCTCGGCGCGCTCGGACAGAGCGGCCACCAGCTCACTGCGGTTCATATCTGTACTCCCGTGTTCTTTCTGCCATGGGGGCGCGAGCTCGAAGCTGTTGCTGTGTGCCTCACTGCCCAGGTGTGCATCCTGCCCCCATATATGGGGGGAAAGCCAATCCACCGACCGCGCGAGTCGCACAAAAAACGATGCGATTGCACGGGGACACCACGGGGATGACGGATTGTCGTCACATGGTCGACGCATCGAATCCGTTTGTCGGACGGATTGTCAGACCGCCCCCGGCGCGGTCGCCGCGGCGGCCACCGCCGGTCCCTGCGCCTTGGCCGCGTCGCGTACGGCGTCGGCGACCGCGCCCGCGACCTTGTCGTTGAAGACGCTGGGGACGATGTAGTTGGCGTTCAGCTCGCCCTCCCCCACCACGTCCGCGAGGGCGTGCGCGGCGGCCAGCATCATCTCGGTGTTCACGGTGCGGGACTGGGCGTCCAGCAGGCCGCGGAAGACGCCGGGGAAGACCAGGACGTTGTTGATCTGGTTGGGGAAGTCGCTGCGCCCGGTGGCGACCACGGCGGCGGTCTCGCGGGCCACGCCCGGGTCCACCTCGGGGTCGGGGTTGGCGAGCGCGAAGACGATCGCGCCGTCCGCCATCCGCGCCACGTCCGTACCGTCCAGGACGTTGGGCGCGGAGACGCCGATGAAGACGTCGGCGCCGGTCACGGCCTCCTTCAGGGTGCCGCTGACGCCCTCGGGGTTGGTGTTGTCGGCGATCCAGCGCAGCGGCGAGTCCGGCGACGCCTCCACCAGGTCGTCGCGGTCGCAGTGCACCACGCCGTGGATGTCGGCGACCACCGCGTGCTTCACTCCGGCGGCCAGCAGCAGCTTGAGGATGGCCGTACCGGCCGCGCCCGCGCCGGACATGACGACGCGTACGTCGCCGATCTGCTTGCCGACCACGCGCAGCGCGTTGGTGAGCGCGGCGAGCACCACGATGGCGGTGCCGTGCTGGTCGTCGTGGAAGACCGGGATGTCCAGCGCCTCGCGCAGCCGGGCCTCGATCTCGAAGCAGCGCGGCGCGGAGATGTCCTCCAGGTTGATGCCCGCGAAGCCGGGGGCGATGGCCTTGACGATCGCCACGATCTCGTCGGTGTCCTGGGTGTCGAGGCACAGCGGCCAGGCGTCGATGCCGGCGAAGCGCTTGAAGAGGGCCGCCTTGCCCTCCATGACCGGCAGCGCGGCCTTCGGGCCGATGTTGCCGAGGCCGAGGACGGCGGAGCCGTCGGTGACGACGGCCACGCTGTTGCGCTTGATGGTCAGGCGGCGGGCGTCCTCGGGGTTCTCCGCGATGGCCATGCAGACCCGGGCGACGCCGGGGGTGTAGATCATGGAGAGGTCGTCACGGTTGCGGATCGGGTGCTTGGACTGCATCTCGATCTTGCCGCCGAGGTGCATGAGGAACGTACGGTCGGAGACCTTGCTCACGGCGACGCCCTCGATGCCGCGGAGCTTGCCGACGATCTCGTCGGCGTGCGCGGTGGAGCTGGCGGCGACGGTGACGTCGATGCGGAGCATGTCGTGGCCCGACGCGGTGACGTCCAGGCCGGTGACCGAACCGCCCGAGGACTCCACCGCGGTGGTGAGCTGGCTGACCGCGGTCCCGCTGGCGGGGACCTCCAGCCGTACCGTGATCGAGTACGAGACGCTTGGCGCCGTTGCCATGACGGACCTTCTTCCGGTTCCTCTGCTGCTGGTGGTGCTGCCCGTCGATCGTTGCACCTACCGACGGGTACGCGTAAACCCGCGTGGGGTGAAGATTGGAAGAATACTTCCGCGATGCGGGAGCGGCGCAACCGGGTGGACCGAAGAAGAGATTTTCGTCCGCCGGGAAGAGGTTCCCGTAGCCGTTTGTTAGCCTGAGTACGGCACCGGCTCGATCCAAGCCCCCGGGCCCAACCTTAGGCGCTTCGAGCGCCCACTTGCCGCGAGGCGAGCATGGCGGGCCGGTGTCGTGAACGTCACGTGGGCGCCCCCTCTTCCGGAGGGGGCGCCCACGGCGTTTTCGGAACGGTGCCAGGACCCGTTGTCGGACCTGTTCCCGGACCCGTGCCAGGAGCCGCTTCCCGGACCCGTGCCAGGACCCGTCGTCGGACCCCGCCGCCCGGTCAGGGGCGCAGCAGGTCCGGCACTCCCTCGGCGTCCGGCAGATCGCCCTCGGCCGCGAGGACCATCAGGCGTTGCGTCGCCCGCGTCAGGGCCACGTACAGCACCCTCAGCCCCGCGGGCGACTCCTCCGCGATCTCGGCTGGGGACACCACGAGCGTGGCGTCGTACTCCAGGCCCTTGGCCTCCAGGCTGCCGAGCGCCACGACGCGCTCGCCGAGCCCTTCGAGCCAACCGCGGGCCTGGGCGCGGCGGTTCATGGCGACGACGACGCCGACCGTGCCGTCCACCTCCTCCAACAGCCGCGCGGCGCACCGGCGTACGTCCGCGCCGAGGTCGTCGCCCGCGACCGCGTACTGCGGCAGGACACCGGTGGAGCGCACGGCGCGCGGCGACTGCATGCCGGGCATGGCGAGCGCCAGCACGGTGGCGGCGACCTCCGCGATCTCGGCGGGGTTGCGGTAGTTGACGGTGAGGGTGAAGCGCCGCCGGGGCCGGGTGCCGAGCGCCTCGTCGCGCGCCCGCGCCGCCTCGTCCACGTCCGTCCAGGAACTCTGCGCCGGGTCGCCGACGATCGTCCAGGTGGCCGTACGGCCGCGGCGCCCGACCATCCGCCACTGCATCGGCGTCAGGTCCTGCGCCTCGTCCACGATGACGTGCGCGTACTCGGTGCGCTCCTCGTCCAGCCGCTCGGCCCGGCTGCGGCGGCCCGCGTCGTGCCGGTCGGCGAAGGTCGTGACCTCGTCCAGGCCGGTGAGCTGGTCCAGCGGGTCGGCCTCGCGGCGCTTGGGGCGCGGCACCGGACCGAGCAGCGTGTCGAGTTCGTCCAGCAGCGCCACGTCGTGCGCGGTGGCGCCGGTCCTGCGCAGTGAGCGCGCCACCCGGCGGACCTCCGGCGGGGACAGCACCCGGCGCGCCCAGCGGGCCAGCCGCTTCTCGTCGGCGAGCGCGGCCAGCACGGCGCGCGGCTGGAGCACCGGCCACCAGGCGTCGAGGAAGTCGGTGAAGTCCTGCTCGGTGCTGATGTCCTCGTCGAAGCCCTGGCGTTCCTCCGCGGCCAGCTCCGGATCGTCGAAGCGGCGGCCGGTCTTGCGCCACAGCGCGTCCAGCAGCAGGCGGCGGGCGCGCGGGCGCAGCAGATTGACGGGCGCGGTGCCGCCGAGGGTGTTGTGGCGGATGCCCGCCAGTTCCTGCTCGGACAGCTCCACGCGGCGGCCGAAGGCGACCACGCGCAGCGTCGCCGGGCGGCCGGGCGTCAGGTCGAGCGCGCCGCGGGCCGCGTTGCGCAGCACCTTCTGCATCCGCAGCGAGCCCTTGATCCGGGCGACCGCGGGCTCGTCGTACAGATCGGCGGAGACGCCGTCGACCAGCGAGCCGACGGCGCGGATCGCGACCTGGCCCTCCTCGCCGAGCGACGGCAGCACGCCCTCGGTGTACGACACCAGCAGCGGGGTCGGGCTGACGCACAGGATGCCGCCCGCGTACCGCCGCCGGTCCTGGTAGAGCAGGTACGCGGCCCGGTGCAGGGCGACCGCGGTCTTGCCGGTGCCGGGGCCGCCGGTCACCTCGGTGACGGACGCGGCGGGCGCCCTGATCACCATGTCCTGCTCGGCCTGGATGCTCGCCACGATGTCCCGCATGGTGTGGCTGCGGGCCTGGCCGAGGGCCGCCATCAGGGCGCCGTCGCCGACGACCGGCAGCCCGGTGGTCAGCTCGGGGCGCAGCAGGTCGTCCTCGACGCCGAGCACCTTGCGGCCCTTGGAGCGGATCACCCGGCGGCGCACCACGCGCCCCGGCGCGACCGGGGTGGAGCGGTAGAAGGGCGCGGCGGCCGGGGCCCGCCAGTCGATGACCAGCGGCGCGTACTCGCTGTCCAGGACGCCGATCCGGCCGATGTGCAGGGTCTCGGCGATGTCGGCGGTCCGGTCCTCGCGGACGGCGTCGTCGGCGGGTTCGACGGAGGTGAAGGCGCCGTCGGCGCCCTTCTTGCCGTCCTTGCCCCGCAGCAGGTCGATCCGGCCGAAGAGGAAGTCCTCGAACTCGCTGTTCAGCCGGTTGAGGTGGACCCCCGCGCGGAAGACCTGCGCGTCCCGTTCGGCGAGCGCGCCCGGCGTGCCGACGTGGCCGCGCTGGGCGGCGTCCTTCATCAGGAACTCGGCTTCGTCGATCTTCTCTTCGAGGCGGTGGTACACCCGGTCCAGATGCGCCTGCTCGACGGCGATCTCCTGATCCCGGACCCCCAGGTGGGCTGTGGTCTGCGCGGCCACGCAGGACCCCCTTCTTCATTGCGTCATGCGCCGCCCACGTACGTGACGGGGCACGTGGGGCAGCCTGCAACCGTACGCGACCTGCGGGCTTCTGCACACTCCGCCGTGCGGTCGGGTCTGAGGCGCGGTCAGTTTTCCGGCGGGCCGGGGACCCCGGCGGGTCAGCCCTGGGGCGAGGTGAGAGTCCCGCGCGTGGTGGTGCGACGGCGGTGCCGGGCGACGCGCTCGCGGTTTCCGCAGATCTCGCTGCTGCACCAGCGGCGGCGCCGGCCGCGGGAGGTGTCGAGGTAGACCAGCGAGCAGTTCTCGCCCTCGCAGCGGCGCAGTTGTGTACGGGCCAGCGGGTCGGTCAGCAGCGCGACGGCGTCGCGGGCGACGGCCGCGAGCAGTCCCGCGGGCTCCGGGGGCGCGGCCAGCGTACGGATCAGGGCGCCGCCCTCGCCGGTGACCGCGCGCGGGGCGGGCGGGGCGGCCAGCGCCGTCGCGTTCAGCTCGGCGATGTCGGCGGCGGCGGGCCGCTCACCGGCGACCTCGGCGGTCACGACCCGGCAGACGACGGCGCGCAGGCCGCGGAATCCGCTCAGCCAGCCGTCGTCCACGGCGAGGTCCGGCCGCGCCGCCTCCCCGGGCGCGCGCGGCACCAGGCCGGTCCCGTACAGCCACGCCGCCAGCCGGTCGGGCGTGCCGAGCCGCTCCCGCTCGGGGCGACCGGTGCGGGTGGCGACGAGATCGAGACACAGCCGGCCGGTGTCGAACCGTAGCGGGCTCGTTCCACTCATGGTCAGCCGCCTTCCCGCCCGCCCGTCACCTTCCCCCCAGGGTGCCCGGCGGCCGTCGCGGGGTCTAGGGCGTGTCAGGACCGCTGTGGCCGCGGCCGCCTGAGTCGAGGGAGAGCCGGTAGCCGCGTTTGACGACGGTCTGGATCAGCTGGGGGGCGCCGAGTGCGGTACGGAGCCGGGCCATGGCGGTCTCGACGGCGTGTTCGTCGCGGCCGGAGCCGGGCAGGGCGCGCAGCAGGTCGCCGCGGGCGACGACCCAGCCGGGGCGGCGGGCCAGCGCCCGCAGCAGGGCCATGCCCGCGGGCGGCACTGGCCGCAGCGTCCCGTCCACGACGACGGCGTGCCCGCGGATCTCGACGTGGTGCCCGGCGACGGGCAACGGCCTTACGCGGCCGGGCAGTTCGCTGGCGATGAGCTGCACCAGCGGTCCGAGCCTGAAGCGTTCGGGGTGCCGGGTGGGCACGTCGTGGCCCTGGAGCGGCAGCGCGGTGACCGGGCCGACGCAGGCGGTCATGACGTCGTGGCGGAGCGCCGCGAGGAGTGCGTCGCAACGGCCGCGCTGCCGGGCCCGGTCGAGGAAGGAGGCGGCGGCCGGGGCGCTGGTGAAGCTCAGCGCGTCGACCGACCGGGACAGGACGGCGTCGAGCAACCGGTCGACGGGCCCGAGGTCTTCGGGCGGCATCCAGCGGTAGACCGGCACCGCCACGACGGTCGCCCCGGCCGCCCGCAGCGACTCGATGAAGCCGGGCAGCGGCTCGCCGTGCAGCTGGACGGCGACGGTGCGGCCCTCGACTCCCTGCTCCAGCAGGCGTTCCAGGACCTCGGCCATCGATTCCGAGGCCGGTGACCACGCCTCGCGCAGCCCGGCCGCGCGCACCGCGCCGCGCACCTTGGGCCCGCGGGCGAGGAGTTCGACCGCACCGAGCCTGCGCAGCAGCGCCTCGCCCAGGCCCCAGCCGTCGGCGGCCTCGATCCAGCCGCGGAAGCCGATCGCGGTGGTGGCGACCACGATGTCGGGTGCGTCGGCGACGAGTCGCCTGGTGGTCTCCAGCAGTTCGGTGTCGTCGGGCAGCGGCACGATGCGCAGGACGGGCGCCCGCAGCACGACCGCGCCGCGCCGCTCCAGCAGCGCGGCCAGCTCGTCGGCTCTGCGGGCCGCCGTCACCCCGACGGTGAACCCGGCCAGGGGCGGCACCCCGCCGCCCGGGCCCGGATCGCTGTTCCTGGTCGCCTGCGCCTGCATGGCTCCGCCCCACTTTTGCTGGAGTTACGCGTGCCGGACGGCGGGCGGACCGTCCCTGATCCGCCGCCGCCCTCCCCGGCCACCCCGCCGGAGCCGCATCGTCCCAAGACGGGGTGACGGGTTCGATTCACCGGGATGACCCGGATGTTACGGACGCCTCCGCCGCTCACACCCGCGCGCGGACGGCGGTCCCGGCAGGCGCCGTCCGCCCGGTCCCGTCCGCCGCCCGCGCCGGTCGCCGCAGGTATACGGCCCACGTGACGGCGTAACAGAGCGCGGAGGAGGCGAGGAAGGAGAACGAAGGCGGGGAAGGAGACGAAGGCGGGGGGTGGACTGTCGGGCCCGCCCCTGGAAACGGCCGCATGACCGCCCCGCGCCCCGAGGTGACACGAGCGCAACCATGCGCTCGCCCGCGCCCGCACCCGGCTGTGCGTCGGCCCTCGTGGGGGGGAGTCAGGGCTGGGTGCCAGGGCTTGGTGCAGGGGCGTGGTCTCAGAGCCAGCCGCGGCGGGCCGCCTGCCAGGCGAGCTGGGTGCGGGTGGTGGCGCCCGCCAGTTCCATCATGCTCTGCACGCGCCGCTGGAGGGTGCGGCGGCTGAGGCTCATCTGGGTGGCTATCGCCTTGTCCGCGACCCCGGCGACCATCAGCGACAGCAGCCGCCGGTCGGTGGACGACAACGGGTCCGCGGGGCCGACGTCGGCCGCGCCGGTGACCGCGCCCGAGGCGTCGACGTGCAGCGGTACGGCGTCCTCCCAGTAGCGCTCGAAGAGCGCGATGAGCGCGTCGAGGAGGCTGCTGTCGCGGACCAGCGCGGTGGACGGTTCCTCGGGGCTGCCGTGCGGGCCGCCGGGGACCAGCGGGAAGATCGCCACCGAGCGGTCGGCGACGGCCAGCCGCAGCGGGAGGTGCGGGACGGCGCGGGCGATCTCGCCCTTCCGCACGGCCGCCGCGATGTTGCCGACGGCGCTCTCGTCGTCGAAGAAGTCCCGTTCGTAGAGCACCCGGTAGCGGACCCCGCGCTCCAGCGCGTCGAACTCGGCGGTGTTGCTGCCCGACGGCATCGCCACGTACTGCGCCTTGCAGAACCACAGCATCTCGTCGCGCGCGTCCGCCTGGATCTGCCGCAGCCGCTGGCGCAGCGCCTCCGCCCCGGTGATGACCTCGATCAGCAGCCCGGCGTCCCGGCGGCGCGCGGTGGCCCGGTAGCTCTCCAGCAGGTCGGCCGCCGCCGAGCGCGCCAAGTCCAGGGCGTCGGCCCGGTGCTTGAGCTGCGGCAGCAGCGCCACGTCCGGCGGGTAGGCCCGGTAGCGCGGCGGCCGGCCGTCGGAGGCGCTGGCCATGGCCTTGGCGACGAGACCGGTCAGCGCCGACAGCGCGGTGTCCGGGCTCAGGCCCGAGTACTCCGCGATCTCCCGCGCCGAGGCGCTGTCCATCGTCACCAGCAGCCGGTACGCGGCCTCTTCGGCGTCGGTGATCCCGGCGGCCTCCAGGGCCATGGCACCCTCCTCGCGGGTACGGGGGCTGGGTGAGCAGCCACCGTACTACGAGCGGAGATCACCACCGCGGCCCGGCGAAGCCCGTGCCGGGACCACGTACCGGAACCACGGGCGCCGGGACCACGTACCGGAACCACGCGCGCCGGAACCACGCGCCGGGGCGAGCGGGCACCCCACTGGCCCGCTCGCCCCGGCTGTCGAGGTGGCGTCGGATCAGCGCCACCGGCTCACGTGCCCGTTCACCCCCGCCACAGATACGCGCGGCGTACGGTCTGCCGCACCTGGTCGCCCGCGGCGTCGCGCGCGGTGACCCGCAAGGTCACGTACGCATCGCCCCTGGAGCGGGCCGACTTGGTGAGCCGGGCGTCGAAGGTGTTGTGACCTCGGCCGTCCACGCGCGCGCCGGTCCAGGTCCGCCCGTCGTCGTACGACGCCTGGACCTCGACCTTCACGCCGGTCGGCACGGCCGCCCCGTCCTGGGCGCGGACGGTGAGACCCACGGTGTGCGAACTGCCCTTGCGCACCACGTTCCAGGCGTCGACCGGTACCGCGTAGTCGACCTGGAGCAGCGGCAGCAGCGTCGGTCGCGCCGCGGTGCCGGAGCGGAACCACCACGAGGTGCTGGTGTCGGTGGCGTAGCGCCACTCCGGGGAGACCCGTGAAGTCGCCACGTCCAGGCGGTAGTCGGCGGTGCCCGCGGGCACTTCGAGGTCGGCCCACGGGGAGTCGGCGGCGGCGATCCGCCGGCCGTCGCGGAAGAGCGTCGCCTTGGCGGAGTCGCCCTCGACGGGGGCGTCCTGCGCGCCGCTCGTGCCGGAGGCCGTACGCGTGCCGGAGGCCGGGCTCGTACCGGCCGCCGTGCCGAAGCCGCCGAAGTCGCCGCCGACCGCCGCGCGTGCCCAGTGTCCGGCGCCGGAGTCGGTGAACTCCGGTATGCGCAGGTCGAGTACGTCGCCGTTGCGCACGCTCGGGTTGCGCGTGCCGCGCGGGATCGACGGCCGCACCACGGCCTGCTGCCACGCCTGGTCGGGCTGCTTGCCCGCCCGGTAGGTGGTGGTGGTGTCGACCATGCCGGCCAGCAGCGGCTGGTCGATGTCGAAGGTCGTCTCCTGGTTGACCCGGTGCATCCACCAGGTGCCGTTGGCGCTGACGTACTCGGTACGCGTCACGCCCGTCGGCACGTTCCGCGTCGCCTCCCACGCGAAGTTCTGGTAAGGCCGCCACGCGAAGCGCTGCTCAGCGGCCCACGGGGCGCCGCCGTTCTCGGCGTACGTCGTCCTGATCACCGCGCTGTTGGCGGCGGTGACGGTGTGGACGACGCGCTGCGGGATCTGCTGCGTGGACGTCTGGAACACGTCGTACAGATACGGGCTGACCGCCGTGCCGCCGATCCGTACGGTGACGGTCTTCACCGGCTTCTTCGCCAGTCGCGCCAGCAGCGCGTCACCGGCCGCCTTCCCGATCCGTATCGTCGGCACCGCGTTGCGCTCGCCGGTCGGGTACCAGCGGGTCCAGCCGAAGTCGGAGAAGTGCACGATCATCAGTCCGCGCACGCCCGCCTTGGCCGCGGCTGCCGCCAACTCCCTTTCTCCCTCGCCGGATTCGTTGCGGACGACGGCCAGCTTGCCGCGCGCCCCGCTGAAGTCCGGCGCTTCCAGGGAGCCCGCGTCGACCGCCGTCAGATTCACGCCCTTGCTGTCGAAGAGCGGTGAGTACGAGGTGTAGTAGCTCTTCAGCCTCAGTCCCGTGCCCGGTGCCTCGGTGGTGAGCTGCGGCGCGGCGAGCTGCCAGCGGGAGGAGAACTCGAAGTCGCCGTCGGTGACCTTCGCGGTGGGGCTGACGTAGAGCTTGCTGAGGATGCCGGTGAAGAACTCCTCGCTCTCGGTGAGGCCCCTGCCCTCGATCTGACGGTACGTCTGGTAGTAGGGGATGCCGCTCTGTTCGGCGGGCCGCGGCGTACGGATCTCGACCTGCGTGGTCCTGCGGGCGTCCACCGTCACGGCCGTGTCCTTGGTGAGCCTCACCTCGGGCAGCACGACCAGCCGTTCCTCCATGCCGTCGTCCGTCATCTCCTGGAAGGACGCGCGGACTTGGTACGTGCCCTCTTCGAGGTCGGCGGCGGAGGTGCCCTTGCTGTCGCCCGACGGGTACAGCAGACCGCTCGCGCCCCAGATGCTGATCGTGGGGTGGGCCGGAGCGCCGTGCGCGTCGTAGGCGGTGACGGTCAGGGTGTGCAGCGGGCCGTGGGCGACCAGGCCGAGCGTGGTGTGGACGGGTGCTCCCGCCGTGCCCCCGGCCGGTGTCGCCGTCAGATAGCCGTAGTAGGAGCCGTACGTCACCTTGGCCGGGTCGAGGGTGAGGTCGGCGCGGGCGGTGCCGTGGGCGGGGACGGTGACCTTCGTGGCGGCGGCGGAACCGTCGCCGATCCGTACCGCGCCCGCGTTCACCGCCCGGCCGCCCGACGTCCTGAGCGCCAGGCCCAGCGTCAACGTGACCGGCGCGGCGGAGGTGTTGGTGTACGTGACCGGGTAGGTGGCCTTCGGGTCGGTCGCGTGGATGTCGCCGAGGAAGACGGTGCCGGTCGCGGTGAGCGTGCCGAGCGCCGCCGCCGACACGTCGATCCGGCCGCCGCCCTGGTCGGTCACGGCCTGCCCGTCCACGGTGTGCGCGGTGCTGATCAGCGCGTCCTTGAGTTGGCGCGCGGTCCAGTCCGGGTGCCGCTGCGCCAACAGGGCCGCGGCGCCCGCCACATGCGGGGTCGCCATCGACGTCCCCGACAGGCTGACGTAGTACGGGTCGACCGGGTCGCCGAGCGTCGTGCCGCTCGCGCGGGCCGCCACGATGTCCACGCCGGGCGCGGTGACATCGGGCTTGACGGCGCCGTCGCCGTAGCGCGGGCCGCGGCTGGAGAAGTTCGCCAGCGCGTCCTTGCCGTCGACCGCGCCGACGGTCAGCGCGTCGTCGGCGACGCCCGGGATGCCCACGGTCCGCTGCCCGTTCTCGCCGTTGTTGCCCGCCGCGACGACGAAGAGGGTGCCGCTGGCCTCGCTGATCTCGTTCAGCGCCAGGCTCATCGGGTCGGTGCCGTCGCTCTCGTCGTCGGCGCCCAGGCTCATGTTGACGACCTTGGCGCCCTGGTCGGCCGCCCACTGCATGCCCGCGATGACCTGCGAGTCGTAGCCGTAGCCGTCGTCCCCGAGGACCTTGCCGACCAGCAGGTTCGCGGCTTTGGCGACGCCCTTGCGGGCACCGCCGGAGGCCGCTCCCGTACCGCCGACGATGGACGCCACGTGCGTACCGTGTCCGAAGTGGTCGCCGGTGCCGGTCGGGCTCCCGGTGAAGTCCTCGGCCTTCGCGACGCGGCCCTTGAGGTCGGGGTGGGTCTGGTCGACGCCGGTGTCCAGCACCGCGACCTTGACGCCCGCGCCCTCGTATCCCGCCTTCCACAGCGGGGGCGCGCCGATCTGGTCCATGCTGTCCGCCGCCGCCCGGACCCGGCCGTCGAGCCAGATCTTCGGGACGGCGGCGGCCTTCGCGGTGTCGGCCGGCCAGGTGCCGGTCGCCGCGGTGCCGGTCTTCCCGGTGTCCGTTCCCGCGGGCACGATCTGCTGCCAGAAGGCGGCGAGCTTCGCGTCGGGGACGGTGAGGGAGTGGGCCCCGATGCTGCCCAGGTCATGGGTGGGGGCGCCGGGCGCGGCCAGCGCGGTCAGCCGGTCGGCCGCCGCTCCCCCGGACCCCGCGACGATCAGCGGCAGCGAGGCCCGGTGCTCCTCGTCGTACCGCTGGTCCACCAGCGCCGTCACGTCGAACAGCCGCCGGTCAAGCCGCCCCGACCGTACGAGGGGGTCGGCGTCCGACGGCAGCACGGTCAGCCGCCCGTCGGCGTCCGAGGTGTGGAAGACGACGCGCTCCCGTCCGGCGCCCGGCTCGACGGAGGCGGTGTGCCGGCCGTCCGCGGTCGTCGTCACCCGCACCCGGTCGCCGGTGATCAGCCGAACCGTGGCGGTGCTGTCGGGGGTTGTCCCCGGCTGTGCGCCCGATGTCGGTACGGGTTCGGCGCCGGGTACGGCGACGGCCGCGGTGGGTACGGCGGCGGAGACGGCCAGGATCAGCCCTGTCGACACGACCGCCGCGAAGCGGGTTCGTCTCATCGGTCCAGCCCCTTTCCATGCATGTGCACGCGATGCTGGAAAGAATCCGGTGGGGCCGGAGGGTGTGTCACCCGTTTCCGGTGGCACGGATGTGACGTGGCACAACGGCGCCACCCGCGCCGCCGCCCCCTCCCCGGTGACGGCCGGGTGGCCGCGCGCTTGCTCCCGGGCGTGCGCCGGGCCACCCACGGGGGAATGCGCTGGCCCGTGTGACCGTTGATCCCGTACGATGGAAGCAGCCGCCACCCTCGGGTGGTGCACCTTGAAAAATCAACATGGGGATGATCGGTTTCGACTGGGGATGTCGAAGCAGGGGAAGCGAGCCGAGGAAGCGGCAATGATCTCGTTAACCATATGTCGCAACCAATAATCGCCAACACCAAGCGCGATTCCTTCGCCCTCGCTGCCTAAGTAGCGACTTGCGAAGTGTCAGCCCGGGGGTGATCCCGACCCGGATCCTGGCATCATCAAGGGATCTAAACTTCTAGGGCCGGTCACGGGCCCCAGAAGGAAATCAAACAGTGACTGAGCCCGTCGGCAGCTTGTCCGCGTGACAGCCGGGGCCGAGAAAAGCACAGCGGACTGCGCTCGGAGAAGCCCTGATTCCGCACCACAGGACGCGGGTTCGATTCCCGCCATCTCCACCACCCCATGTGACAACGGCACCCTCCTTCGGGAGGGTGCCGTTTTGTCGTTTCAGGGCAAGCCGACGTCGTGACGTCGTGTCACCCGCGTCTCCCCCGGGCACGTCGAGGCAGGCGGCCGGGGGCGGCTCAGCCGCGCTGTTTGCGGCGCACGGCCGAGATGGCGCGGTCGGACTCGCGGCGGTCCTGCTTCTCGCGCAGGGTCTGCCGCTTGTCGTACTCCTTCTTGCCCTTGGCCAGGGCGATTTCGACCTTGGCGCGGCCGTCCTTGAAGTACAGGGCGAGCGGCACGATCGTGTGCCCGGTCTCCTGGGTCTTGTGGACCAGCTTCTCGATCTCGGCGCGGTGCAGCAGCATCTTGCGGCGGCGGCGCGCGGAGTGGTTGGTCCAGGTGCCCTGGGTGTACTCCGGGATGTGCACGTTGTGCAGCCACGCCTCGCCGCCGTCGAGCTGCGCGAAGCCGTCCACCAGGGAGGCGCGTCCCTGGCGCAGGGACTTGACCTCGGTGCCGGTCAGCACGAGCCCGGCCTCGAAGGTGTCCAGGATGAGGTAATCGTGCCGCGCCTTCTTGTTCTGCGCGATCAGTTTGCGACCCGTCTCTTTTGCCATAACCGGGCCATTGTCCCACTAGGAGGGGGGTCCGAGGCCAGCGAATACCTCGTGACTCTCGGCGAGGGGGTCCTCACCGGAGGGGACGGTCACATCGGGGTCGATGCCGCGCCCGTCCACACTGCGCCCGTCCGGCAGCCGGTAGTGGCCGACGGTCAGCTCGGCGACCGACCCGTCGGGCAGCGTGCTGGGCATCTGGACCGAGCCCTTGCCGAAGGTGCGCGAGCCGATGACGACGGCCCTGCCGCGGTCCTGGAGGGCGCCGGTGAGCAGTTCCGCGGCGCTCATCGTGCCGCCGTCGACCAGGATGACCAGCGGGACGGTGGTGTCGCCGCCCTCGGCCGCGTAGAGGGCCTGCTGCTCGCCGTGGACGTCGTAGGTGGCGACGAGGCCGCCGTCGAGGAAGGCGGAGGCCACCGCGACCGCCTCGGTGACCAGGCCGCCGGAGTTGCCGCGCAGGTCGAGCAGCACGCCGTGCTCGGAGTCCCGTACCGCGTCGCGTACCTGGTCGCCGACGCCGAGCGTGAAGGCGTCGATCTTGACGACCGTGGGCGCGTCGGCGGACCGCGTCACGGTGACGGCGTCGGTGTCGAGCGTGGCGCGACGTACCGTGACCGTCCAACTACGCTGTGCCCGCTGGATTCCCAGCTGTACGACGCTGCCGGGGACGTTGTCGCCGCGCAGGTCCGCGACGACCTCGGTGACCGCGAGGCCGGTGCACTTGACCGGGCCGATGGTGGCCAGCAGGTCGCCCTCGCGCAGGCCCGCGCGGTCGGCGGGGCTGCCGGGCTGGACGCGGGCGATCTGGATCCGGCCGTCGTCGATTCGCCGCACGGACAGGCCGACGCCGACGTAGCGGCCGTCGAGCGCTTGTTGGAGGCCCGCGTACTCGCGGGCGGTGTAGAAGGACGACCAGCGGTCGCCGCTGCGGCTGACGAGCTTCGCGGCGGCGAGCGGGCCGACCTTGCCGTCCTGGATCTCCTCGGCGATCCGGCCGGTGTCGACGTGGTCGCCGTTCGTCCCGTCCGGCTTCGCCCGCGAGCCCGTGGGGGTCTCGGAGGCCGCGGGGGACGACGGGGCGGGCTCGCCGCCGTGGGGCGGGGCCGGCGGCTTGCCGTCGTCCTGCCGCCCGTCGGCGACCGGCGCGGCGGCGATACGGGTGGCGCGGGCGGCGGTCCGGGCGTCCGGCGCGGTGAGTCCGCTGGCCGCCGCACCGGTGGCCAGCAGAGTGCTGAACACCAACGTCAGAGTGGCCCCGCGGCGCAAGCGGCGGGGCGTCCCGAACAGCGACGGGCCGGACATGGCCGGAAGTCTAGGACAGAAACGGGCGGCATACGGATAGTTGCCGCTACCTCGGCGGGGCATGATCCGCAACCCGGTACACCGCCCCCCTGGGACCCGTCCCCCGCCGTACGGCCCCGCGATGGGCCCGGCGCGACGGCCGGGCCCGGCCCGCGGGCGTCAGACCTTCAGATACCTGCGCAGCGCGATGAAGGCGGCGATCGACGGCATCACGACGCCGATCAGCAGCACCAGCGGCAGCACCGCGACGACCGAGTCCCAGCCGAGGAAGGAGACCAGCGGGATCTTCTCCTGGAGCTTCAGACCCGCGTCGATCATGAAGTACCGGCCGCCGAGCAGCATTCCGCACGCCAGCCCCGCGCCCACGAGTCCGGCGAAGGCCGCCTCCATGATGAACGGCATCTGGATGTAGAAGCTGGAGGCGCCGACCAGCCGCATGATGCCGGTCTCTCTGCGGCGGCTGAAGGCGGACACGCGCACGGTGTTCACGATCAGCAGCATCGCGACGGTGAGCATGAAGGCCAGCACCACCCAGGCGGCCAGCGTCATACCGTTCAGCAGCGAGAAGAGGTTCTTCAGCACCGCCCGTTGATCCTCAACGGACTGCACCCCCGGACGCCCGTCGAAGGCGCTCGCGACGACGGTGAACTTCGTCGGGTCCCTGAGTTTGACCCGGTAGTTCTCCTGCATCTGGTCCGGGGTGATCGAGGCCGCGAGCGGGGAGCTCTTGAACTGCTCCTGGTAGTGCTTGTACGCCTGCTCGGCGTTCTCGAAGTAGACCTTCTCCACGATCGGGAGCTTTTCCAGGTCGGCCTTGATCTGGGCCTTCTGGTCGTCGGTGACGGCGCCCTTGGCGCAACTGGGCGTCGTCGACGCGTCGCCCTTGTTGCACATGTAGATGGTGACCTGGACCTTGTCGTACCAGTAGCCCTTCATGGACTTGACCTGCTTGTTGGCCAGCAGGGCGCCACCGGTCAGGGCGAGGGAGAGCGCGACGGAGATGATCACCGCGAAGGTCATGGTGAGATTGCGGCGGAGTCCTACGCCGATCTCCGACAGGACGAACTGGGCGCGCATGGTCTCTGGTTGTCCTTTCAGGGGGGTGGTGACTACTGCTGTACGGCAGTACGTACGCCGTACGCGCGGCTCTCAGTGTTGGTAGCCGTAGACACCGCGCGACTGGTCGCGCACCAGCCGCCCCTTCTCCAACTCGATGACGCGCTTGCGCATCTGGTCGACGATGTTCTGGTCGTGGGTGGCCATCACCACGGTTGTGCCGGTCCTGTTGATCCGGTCCAGCAGGCGCATGATGCCGACCGAGGTCTGCGGGTCGAGGTTTCCGGTCGGCTCGTCCGCGATCAGCAGCATGGGCCGGTTGACGAAGGCGCGGGCGATGGCGACGCGCTGCTGCTCACCGCCGGACAGCTCGCCGGGCATCCGGTCCTCCTTGCCCGCGAGGCCGACCAGGTCGAGCACTTCGGGCACGGTCTTGCGGATGGTGCCGCGGGCCTTGCCGATCACTTCGAGGGCGAACGCCACGTTCTCCGCGACCGTCTTGTTGGGCAGCAGCCGGAAGTCCTGGAACACGGTGCCGAGTTGGCGCCGCATCTGCGGCACCTTCCAGTTCGACAACCGGTTGAGGTCCTTGCCGAGGACGTGCACCATTCCCGTGTCCGTGCGCTCTTCGCGCAGGATCAGCCGCAGGAAGGTCGACTTTCCCGAGCCGGACGAGCCCACCAGGAAGACGAACTCACCCTTCTCGATCTCCAGCGAGACGTCCCGAAGTGCAGGACGGTTCTGCTTGGGGTAGGTCTTGGTGACGCTGTCGAATCGGATCACGTTCGCACCAGGTTTGCGGGGACGGGTGGACAGGGGATGTGGGGGCGACACTACGCGACCGAGCCAGGGGTGCGCAGTCGCCGGGGAGGGTTGGTGGGCTTGCCCACAGGGCACACGCGGACAAACCCGTCATTGACCCCTTACACCTCAGCGCGGCCGGCCGCCACCGGAGGTCCGCTCCCCCGCCCGCCCCGCTCTCGCGGACCCCGCCGGAGCCGCCGTACGGGCCGCCGGTCCACCGGGGGCCGCGCCGAATCCGGCGGAAGCTGGCACAGTGGAACATGGAACACTTCGGCCTCCCGGGGCGTTCACCGGACGAGGAGGAGATCGCATGACGTGCGACCGGCTGGTGTGCGCCAACTGCGCGGGTCCGGTGAGCGAGGGCCGCTGCCCCGTCTGCCGGGCGAACCGCGCCCGCCTGGAGCGGGAGAATCCCTGGTCCAACATCTCCCCCGCGACCTTGATAGCCCTGCTCGTGGCCCTGCTGACGGTGGTGCTCGTGGTGGAGCACGCGACCGCGTAGAGCAGTCCCGCGGGCGGCACGTGAGAAATACGTGAGAAGTACGTCACATTCACGGGTGGGCGAGCTGAGACATCACGGAGGGCCCGGAACGCATCGCGTTCCGGGCCCTTCGTCGTGCGCGTCAGGTGCGGTCGCGCGGCGCCTCAGGAGGCGTCGCGGCGCTCCTTCAGGCGCGGGGCCAGCTTGAAGCCGACGCCGCCCGCCACGAGGGCTGCGGCGCCGATGAGCATGTACGTGGTGCCGTCGGAGCCGGTCTCGGCGAGCTGCTGCGTCGTCTGGCTCTGCGGGACCTGCTGGGTGTTGTCGGTGCCGGGGTTGTTGTTCCCGCAGTCGACGCTGTCACCGGTCAGGGTGCAGGTGTTGTTGTTGCCCGTCGCGCTCGGGCTGACGCTGGGGCTCGGCGAACCGCTCGGACCGCCGTCGTCGCTGCCGCCGCTGACACCGGCGATGGAGCCGGGCGCGGTCGTCGGAGGCGTGGTGGGCGGAGTGGTCGGCGGCGTCGTGGGAGGCGTCGTCGGCGGGGTGGTGGGGGGCGTGGTCGGCGGCGTCGTGGGAGGCGTCGTCGGGGGCGTGGTGGGGGGCGTCGTCGGCTCGTCGGTCGGCGGCGTGGTCGGTTCGTCCGTCGGGTCCGTCGTGGGCGGGTCCACCACCGCGGTGGCCGACGGCGGCGCGTCGCTGCTCACCGCCGCCTGAGCAGCCCCCGCCACGGTCAGGGACGCACCGGCCGCGATCACCGCGACGGCCGCCACGCGCGTGACGCGTACCCTCGTGCTCTGCTTGGTCATGTCTCAACTACCCCCGGTAGACGTCGGCTTGAAGCACGCGCCGCTGCGGGCACGGTCGATTACGCCGCTTTCGCGCGCATGCCGGACATCACCTTTGTGGCATTCACCGGGAGCGTCAAGGTCATTAAGCGCAAAGTGCCCCAACTGTCCCGTCTTGCCCGGCACTTCAGCACACGTCTGTGACACGGCAGACAGATGGGATCAAGGCAACGGCCGTACGGCGGGGCCGTATCGCCCTCTCAGCCGTACGGCGCGGGGCCGTATCACGCGGTGATCCGCTCCCGATTACGCGGTGGCCTTCTCGCGGGACTTGCGCCAGCGGATGCCCGCCTCGATGAAGCCGTCGATGTCGCCGTCCAGGACGCCCTGCGGGTTGCCGACCTCGTACTCGGTGCGCAGGTCCTTGACCATCTGGTACGGGTGCAGGACGTACGAACGCATCTGGTTGCCCCAGGAGTTGCCGCCGTCGGACTTGCCGAGGGAGTCCATCAGGGCCTGCTCCTCCTGGCGGCGCCGCTCCAGCAGCTTGGCCTGGAGGACGTTCATCGCGCTCGCCTTGTTCTGGATCTGCGAGCGCTCGTTCTGACAGGAGACGACGATGCCGGTCGGGATGTGGGTGATCCGGACCGCGGAGTCGGTGGTGTTGACGCCCTGGCCGCCGGGGCCCGAGGCGCGGTAGACGTCCACGCGCAGCTCGGACTCGTCGATCTCGACGTGGTCGGACTGCTCCACGACCGGCAGCACCTCGACGCCCGCGAAGGACGTCTGGCGGCGGCCCTGGTTGTCGAAGGGCGAGATCCGCACCATGCGGTGGGTGCCCTGCTCGACGGAGAGGGTGCCGTAGGCGTAGGGGACCTTGACGGTGAAGGTGGTCGACTTGATGCCGGCCTCCTCCGCGTACGAGGTCTCGTAGACCTCCGTCGGGTAGCCGTGCCGCTCGGCCCAGCGCAGATACATCCGCTGGAGCTGCTCCGCGAAGTCGGCGGCGTCGACACCGCCCGCCTCGGCGCGGATGTTGACCAGCGCCTCACGGGCGTCGTACTCGCCGGACAGCAGGGTGCGGACCTCCATCTCGTCCAGCGCCTTGCGCACCGACTCCAGCTCGGCCTCGGCCTCGGTCTGCGCGTCGGCGTCGTCCTCGCTCTCGGCCAGCTCGAAGAGGATGGACAGGTCGTCGATCCGGCCGCGCAGCGCCTCGACCTTGCGCAGCTCCGCCTGGAGGTGGGAGAGCCGGCTGGTGATCTTCTGCGCGTTCTCCGGGTCGTCCCACAGGGACGGCACCGCGGCCTGCTCCTCCAGCGCGGCGATGTCGGCCCGCATCCGGTCGAGGTCGAGGACGGCCTCGATCGACCCCATGGTCGAGGACAGGGACTTCAGCTCTTCGGAAACATCGACGATCGCCACGGCTCCAGCCTACCGGCTGGTCGAGCGGACCCGCCCCGGCCGGGAGCCCGCCGGCCGCCGGGAGGGCCCGCGATCCGGTGCCGGGCGGGCCGGATCGCGTCAGATGTGGGCCGTGGTGCGGGTGAGGGTGCCCGACGGCGTCCTGGAGTACAGCTCCAGGGTGTGCGCGGAGGCGGCGGCGCCCAGGGCCGCGTCGGTGGGCGCGGTGAAGGGCGCGGTGGCCCAGTCGCCCTCCAGCGAGGCGGCGTCGCCGTCGAGCGCGGCGGCGGCCTGGGTGCCGGGCGTGAAGGCGAAGAGCCGGCCCGAGGCGGCGACCGCGTCGGGACGCGCGGAGGTGTCCAGGCCCTTGATGACCTCGCTGGGCCGCCAGGCGCCGCCGGAGTACGGCAGCCGCAGCACGGCGCCGTCGGCCTTGCGGACCACGAAGGCGTCCAGGGAGCCGCGGGACCGGGAGATCAGCGCGGGGGCCGAGGTGATCCGGCCCGCGGTGGGCACCAGCGCCCAGGCGTTCCAGCGGTCGCCGACCAGCGAGGCGGTCACCAGGTCGCCGCCGACCCGTCCGACCAGGTCGATCCGGCCGGGCTCCGAGGACGCGGCGGCGGGCGCCGCGTCGAAGCGGGTCCGCTCGTCCACCTGCGACCAGGCGTTCCAGTAGCCGTCGGTCAGCGTGCGGCGGTAGAGCAGCCCGTCGGTGCCGAGCCCGAACAGGTCGATCCGCCCGGCGTGCGCGGACGCCACCGCCGGGTCGTCGTCCACGCTTATCCCGGTGAGCTTGTGCCACGCGCCGTAGCCGGAGCCGTCCCGGATCACGTACCAGACGTTCTTGTCGGCGCCGCGGGCGAAGACGTACGTGGCGCCGTCCATGGTCAGGGCGCGCGGGCCGCCGAGCAGCTTGACGCCCGCGGCCGGTACGTCCTTGTACGACGACCACTGCGGGAGCGTGACCGGCGCGCCGGTGCGGCCCTGCGGGGAGGCGGCGCCCGCGGTGGGCGCGGTCGGGGTGCCGCGGGTGGCGGTCGGCGTCGGGCTGGGCGGGGCGTCGTCCCGCGAGGTGCCGCCGGAGTCGTTGCCCGAGCCGGAGCCCGCGGTGGCGATCCCCCAGCCGCCGATGCCCGCGACGGCGAGCGCGGCGGCGGCCGCGGCGGCGAACTTGATCCGGCGCTGGCGCACGGCGTCGGAGACCGCGCGGTGCCGGGGGCTGGCCGGGCGGCCCGGTGCCGAGGCGCGGCGCTGGCTGTCGCGGGCCGCCTTGCTGCCCTTGCCGTTGCGGGAGGCGGCGCCGTAACCGGCCAGCTCCTCCGCCGTGGGCAGCTTGATGCTGGTGTGGGTGTCCCGGCTGGAGTCCGGCGCGGCGCCCCTGACCAGCGGTACGGCGCCGCGCGGGCGGTCGGCGCCGGGGCCGCGGGGCGGTTCCGGGGCACCGGGCGGCAGGTCGGCGAAGCCGTCGTCGTACGCGTCCTGGTCGTCCGCGCCCGGTCCGCCGTCGTCGGTGCCGGGGGCGGCGACGTCGAGCGCGGGCAGGCCCGCGAGGTGCGGCAGCAGGTCCCTCAGCCGGGTGGCCAGCTCGCCCGCGGTCAGCCGCGAGGCGGGCGCCTTGGCCAGGCAGGCCGCGAGAATCCGCCACAGGTCGTCGGTCAGACCGGGCAGCGGCGCGACGGTCTCGGTGACGTGCCGGCGCAGCACCGCACCGGGGTGGCCGCCGCCGAACGGCGTGAATCCCGCGAGGAGTTCGTACAGCACGGTGGCCAGCGCGTAGATGTCGACCGACGCGCGCGGCGGCAGGCCCTCGATGATCTCCGGGGCCAGGTAGTCGGGGGTGCCGATGATCCGGGTGGCACGGGTGCGGCGCGGGGTGTCGACCAGCCGCGCGATGCCGAAGTCGGTGAGCAGCGCGGGCGGCGCGCCGCCGGGGCCCGTGGCCACGGCCGAGTCCAGCAGCACGTTCTCCGGCTTCACGTCGCGGTGGACGACGCCCGCCGCGTGCGCGGCGGCCAGCCCGTCGGCCACGTCCGCGGCGATCGCGACGGCGGCCTCCGGCACCAGGCGCCGCTCGCGTTCCAGCCGCGAGCGCAGGTCGGTGCCGCGGACCAGGTCCATCACCAGGGCGAGGTCGGTGCCGTCCACCACGAGGTCGCGGATGCCGACGATGTGCGGATGGTCCAGGGAGAGCAGCGCCGTGCGCTCCTGCACGAAGCGGCCGACGAGGTCCTGGTCGGAGGCGAGGTCCTCGCGCAGCAGCTTGATGGCGACCGGGCCCTCGGGGCCCTCGCCGAGCCACACCGTGCCCGCGGACCCCCGCCCGAGCACCTGGTGCGCGGTGTACCGGCTGCCGATCTTCCTGGCCAAGGCTTGCTCCGACTCCTCCGACAGTCCGTCGTGTTGGCGACAAAGCTACGCGGATCAGGGGCCGTTCGGGGTACGCGAGCCCCCTCACGCGCCGTTCCGCCACAGAAATCACCCTCCAGAAGTCGACAAATCCCCACCCCAAGCACCCCACCGGTGCAAGGGTGCCTCGCCGAGAGGGCACCGCCTTCGGGGGTGGGTGCGGGGGTGCGCAGGGGGTGAGTGCCGGGGGGCGTGTGCGCAGGGGGGTCGCCGCTGGGGCGCGGGTGCGGGTGCGGGGTGAGGGTTCGCCGCCTGGGTGCGGCTGCGCAGGAGGGTTCGCCGCCAGGTCACCGCCACGCAGGGCGGTTCGCCGCTGGGGGCCGGTTGCGCGAGGGGCTGCGCCCCAAGGTCGCTGCTACGCAGGAGGGTTCGCCGGTGGGGTGCGAGTGCGGGGTGGGGGTTCGCCGCCTGGGTGCGGCTGCGCAGGAGGGTTCGCCGCTGGGGTCCGGTTGCGCGAGAGGCTGCGCCCCTGCGGTACGGCTGCGCAGGTGGGTTCGCCGGTAGCCATGGAGCCGAAGGGCGCGCCGGTGTTGAAAAGGAGAACGCGCACAGTGACCGAGGAACGAGGGAACGAGCACGATCGACTGTCGACACCGGGTCTAAGCGCCCGGAGGCGGAAGGGCGGCAAAAAAAGGGGATCGGGGTGCGCATAGAAAGGACGGCTCCCCCGCAGGGTGAGGATGCGAGAGGCGGTTCGCACGACGGTGAGCCCACACAGGACGGCACCCACCTACCCTCACCGCAACGCTGAGCCGACGGGAGGGGGTTCGCGCATACGGTGAGCCCGCGCGAGACGGCACCCACCATGGTGGCCCCACGGGAGACGGCACCCCCAGGGTGAGCATGCGCGAGGCGGTTCGCACGACGGTGAGTTCACGCGGGAGGGCACCCGCGCAGGGTGAGCTTGCGCAGGACGGCACCCGCGCACGGCCCCGCCGAGAGGGCACCCACGTACGGCGAGCTCGCGCGAGGCGGTTCGCACCACGGTGAACTAGTACGAGACGACACCCACCATGGTGGCCCCACCGGAGACGACACCCCCAGGGTGAGATTGCGCGAGACGGTTCGCACCCACAGTGAGCCCACACAGGACGGCACCCACCCACCTTCACCCCCAACACTGAGCCGACGGGAGGGGGTTCGCGCATACGGTGAGCCCGCGCGAGACGGCACCCACCATGGTGGCCCCACGGGAGACGGCACCCCCAGGGTGAGCATGCGCGAGGCGGTTCGCACGACGGTGAACTGGTACGAGTCGGCACCCACCACGGTCAACTGACCCCGGGGGGCAGGCACCCCACGGCGACCTCACGCGAGACGGCACCCACCTACGGCGAACCGTGCGTGCGAGCCCTCTTGTGTCAGCTCACCGCGATCCCCTTTTTTTGCCGCCCTCTCGCCTCCGGCGGCTTAGATCCGGTGTCGACGGTCGATCGTGCTCGCTCCCTCGTTCCTCGGTCGCTGTGCGCGTTCTCCCTTTCGACACCGGCGCCGCCTTCGGCTCGCTGGCTACCGGCGAACCCACCTGCGTAAACGCACCCGAGCGGCGAACCCCACCGCGCAGCGGTGCCGTAAGGGCGCAGCCCCTGCGCAAACGCACCCCGGCGGCGAACCCCCCTGCGCAACCGCACCCCGGCGGCGCACCCTCCCCCGCAGCCGCACCGAACAGCGAACCCCACCCCGTAGCGCTGACCTCGCGGCACGCCCTCCCCCCGCAGCCGCACCCAGCGGCGGACCGCCCTGTCCCACAGGGCCGTCTCCTACAGGGCCGTCGTGCGGCGCACCCCGGCGTCAACCGGCGGGCGGAGCCCGTTAGTTGCCGTTGGAGTCGCCCGTGATCGAGGAGATTTTGTCGTAGACGGTGCTGACCCAGCCGGAGGAGGCGTCCCAGAGGTTGCGGGTGCTGTTGACCCAGTCGGGGAGGGGGGTGGTGTACCAGACGACGACGAAGATGACGACGATCACGAGGATGACGGTGAGGCAGCCCTTGAGGCAGCCGAGGCCCGGGATCTTCATGGGGTTGGCGCTGCGCTGGCGGGGCTCGCGTTGGCGGGGCTCGGGCGCGGGGGCGGGCGGGCGCTGGGGCTCGTAGCGTTGCGGCTGCGGCTGTTGGTAGCGCGGCTGCGGGGGCTGAGGGCGCTGCTGCTGGGGCTGCTGGTACGGCTGCGCGTAGCCCTGTCCGCCCTGCTGCCCCCGACCCTGGCCCTGGCCCTGCCCCTGCCCCTGCCCCTGGTGCGGCTGGCGCGGGGGCTGTTGGGGCTGGGGGCGGCGGCGCGGCTCGCGGCGCAGGGGGTCCTGTTCGGGGGAAAGGTAGCGCAGCTCGGTCTGCTCGTTGCGGTGCCGCAGGGCGCTGAGCTGGGATTCCCACGGGTGCGGGCCCTGGGGGGTGCCGGGGCCCTCGTCCGGGATGGGCGGCAGGACGCGGGTGCCCTCGGCGGCGGCACCGCCGGGGCCGGGGTCGCCGGGCAGTTCGGTGGTGGAGGCGTTCGGGTCGTAGGTGGAAGGCGTCGCGCCCTGGCGGGAGGGCAGCACCTGGGTCGGCTCCGCGTCTCCGGAGGCGGAGGCGGAGCCCTGGCCGGTGCCGGGGACCAGCGTCGGCGTCGCGTCGGGCGCCAGGAGGCCGCCGACGGCGAAGGCCGCCTCGGCCGCGGCGGGCGAGGAGTGCACGCCGATGCCCGCGGCGACCACGCGCAGCGCGCGGGCCAGGTTCTCGGCGCTGGGCCGCTGCCCCGGCTCCTTGCGCAGGCAGCGCTCTATCACCGTCCACAGCGGTTCCGGCACGGTCGTGGGGCGGCGCGGCTCCTGGTTGAGGTGCGCCTGGAGCACTTCGATGGCGCTGTCGCCGCGGAACGGCGGACGCCCGGTGACCAGCTCGTACAGCAGGATGCCCGCGCCGTAGACGTCCACGGCCGAGGTCTGCGGGCGGCCCTGCGCGGACTCCGGCGCGATGTAGGCGGGGGTGCCGACGAATTCGTGGGTACGGGTGAGGCCCGGCGAGTCCGCGAGCCGCGCGATGCCGAAGTCGGTCAGCATCGGGTGCATCTGCGGGTTGCCGTCCTCGCCGGTGACCGTGGCGAGCAGCACATTGGCGGGCTTGAGGTCGCGGTGCACGACGCCGTCGGCGTGGCTGGCGGCGAGCGCGTCGGCGACGGCCGCGGTGAGCAGTGCGGCGCCGACCGGGCTGAACGGCCCGTTCTCCCGCAGGTAGCGGTGCAGGTCGGGACCGTCGATCAGGTCCATCACCAGGGCGAGCAGATCGCCCTCGACGACCAGGTCGCGGACCCGGACGATGTGCGGGTGGCGCAGCCGGACCAGCACGGAACGCTCGCGCAGGAAGCGCATCACCACGTCCGGGTCGCCGGCCAGCTCTTCCTTGAGCACCTTGACGGCGACGGCGCTGCCCTGCTCGCCGCGCACCTGGCCACGCCAGACGGTGCCCGTGGCGCCGCGTCCCAGCGGTTCCTCCAGGAGGTACTTGCTGCCTACCGGCCGCACGTCATGCGCTCCCTGCTCCGTAGTGTGTCCGCCCTGACCATGCGCGCCGCCGGCACGTGCGCGGCGGTGCTCATGGCCGTACTCATGGCGGGCTCGCCCTGATTCCGGCCAAGCGTAGTGCCGCCGGGCGGACCCGCGTCCTGGCCGCGCCACGGGAATCGGCCCGTGCCGCGTTCCGTCCGGCGTTCCGTGCCGTGCCCGGTGTCGCGCCCACGACCCGCCGCCAGCCCGCCGTCGGCCGGACGACGGCCCGGCGAGGGCCCGCGGATGGTCCGGGAACGCCCGAGAACGTCCGAGAACAGTTGTCCGACCTAGGACGCGAGGACCGGGCTGTTGGTTGCGTCACGTGGTGTCACGGGCATGTGCCGTGGCGCGCGGTGAATCGCGCGCGGAGGGCCCGCGCCCGGTTTGTGGCGGCGATCGGCCGCGAGCGGCGGCTTTCCGGTCGGATGCGGCGCTCTTTCCGGACGGTTTCCGTCGCGGGATGATCATCTGCCGTACTTTCAAGATCACTCGGGGCGGGACCGGGGACGGGGTGTCAGTGGCGGGTGGGAGGATGCACCCGTACGGTCCGGTTGGGGCAACGGGGGCTCCACCGCTCGTGCTTGTACGTGTCGACGCGCCCGCGCGCGGCCGGGGAGGGGACTTCCCGCCGCGGGTCAGGGCAGAAGGGGAGCGCGGACGAGATGCAGATCCGGCTGACCGTCCTCGGGCCGCGCAGCGGTCGGGCCGTGCGCGCCTGCGACGTGCTCATCACCGCGCCCGCGGGGACCACGCTGGGCGCGGTGGCCGGTGCCCTCGCCTCCGCGGCCGGGTCCGGGCAGCCGGGCAGGTCCGCCGGGGCGTCCGTCGCGCTCTTCGCCGGGACGCTGCGGCTCGCGCCGACCACGCCGCTGGGCGTGCCGCCCCTGGTGGACGGCGCCCTGCTCTCGCTGCACGCGCCCGCGGAGCAGCGCGGCGGCCATGTCGCGGACCACGGTCAGTACGGCCGGTTCGGGCAGTACGGGCAGCCGCCCGCCGAGACGGCCAGGCTGCATGTGGTCGGCGGCCCCGACGCGGGCGGTGTGCACCTGCTCCAGGGCGGCCAGGCCAGGATCGGCCGCTCGGCCGACGCCGACGTGCCGCTCGACGACCCGGACGTCTCGCGTCTGCACTGCGAGGTCGCCTTCGGCGCGGACGGGCTCATCACCGTCGCCGACCTCGACTCGACCAACGGCACGACCCTCGCCGGGCGGCCCGTCGGCCCCCGCCCCCTCGCGCTGCCCCCGGGCGCCCTGCTCCGGATCGGCGAGTCGACGCTCCGTCTGGAGTCGGGAAGCCCCACCGGGCCCTCCGCCCTCGCCGCCGAGCCCGACGCCGACGGGCACCTGCGCGTCTCGCTGCGCGAGCCCTCCGCGCCGCTCCCGGTCGCCGACCCCTCGTCCACCGTCACGCACGGCGCGGGCCTGGCCCTGGGCGCGGCCGTCGACGCAGGCGCGGGTGCCGCCACCGGCCCCGGTGCCTTCGGCGGTGCGCGGCCGGACGGCCTCCCCGGCGCGGGTACGTCCGGCACGGCGCACAGCCGTCCCCCGGCGGCGCCCGAGGCCGACGCCTACGGCCGTACGCCCGGCGCCCCGTACGACGCGCCGGGCGCCCCCGCCGACGTGTACGGCGACGACGGCGACGAGGACGACGCCCCCCTGGGCAGTGGCCGCCGGGCCACCGGTGAGCGCCGGGCGCCCGGATTCGACAGCGCGCGGCGCCCCGGTGGTGGCGGCGTCGTCGGGTCGATAGGGGCCTGGGCGCGGCGGCGGCTCGGCGCGGCGAAGGGCGTCGCGGACGACGGGGACGGCGGGGAGGCCGAGTCGCTGCGGGAGCGGTGGCCCGATCCCGCGGCCGTCCTGCTGACGGCGCTGGGCCCGGGGCGGCGGCTGTGGGAGCGCGGTCCCGGCCATCCGGACGCGCTGACCGTACGGCTGGGGACGGCGGATCTGCCGTCCGAGGACGGGACGCGGCTGCTGACGGCCGTGCCGTTCACCGTGGACCTGCTGGCGCCGCGGACGGCCGCGCTGACCCTGACCGGGCCCCGGCCGCGGCTGGCGGGTCTGGCGCGCGCCGTCCTGGCACAGCTGTGCGCGCTGCACTCCCCCGCCGCTCTTGAGCTGGTGATGCTGAGCGCCGACCGCGCCCGCACCGCCGACCAGCGCGCCGAGGAGTGGTCCTGGCTGAACTGGCTGCCGCATCTGCGCCCCGCGCACGGCCAGGACTGCCGGCTGCTGCTGGCCTTCGACCGGGACCAGGCGGACGCGCGCACCGGCGAGTTGGCGCGTCGTCTGGAGGCGGGTCCGCTGGGCGCGGGCTGGGCCGCCGCGACCCCCGAGGCGGCTTCGGCGGCGGCGGCCTCGTACGAAGGGCCCTTCACGCTCCTGGTGGTGGACGGCGATCCGGGGTCCACGACGCTGCGGCAGACCGTGGCGCGGATCGCCGTCGCCGGACCCTCGGTCGGGGTGCATGTGCTGTGCCTGGCCGAGAGCGGGGAGCGGCCCGCCGTGGACACCGGGGTGGTGGCCCGGCTGTCGGGCGACGTGGCGACGACGCTGCGGATCGAGCCCGCGGGCCCGGCCGCCGCGAGCGCGCCGCCGGAACCGGCCGCCGACGAGATCGTGCTGGACGCCGTGTCGGCCGCGTGGGCCGAGCATTTCGCGCGCGCCCTGGCGCCGCTGCGCGAGGCCGACGGCGAGGTGTCCGGCGCCCGTTCGCGGCACGCGCTGCCCGGCACCGTACGGCTGCTCGACGAGCTGGACCTGGCGCTGGCCACGCCCGCGAAGATCGCCGACCGGTGGGCGGCGGCCCCCGCGGCGGTCGGGGCGGCGACGGCCGTCCTGGGCGTCGGCGCGGGCGGCCGGGTCGCGGTGGACCTGGTGACCGAGGGGCCGCACGCGATGGTCGGCGGCGCGCCGGGCTCGGGCAAGACGGAGCTGCTGCGGTCGGTCGCGGCGGCGCTCGCGGCGGGCGACCGCCCCGAGCGGCTGTCCCTGGTGCTGGTGGACGGGGCGGGGCAGGATCGCGGCGAGGGCCTGCGCGCCTGCGCCGACCTGCCGCATGTGAGTACGCATCTGGTGGCCTCGGACCCGTTGCGGATGCGGGAGTTCGCGCAGGCGCTCGGCGCGGAGCTGAAGCGGCGCGCGGAGCTGCTCGACGGGCAGGACTTCGCGGCCTGGCACGGGGACCGGCTGGTCGCCGCGACCGTGCCGCACCAGGGCGGGCCGCACCAAGGCGGCCGGTCCGACGGGCGGAACGAGGCGCGCGCCGGTGAGACGGGGGCGCGCAAGCCCACCGGTCAGGGCGCGGTGACGGCGCGGACCCAGCCCGTGCTGCCCCGGCTCGTGGTGGTCGTGGACGACTTCGACGAGCTGGTCGCGCCCGGTCTCGGCAGCACCGGCAGACCGGCGGCGGGCAGTGTCGTCCGGGCGTTGGAGGCGGTCGCCAGGGAGGGCGCGCGGCTCGGTGTGCACCTCATCGCGTCGACCGGCCGTCCGGAGCGTACGGCGGCCACCGAGGCCGACGAGCGGTCCCGGCTGCGGATCGCGCTGCGCATGCCGGACGCGGAGTCCGCGGCGCTGCTGGTGCATGTCGAGGACCCGGCGGGGCTCGACGACACGGTGCCGGGGCGCGGCTATCTGCGGCGGCCCGGCGGCGCGGTGACGGCGTTCCAGGCGGGCCGGGTCAGCGGCCGTATCCCGCGTACGGCGACGCTCCGGCCGACCGTCGTGGCGCTGGAGTGGGAGCGGATGGGCGATCCTCCGGCCCGCCGCCAGGTCCGCGAGCTGGGCAACGGCCCGACCGATCTCGCCCTGCTGGCCAGTGCCTTGCAGCGGGCGGCGGAGTCGGCGCCCGAGGAGGCGGGCGCACGCGCCGCGGAAGGCGCCGCGTCCGCGAGCGCGCCGGGTTCCGCCCCCGGCCCGCTGATCTGACACCGCGCGCCCGTCGGACGGCCCGTCGGACGGGCATCCCGCCGAATCCGCCCGTACCGACGCGTCGGAAGCGTCCGAAGCGTCCGCGCGCGGATTTCACGCGGATGCCCTGATCCTGCCCCGTCCGCCAATTCGTACCCGCACGGCGATCCGATTCCGTCCGGCGGGCGGAAACCGTCATTGGTCTGAACCGGTCAGGTGGCCGACGGCGGTCAACTGGCCCGCGTCAGACGGCTGATCTGCGATGTTCCGACGGTCATCGCGCACGCCGTCCGTCGATTCTCATGCGGATAGGCCGATTTGACGGGGCGTTGGCCAACGCCCCGTCATGCGGCACACCCGTGCCCCGGCATTCGGGAGGCGCGTGACGGACAAGCGGCGATATTCCAACAGCCGTCCCTGTTAAAGCGTTTGGCTCAAGATCACGTCATGGTCACGATAGCTGTCACGGAGCCCCGTACTCCCTTGCGGCTGGGGTTCGCGAAGGCATAGGACAGACGCCACGGGACTGAGGGGATGGCCAGATGCGTACGCTGAAGAATCCGCGCACCAGCCGAAACAACCGCACTACGCGCATAGCGCTCGCCACAGTGACGGCGACCGCGCTGGCGTTGACCGCCGCCGCGTGCGGCGGTGACAGCGACAAGAAGGACGACGGCGGGAAATCGCCGAGCGCGTCCGCCACGAGTTCCGCCTCGGGGGTCAAGCTGCCCGATCTGCACGGGCAGAAGCTCGAAGTGGCCGCCGTGTGGACGGGGCCGGAGCAGAAGAACTTCCAGAAGGTGCTGGACGAGTTCGACAAGCTCACCGGAGCGAAATCGACGTTCGTCCCGACCGGCGACAGCCAGTCCACCTTCCTCGGCACGAAGATCGAGGGCGGCGCCCCGCCGGATGTCGCCTTCCTCGCGCAGAACGGCGTGCTGCACCAATTCGCCGACAAGGGCTGGCTGAAGCCGCTGGGCCCCGAGGCGACCGCGCAACTCCAGAAGAACTTCTCGCCCGGATGGCAGAAGCTCGGGGCGTGGAAGGACAAGCAGTACGGCATCTACGCGAAGGTCTCCAACAAGTCGCTGATCTGGTACAACAGCGCGGCTTTCGAGACCGCGGGCGCCTCTGTGCCCAAGACCTGGGACGACTTCCTGAAGACCGCGGAGACCGTCTTCGAGTCGGGCACCGCGCCGGTCTCGGTGGGCGGCGCTGACGGCTGGACGCTCACCGACTGGTTCGAGAACATCTACCTCTCGCAGGCCGGACCCGAGAAGTACGACCAGCTCGCCGCGCACACCATCAAGTGGACCGACCCGTCGGTGAAGGACGCGCTCACCACGCTCGGGCAGCTCTTCGGCAAGAAGGACCTGCTCGCGGGCGGCAACAGCGGCGCGCTCGCCGCCGACTTCCCGAAGTCGGTGACGCAGGTCTTCACCGGCAACCCGCCGGCCGGCGCGATGGTCTACGAGGGCGACTTCGTCTCCGCGTTCATCGCCGCCAACACCAAGGCGAAGGTGGGCACGGACGCGAAGGTCTTCCCGTTCCCCGCGGTGGGCAGCGGCAAGGCGCCGGTGGTCAGCGGCGGTGACGTGGGCGTGGCGCTGAAGGACAGCCCGGCCGCGCAGGCGCTGCTGACGTACATCGCGACGCCGGAGGCGGCCAAGATCTGGGCGCAGGGCGGCGGTTACCTGTCGCCGAACAAGTCGCTGGACTTCGCGGCGTACCCGGACGACGTGCAGCGGTCCATCGCGCAGGCGCTGATCGCGGCGGGCGACGACTTCCGCTTCGACATGTCGGACCAGGCTCCGGCCGCCTTCGGCGGGACCAAGGGCCAGGGCGAGTGGAAGGACCTCCAGGACTTCCTCTCCAAGCCGTCCGATGTCGCGGGCGTGCAGGCCAAGCTCGAAGCGGACGCCGCCAAGGCGTACGGGAACTGAGGCGAGATGCCCCCGATGGCTGACTCCGCCGCGGGGGCGGGAGGCGGGGGCCCCCCGGTGGCGGGGGCCCCCCCCCCCCGCCCCCAGCCCCGCCCCCCCCCCCACGGGCCCGGGCGCCGCCGGGGCCGCTTGGGCCCCCCGACCGGGGGGGGCCCGCGCA